>NC_012483.1:687892-1375785 GCF_000022565.1 Acidobacterium capsulatum ATCC 51196
CTGATTGTGTATCCGGATGGAAGCACGAATGCGCCATCGCCCAAGGTGAAGCAGAAGAGCAAGACTTCGGCTGTGGATGAGGTCTTCAGCCTGGCGATTGACCAGACGCAATTGAACGATGGCCTGCTGCTGATCAATGAGAAGAAGATTCCCTTCAGCCTGGACGCGCGGCATGTAGGCGCGGATGTGTTGTTTGACCGGAGGCGGCATGACTATGCCGGCAAGATCAAGGCCAGCGACATTGTGCTGCAGCGGGGCACGGCGAACCCTGTGCATTCAAAGCTGATGCTCGAAGTGAATGCATGGCGGAAGCATATTCAGATCAAGAATCTGGTCTTTACAAGCGGCGACTCTCACCTGCAGATCACCGGCACGGTTACGAATTATGCGCACCCGCATCTGGCGGTGACGGCCGATGGGCAGATTGATCTGCGGGTGCTGGAACCGCTGACCGGCACGCGAGGCATTCGGAAGGGCGTGCTGCGCCTGAAGGCGCAAGGCAATGGCGACGCGCAGAACTTTGCGCTGTTGGGGCATTTGCAGCTTCTGGACTTTAACTATCACAACACAAACGTGCATACCGAAGGACTGAGCGCGGAGACGCAACTGCTGGTGACGCAGGATGAAATTGCGGCGACCGGATTTCATGCGCGCCTTGCGAGCGGCGGGCACTTTGAAGGCGACCTGCGGATTCGCGACTGGATGCGGCACACGCCGAGCGGCGCCGCGCCCGAGCCACCCGAAGAAGGCAAGGTCAACCTGCAGGTCACGCGGCTTCCGTTGAGCGGCCTGCTGGGCGCCTTTGCACCGGCGCGCTATCAGGACCTCGGCTTCAACACGGCCTTCACGGGCAGTGCGGATGCGCACTGGAGCGGTTCGGCGCGAAGGCTGGAGGCGACCACGGACCTGCAACTGAATCCGGTGCCGAATGGGATCAAAGGCGATATTCCGGTCTCGGGTGCGGTGGTGGGCACGTATTCGCTGGCGGCGGGCACGGCCGATCTGAAGAACCTGACGCTGAAAACTCCGGCCTCGCAGGCGCATGCTTCGGGATCGCTCGGGATCAATCCCGGGATGCACGGATCGCTGCTGACGGCGAGCGTGACGACCAGCAATCTGGCGGAGTTTGACAAGGTGCTGGCGGCGTTTGATGTCTCCTCTGGCCGCAACCGGCCGGCGGCGCTGGTTCCGGTGGACATTCACGGCAGCGCGTCGTTTCATGGCACGGTGACGGGGACGGCGAGCGCGCCGGATGTGCGCGGGCACGTGGAAGCGAACCACGTCGAACTGGTGCTGAGCCACCCGGCCGAGCAGAAGACGCAACTGAAGCCTGTGAGCGAGCAGAGCGCGGCCCCGAATACGAGCGCAGGCAACACGGCCGCGCCCGCGACGATCATGATCGACACCGTGAAAGCGGACGCGGAGTACACTCCGCAGCGGCTGACGCTGCAGCAGGCAACGGTGACGAGCGGCCAGGCGGTGGTACACCTGTCTGGCAAGCTGCAGGCCAGTAAAGGACGCGGCGGCACGTACACGTTTGACCGTGCGTCGGCCATTCAGGCGCAGGCAACGCTGGAGCATGCCACGTTGCAGAAGTTGCTGCCGATGGCCGGCGTGACGCTGCCGGCAACCGGTACGGTGCAGGCGCAGGTGCATCTGGGTGGTTCGCTGGCCGACTGGAGCGGACATGGAACGCTGCAGGTGCAAGGCGGAGAGATCGAGGGTGAACCGTATCACAGCCTGCGTAGCGACCTGCTCTTTGTGGGGCAATCGGTGCAGGCGCAGCATCTGGTGTTTTTGCAGGATGGCGGCATCATCCATGGCTCGGGCAGCTATAACATCACGAGCAAGCAGTTTGAGTTCACGGCACAGGGCGAGAACTTTAATCTCTCGCATATTCGCAAACTGCAGACGCCGCGCTATCCGCTGGGCGGCATTCTCAGCTTTCAGGCGCAGGGCAGCGGAACGATGCAGCATCCGGTGCTGAATGCCAATCTGCACCTGACGCACCTGAACCTGGCACAGGACGCCACCGGCTTTGTAGACGCAAAGGCCCACACCGAAGGCGGACAATTGCTGCTGGACGCGACGGCGCATCTGAACCAGTCCGTGCTGGAGTTGACGGCGCAGACGCAATTGCAGGGAGAAAACCAGACGCAGGCGAAGCTGACGGTGAGCAAGCTGGATTTGAATCCGCTGGCGCAGACCTTTCACGTGAGCGGCATTGCGACTCGGACGCCGCTCGATGCGTCGGCCACCATGAGCGGGCCGCTGCGCGATGCGAAGAAGATGAACGGCGAGATCACCATTCAGCCGGTGGCGTTGACCGTTGAAAAAGCCGATGTGAAGACGGCCGCGCCCATTCATGCAAAGCTCGAGAGCGGCGTGCTGACTCTTGATCCGCTGAAGGTGGAAGGGCCGAATGTGAAGCTGCAGGCGCAGGGGTCGGTCGGCCTATTTGACCGGCGGCATCCGATTCATCTGCGCACGCAGGGCGACATTGACATGAAGGTGGCCGAGGCCTTCAGCGACGACCTGACCTCGTCAGGCAATGTGAGCTTTCAGGTGGATGCGAGCGGGACCACGAAGCATCCGAATCTGAACGGCGAAGCGAAGATCAGCAATGTGAATCTGTCGCTGGAGAACTACATCAACGGGCTGAGCCGGATGAATGGCACGCTGGTGTTTAACGAGGGCCGCGTCGATTTGAAAGACGTGACGGCTTACAGCGGCGGCGGGCTGATTCAACTGACGGGTTCCGCGACGTATGCCTCAGGGCTGTATGCCGATGTGACGGCGACGGCGAAAGATGTGCGCATCCGTTATCCCGAAGGAATTACGTCGATGGTGGACGCGAAGCTGCGGCTGCAGGGCACGACGCAAAGCATGCTGCTGAGCGGCAATGCGCAACTGACGCGCTTTGTGGTGAGCCCCAGCATCGACCTGGCGGGACTGGCCGGAAGCTCGAACAGCGTTTCCCTGCCCCCGAATCCGAACTCATTCTCGAACCGCATCCGGATGGACATTCATATTACGTCCGCACCGTCGATGGACTTCCAGAACTCGTATGCGAAGCTGGCGGGCACGGTGAATCTGCGTGTGCGCGGCACGGTGGCCGAGCCCTCAGTGCTGGGACAGGTGACGGTGACCGAAGGACAGGCGACGTTTGCCGGGACCACGTATCAGTTGCAGCGCGGCGTGATCTATTTCACGAATCCGATTCGAATTGAACCGACCATCGACATGGACGCGACGGCCCAGGTGGAGAACTACAGCATCACGGTGGGATTGCATGGAACGCCGAATCATCTGACGCCGGTGTTTCGCTCGTCGCCGCCGCTCTCAGAGCAGGACATCTTCTCACTGCTGGCGCTGGGGCGCACGCAGGAGGAGCAGCAAATTTATTCGCAGCAACAGGCGCAGGCCGGGGTGAACTCGACGGCGGATGCCCTGCTGGGCGGCGCCATCAACGCGACGGTGAGCAGCCGCATTCAGAAGCTGTTTGGCGGCGGCAGCGTGAAGATTGATCCGACCTATGTGAGCACGACGGGCAATGCCACGGCACGCCTGACGGTGGAGCAGCAAATCTCAAAGAATGTGACGCTGACGTATGCGACGAATGTGAACTCGACGGCGGAGCAACTGATTCAGGGGCAGTGGAACATTACGCCGAACCTGTCAATTCTGGCGGTGCGCGATGAGTCGGGCGTCTTCAGCCTGATCTTTACGCTGCGCAAGCAATACAAATAGAGAGCCTTGCAGACCGGCAGCTTTTGACGCCGCGCAAGCAAGCCATTGCCAAGGCATGGTCTGACAGGCGACACTCCTGAGGTGCGGGTTGCATCTATGTAAATGGTAGTGTGGGAGGGCTTTATGAAATTCAGAACGGTAATCTCTTCGCTCACTCTGGCTTCGCTGCTGTTGGTTCCGGCTGGATTGCAGGCACAATCAAACGATGCACAACTGCAGGCGCAGGCAAAAAGTGCGCTGCATAAGTCTGCCTTCAAAGATGTACAGGTGTCGGCTCAGAACGGCACGGTGGTGCTGAGCGGCACGGTGAAGTATTACGCGGAGAAGGTGCAGGCGGAGAAGCGCGTCAAGAAGGCGGACGGCTCGGCGGCTGTGCAAAACAACATTGAAGTCGCCGGAACGAATGTATCCGACGAGCAACTGGCAGTGAAGCTGGGACGCGAAATTGAGAATTCGCGTGTGGGCTATGGGACTACGGCGTTCAATGCGATCAGCGTGGGCGTTCATAACGGTGTGGTGGTGCTGGGTGGCTCTGCGTATGGCCCGGTGGATGCCAGCACAGCCTACAACCTGGCAGCCAACACGGCGGGGGTCAAAGAAGTGATCAACCACATTCAGGTGGACCCGACCTCGCCACTGGATGACCGCATTCGCCGGGCGGAGTACCGGGCGATCTACGGTTTTCCGCAGTTGAACCGATACGCGCTGAATCCGATCAAGCCGATCCGAATCGTCGTGCAGAACGGCCACGTCACGCTCAAGGGCGTGGTGGACTCCACCTCGGACAAACAGGTGGCCGGCATTCGCGCGAACAGCGTCTCGGGTGTCTTTAGTGTGACGAACGATCTACAGGTGGCCGGACAGGAACGCTAAACCGGGTGTTCGGCAGGAGACTGACAGGGCGGCAGAGCGTGGGCTTTGCCGCCCTTTTTCCCGTTACACTAGATGCTATGAGCTTCTTCCGCAGCGTGGGGACCACGCTCGAAATGATCAAGTGGGAGCACTCGATTTTCGCGCTCCCCTTTGCACTGGTTGGCGCGATGCTGGCGGCCCATGGCGTGCCGCGCGTGGCTCCGCTGCTTTGGATTATTGCCTGCATGATCACAGCGCGTTCGGCAGCCATGGCCTTTAACCGCTGGGCTGATGCCGATCTGGACGCGCAGAATCCGCGCACGGCCATGCGTGCGATTCCGGCCGGGCTGCTGACGCGGCGCTTTGCGGGCGGCTTCACGCTGGTGATGGCGGGGCTGTTTCTGTTTTGCGCATGGCAACTCAACCGGCTGACGCTGGAGCTGGCTCCTTTTGCGCTGGCGGTGCTGTTTCTCTACTCCTATACGAAGCGCTTCACGCGGTGGTCGCACCTGTTTCTGGGGCTTTCGCTGGGGATGGCTCCGGCGGCGGCGTGGATTGCGATTCGCGGCTCGCTCGATGTGCGCATTCTGGTGCTGACGCTGGCGGTGCTGTTCTGGGTGGCGGGCTTTGACCTGCTCTACGCCTGCCAGGACGCGGAGCACGACCGCAAGCACGGACTGCACAGCGTGCCGGCGACATTCGGGGTTCCGGCGGCCTTTGCGCTGGCGCGCACCATGCACCTGGTAATGCTGGGGCTGCTGGCGTGGCTGGTGCAACTCTTCCACCTCGGAGTGTTTGCCTGGGTGGGCATTGCTGTCGTGGCCTCGCTGCTGCTGTATGAGCACATGATTGTGTCGCCGCGCGACCTGCGGCGGCTGAATGCTGCGTTCTTCACGATGAATGGCGTGATTGCGGTGGTGTTCTTTGTGTTTGTAGCGGCCGACCTGCTGCTGCGGCACGTGTAGACAAGGGCTGCAGGGTCCGCCCGCGGCGCGGACCCTATACCGATTCTGAAGAGTGGATGGCTAAACGACGGGGCGTCTGCCGGAGATAAGCTGGATGAGCAGCACCACGAGGGCCGCCACCAGCAGCAGGTGAATGTACCATCCGATGGCATGGAAGCTCACCAGACCGATGAGCCACAGCACAACCAGAATGACGAAGATCGTCCAGAGCATGTTTGCATCCTTTCCCTGAGAAATACAGCTCTGCACATTTCAGTTGCATGCGGCGAATTTTCGGTTGCCGTATGCTTCATAAATCAGGAAAAAACGATGCCAGTGATTGCGATTCAGGGGGAGTCCGGTTCCTTCAGCCATGAGGCTGCGATGCGGCTGTATGCCGATGCGCAGATATTGCCCTGCGCGGTGTCGCCGGCGGCGTTTCAGGCGGTGGTCTCAGGAGCGGCGGACGCGGCCGTGCTGCCGATTGAGAACAGCCTGGCCGGATCGGTGCTCGAGCACTATGACCTGCTGCTGGAGCATCCGGTAACGATTGAGCGCGAGATGCTGCTGCGCATTGAGCACAACCTGATCGCCCTGCCGGGAACGAAGCTCGAAGAGATTGAGCAGGTGCTTTCGCATCCGGTAGCGCTGGCGCAGTGCCGGCAGTTTTTTGCCGCGCATCCGGCGGTGCGGGCGACGCCCTCGTATGACACGGCGGGCAGCGTGAAGCTGGTGATGGCGGGCGGAGAGCGCTCCGCCGCCGCGATTGCCCCGGCACGGGCCGCGAGCGAGTATGGCGCGGAGATTCTGGCGCGAAACATTGAAGACAACGCGCAGAACTATACGCGATTTCTGGTGGTGAAGCCGGAGGGTAGTCCCCGGCTGGCTGACGCCGACAAGGGCAGCCTGGCGTTTACGCTGCCGAACCGCCCCGGAGCCCTGGTGGGTGCGCTGGAGGTGCTGGCGGAGCTGGGCGCCAACCTGACGCGTCTGGAAAGCCGCCCGGTGCTGGGGCAGCCGTGGCATTACGTGTTCTACACCGACTACCAGTTCGGGAATCCGGCGATGGCTGACGCAGTACTTTCAAGATTGACGGCTATCTGCCCGACAGTAAAAGAGTTAGGCCGATTCCCTTCTGCGACTTCCCTGCCTTCCGCCTAGTTACCTCCGCATCATGAACCCCTCGTCTCCGCCGATGTAGGTGTGGAAGGCAACTGCCTGCGCATCCCATGCGTATGGATAGAGGAGGGGTGGCGACAGACCCCCATGAGAGATAAAAAGGAAGCCTTAGCGGGCGAGCCGCTTGAGGCAGGAATGCGGAGGATGAGGAAAGTTGTGGGTGGGGATGCATCCTTTTCAGACCTGATATATCTAATTGAACAAAAGTTGATAGAGGGACACTCATGTCAAGCGACTTTCTCAGTGTGATTCACCCCAGTGACCCGAACTCCCGGGAACCCCGGCAGCCGGGCCGTGTTTTGCCGGTTCTTCCGGTGCGGGATACGGTTCTGTTTCCCCATGCGGTGCTGCCGTTGACGGTGGGCCGGGAGAGCTCGATTCAACTGATTCAATCGCTCGGCGATGAGAAGACCATTGTGGTGGTGGCGCAGCGCGACGCCCACATGGACGCTCCGCAGCCGGCGGATTTGTATAACTATGGCACGCTGGCGACGGTCCACAAGGTTGTCAAGATGCCGAATCAGAGCCTGTTTGTGTTCACGGAGGGCACGGAGCGTGTGCACCTGGGAGAGTTTACCCAGATGGAGCCGTTCATGATGGCCTCAGTGGAGCAGGTGCAGGAGATTGAGCCTGCCGCAGGACCGGAGCGCGAAGCTCTGCAGCGGAATGTGATTTCACAGTTTCAGCAGATTGTGACCGCCTCGCCGACGCTCTCGGATGAGTTGCAGACCATCGCAATGAATATTGAAGAGCCGGGCCGGCTGGTGGACTTTATTGCGTCTTCCCTGCCGTTTTTGACGACGATCGACAAGCAGGAACTGTTGGAGACTCCGGACGCGCAGGCGCGGCTGGAGCGAGTGAACAAGCACCTGGCCAAGGAACTGGAGGTGCAGCAGCTTCGCAACAAGATTCAGTCTGAGGTGCAGGACCAGGTGCAGCAGTCGCAGCGCGACTATTATCTGCGCGAGCAGTTGAAGGCGATCCAGAAGGAACTGGGCGAGGCCGATGAAGGGCAGAAAGACATTGAAGAGCTGCGCGAGAAGATCGAGGCGGCCGGCATGCCCGAGGAGACCAAGAAGGAGACGCTGAAGGAGCTGAACCGGCTCTCGCGGATGTCGCCGATGGCGGCGGATTATTCGCTGACGCGGAACTACATTGAATGGCTGGCGGTGCTGCCGTGGGCGAAGTCGTCGGGGCATTCGGTGGATATTCCGAAGGCGAAGGAGATTCTGGACGAGGACCACTACGACCTGAAGCGCGTGAAGGACCGCATTCTGGATTACCTCTCGGTGCGTCGCCTGAAGGCAGACATGAAGGGGCCGATTCTCTGCTTTGTGGGGCCTCCGGGCGTAGGCAAGACCTCACTGGGCCGCAGCATCGCGCGAGCACTCGACCGCAAGTTCCAGCGCATTTCGCTGGGCGGCATGCATGACGAGGCCGAGCTGCGCGGGCACCGCCGGACGTACATCGGCGCGCTGCCGGGCCAGGTGATCCAGAATATTCGCCGGGCGGGCACGAATGACCCGGTGCTGATGCTGGATGAGATCGACAAGCTGGGGCGCGACTTCCGCGGCGATCCTTCGTCGGCGCTGCTGGAGGTGCTGGACCCGGAGCAGAACCATACCTTCCGGGATAACTATCTGGACCAGCCGTTTGACTTGTCGAAGGTGCTGTTCATCTGCACGGCGAACATGCTCGATCCGATTCCGGAGCCGCTGCGCGACCGCATGGAGATCATTGAGCTGCAGGGCTACACGGAAGAAGAGAAACGGCACATTGCGTTCCGCTATCTGATTCCTCGGCAGGTGAAAGAAAACGGCATCGAGATGGAGAACATCGACTTCCCCGAGGAGTCAGTGGGCTACATTGTGCGCCACTACACGCGGGAAGCGGGCGTGCGCAAGCTGGAGCAGTTGATTGGCACGGTGTGCCGCAAGCAGGCACGGCGCATTGCCGAGGGCAAGACGGACAAGCTGGTGGTAACGCCGGAGGTGATTCACGAGTTTCTGGGCGGCATCAAGGTGCGCGTGGATACGGAAATTGCCGAGCGCACGAAGCGGCCAGGTGTGGCCGTGGGACTGGCGTGGACGCCGGCGGGCGGCGATGTGCTGTTCATTGAAGCCAACCGCATGAAGGGCAAGGGCGGCTTCACGATGACCGGGCAGATCGGGCAGGTGATGCAGGAGTCGATGCAGGCGGCGCTGACGTGGGTGCGGTCCAATGCAGCGGGGCTTGGGCTGGAGGAGGACTTTACGAAGGACGTCGACCTCCACATTCACGTGCCGGCGGGCGCGATTCCGAAGGATGGCCCCTCGGCGGGTGTGACGATGGCGACGGCGCTGGCTTCCCTGCTGACCAATCGGGCGGTGCGGCCTCTGACGGCCATGACCGGCGAGATCACACTGAGCGGCAATGTGCTGCCGGTAGGCGGCATCAAGGAGAAGTTTCTGGCGGCGAAGCGAGCGGGCGTGAAGCACGTGATTTTGCCGGCGGAGAACAAGCTGAATGTCGAGGAGGATCTGACGCCGGAGCAGATTGACGGTGTGGAGATTCACTACGCAAGCCGCATTGAAGATGTGCTGGCCGTGGCGCTACCGGCGAACGGTGAGGCAGAGGCAGAGCGGCAGGAGATTCTGGAGCACGTGTCGTAACCGCGCCGTGCTCACGGAAATGGCCCGCTGGAGGAGCGATCTCTCCAGCGGGCTTTTTTATTTGCCGGGATAACTTGTGATTTATAAACTTGGCATCGAGTTAGACATAGATTAAGCTGTAACCCTCATGCTGCGCGCCTTGGTTTTGCTCACACTTTTCACCCTTCAGGCAGGAGTGCAAGCTGATGCCCAGGAGATGAACGCCGCGCGGGTGATGCAGCAACTGCGCACCTCTGTAAATAAAATGACCAGCGCCTTACCGGATATCACTTGTCATGAGCGGGTGACTTCCACACGCGCAGTGCGCGGGAAGGTGAGAGTCCGGCAACACTTTGAATATCTGCTCACCGTGACTCATCCCGCCAAGACAGGCGAGGATTTCCCTGAACAGCGCAAGCTTTTGACCTTTGACGGAAAGCCGGTACGCCATGGGAAAGGGCGCTCTCCAGCGTTCTCGATTACCAATGGCTTTGGCACGACCTGGAGCGGAGTGTTCGCCCCCGAACATGCCGCGTGCCAGATCGACACTGCTCGTGAAATCGTGATGAACGGGGCCAGGGTTACAGAGTTAGATGTAAGAGTGAACCCGGACACACTCTCACTGCCGGCCTGTCATGGCAATCTGGATGACCCGAACAAGACGGCAACATTCTGGGTTTCAGCACAAACGGGACGGCTGCTTCGCGTCCACGTTCATTATCCTCATGGCAAGATCACGCAGACGCGCCTTCTCTTTGGCATTCCCCATAGCATAGGCCTTGTTTCTACTACGCACCCTTATGTCAATAGCGAAAGCGACATACACTACAGCGCCGTTCAATTGGGGCCGGATCTTACGGTGATTCCAAGTATGGTGGATGCAACTGTAATTTATTTGAAGAAGCCGGATGTCACGTTGACCTACCAAGCCGTCAACAGTGACTGTCATCGCTTTGTTGCCACGGTGAAGATAGTTCCGAATGAAAAGTCACCGCAATAAATGCAATTGCTCTCTCCAGCGTTGCGGTATCGGGTGGCATGGATGCCGCACGCGCAGCAAACGGCAACAGTGCTGAAGCCCGTACCCTTCGGGGAGGCGTGAGGAAATGCAGGTCCCTCCACTTTGGTACTGATGAGAACAGGCGGGGATGGTGGGAGAAACTTCGCACAGCATCTGCTACCGGGAAATCGCCGGGATTCTTCGGCCGTTGGCCTCAGAATGACGCGTCGTGGGCGAAGTGGCGAGCGGGGATGGTGGATTTTATTCTGAGGGGCTGAAGCCCGCGCTCTTGCCCGGCGTGCTGCTCCATTACATCAAGTGCACGGCATCGACGTCGATGATGAGGTTGCGCGGGGGAATGCCGACCTCTTCGGCGTGGTGGCGCAGCAGGCGGAGCACGCGCTGCAGCGACTGGCGCGATTGCGACTTCAAGAGAAGATGCATGCGGTGCATGCGCTTGATGCGCGCGATAGGCGCGGTAGCCGGGCCGAGGACGCGAACGTCGGGGAACTCCGCCGCCGAGAGCCAGCGGCCGAGAGCCGCCGCCCAGTGGGCGAGCTGGCCGAAGTCTTCACTTTGCAGCAGCACGTTGGTGATGGCGGCGTAGGGTGGATAGCGCATCCAGCGGCGGTATTTGAGCTCGCGCTCGGCGAATGAGTGGAAGTCGTGCTGGCGCGCGCACTCGACGGCGTAGTGCTCAGGGTAGTAGGTCTGCACGATGACCTTGCCGGGCAGTTCGCCGCGGCCGGCGCGGCCGGCGACCTGGGTGAGCAACTGGAAGGTGCGCTCGGCGGCGCGAAAGTCGGGCAGGCCAAGGGCGTGATCGGCTCCAACAACGCCGACCAGGGTGACGCCATGAATGTCATGACCCTTGGCGATCATCTGGGTGCCGACGAGCAGGTTGATTTCGCCGGAGTGGAGCTTGGCGAGCAGACGTTCGAGGTCACCGCGCCCGCGCACGGTGTCACGGTCCATGCGGCCGATGCGCGCACCGGGGAAAATTTCCTGCAGGCGCTCTTCGCCCTGCTGGGAACCGGCACCGAGAAAGTAGAGATGCTCACTGTCGCACTTGGGGCAACGCTGGGGAATGGTGCGTTTGTAACCGCAATAGTGACATTCCAGGCGCTGGCCGACGGGGGCGTGCGCCTCGGCATCCGTGACAGCCTTGTGATAAGTGAGCGAGATGGAGCAGTTTTCACACTGCAGCTTTTCTCCGCAGGCGCGGCAGAGCACGACGAAGGAGTAGCCGCGGCGGTTGAGCAGCACGATGGCCTGCTCGCCACGATCGAGCGTGGCCTGCGTCTGGTCGATGAGGGTGCGCGAGAAGAGATGCTCCGCGCCGGTCTCCTGGAATTCGCGGCGCATGTCGACCAGTTCCACCTCAGGCATGGGGCGCTGGTGGATGCGCTCGTGCATTTCAATGCGCGTGTATTTGCCTTCGATGGCGTTGTTCCAGCTCTCAAGCGAGGGTGTGGCCGAGCCCAGCACGACGGTGGCTCCGGCGAGCTTGGCGCGCATGACGGCGACGTCGCGGGCGTGGTAGCGCGGGACTGACTCCTGTTTGTAGCTGCCATCGTGCTCTTCATCGACGAGGATGAGGCCGAGGTCTTCGACGGGTGCAAAGATAGCCGAGCGGGTGCCGACGACGACGCGGGCCTCGCGGCGGCGGATGCGATGCCATTGCTCGGCGCGCTCCTCAGGCAGCAGCGCCGAGTGCAGCAGCGCCACCTCAGAGCCGAAGGCACGATGGAGCTGCGCGGCCATTTGCGGAGTGAGGCCGATCTCAGGCACGAGCAGGATGGAGGACTTGCCGCGCTCGAGCGCGTGGCGCATGGCGGCGAGATAGACGGCGGTTTTTCCGGAGCCGGTGACGCCGTGCAGGAGATAAGGGCGGAATCCACCTTCTTCAACAGAACCGGTGATCTGTGCGAGGGCTTGCTGCTGCGCCTCGATTAATTTGTGCTCTCCATGGTGACGTATGGAGAGGCCGGACATGAGGAAGTCGACCGGGCGCTCTTCGATGGCGACGAGGCCGCGGCGCACGAGTGTGCCGAGCGTGGAATCGGGCACATCCAGCTCGCGCAGTTGCGCGACGGGCACGCCGCCGTCGATGCCCGCGAGGGCGGCGAGGATGGTCTGCTGATTTTCATTGAGGCGCGGCAGGCGGGCCTCGCCATCGAGCGACTGCGCGAGGCGCGCGACACGCATGGTGCGCTGCGCGGTGCGGGTCTCGGCGGCGGTTTCGCGAGCGAGCCACTTTTTGCGCAGCATGCCGCGCAGCAGATCAATGGAGGCTCCGGTTTTGGAGCGGATGGCGGAGACGCGCGCGGGATCGCCGGATTCGAGATAGTTGAGGACGGCGTATTCGCGGTCCTGCTCGGCGGCGGGAAGGCGCGAGCGGCGCGAGGAGCCTTGCTGCGCGCCGGCGAAGAGCGCTTCCCTGCCGGTGTCTGTGATGCGGTAGAGCACGTGGCGGCGCACCTCGGCGATGAGCGGCAGCATGGCGCGCAGCACCTCACCGATGGGCGCGACGTAGTATTGGGCGATCCAGCGGGCGAGGTCGAGCAGTTGCGGCGAGAGGATGCTTTGCTCATCCATGACGGCGAGCAGCGGCTTGGCCTCAACGGGCGGAGGGTCATCATGCAGGCGCAGCACGATGCCTGAGAGTTTTTCATTGCGGAACGGGACGAGCACACGCGCGCCCACCTCGGGCGCGAAGAGGCCGGTGGAGTAAGTGAAGGCGCGATCGAGCGGAACGGGCAGCGCGACGTCGCAGAAGGCGGGCATGCGCGCGCCTTAATCCTGCCCGGATGCGGGGGCTGGTTTTGACGCGGGCTTTTGCGGCTTGAGGCCGAGCTCGCGCATGGCAATCTGCAGGTCGGCCCACGCCTCTTTCTTCTGATTGGGGTCGCGCAGCAGATAGGCAGGGTGATAGGTGACGATGAGCTTGCTGCCGTGGGCCTGGTGGATGCGGCCGCGCAATGCCTTGAGCGGGCTTTTGGCGCCGAGCAGATAGGTGGCGGCGGTGGAGCCGAGAGCCACGATCATTTCGGGGCGTACGATCTGCATCTGGCGGAAGAGGAATTGGGTGCAGGTGTTGGCTTCGTCCGGCTCGGGGACGCGGTTTTGCGGCGGGCGGCACTTGACGATGTTGGCGATGTAGACCTGGCTGCGCTCCAGCCCCATGGCGCCGATCATGTTGTTGAGCAACTGGCCGGCGCGGCCCACAAAAGGCAGGCCCTGCGCGTCTTCATCGGCACCGGGGCCCTCGCCGACAAACATGAGGCGAGCGCTGGGGTCACCATCGCCAAAGACGATTTTGTGGCGGCCCTCAAAGGCAAGCTGGCAGCGGGTGCAATCGCCGATTTCTTCGCGCAGCACACGCAGCGCCTCGGGGCGCTGGGCGGCGGGCACGATCGGCGAGTCAGATGGCATGAAGTGCGGCACGGTGGGCGGCAATGCGGGCTCTTCCCTTTCAGTACGGGTAACGGTTACAGATGGCGATGCGCTGACGGCCGGCTGCGGGGTTGACTCCGGATCTGGTTGCGGGCTGGGCGCGGCCACGGAAGGCAGCAGCGCGGCTAACTCGGCGGGAGCCAGCGGCTCGCCGCGGCGGTAGACATCATAGACTCCGAGGTCGCGGTAGTAGCGCAGGCGCGCCTGGAGCGATGCGGCAAGCCCGGCGGGCAGGCGGGTACTCATTGGGCGGCCGATTCCACGCCAGCCTCCGCCAGCACCAGACGCGGGCGGCGCAGCACGAGCACTTCATCGAGAATGCGGTGCGCCAGCTCGCGCTTGGTCATCTCAGGCATGTCAATGGCGGTGTTGCGCGTGAGGAAGGTGGCGGCGTTGCGGTCAGAATCAAAGCCGATGCCCTCGCGCGAGACGTCATTGAGCACGATGGCGTCGGCCCCCTTGCGCAGCAGCTTGTCGCGGCCGTGGGCGATGGCGTTTTCAGTCTCGGCGGCGAAGCCGATGACGAGGACGCCGGGAGTTTTGCGGGCGGCGACCTCGGCGAGAATGTCCTCAGTGGGCTCAAAATCGATGGTGAGGGGGCCGGTGCGCTTCATCTTCTGCTCTTCGCGGATGCGCGGGCGGTAGTCGGCGACGGCGGCGGCCTTGATGATGAGCGAGGCCTCAGGCAGACGGGCGAGCACGGCGGCGCGCATTTCTCCGGTGGTGGTGACGGGCACTATTTCACAACCGGAGGGAGGCTGCAACGCGGTGGGCGCGCTGATGAGGATGACACGGGCACCGCGCCGCTGTGCGGCTTCGGCGAGGGCGTAGCCCATTTTTCCGCTGGAGCGATTGCCGAGGAAGCGGACGGGATCGAGAGCTTCGCGGGTGCCTCCGGCGGTGATGAGCACGGTTTCCCCGGACATGTCATTGCGGAAGCGCAGCGGCGCGAGGACGGCCTCGACGATGGAATCAATCGCGGCCATGCGGCCGTCGCCGGTCATGCCGCAGGCGAGGTAGCCGCTTTGGGGCTCGACGATGGTGACTCCGCGAGCGCGCAGCGTGGCGAGGTTGGCCTGCGTGGCGGGATGACGCCACATGTTGCCGTTCATGGCGGGGGCGACGGTGACCGGCGCGGTGGTGGCCAGATAAGTGGTGGTGAGGAAGTCGTCGGCCAACCCATGCGCGAACCTGGCCAGGATGTCTGCCGTGGCCGGAGCGACGACCAGTGCATCGGTCGAGATGGCGGCGTCAATGTGCTCGATGGGTGAGAGGAGCTGGCTGTTGGCGCCGGCTTCGGGCTCGGTCCAGAGGCTGGTGAGCACCTTGTGGCCGGTGAGCGCGGCAAAGGTGAGCGGCTGCACAAAGCGCTGGGCGGCGGCCGTCATGGCGACATGCACATCGCAGGCTTGCTTTTGAAGCGCGCGGACCAGCTCGGCGCTTTTGTATGCGGCGATGCCTCCGCTGACGCCTACCGTGACTTTCATGAATGCTATTTTACGCCGCCCGCAGCCGGGCCGCCGAGAAACGCCCGCAAACCAGAGCATGTGCCTCAGCGGCTAAAGCCGGATCCTTGAGGCGCACGGAAAAGGACGGGCTGAAGCCCGTCCCCTTCACGCAAAGGATGATCTGCAACCAGCTTATGTGACGCCAGGGTTGTCAGGATGCGAAGCGGGGCACGACGGTTTCTTCCAGCTCCACCCGGCGGGGCGTCTCATTGCGGATGTAGCCGACGAGGCCGGCGTTGATTTCCTCCTGCGCCTGTTTGTGGGGCTTGGCACTGCGGCCCGGCATCAGGGGCTGAGAGCCCTGCTGCAACTGGCGGGCTCGCCGCGCCGCGACCAGGACGTACCGGAAGTGGCTGTCGAATTGGTGTTCGATGGGCATCCACACGCTCCTCGGACTTTCGCGACCGGAAAAGCCGCGAAAGGGATTTGCGCCCTATATTGGTGGATTCCGCGGCTTACGTCAACTGATTCCTGACGCGGCGGCCTCGGGAGCGGGATGGAGGGGGACATCAAAGGCCTTGAGGGCCGGCTGCAAGCGCGGGGCGGCGTTTTGCTGGCGGCAGGCCTCGGCGAGATGCAGGACACGCTGGACTCCGTCACTGGCCTTGCCGGGCTCGGCGCGGCCCTCGCGATGGTAGCGCTCGGCTTTCACGATGGCGGTGAGATCTTCGACGGCGCGGTTGAGCTCGTCATTGACCAAAACGTATTTGTAGCTGTGATAGTTCTCAATCTCGTGCTTGGCCTTGGCGAGACGGCGGGCGATGACCTCTTCGTCCACCTTGCCCTCGGCGCGGCTGCGATTGCGCAGGCGGCGCTCGAGAATTTCAGGGGTGGGGGGCATGACGAAAATGGAGACGGCCTCGGGCATCTTGTGGCGCACCTGCGCGGCGCCCTGGACGTCGATGTCCAGCAGCATGTCTTTGCCCTGCGCGAAGGCTTCTTTCAGCGGGCCGCGGCCGGTGCCGTAGTAGTTGCCGAAGACCTCAGCGTACTCCAGCAGATCATCGGCGGCGATCATGGCCTCGAACTGCTCGCGGCTGACGAAGTGGTAGGCCAGCCCCTCCTGCTCAGAGCCGCGCGGCTGGCGCGTGGTGTAGGAGACGGAGAACTGGAGGTCTTTGACGTTGCTGCGCAGCTCATTGACCAGCGTGGATTTGCCGGAGCCGGACGGAGCCGAAATGATGAATAAAATGCCTGCCAAACGCGCCTCGATTTCCTGGGGATTCCCTGGGCTTCCCTACTCCAGATTTTGTACCTGTTCGCGGGCTTTTTCGATCTCGGATTTGATGGCGAGGCCGAGTTCGGTGATGCGGGTTCCGTTGCCGGCGACACCGCTGGTTTTGGAGAGCAGCGTGTTGGCCTCGCGATTGAATTCCTGCAGAAGGAAGTCGAGTTTTTTGCCGACTTCGCCGCCGGCATCGAGCAGCTCATGAAAGTGCTGGATGTGCGCGCGGAGGCGAACCAGCTCCTCATCAATGCTGCTGCGCTCGGCGAGCAACGCGGCCTCCTGCAGCAGGCGCGACTCATCCACATTGCCGTCGAGCATTTTGCTCATGCGCTGCTGAATACGCTCAAAATAGGCCTGCTGCACGCCCTCGCGCATGCCGGCGACCTGCTCGACCAATTCCGCCAGGCGATCAAGGCAACCGCGAAGATCGGCTCGCAGTGCATCGCCCTCGCGCTGGCGCATGGTGTTGAGGGCTTCAATCAGCGCATCGATTTGCGCCAGCACGGCGGCTTCGAGAGCTTCGACGGAATCCTCGTTGGCGCGAGCATCCTGGCTGATGACGCCGGGCAGGCGGAGGATGGTGTTGAGGTCGGGCTGCGTGGCTAGATCAAGATCGGCCGCGGCATTGCGGAAGGCTTCAGCGTATGCGCGGATCATCTCGGCATCCACGCTGACGCGGCCCGAAGCGGTGCGCGCAAGGCTCAGCGTGAGCTCGATGTGGCCGCGGCGAAGCTTCTCCTTGAGCAGCGGGCGCAGCTTCATCTCCAGCGCATCGCTGCCGCCGGGCAGCCGCAGATTGAGATCGAGAAAGCGATGGTTGACGCTCTTGAGCGCCAGGGTGAAGGCGAGACCCTCGGAAACTTTGCCTTCAACGCGGGCAAAACCCGTCATGGAATAAACAGTACTCATTCGGCAGCCTCACGCGCGACGAAATCGAAGTCGTTTTTGTGGTCGATATCCATAAATTGCAGCCTGTGCAGCTTCTGGTAAGTGGGTGAGCTGAGCAGCAGCTCCTCATGAGAGCCGATGGCGGTGATGCGGCCCTGCTCCAGCACAGCGATGCGGTCGGCGCGGCGCACGGTGGAAAGCCGGTGCGCGATGACGATGCTGGTGCGGTCCGTCATGAGATTGGCCAGCGCGGCCTGCACCAGAGATTCACTCTCGGCGTCGAGCGCGGAGGTAGCCTCATCCAGAATGAGGATGGGCGCGTTCTTGAGAATGGCGCGGGCAATGGCGAGCCGCTGGCGCTGTCCACCGGAGAGACGGAAGCCTTTCTCGCCAATGATGGTGTCGTAGCCCTCAGGCATTGCCTCGATGAACTCATGCGCGAGCGCGGCGCGGGCGGCCTCGACGACGCGTGCGAGCGGCACATCGGGCTGGCCATAGGCGATGTTGTTGCGCACGGTGTCGTTGAAGAGAATCGTCTCCTGCGTGACCTTGCCGATCTGCTCGCGCAGCGAAGAGAGCGTGACGTCGCGCAGGTCGTGGCCGTCGATGAGAATGCGGCCGGAGGTGACGTCAAAGAAGCGCGGAATCAGATTGACGAGCGTGGTTTTGCCGGCTCCGCTGGGGCCGACAAGGGCGAGCACTTCGCCGCGGCGGATGGTGAGGTCGATTTCGTGCAGGACTTCCTTGACGCCCTCTTCATCCTGATAGCGGAAGCTGACGTGATCGAGCACGATGCCCTCTTTGAAGGGCTTGAGCTTGTGGGCGTGCGGCTTCTCGACGACGCGATCTTCATCATCGATGAAGTCAAAGATGGCCTGCGAGGAGCCGAGCGCCTGCTGGAAGCTGTTGTAGTAAACAGCGAAGCGGCGAATGGGATCGTAAAGCTTGAAGAGCGCGACGATGAAGGCCAGGAACTGGCCGGGCTGCATGGAGTGATGGTTGATGCTGCTGTGGCCGACGCGCAGCAGGAGCGCGATGGCAATGGCTCCGATGACGTCCATGAGCGGGGAGCTGAGGGCCTGCGCGCTCACGGTGCGCATGTTGGCGCGCAGCAGACGGCGCGCGGCTTTGCGGAAGCGGATCAGCTCCCAGAACTCCATGTTGAAGGCCTTCACGATGCGGTTGCCGGTGATGGTTTCGTGAAGGATGTTCTGAATTTCAGCGAGCTTGTCCTGGCCTTTGCGCGTGGTTTTGCGCACGCCACGGCCAATGCGGCGCATGGAGGCAAAGACGACCGGGACGAAGATGAGGAGAATCCACGCGAGCTTGCCGCCGAGCGCAATCACGACGTAAAGCATGAAGATGAGCGTGAAGAACTGCTGCAGAAAGTCTGACAGGATGGTCGCCATGGCGTACTGCACGCGCTCAATGTCATTGATGAGCGCGGAGAGCAGCGTGCCGGTGGCGTGCTTTTGAAAGAACGAGACCGAGCGGCGCAGAATGGCTTCGTAGAGGTCATCGCGCAGGTCGGTGATGGTTCCGTAGCCGGCATAACTGGCGAGGTAGGTGCCGCCGTAGTCGCAGATGCCCTTGAGCAGCGTGGAGAGCACGAGCGCGTAGGCGACCATGTTCCAGTCATTGTGCAGGCCCGAGGGCACAAACTGCTGCAGCGTGAGATGGATATGGAAGTGGCTGCCAGCCTGCGAGATGAGCGAAATCTGCCGGTTGCCTGAGTTGCCGCCGGGGTGCAGCACATCGTCAAAAATAGGCCCGACGAGCAGGACGCGGAATGCGTCGAAGAGTCCTACGCCCGCGGCCAGAACCACCGCGGCAAATGCGTAGACCAAATAATGCCGAGCATAGGATAGGAGCCGGAACAACCGCTTCATGCGCCGGCCCTCATGCAATTCATCAGCTTATTTTATGCGCTCCCGGTGGAATCAGCGAGGCATATCGCGATGCTCGGCCTTGACGCGGTAGGACTTTTTGCCGAGACGCTTTGCGATCTCTTCGGCAATCATGACGGAGCGGTGCTGGCCGCCGGTGCAGCCAAAGGCCACCGTGAGATAACTTTTGCCCTCGTGGACGTAATGGGGCAAGAGAAAGAGGAGCAGCTCGGTGACTTTATCGAGAAATGTGCGGGTCTGCTCAAACTTGCGAATGTAACGGACCACCTTGGCGTCTTTGCCGGTGAGCGGGCGGAACTGCGGAATGAAGTGAGGGTTGGGCAGAAAGCGGACGTCAAAGACGAGATCGGCGTCGAGCGGCACCCCGTTTTTGTAGCCGAAGCTCATGCAGGTGATGAGCATGGACTTGGCGTTGCCCTCACGGGTGAACTTGCTCTGAATGTAGGCGCGCAGCTCATGCACGTTGAAGCGCGAGGTATCGACGATCATATCGGCGACGTTGCGCAGCGGCTCGAGGCGCTGCTTTTCGTCGGCGATGGCGTGCACCACCTGCTCCTCACGGCCAAGCGGGTGCGGGCGGCGCGTCTCAGAAAAGCGGCGCAGCAGCACGGCCTGCGATGCCTCAAGGAAGACGACGGTGGTCTGGAGGGTCTGTCGGACTTCCTGCAGGATTTGTGGGAATTTGGCGAGGCTCTGCCCCTCGCGCACATCGACGACCAGCGTGGCGCGCGTGATTTCAACGGACTGGGCGACCAGTTCGGCGAAGCGCGGAACTAATTCGATGGGCAGATTATCGACGGCATAGAAGCCGAGATCTTCAAACGCCTTGAGCGCCGAGCCTTTGCCCGCACCGGAAAGTCCGGTGAGAATCACCAGCTCACGGCTTGCCGGATGGGCTGGCGATGGGCTGGCACTGGCGTCTTTTTTGGCGCGTCGAGTCGGCTCAGGGGCTGGCATGGGCCCATCGTAGCATTGCCGTGGCGAAAGAACACAGCCCATAGAAGAGACGAAAGGACGCGAGCCGCGCCAGGAGAGGACCGGAGGCGCGGCTCGCGTGATTACGATGTGCGAGGAACAGCAGATCAGGAAATGATCAGGGGGCTTCGATCAGCTCCATTTTGCCGTCGCGCTTGCGGTGCAGCACACAGACGATGCCCTTGTTGTTGCGGAAGACGAAGACTTCGCGGTCGCGGAACTCGGCCTCTTTGACGGCTTCTTCGAGCGTCATGGGGCGCATGGCGACGGAGTCGAGCGAGCGCACGACGTGCGGCTCAATCACCGGAGTTTTTGCAGGAAAGCTGTGCACCATGACGGGAACGACAGGCTTGCCGGGCGCGGATTTTTTCGCGGTGGCGGTGCCGTTGACGGTAGCGCCGACGGGCGCTTCCGCAGCTTTGCGGTCAGCGCTGCGCTTGACGGCGGTGGCGCGGCGGGTGCGCGTCAACTCCGGCTCGACGATGACTTTTTCTTCATTGGGCAGCCGCTTTTTGGTGACCATTTTTTGCTTGAAGCGCTTGGCCTGGGTTTCTGCTTTTTCGAGCGCCATGCGCACGGCGGTTTCCATGGATGTGGATTCGGCAGTGCTGACCAGCTTGTTGGCGCGAATCTCGATGGTGATTTCGGCCATGCAGCGGTGCTTTTCATTGCTGAGGACGACATGAGCGCTGACGATGCGTCCAAGGAGTTTGCTCACGCGTTCCAGGCCTTCCTCACACAGCGCGCGGCAGGCATTGTTGACGTGAACGTGGCGGCCTGTGTACTCGATCTGCATTTGGGGAACCTCCGCCTTTTGGGGTAACAACACTCTTTACCAGCTCAGATGCGCACGCGCCTCTGGTGCGTGCTGGGAATCTTCATGTCTTCGCGATACTTGGCCACGGTGCGCCGCGTGACCTCGATACCCTGCGACTGCAGCATCTGGGCAATCTGATCGTCGGTGAGCGGCTTGCTGGGGTCTTCGTCTTCAATGAGCTTTTTGACTTTGCGCTTGAGCAGCATGAGCGGCGTGCCGGAGCCTTCAGGCCCGTTGACGCCTTCGGAGAAAAAGAAGCGCAGCTCATAGACGCCCTGCGGCGTATGCACGTATTTGTTCGACACCGCGCGGCTTACGGTGGAGGGATGCACGCCAATTTCTTCCGCGACTTCCTTGATCATCATCGGCTTCATAGCTTCGATGCCGTTTTCGAGGAAATCCGTTTGCCGGCGGATGATGGATTCGCAGGTTTTGAGGATGGTATTTTTGCGCTGCTCAATGTTACGCATCAACTGCAGGGCCGAGCGATAGCGCTCCTTGACATAATCCTTCACGTCTTTTTCCGCGCCGTCTTTGTTAAGCAGGCGGCGATAGCCATGATTGAGACGCAGTGAGGGCAGATCTTCATCGTTCATGACGACGACGTATTCGTCATCGCGCTTGACAAAGGCGACGTCGGGCTCGATGAGCCGCGCCTCGCTGCGGTTGTAGCGCTGGCCGGGGCGCGGATCAAGGGTGCGAATGAAGTCGATGGCGCGCTGGGTTTCCTCGACCGAACGCGCGACGGCTTTGGACAGCTCTCGCGGGTCACGCTTCTGCAAAAGCAGCATATGACGATCAAGAATAGCCGCGGCAGTCTCAAAGACCGAGATGCGCTGCAGACGCTCGGGATCGCCGGGCGCGGAAGACTCCGGCTGCGCAGTGGACTCGGCGGGAGCGGAGTCTTCGGCCTGTTCATCGAAAGCAGAAACGACGGCGGTGCGCTGATAGATCAGGTCGAACTCGCGGCGCTGCGCCGCAACCTGTACCATCAGGCACTCGCGCAGATCGCGCGTGGCGATGCCGATGGGGTCAAGCTGGCGCACGACTTCAAGAGCGGATGCCAGATGGGCACGCGCGCGCTCGGCCATAGCGGGCGGCAAGGCAGTCAAGGCCGAAGGAGCATGCCCGTTGACGGACTCGGCGCCCTCAGGCGCAAGCTGCTCGCGCAGGTAGCCTTCGAGCAGATCTTCTTCGTCGGCAGGCAGATAGCCGTCTTCATTCAGATTGCCGATGAGATATTCAGCCGCATCGCGGATGGCGGGGGTGAGCGTGAGCGCTCCGAGCTGCCACAACAGATGGTCGCTGAGGGTGCTGGGCGCGGAGAGGAAATTTTCGATGGAGGGCTTCTCAGTCAGCTCGAAGCTGTTGGGCGTGCGGAAGCCGGGATCAAGATAGTCCTGAAAGTAGGAACCGAAGTCGATTTCGTCGAAGGGATCCTTTTTTTCGGATTCCTCTGACGAGGCTTTGATTTCGAGGCCGCGGTCGTGGTCCTCTTCGCGCCGCGCGACGTCGTCGAGCAGCGGTACGCTCTCTTCCATCTCTTCGAGAACGGGATTTTCGGCGATCTCGGCCTGGATCATCTCTTTCAACTCAAGCTTATTCAGCGCGAGGACGCTGACCATCTGCATCAGCCCGGGCGTGAGTATCTGGCGCTGGGCGACTTTCAGATTGAGCTTGGGTTGTAGAAGTGCCATAACTTCAAGTTTGTCCCGGCAGTCCGGAACTGCCTCTGAGTGTACATGGGAACAGGAATTGCGGAAGCCCGGAATTCCGCAAAAGACGTATCGTCAACAGTACCTTAGTTGAGAGAAAAACCTTCTCCCAGATAGACCCGGCGCACCTCGGGATCGCTGCCGAGTTCTTCCGGCGTGCCGTGCCGGAATATTTTGCCTTCGTTAATGATATAGGCGCGGTCGGTGACCGAAAGCGTTTCGCGCACATTGTGGTCAGTGATGAGCACGCCGATGCCGCTGGCCTTTAACTCGAAGATGATTTTTTGCAGATCGAGCACGGCAATGGGATCAATGCCTGAGAACGGCTCGTCGAGCAGAATAAACGAGGGCTGAATGCAGAGGCTGCGCGCGATCTCGACGCGGCGCCGCTCACCGCCCGACAATGCGTAACCGCGCGTCTTGCGAATATGGCCGATGTTGAGCTGGTCGATGAGCTTTTCGGTACGGGCGCGGCGCGCCTCCTGCGGAATGGGCTGCACCTCAAGAACGGCGAGAATATTTTCTTCGACGGTGAGCTTGCGAAAGACCGAAGGCTCCTGCGGAAGATAACTGATGCCGTATTGGCGCGCGCGCAGATACATGGGCACGCGCGTGATCTCCTGGTCATCGACAAAGATGCGGCCGGAATCGGGCTGGATAAGCCCCACGGTCATGTAGAAGCTGGTGGTTTTGCCAGCGCCATTGGGGCCAAGCAGGCCTACGACTTCGCCCTGGAGGACTTCCACGCTGACGCCGCGAACGACCTGGCGGCCCTTGTACGACTTCGTGATTTCATCGGTGGAAAGCTTCTTCATCTATCTGGGAACCCGCGCTGGTGCGACCGTGCTTCCCTTGCCTCCAATGATCTCGACGCTATCACTCTGGTTATTGAAAATCAACGCACGGCCTGTGGTGCGTCCGTGTGCGCGATCAGTCAAGTAAGGCAAGGCATGCGGTGTGCCGGTGAGCACGAAGCGCTCATCGCTGCCGGTGTAGACGAGCCTGCTGCCCACGGCTTCGCGGCCCGGTTGCGTGAGTGTAACTCCGCCACTGGCCACCATACGCTGCAACTGGGTGGCAGCGGATTTGCCTGCGGAAGATGAGGGCGGGGCGAGTTGCATGCGCACGGAGGACGCGTGCAGGGTGCCCATCGCGTCGATGGCTTCGACTTCTCCCGCGAAGTCGGCGATGCGCGACTTCTCAGAGTAAGCGAGCGTGCGGCTGCGGGCCTGCACGACTCCGGGCTGGCTGCGGGAGCCGAGCGCAGCGGTGAAATAAGTTTTTACAACGGGCGCGTTGCCGCTGCCGTGCGCGAGGAGCTGCTGCGTCTTTTGGTCCAGCTCGATCACCGGAGCCCATACGGAGTCGCCGCCCTGCCACAGGCGCGCGGGCTGCGAGGCTGTGCCGTAAAAGAAAGCCTGGCTCTTTGACTGGAAGAGCTCGGCGCGCGCGGCGATGACGTGCGACGGCTCCTGCGTGTTGCCGAAGGTAGCCGCGGGCTGCTTGCTGCCGGGCTGGCGGCGGTAGGTGGCCTTCACATGGCCGTCGGCGGTGGCGTGGCCCGTGGCGCGCTGATAATCGATGGCATCGGCGGCCAGCTCAAAGCTGGAGCCCTGCTGCAGGCGCGGGCTGCCGCGCAGTTGCACGGTCTGGTTATTGGCCAGATACGTAGCTGTTTGCGCCCACGCGGTGACGGGCTGGGCGTGCTTGCCCGGCTTCGCGGAGAACTCCGGCTGCTGATGCATCACGACATGACCGGAGGCGATGGCCTGATCCATCTGCGAGGTGGCGATTTCGGTTCCCTGCTGCGATTTTGCCGTCTTGCCGCGGCGTGGCGGCGGAGTGGCGGCGAAGGTGACGTGCAGGGTGTCGCTGGCCGTCGTGTTGAGCGCGCCGTCTTTGGCGAGGCTTGCGACCTGGGTGTGTCCTGTGCCATCGAGCACGCGAAGCGCGTTACCGTGGATCAACTGTGCGACGAGATGATCGCCCTGAATGACGGTGTGCTGCGGCGGCTGATGAGGGGAGAGCGTGCGCAGGGCGATGCGCGCTCCCTGGTCAATCTGGACCGTTTTGGCGATGCTCTTGCGGTTGCCGGGCGCGGGCATAAAGGCGATGTTGGCGATCTGGCCCTGCAAGTGGCGCGTGGCGGTGCCGCCGTGCGGCAGGCCGATGCGGAGTGCGGTGATGTTGACGGCCTGCTGGAGGCGCACATGCTGGAGCAGACGATTGTCGCCGAAGGATGCGAAGGTGAGTTGCGCATTGCCGGCGGTGCCGTGCAGGCTTTGCTGCGGGGTTTGATTATCAAAACGCACGCCGCCGGTCAGGTGGACAATCTGCGGCTGGCTCTTTGCGTCGAGCATGGCCTCAGCATTGCGAGCGTCGACGACGGCTCCTTTGGGCGTGGTGATGTGAACCTGGCCCTGCGCGGTGAGGTGATCGGCGGTGCCGTCTTTGCGGAAGTAGAGGGTGGCGGTCTGCGCGGATGCCGTCTGTTGCGGGCTGTGCAACACGGGCTCAAGGAGCACGGCCTGCTCCTGGTCGCGCAGGAAGCTCAGGTGCGCGGCCTGCACCTGCACGGGCGCGCCCTTTTGCGTCACGGTCTGCAAGACGACGCTGCTGTTGAGCACCAGCATGCCGGTCTTGGAGTTGTAAGACGCGCCGACCGCGTGGCCGGAACCTTTGGGGGAGGCAAATTCGGTGTAGCGGCTAGTGCTGGCTTCTCCGGATTTTGAGTCAAAGGTGAGGCCGCTGGTTTTCACGTGAATGGTGTTGGCCGCGCTGGACTGCCCCTCCCCGGCAGGACTCTCGACGTCGATTTCGACGTCGCCCTCGGACTGGGCAACGCCGGTTTTAGGGTTGTAGCGAAAATCAGTGCCGTGAATCGTGTCTTGCCGGTGCGTGCCGGGCGGGCCGTAAAGGATGATCTTGACCTTGTGCAGCAGCGCCTGCCCGTTGCGAAACTGCTTGAGCTTCGATGCCTGAATGGTGAAGAGCGTGTGGCCGCCGCTGGACTGCGAGTAGGTGAAGCCGTTGGCCGTCTGCTGAATGTTGGCGCCGAGTTCGCGCGGCAGATCCTTGACCTCGCGGCGGAACCGCAGGATGGAGTAAAGAAAGAAGCCGGCCAGCACAACTACCAGCAGCCCCGCCGCTGAGAGAATCCAGAGCCGCAGCCGCTTCACCGTGATTTGCATCGCAGTTTATTTTCTCATTGCGCGGCCCTCGAGGATTCAGGAGTGTGAGGATTTGGCCTCTCGCAAGGCAAGCAGCAGCTTGGCGGTGGTGACGGCCTGGCCGGTGTGGCGCTGCGTGTGATCGGCGCAATGCACCAGAAGGCCGCCGACGGTGGTGGGCAGCGCCTTGCGGCCCACGCCGCGCTCCTGCCCCGGGTCAGTGGTGGCGAGGGCATGAATGCGCAGGATGGCCTCTTCGCAGGCCATGGAGAATTCCTGAAAGATGAGGCTGGCGTCGGCTCCCGGCTCCAATTCGACGTTGAGTGCGGCCTTTTGCGGCACGGAGAGCTGGTGGCCCTCGGCGTAGGTGAGCAGGCGGTCAAGGCTGCGGCCAATGTGCCGGATGTGGAAGGCGACGGGGGTGAGTCCGAAGGGCGTGGCGTGCAGTTCCTCTGTGGTGAGCGAGCCGCACCAGTGGGCGATGTCCTCCTGGGCGAGTTGGAGGGCGTGCAGTACGGCGCGAGCGACGGGCGGCACCTCGGTGAGGGTGCCGCGCAGCCACGGCTCGGGCTGGGCGGGCGTGTGGGTTACGGCGGTGGCGGCTGCGGATGGCTGGGGATGAATCATAGTCCATGCTCCTTGCGAAACTCGCGAATGACGGCGGCGGGATCGCGATGCTCGCCGTCGACTTCTTCGTTCATCTGACGCATCCCGGCGGCGGTGATTTTGCCGGCGAGAGATGCGAGGACCGGGCGAATCTGCGGCCAGCGGCGCAGCGCGGCATCGCTGACCAGCGGCACCGCCTGGTAGGGCGGGAAGAAATGCCGGTCATCTTTTAGGATGACCAGATGCGCGGCGGCGATGGGTCCGTCAGTGGAATTGGCCGCGATGATATCGACCTGATGGCTCTCGAGCGCGCGGTAGAGCAGGCCGAGATCCATGACGCGCGGGGTGCCCGCGAAGTGCATGCCGTAGGCCTTTTCGAGCCCGCGCAAACCGTCAGGGCGCGTCTGGAACTCGTAGCCGACGCCGAGGCGCAGATGCGATGCATCGGGCACAAGCTGCGAGAGCGTGGTGACGCGCAGGCGCCGGGCGGTGGAGGGACGGACGACCATGGCAAAGGTGTTCTGAAAGCCGAGCGACGGAAAAACCGTGACGTGATAGCGCTGCTGGTAGAGCCGCTGCACTGTGTCGAAAACCTGTTGCGGATTGCGGTCGATGGGCTGCTTGAGGATGGCCGTGAGCGCGGTTCCGGTGTATTCCACGTAGGCGTCGATGCGCCCGGCGAGCAGGGCCTGCTGGCAGATGTAGCTGCCGGCGAGATAGAAGTGACGATCGACTTTGAGGTGGGTTTTGGCCTCGATCTCCTGCGCGAGCAACTCGCCGAGGAGGGTCTGCTCGGTGAAGTCCTTGGCGCCGATGACGATGTGGCTGGAGCGGGGCGGCGAGCAGCCGAGGAGCGGGACGCAGAGAAGCAGAAGAGAAAGCGCGGCTGACAGCGCTGCGGAAAGCCTGCGGGGTGGCGTCATTGCGGCCTCCGCACGGTCATCCATCGTTCGAGCAGGCCGAGCAGGCCATCGGCGGCGAGGGCGAGCAGCGCGGCCGGGATGGCTCCGGCGAGCACGAGGCGGTTATCGACGGAGGCGACGCCCTCGAAGATGAGCTCGCCGAGGCCTCCGGCGCCCACGGCGGCGGCGATGGTGGCGATGCCCACGCAGGTGACGGTGGCGGTGCGGAGTCCGGCAAGGATGACGGGCGCGGCGAGCGGCAGCTCGACCTTGAAGAGGCGCTGGCGGCCGGTGAGGCCGAGGGCGCGGGCCACCTGCACCACGGCGGGGTCGATGCCCTGAATGCCGGCATAGGTGTTGCGCAGGATGGGCAGCAGCGCGTAGGCGGTGAGGGCCACGATGGCGATGCGGGCGGCGCGTTCGCCGAGCCAGGGCAGCGGCAGCAGAAAGCCGAAGAGCGCGAGCGAAGGGATGGTCTGGATTACATTGGCGACGGCCAGCACCGGCCCGGCCCAGCGCGGGCGGCGGGTGAGCGCGATGCCGGTGGGAATGCCGATGGCCGCCGCAAAGAGCATGGCCGCGCCGGTGAGCCACAAATGCTCGAGCGTGAGGGTGGCGATTTGCGAGCCGTACTGGGAGAGGAACCGGCTCATGGCTGTGCCTCGCGCGCGCCGCGATGGAAGGCGCGGACGTAAGCCTGCACCTCGGGCAGAGGCGATGCCAGGAATTGCGCGGCCGGAAGATCGGCGGCAATGCGGCCCTCGTCGAGCAGCACGACGCGATCGGCGAGGTAGAGGGCTTCGTCGAGATCGTGGGTGACGAGCAGGACGGTCTTTTGCGGATGGGTCTGTTGTGCGTGGGCCTGTTGCGGCGGGGCGAGCAGGGTGCGCAGCAGGTCCTGCATTTCGCCACGGGTGAGCGGATCGAGCGCGCCGAAGGGCTCGTCCATGAGCAGGATGGCAGGATCGGCGGCGAGAGCGCGGGCCAGGCCGACGCGCTGGCGCTGTCCGCCGGAGAGCTCCGAGGGATGACGGCGGGCAAAGGACCCGGGCGGCAGGCCGACACGGGCGAGCAGCTCATGCGCACGCGCCGTGCGCGCAGGGCGCGCGGCTCCCTGCACCTCAGGCACGATCTGCACATTGCGCTCGATATTCCAGTGGGGAAAGAGGCCGGTCTCCTGAATGACGTAGCCGATGCCGCGGCGCAGGGCGATGACGTCCTGCTGGAGCACGTCTGTGCCCTGAACACGCACGGCGCCGGAGGTGGGCCGGGCCATGCGGTTGACCATGCGCAGCAGGGTGGTCTTGCCCGAGCCGCTGCGGCCGAGAAGAGCGGTGACGGTGCCTGCCTCAAGCGAGAGCGAGACGCCGTCGAGCAGCATGCGCCCCTGGGGCAGCGAGAGCGAGACGTCTTCAAAAGCAATCGCAGCGGGCATGGTGAAAAGTGTAAAGCCGGGCAAGGATGCCCGGCTCTACAGGGTTAGGGGTTCAAAAATCGATCAGGCCTCTTCGCCGTCTGCTTCCGCCTCAGGCTCAGAGGGTGGCTCGGGCAGAGGATGCGACAGGGCCGCGCCCTTGACGCGGACCACCGTGATCTTCGTGAAGCCTTCCTTGAAGCTGGGCGGGCGCAGGCGCTCGGCCATTTTGTGCATGACTTCGTCGTTCACCACCCGTTCGCGGCGGCTGTTGCGCTCGAGGCAAACCTGCAGCGGCACGTCAAAGAAGACGGCCTGCACTTCATAGCCGAAACTCTTTGCCATCTTGATCCACTGGCGGCGCTCATGCGGTGACAGATTCGTCGCATCGACATAATTCCACGGCATCTTGGCGATGAGGCGCGCACGCAAGAGCGAGCGCAGCGTCGAAAAGACCAGCCCCTGGTAGCGCTGTTCCGTGATGTCGTCGAAGAGGATGGTCCGCAGCATGTCGCTTGAAAGCGGCTGCACGCCACGGCGCTTGAACCACGTAGTCTTGCCCGAACCCGGCAGGCCGATGGCCAGCACGACGAAGCCGCGAGGGCTGCGTGCGCTGCCGGACTGTGCCGCCGCCGGAGCCTCGGGAGGAGGAATCGAGGGCGACTCGGGCTGGGTTTCCACCACGAGGCTGGGGGTAGCGGGAGCCGATTCCGCCGGAACTTCGACCGGTTCCTGCGCAGCAGCAACCGTCTGCTCCGGCTGGTCCTGAACTTCATCCGCTTCCGGTTCGGCCTCGTGAGGCACATTGCCTTCGCTTAAATACGAAGGGCTCAGGGGCGCCGGACCACTGCCCGGCAACTCCTGACCGATTTTTCCTGTGGACTCCGAATTATTCGGGCCACGCTTGGAGCGTCTTCTCATGCGTTCGCGCATCCATTCGCGCATAGTCTTTAGTTGAGGATGTAACACATACGGCAGGTCATCGCAAACGGGCGGGACCTGATTCAGAAACCTTGTGGCCCGGGTCACAGCAGGATTGCCAACTCAGTGCTAGCATCGATAAGTGGTGGCACTGCAGCGTTGCTCGTCGCCGTTACAAGCCCTGTAAGCTACGCCGAAGCACACAATCAAGGAGAGAAACTTCCATGGCAGTGAAGGTTGGTATCAATGGTTTTGGCCGCATCGGCCGTAACGTTCTGCGCGCATCCCTCGGCAATCCTGAAATTGAAGTCGTCGCCGTCAACGATCTGACGAGCCCCGCAACGCTGGCCCACCTGCTCAAGTACGACTCGATTCTGGGCAACCTGTCGCATGAAGTGACGGCGACCGATGACTCGATCTCGATCGACGGCAAGACGATCAAGGTGTTTGCCGAGAAGGACCCCGCCAAGCTGGCCTGGGACAGCGTGGGCGCGCAGGTGGTCGTGGAATCGACCGGCCGCTTTACCGATGCCACCGTGGCCAAGAGCCACCTGGGCAGCACCGTGAAGAAGGTGATCATCTCTGCCCCGGCCACCAACGAAGACCTGACCGTCGTGCTGGGCGTGAACGAAGACAAGTACGACGCGGCAAAGCACAACGTGATCTCGAATGCGTCCTGCACCACGAACTGCCTTGCGCCGCTCGTAAAGGTGATGCATGAGAACTTCGGCCTGGTGACGGGCATCATGACCACGATCCACAGCTACACCAACGATCAGGTCATTCTCGACTTCCCGCACAAGGACCTGCGCCGCGCCCGCGCTGCCGCGATCAACATGATTCCCAGCTCGACCGGCGCCGCCAAGGCCCTGAAGCTGGTGATTCCCGAGATGGCCGGCAAGCTGGATGGCTTCGCGATCCGCGTCCCAACCCCGAACGTTTCGGTGGTCGATCTGACCTTCACCGCCGAGAAGCCGGTGAGCGTGGAAGCCGTGAACAAGGCCGTTGAGGAAGCGTCGAAGGGCGCGCTGAAGGGCATTCTGGGCTACGAGACGGCTCCGCTGGTTTCGAGCGACTTCAAGGGCGATGCCCGCTCCTCGATCTTTGACTCGCAGCTGACCAAAGTGCTGGGCCAGTCGGTCAAGGTGATCAGCTGGTATGACAACGAGTGGGGCTACTCCAACCGCGTGCGCGACCTGATCCTCTTCCTGGCGAAGAAGGGCCTGTAAGCCGCACCGGCCAGCCGTGACGCCATGCGCGCGGCCAGCCCCCATGCACACGCTATGCCGGGTGCGGTTCTTAAAGTGAGCCGCGCCCGGCTGCTGTCTCAGCACACTCCCCGCAAGGTAGACCGGATATGCGTGAAAACATTGCCGGCAGTTCCCCCTACGAACCGATCATTGGCTTCTCCCGCGCAGTGCGGGTGGGCAACTGCGTGCATGTTTCGGGCACCGGCCCGGTGGGCGCGGACCAGGCCGACGCGGCCACCCAGACGCGGCACATTCTGAAGCTGATCGAGCAATCTCTCGAAAAAGCCGGCGCGCAGATGAAAACGTCGTGCGCACGCGCATGTACCTGACGCATGCCGAGGACTGGGAGATGGTGGGCCGCGCGCACGGAGAATTCTTTGGGGCGGTTCGCCCGGCGGCCACCATGGTAGTGGTGGCGAAACTACTCAATCCAGACTGGCGCATTGAGATCGAGGCCGACGCGGTGCTCGAACCATAAAGACGCCCTACACAGAGACCAGGAGAAGAAATTCCATGTCGAAGCTTTCGATTCGCGACCTCGATCTTGCCCACAAGCACGTCTTCATGCGCGTGGACTTCAATGTGCCGCTCAGTGAAGATGGCTCGGAGATCACCGACGATACCCGCATTCGCGAGACGCTGCCCACCATTGAGTACGCGCTGCGCCACAAGGCCAAACTGATTCTGGCCTCGCACCTGGGCCGCCCCAAGGGCAAGGTGAACCCCAAGTACAGCCTGCGTCCGGTGGTGGACCGCCTGCGCACGCTGCTGGACCATGACGTGACGAGCCGCGTGAATGTGGCCTTCTCGCCGGATTGCGTGGGCGATGTGGCCAAGGAGCTGTCGCTGCAACTGGAATCGGGCCAGGTGCTGCTGCTCGAAAACCTGCGCTTTCACGCCGAAGAAGAAGCCAACGATCCCGAGTTTGCCAGGAAGCTGGCGTCTCTGTGCGAGATTTATGTGAATGACGCCTTTGGCAGCGCACACCGCGCCCATGCGTCCACCGAAGGCATTACGCACTTTGTGAAGCAGTCAGCGGCCGGCCTGCTGATGGAAAAGGAACTCGAATACCTCGGCAAGGCGCTGGAAGCTCCGGCCAAGCCGTTTGTGGCCATCATTGGCGGCGCCAAGGTTTCGGACAAGATCAAGGTGATCGACAACCTGCTGAACAAGGTGGATGCGCTGCTGATTGGCGGCGGCATGGCATACACCTTCCTGAAGTCGCAGGGGCAGGACGTGGGCAAGTCTCTGGTCGAAGCCGACAAGCTCGACATTGCGAAGGCCGCGCTCGACAAGGCGAAGGAAAAGGGCGTGCGCTTCCTGCTGCCGGTGGATCACATTCTGGCCGACAAGTTTGCCGCTGACGCCGCGACGCAGACCTTTGAAGGCACTGGGGCCTTTCCTGCCGAGTGGATGGCGCTGGATATCGGCCCGAAGTCCATTGAGCTGTTCACCAAGGAAATTGCCGCGGCTGACACGATTGTGTGGAACGGTCCGATGGGCGTCTTTGAGATGCCGGCCTTTGCCAAGGGCACCACGGCGGTGGCCCAGGCGGTGGCCGACAATGTGGATGCCGTATCGATTATCGGCGGCGGCGATTCCGTGGCCGCAGTGAAGCAGGCCGGTGTGGCGGACAAGATCAAGCACATTTCCACGGGCGGCGGCGCGAGCCTGGAATTTCTGGAAGGCAAGAAACTGCCGGGCGTGGAAGCGCTGACGGAGAAGTAAGGGTTCGTCCGCAAAAAACTCAATAAAAAGGCGCCCCAAGAATTCTCTGGGGCGCTTTTTTTGTTGGCCGGATTCACGCGCGCTTTCGCTTGCGCTCCTGATCGATCCGGTCAGCGAGATAGATCTTCATCAGCGACTGATAGGGCACATCCCGCTGGTGAGCCAGAATCTTCAGGTCTTCGACCATCGCTACGGGCAGTCGTACGGAGATCGTGCGAAGGGTCGGTTTCAAGTTGGGCAGTTTTTTATGCTCTGCCTTGGACCAATCCACAAACTCAGTGGAGTCCGCCTTCGACCAGAATGCAAATTCTTCCTCTTCACTTTTGAACTCAGGGATTTTTTTCTTCATAGCGCGAGTATGCCTCGTTTTCTCTGCGGTTCTGATCACGAACCGATATCACCCGGACCAGCTTGCGGCGCACGGTAAAGACGACAAATAACCTTCGCCCGTTCGATGTCTGCCCAAGCGCCCAATAACGCTTTTCCCGGCCTTTCGAAGGCGATTCGCTGCGCACAATTAGCGGATCGTTGAAGAACACGTCCTCTGCTTCTTCAGGAGTGACAGCATGGCGATCCCAATTCTTCTTTGCGTTCCACTCGTCCCATTCAAATCCAACGCAGGACTCCAGGGGATCTTTGGGCAGCCGCTCGTTCACGCTCGATATATATCACACATATACAGGATAGATTTTGCATTTTTAAGGGAGATCTACTCATGACGTTCTAAAATTCTGCTGAGGACAAATATCAAGCTCATGCGTAAACCTGTCATCGCTGCCAATTGGAAGATGTACAAGACTCCTGCCCAGGCGCAGGAGTTCGTCACCGCGTTTCTGCCCCTCGTTGCTGGCCAGGATCGCGCCGAAATCGTGCTGTGCCCCTCGGCCACTTCGCTGGCCACGGTGGTGGCGGCGGTCGGCGGCTCCGGAATTGCCGTGGGCGGCCAGAACATTCACCAGGCCGAAGAAGGCGCCTACACCGGCGAGACCTCGGCGCAGATGCTGACGGCGCTGAAGGTTTCGCACGTCATCATTGGCCACTCGGAACGCCGGCAGTACTTCTGCGAGACCGACGAGATCGTGAATCAGAAGGTACACACCGCGCTGAAGCATGGGCTGACGCCGATTCTGTGCATCGGTGAGTTGCTGGAAGAGCGTGAAGCCGGCAAGACCGAAGAAGTGCTGCTGAAGCAGGCGTCGATTGCACTGAAGGGCATCTCTGCCGAGCAGGCGAAGCAGATCGTTGTCGCCTATGAGCCGGTATGGGCGATTGGCACCGGCAAGACGGCTACGCCGGAGATGGCCGGTGAAGCACACTTTATGATTCGCACCGAAATTGCCCGCCTGCAGGGACGCGAAGTGGCCGATGCCATCCGCATTCTGTATGGCGGCAGCGTGAAGCCGGACAATGCGGCTTCCCTGCTCAACCAGCCGGAGATTGATGGCGCGCTGGTGGGCGGAGCGAGCCTGGTGGCGGAGTCATTTGCGAAGATTGTGAAGTTTTAGCGCGGATATATTCCTGATGGAAGCGGGCTGCCAGCGATGGCAGCCCGTTTTGTTTGCGCTAACCTGAGAGCATGCGCATTGGGGTGATCTCAGACACGCACGGACTGCTGCGCCCCGAGGCGCTGGAGGCGCTCGCCGGGGTGGAGCACATTCTGCATGCGGGCGATGTGGGCGGCATCGAGATTCTGGAGCGGCTGCGGACGGTGGCTCCGGTAACGGCGATTCGCGGCAACGTGGATGGCTTTGGGCCATGCGCGCAACTGCCGGAGACCGAAGTAGCCGAGCTGGGCGGGCAGACGATCTATATGCTGCACGATGCGCTGGCGCTCGATCTGAATCCGGAGGCGGCGGGCTTTGCCGCGGTTGTCAGCGGGCATTCTCATCAACCCAAGATGGAGTGGCGGAAGGGCGTGCTGTTTTTCAATCCGGGCAGCGCGGGGCCGCGGCGGTTTTCGCTGCCGATTTCGGTGGGGTTTCTGACGATCGAGAATGGGGCGATGACGCCTGAGCTGAAGACGCTCGGGTAAGAGATTTCCTCAGGGGCTGAAGCTCCTTCTTTTGAAGACGGGCTGTGCGGCACGGCTCAAGCCGTGCCCTGATACAGGCTTTCTGCGTAAGAAAAAAAAGCAGATGCCTCCACTCCGCCATGCCTGGGCCAGGATGGCAGAGAGAGTCATAAAACGGCAGCACTTTCTCGAAGACTAATCTCGGATGCGCGGGTTCACGACGAGATAGAGCACGTCAGTGATGAGATTGACGAGCACGTAGGTGAGTCCGACCGCGAGGATGCAGCCCTGCAGCAGCGGGTAGTCGCGATTTTCAATGGCCGTGACGGTGAGACGGCCAATGCCGGGCCAACTGAAGATCTTCTCCGTCACGATGGCGCCGGCGAGCAGCGCTCCGAACTGCAGACCTACCAGAGTGAGCACGGGAATCATGGCGTTGCGCAGCGCATGCACGTAGACGACACGGCGCTCGCTGAGGCCCTTGGCGCGCGCGGTGCGGATGTAGTCCTGGCCGAGCTCTTCGAGCATGGCGGTGCGCACCATGCGGGTGAGCACGGCGGCGAGAGCGCTGCCCATGGTGAGGGCGGGCAGGATGAGGTGCGTGAGGCCGCCGGCTCCGCTGACGGGCAGCCAGCCGAGCTTGATGGAGACGAGCAGAATCAGAATGGGGCCGAGCGCGAAGACCGGAAACGAAAGACCCAGCAGGCTGACGACGCCGACGGCGTGATCTTGCCAGCGGCCGCGGTAGAGTGCGGCCTGAATGCCCGCCGGAATGGAGAGCAGCAGGCCGATGAGGAGCGCGGCCAGCGTCAGTTCGACGGTGTAGGGGTAGCGGTTGAGCACCAGCGCGGTGACGCTCTGGCCCATGCGCAGCGACTGGCCGAGATTGCCGTGCAGCACGCCTTCCCAAATAGTGGATGTACTGCACGTGCAGCGGCAGATCGAGGCCATACTCATGACGCAGGGCGGTCACGTCAGCGGGGCGCGCGCCGTCGCCCAGCATCTGCTGGATGGGGTCGCCGGGCACCAGATGAATCAGGAAGAAAACGAGCGAGACCACCAGCCACAGCACGGGCAGGGTGTAGAGCAGACGGATGGCGAGCGAACGCAGGACACGCTTCATGCTTCGGCGGCGTCCCCGGTGTCGTCCTTCATCGAGGGGAGTTCCTGCACGCGAATTCTGCTGATGCGATTGCCTTCCATCTCCATCACGGTGAGCCTTCGGCCATCATAGACGATGCTTTCGCCCTGCTCGGGGATCTTGCCGAGCTGCGTGAGCACGAATCCGGCGAGGGTTTCGACGCCGCCCTCGCGGGGCAGGTCCCAGTGCATCTGGGTTTCAAGATCGCGCAGGGTGACGCTGCCGTCGAGCACGAGCTCGCCGCTGGTACGGGCGAGCAGACTGGGGGGGGCGAGGTCAAACTCGTCCTCGACCTCGCCGATCAACTGCTCGATGGCATCTTCGACGGTGACAAGGCCAATGGTCGAGCCATATTCATCGACCACGATGGCGAGATGGCGGCGGCGCTGCTGGAACTCACGCAGGAGGTCAAGGACCGGCTTGGTTTCAGGCACGACGAGCACCTCGCGCATGACCTGCCGCAGCAGCATGCCGCTGAAGGGTTCGCTGGAAAAACGCGTCTGAGCCGAGGCGCGAAAGTGCATGAGGCGCGCGATGTCTTTGGCATAGACGACACCGACGATGAACTCGTGGCCGCGTGCCGGATCATAGACCGGGATGCGCGAGTGCATCTCGGCGACAATGCGCGCGCTGGCCTGCTCAATGGGCAGATCAAAGGGCAACGCGAACATCTGCTGACGCGGCGTCATGATCTCGCGAGTGAGCAGTTCGTCGAGCTCGAGCGAGCGATGGATGAGCGTCTCTTCAAACTCCGGCAGCACGCCCATGCGCCGCGCGGCGGTGGCCATGAGCATGAGTTCTTCAGAGGAATGTACGCCGCCCTGATGGGCAATGGGCGTATCAAAGGCACGCAGCACCAGCGCGGCCGAAGAGTTCATGAGCCGGACGACAGGGCGCGAGATGCGGATGAAGAAGTCCATGGGGCCGGCGATGCCCAGCACCATCTGGTCGGTGCGATGAAGGGCGAGCGCTTTGGGCACCAGTTCGCCGACGAGCACCTGAAAATAAGTGATGCCGGCGAAGGCGAGAGCGAGGGCTGCGACGCGGCCGTAGAGGCGGGCGTCAGGAAGCCAGCCGATCCAATGGCGCAGCAGGTCGGCGATGAAGGGCTCGCCGATCCAGCCGAGGGCCAGGCTGCAGAGCGTGACGCCGAGCTGCACGGCGGGGAGAAAGTCGCCGAGGTTCTCCTGCAGTTTTTTGACGAGGAGGGCGCGGGCGTCGCCGGTGTGAATAAGCTGCTCCACACGGGTGGCCCGCACGCTGACCAGCGCCAACTCGGCGGCCACAAAGAAGCCGTTGGCGAGGATGAGCATGACAATCGCCGCGCCATGAAGGAGGAGAAACTCTGACATTGCCTCAGAGTCTATCGTAGCGGTTCGGCGCGTGTTGAGGATTCGTCATGCGCGGCGGGCGCGTTACGGCTTGTCTCTCTGCTGGCGGCGATTGCGAACTCCATGCCAGAGCGGCGCGCCCCAGGTAGCAATGGCGAGCAGCGAGCCGAAGAGCACCACGGCGTCGATGCTTTCGCGGCCCTGGCGCGCCCAGTAGACATCTTTGAGGTTGAGCCAGAGGGCAAACTCATCAAGGGTGAGCGCTGCGCCGACTCCATAAAGAATGGCCAGAAGACGGCTGAGAAAGATGGACCAGGGCGTGCTGCCGTTGCCGATTTCAGCAATGTCGCAAAAGCCCACGGCCAGCAGCAGCAGAATGCCCCACACCAGGTGATGAATGTGGCGGCCCTTCATGATGACCCAGTGAAATGGCCCGATGTGATGCGTGATGGACATGACCAGCAGGCGCACCACAAGAAAGGTAATGAAAAAACTCACCGAGGCGATGAAGAGGCGGCGGCGGGGACGGTCAGGGATGCGCTGGTGCAGCAACTGGCCGACCTGCGTGAGATAGAGCACGAGCAGGAGGATGGCGGTTCCGCAGAGAATGTAGATCAAGACGACCCAGGGCAGAGTCCATTGCATGGGGTGCGCTTCCCTCCTCGTTCGATTCTCTGCAGATTATGATGGAGCCGGAAATGGGTGACCAGCAGAAACGCCGCCCGCGGGCGGCGTTTCTGAGTCCGGAATGCTTTGCTGCAACTGAGGATTAGAGCGAAGACTCAATTTCGAAGCCCCAGGCTTCGAGAAGCGACTCAGGAATGTACTTGGAGTTACGATTCCGGCGAGCCCATTCACGAAGCCGGGTCGAACGCAGGTACTGGTCCGGGGTGAGCTTAAATTCCTTCACAACCTGCTCAAATGCTGTGACGGTGGGAACGACCGGGCCGATCGGCTCGGGCTTGCCCCAGTTAGGATTTCCACGACGCTTTGCCATTGATAATTGATTCCCCTAGCGTGAGGTGACGTACACATACCTGGATCTCAGAGCGAAGACAGCCTAGTTGAGAGCCAGAGTAACCACAAAACTCTACTATTCTAGGAAGTTTTTCTCCAAAAATCAATAGAAAACTGGCGACCGTGGTAAGCGGAGGAGCTGGCGAGATTTGGTAAATGACTGGGTGGCGGGGAGTTGCCGCGCGGCTGGCGGGAAGGCCGGAAAACGATAGAACGGAGCGCGGCAAGGGTTCCGCGCTCCGTTCGCACCAACACGGGTTGCTGACCTATGGCAGCAGAACGGTGTTGATGACCTGGATGACGCCGTTGGACTGGTAGACGTTGGGGATGGTGATCTCCGCGGTGCCGCCCTTGGCGTCGGTGATGTAGTAGTGGCCGTGCTTCTCAGTGGCCGTGAGCGTGCCGCCCTCGACGGTGGTCAGGGTCGCCTTGCCCATGCCGGCTTTGATCAGCTTGTGCAGCTTCTTGGTCGTGATGTCGCCGGCGACGACGTGGTACTTGAGGATGGCCTGGAGCTTGGCCTTGTTCTCAGGCTTGAGCAGCGTGCTGACGGTACCGGCAGGCAGCTTGTTGAATGCCTCGTTGGTAGGGGCGAAGACGGTGAAGGGGCCAGGGCTCTCGAGCGTCTGCACCAGACCGGCGGCCTTGACGGCGGCGACGAGGGTGGTGTGGTCCTTGGAGTTGACTGCGTTCTGGACGATGTTCTTTGTGGGGTACATGGCGGCGCCGCCGACCATGGGGTCCTTCTTTTGCGCATGAGCTGCCGACGCGCTGAGCACCAGGGCAGCCGCGAACACGAAACTAATTGCTTTCTTCATCGGATCATTCACCTTGTAGAGAGGAAATAGAGTTCACACACAGTTGCAAATTGCGAGAACGGGCTGCGTTGCCTGCCTGCTCTCTGCAAGCTGTTACGTGGAGAGATGTGAGGATGGATTGCGTGATTCTGGGTCATCCTGAGAGCACGCTACGGCATCAAACAAAACTGCTGCGGTGTTTGCTGCCAACACAACATGCTGGTGTATAACGGTGGGTGTTGATTTGAATCCCCCACTGGCCCAAGCCAGGAGAAGCAATCCGTTGAACGTAGTTCGCTCGTATCACCATCAAAGCCGGAGGACGGAAGCGTGACTGCCAGCCAGCAGCCTGTGCCCGATTCCGTGCTGATTGAGCGGATGATGGCTGGGGATGAAAACGCATTATCGACGTTGTATGACCGGTACTCGGGCATGCTGTATGGAATGCTGCTGCGTATTCTCAAAGATGCGCAGGCAGCCGAAGAAGTGCTGCAAGACCTGTTTCTACAACTCTGGCGATCTGCCGACAAATTTGATGTGAACCGCGGTTCCCTGCCGGCGTGGCTGATGGTGATTGGGCGGAATCGCGCGATTTCGCGCCTGCGGGTGAGGCCCACACGCGAGATATTGGAAGAGTCTGACGGACATTATGCGAATACGCTGGCGGCAGCGGACAATATTGAGGGAGAAGCCGCTCGCCACCAATTGATGGAGCGCATGCGCATTGCGATGAATCAGTTGCCGCAAGAGCAGCGCCAGGCCATAGAACTTGCCTACTTTGAAGGATTGACACAAAGCGAGATTGCAGCCCGGACGGGCAGCCCGCTCGGCACCGTGAAGACACGGGTTCGGACAGGCATGCAATCTCTGAAGCAGTTATTGAATTAGCGATGGAACGGCACTCCAATCCGGAAGACTTTGACCTCTACGCGCTGGGCGCGCTAGACGGCGAAGAGAGGACGACCTTTGAGTCGCACCTGAGGACCTGCGCGTATTGCCAGCAGCAGTTGGCCGAAGCGCAGGCGGTGTGCGCCCTGATCGGGATGTCCACGGAGCCGGTTGCGCCTGCTCCCTCAGTGAAGGCGGGCCTGATGCAGCGCGTGAAGGCTGAGCCTCACCCGGCTGCGGCAGCCGCAGTGCCGGTGAAGCCGGTGTCCCGAAAGCGGCACTGGGGATTGCGCTTCTCCCTGGGGTTTGCGCTGATTGCGGTGATTCTGGGATTGACGACCACGTGGCTGTGGAAGCTGAATGAGCACCACTTGCAGCAGATTGATTCGCTGCAGGCGCGGCTGGATGCCACGCAGGAGCAGGCGACGCAGAGTGCGGCGGCGATGCATGCGGTGACGGCGGTGGTGGGCGCTCCGGACACGATGCAGGTGACGCTCCAGCAGCAGGCGGGCGGACCTCCGGGACAGGCGCATGTGCTGTATAACGCGCGGCTGGGCGTGGTGGTGTACTCGGGCGAACTGGCTCCGGCCCCCGCGGACAAGAGCTACCAGTTGTGGCTGGTGCCGGCATCGGGCGTGCCGGTGAGCGCGGGAATTGTTGAGCCGAACCAGGAGACGAAGGCTGCTGTGGTGCATCTGCCGGAAGGGCTGGCGCCGAAGGCCTTTGCGGTGACGGTCGAGCCGAAGGGCGGGAGTCCGCAGCCGACGGGCGCGAAGGTGCTGGTGGGGTTGGCGAGCAGTTAGCGGCTCGGGGTTGAAGGATGGAAGGGCGCGGCGGGAGCCGCGCCCTTTTGCGTTTGGGGTAAGTCCGCCCAAGCGGAGCCTGGACGGGGTACCCGGGTGGCGAAGTGAACGGCAACTCCCCACTCAAGCCAAAACCAGGCTTGAATGGGGCACCCGGCACCCAGTGGGGGCCGGTGGGAGGAACTTGCGGCGGCGGATGAGACGGAAGCCGCGCCGGGATCCTTCGGCCGACGGCCTCAGGATGACGCGTCTTGAGGGGTTGGATGGGAATGTGAATGGGGATTCACATTTTTTCAGGATTTGGGTGTTGCGGGCGGAGATGGATCGGCGTAAGTCACTGATTACAGGCCGCCTAGTGAATGACCAGATAATATGTGAATGCGGATTCACTTTCGGCCTATTTTTTCAGGGACGGGATTGGGGAGGGTGAATGGAGGGCGTGCAGATGAGATTAAGTGTCTTATTTTCAGTATATTGAGGGGAAACCTGCGGCGTTTTGAAATGTGAATCAGGAATCACATTTTGGAGGGGCGTTTTTGGGGTGGAGTGAGAGGATTCCCTTACTCTTAGGATAGCGGATTGGGTGGTTTTTTCCGGCGGTTTACCGTCCATGAAGATTGAATCTCGACTGTCCCTGCTTCTCCGGTTGCATAGTGCCGGAAGCTGGACCATGACCACTGCTCGGGCTGGGCGACCAGGCCGCGCTTGACTGGATTGCGATGCATGTATCGCAGCTTTTCCACCCTTTTGGCGGGGCTATAGACGTTGAAGTCGTAATAGCGGGCCTGCCAGAAGGGGCGCTCACGCCTCTGCACCGCGACCGAGAGCTTCACGGCCTGCAATGCCTTGGCCAACATGGCCTCACGTGGCTCGCTGACGAGCAGGTGGACATGCTCGGGCATGACGACGTAACCGAGGAGAAGGAAATCGTATCGCTGCCGCATCGCCTCCAGGGAGTGTTCGAAGAGCTCCCGAGCGCTTGCGTGGTCCAGGTAGGGCTTCCTTCCGTGACAACTGAAGGTCACGAAGTGGAGATCGCCGGTGTTCTGGTAGCGGACGAGGGCTTTTGGCATGGGGGCATCGTATCCCACATCTCGGCAAGATGTGGGATACCCGATCCGAGTTCTAGTGACGAAGGTGTTTTGGGGCTTGGGAGAACCCACATCTCGGCGAGATGTGGGGTACCCGGTTTTGTTTCGGGTGACGAAGGTGTTTTGGGGGCTTGGGAGAACCCACATCTCTGCGAGATGTGGGGCACCCGGTTTTGTTTCGGGTGACGAAGGTGTTTTGGGGCTTGGGAGAACCCACATCTCTGCGAGATGTGGGGCACCCGGTTTTGTTTCTCTGGACGTGGGAACATTAGAGCATTGCCATGGAATTAGTTGAGTTGTTGCGGAGTGTGTTTGGGTTTGCGGGGTTTCGGGAGAATCAGGAAGCGGTTTGCCGGGCGGTGGCCGGGGGGCGCGATGCCCTGCTGGTAATGCCGACCGGAGCCGGGAAAAGCATCTGCTACCAGTTGCCGGCGCTGGCACGGGGCGGGCCGGCGGTGGTGGTGAGTCCGCTGATTGCGCTGATGGATGACCAGGCGGGGCGGCTGGCTTCGCATGGGGTGCGGACGGCGCGTATCCACTCCGGAGTGCCGCGCGAAGAGGCGCGGCAGGCGTGTCGGGACTATCTGGACGGGACGCTGCAGTTCCTGTTCATTGCGCCGGAGCGGCTGCGGGTGCCGGGTTTTCCGGAGATGCTGGCGCGGCGGACTCCGGCGCTGATTGCGGTGGATGAGGCGCATTGCATCTCGGGCTGGGGACATGACTTCAGGCCGGACTACCGGACGCTGGGCGAGTGGCTGCCGATGCTGCGTCCGGCGCCGATTATTGCGCTGACGGCAACGGCGACGCCGAGGGTGCAGCAGGACATTGTGACGCAACTGCGGCTGGAGAATCCGGCGCTGTTTGTGCATGGCTTTCGGCGGGAGAACCTGGCGCTGGAAGTGGTGGAGATGTCAAAGCCGCGGCGGCATGGGTTCATTCAGGACTATTTGAAGGCGGCGGAGCGGCGGCCGGCGATTGTGTATGCACCGTCGCGGAAGGCGGCCGATGAGCTGGCGGCGGAGCTGGGCGAGCGCTTCCCTGCGGCGGCCTACCATGCGGGGCTGGAGCCGGCCGTGCGGGAGCGGGTGCAGAAGGGCTTTCTGGCAGGCGAGATTGAAGTCGTGGTGGCGACGATTGCCTTTGGGATGGGCATTGATAAGGCCGATATTCGCACGGTGATGCATGCGGCGCTGCCGGGCAGCGTGGAGGCCTACTACCAGGAGATTGGGCGCGCGGGGCGCGATGGGCGGAGGTCACGGGCGATTCTGCTGCACAGCTTTGCCGACCGGAAGATGCATGAGAGCTTTTTTGAGCGGGATTATCCGCCGGTGGAGGACCTGGCGCGGGTGGCGCGGGTGCTGACGGAGGAATTTGCTGCTCCCGAAGAACTGTGGGAGAAGCTGCGGATGAGCCCGGAGGTGTTTGGGCGGGCGGTGGACAAGCTGGCGGCGCAGGGCGCGGCGGCGTTTGATGTGGAGGGCCGGGTGCGCGGGTTGCTTCGCGCGACCGATGCGGGGCGCTGGCGGGGCGGCTACCAGGCGCAACGCGAGCACCGGCAGGCGCAACTGGACGACATGGCGGCGTTTGCGGAGGGGGCGCAGTGCCGGATGTCGGCGCTGGTGCGGCATTTTGGGGACACTCCCGGTGCGCCATGCGGGATTTGCGATTTCTGCTCGCCGGAGACGGCGGCGGCGGCGCGGTTTGTGGAGCCGGATGCGCAGGAGGGGCGGCAGTTGCGGCGCATTTTGCGGGAGCTGAAGGAGGGAGGCGGGCGCTCGGTGGGACGGCTGCAGACCGAGGCGGGCGTGGACGGCGACCGCCGCGCCTTTGACGCGCTGCTGGATGGGCTGGCGCGCGCTGGGATGGTGACGCTGACGACGGAGACGTGGACGAATCCCGAGGGGCGCGAGGTGACGTATCGCAAGGCGGCGCTGACCTATGAGGGACGAGGCTGGCAGGAGCCGGAGCCGCTGCCGGTGCTGCTGCGGGCGGTGGGCGAGGATGGGGCGGCGGCGGCTCCTAAAAAGAAGAAGAAAGCTGCGCCGGAGGTAGCGGTGGAGTTGACGGCGGAGCAGACGGAGCTCGAAAACCGGCTGCGGGCCTGGCGCAAGGCGGAGGCATCGGCGACGGGCAAGCCGGCCTTTCTGGTGCTGACGGATGCGGCGCTGCGGGGACTGGCGGCGGCGGGGCCGAGGAATCTGGCGGAGCTGACGGGGATTCATGGGATTGGGCCGGTGAAGGCGGAGCGGTATGGCGCGGAGCTGGTGGCGATTTGCCGGGGGGATTGAGTGCCCTTTTCGGCGGCGTGAGGGTGGGGATGGTGGGAGAGACTTCGGGCCGCATCTGGCGCCCGGGAGATTGCCGGGATTCTTCGGCCGTTGGCCTCAGAATGACGCGTCGCCCCTGAGGGCATTCCCTCAGGGGCTGAAGCCCCTTCTTTTGCGCGCGGCGAATGGCATGGCTAAAGCCATGCCCTGATACAAGAAACCAATAAGAACCCACATCTCTTCGAGATGTGGGACACCCGCAGGTGCCTCCGCTCACTTCGTTTGGCCGGGATGACAATTACATCTTAAATTAATGTAAATAAACAACTTTCTACTTCTATAATGTCTATACGAGTCCTGCACAGATATGCAAAATCAAGGGTTTGCGAAAAATATCTGCACGGAATCTGCACAGAACGCGTCCAAATGATGGAGGCGAATATGGCATTCGTCACCGACAAAACGGAACTCAAGCCGGGCCTGATCCTCTTCCGACGCGGCGACGTGGATCATCGCATGTGGTATTGCCGCATGAAGATGCCGAAGGCAGACCGCTATAAAACGGTTTCGCTCAAAACGACTGACATTGATGTGGCGCGGGACCGCGCCTTCGACCAGGATGCGGACATTCGCTTTCGCTTGAAGCATGACGTTCCTGTCTTCAACCATCCCTTCCGCGAGGTAGGGCGCGAATACCTGCTGACGCAAGAGGCGCGGGCGAAGCGGGGAGAGATCAGTGCTGCACGCCCCAAGAAAATGCGCGCGGTCATTGAAGGTGCATTAGACCGCTATGTCGGTTCCACGCAGGTGCACCTTATTGGCGACGAGCTTTGGGGAGGCTATCCGGCATGGCGGCGGGTGAATGGTGCAGGACGCAACCGGCGTAACGGCGTTCGGGAAATTACCGACGAGATGGCGCAAGCTTTTGCGAATAAGGAAGCCGAGCGCCGCACCAAGGTTCAGAAGACTCTTGGCATTCGGGTGATGAAGCCGATTGAGGTCAAGCCTTCGGAAGAACGGACGGTTCCTTTCATCAGTGATTCCACCATCCGCTTTGAGATGTCGATCTTTGGCGCGGTGATGAATTACGCCATCAAGAAACGCTATGTTCCGGCGAGCCAGCGTTTCGACGAGCGCCCGAAGCTCAAGACGATGCGGCGGGATGAGTTCACACTGGAGGAATATCGCAAGCTGCATACGGTCGGACGGAAGTGGATTGCGGCAGCGGATAAACCGTCAAGCGTCTGGTATCGGACTGTTACGTACAACATGATTCTGATTGCGTGTAATACAGGGATGAGGCCTGCGGAGATGAGGAATCTTCGCTGGCGCGACATCATGTCGGCGAAGGACCGTGAAGGGCGGGAGATTGTTGTGCTGTTTGTTCAGGGCAAAGGGAAGTCGCGCAAGTTGGTCGCTCCTAAGAGCGTCGGAGATTATCTGGAACGCATTCGCGTAATCTCCAAGGCCACGGAGCCGGAGGACAGGGTATTTACTAACGTTGTGGGCAAACCCACAACGACTCTGTACAGCGCTTTGATTGCCGATCTTCTGAACGTGGCGAAGTTGCGCGAGGGCACGCAGGGCGTGCCGCGCTCCACTTATTGCTTCCGGCACACCTACGCCACGCTCCGATTGCAGGAGGGCGTGGACGTCTATTTCCTCGCCGAGCAGATGGGGACCTCCGTCCACATGATCGAGGAACACTATGGGCATGTGAACACCATCAAGCACGCCGACCGCGTATTGCAGGGCATGGCGGGGTGGGAGTTGCCGCACCCCGAAGTGGACTTTACCAGGGCCAAAGCGTCGAAAGCGGCGGAGACGCACGATAAGTCCAAGCGAGTCCAGCACCGCAGGACAGGCTGACCGTGGAATCTTCCCGAAGCTGTCTTTGGCCGGAGCCGCTGGCGGAGGCCTCGCGATATTCAAGGTTAACTACTTCGGATATTCGTTCTGATTTGCCGCGCCCCGCTGGGGCGTTCTTAGCGGCAAATCTCCGTGCGCGAGCCGCCGCTGGCGGCGTTCTTCGTGCGATGCTGTTTGGTCGATGGAAGCAAATCATTACTCAAAGGGTTAGATGCTCTCCGCCTTCACCAGACACCAGTCCCCATGAGAGGTGAGTACAGCCTTCGTTACTGCGGCCGGATCAACCAGTGCGTTTTGATTCGATGACAAAGGGTTCTCCCATCATCATGTTGTAGTGATTGAGGTGATTCGTCCTGACGAAGATGTTTTTGAATACTTCCCGTTGTTTCTGGACGGCACTATCGTCAAGCGTCGTGAATATATCGTCCGGTATGGAATGTGAGCCATCATTCACCCAGCTAAAGAGAGCTTTGCAGATCAACTTTTCCTCGCCGTCGAACAGATCAAGGATTTCGTCATACCCAATTCCGCCAAGGATGCGGAAGTAATGTTCCAAAATGCGCCGCATTGCATTCTGGACTCCCGGTGCTTGTGGGCTACCGTTGCGGACTTCAGACCAAAGTAAATCGTAGGACGTTTTGATCGGATTGATCGTATACTTCAGAATCTTCGACTTCCCGTCGACCTTCCGTATGATCCAGAATGTCTCTTCTTTGAACGCCTGCCCCGCAGAGCGGTCTTTATGGAAAGTAATTTCTTTGTGAAAGTAGACGTTGTGGGTAAGGATAAATACCTGTTTGATATGGCTGCGATTGGCGCGCACCTCTTCGAGGATCTGACGAATCAGGCTTCCGACGATAAAAAGAACATCGCTGTCCAAGCTGGATACCGGGTCATCAAAGACAACCACCCTATCCGTGGTGACGCCCGACGACGATTCGCTCCCTTTCAACAAGTGATAGAAATACAGAAACGTGATGAAGCTGCGCTCGCCTTCGCTCAAGGTCTCTTTTGCATCGCTTCCGTCGGGCCTGCGTAGCCTATAAAGATTGGTGTTAGTCGCCTCCAGAGAAAAACTTCTAAAGCCGAATGCGTTCAGGAGCTTGTTAATTTCATCGACGGTTGGCCGGACACTGGTGGTTTGCTTCTCCAGGTTCCGTATCTCAGCGTCCTTCGCTTTCCGGTCGAACGTTGCTTTTTCTATCTGCTGCTCAAGGGAACTGATGGCGGTGTCCACGCTTTTCTTATCGCGTTGATATTTCGCAAACTCGGCGGTTATCTCGCTATGAGCTAAAAAGGCCCATACATCCGTGATGAGTTGTGTTTGAGCAGATTCAAGATTTGCCACCATTGCATTGTGGTCGCGGATCGAGCGATTTGCCGTCTCAATCAGGTCTTTCATCTTCTGGAGAATATCTTTGAGCGGTTCCAGAGTGATGGATTGACTCGGCTCTTTGGCCTTCTGATCCAGTCGTTGCCGATTTGTCTGGAATCGGGCATCGAAGACTTGTTTCTCTGTTTTCAACGCATCGGCATCGAGGAACCGGGATGCCGTAGCCACTACCGCATCGACCATTTGGCTGATGCGTTCTCCTGCCAGCAAGTACCCGTCTTTCAGAACGGCGATGGCGGAAGTGTCTTGAGCAAAAGTTTCGTCGAAGTATTGCTCTAGGCTGGCGGCGAGGCTTTGCGGCGCTTTCTGCTGACAGAAAGGGCAATCCCCATCATTTACACCGTAATAAGCGATGCCTTGTTTGACCCAATCGCTGTTGCCTAGCCGCAGGATCATAGCTGCAATGTCGACATCCGATTTTCCGATGACTCGCTTGGCGAGAATAGGATCGCTCTCCCACGCGAGAAATTGAGCGTCGTTAATGGTCGTTAGTAGCGATTCGACGGTCGGAGTTGTTTCAAACAGAGAGGCCGAGCGCGCCTCAAGATCAGATTGAGTAGGCAGAGGCGCAGGCGCTTTCTTTTGGCATTCCGTAATAAGCCGATTCTTAAACTTCAGCTTGTCTCCACGGTAGCCCGTGAGTGCCCCTTGTAGCTTTGTGTCGTGACGTTTCTTAACCTCCCAGCACGCATCCCGGAAATTAGCTTCTAGTTGTGTGAGTTCCCCTCGCTTGCCGCGTGTGCCATCGTCACCTTGTAACGTGTGTGTGAGATTTTCGATTTTCCGGGTAAAGTCCGCTGAGTCAAGTTTTGCCTGCGCGATCTTGTTTTGGGTCTCTATGTCTTTTTGACCCAGGGTGAAGATACCTTTCAGCTCTCCCGGCTGGTTGAAGTTCTTGGCAACAAAATCGCGGTTGTACACGAAGGTGTCCAGCTTCGTGCCGCGTTGCCAATGAACCGCGCATTTTGAAAACGGGCTGCCATCCGCAATCAGCCGCGATACCGTAGTCTTCCCGGCTCCGTTCGGACCATACACAAAGTTGATCTCACGCAACTCATCCATCATCTCGATGGCATCTCCGTAGCTGGCGCATCCTGAAATCTCAAGTCGGTCAATCATGCGTTCTTCGGGGCAGATGCACTCAGGCATCGTCTACTAGCCGTCCTTTGTATGTGCAACCGAGCATACTCTCTTTATCTCCGAGCGCAACTTTAAGCATTCAATTTCAGACGTATGTTGCTGGAAGGGAGGAAGTCTCCTCCCCCGCTGCGACCGCTACGCGTTTTCCGCTTCCCATCCAAGCGGGGCCTGTTCCTGCCCCGCAACGCCCGTCCCTGAAAGCCGTACGGAAGTAGACCTAAATCTCTTCTTTCATCCAGTGCCCCGCTTCATGCGGCTTTATGGCAGAGCCGGTCGGAACCCGTCAATGCTCTTCGCTGGCGCTTCGATGAACGCGCAGAAAAACGCGCGGCATTGACTGAACCCGCCTCGCCCCTGCCCGCCGCAAAGACATGAAGCGGGGGCACTCAATAAAAGAAATTTGGTTGAGAGCCAAAGGCGAAATGCCCTCCTTCAGATTCCGCCCCACGCGGGCAGCACAGGAGAGCGAAACGTCATGGCATACCGCAATCATCGCAATACGGCCAGCAGGCCCAGCATCTACCAGACCGTCACCGAACGCATCATTTCCAGCCTTAAAGCTGGCGTGATTCCGTGGGAAAAACCGTGGAAGACGCCGCGCTTTGCAGGCGGTCCATTCCCGCGTAACTTCTATACCGGCAAGCCCTACCGTGGCATCAATGTTCTGTTGCTTTGGTCGAGCGAATACAGTTCCCCATTCTGGCTTACGTTCAAGCAGGCGCAGGCATTGAAAGGCAACGTCCGCAAAGGCGAGCACGGAACTCAGATTGTCTTCTATAAACAGCTTCCCGAATACGCAAAGAAGGACGAGGAAGCAACGGGCGAAGATGAGCGTGTGCCGTTCGTTCTTTGCCACTACACGGTTTTCAACGTGGAGCAGTGCGACGGCCTCACGCTTCCTGAAATCTCGCAGCCCGGCATCGCGCCGGAGATCGACGAGGACGAAATCTGCGAAAGCATCATTGGTGAATGGGAGAGCCGTCCCGCGCTTCATCGCAACAGCCCCACCGAGTATCGCGCTTATTATCGACCGTCTACCGATTCCGTCCACATGCCCGCCCGTAGCCGCTTTGTGGATGCGCCCCACTATTACAGCACCTTATTCCATGAGCTGATTCACAGCACCGGACATAAAAGCCGCCTCAACCGCACCTTTGGCGACCGTTTCGGAGATGAGCTTTACAGCAAGGAAGAATTGGTTGCCGAGATGGGAGCCGCTTTTCTTTGCGCTATCGCCGGTATCGCCAACGAGCGTACCGACCGTAACACCACTGCATACATCCAGAACTGGATTGAAAAGCTGGAAGAGGATAACCGCCTCATCGTTCATGCTGCCGCGAACGCGCAGAGAGCCGTGGACCTGATTCTCGGCAACACGTTTGAGGAAGAGAACGAGACGACCGAAAACGCCGTGGATGCCGCTGTCAGCGGCATCCACGCAGCGCTTACAATCAATATCGCTCAGGCGATCAACGGCCCTGCTCAGCTCTGAGCAGGGCCGGGATGCTTATGCTGATCTTCGGTAACCATGACTGAACTCGCGAAGAACAAGTGGGACATCTATTACAACTTTTCAATTATGATCGATCTGATTATCAGGTAAGAGTAGCCGTCAGTTCCTCATGCCTAACGGTAGTTTTGGGAAGCTCAGATGTGACCAGCCTTTATTAGATGAATGAGCTTCTGTAATTCTGTGACTGGGAAATGGAAATGATTTTCGCTGTCGCTTTTGCCGGGAAGATTGGAAGTGGGAAAACCACAATTAGCACTGCAGCGGCACGGGTGTTGCAGTGCAAACGTGCCAGCTTTGGAGACTACGTTCGCCATGTAGTGGCCAGTCAAGGCCTGGATGCAACACGAGAAAACCTTCAACAAATCGGCACAAAGCATCTAGAAGCGAATAGATTCGAATTTTGCAGGAACATGCTTGAATACTCTGGTTGGACTCAAGGTGAATCCATAATCATCGATGGGCTGAGGCATCATGAAACCATTCCACTACTGAACCAGCTAGTTGCGCCGGCAGAATTGCGGATTGCATATATCGATATCGACGAACTGACCAGATTGAAGCGAATCGGGATTCGCGATGAGAATCAACTTGCGAGCCTTAGGTCCGCAGATGCTCATTCTTCTGAGCAACAAGTAGGAACGATCATTCGTGAAATTGCAAGTTTGGTGCTCGATGGTGGACAGTCCGTAGAGGACTGCGTGGCATCTGCCCTAAAATGGATTAGGGAGGGATAAGAGATGCCGCCATGGCCTCGTTGCATGCCTCCAATTTTCGCCCATCCTCAATTTCGACCTAATTTTCAACATGACTTCCTCGCAAAAATGACGAGCGGTGTGGAAAAGGGGTGCCGAAACTCTAAAAATCATTTGAGGCGGCACCTCTATATTCCTATCATTACTCATTGTTGATTCCCATGTCGAAGCGCAAAAATAGCGAAGGCCAAAAGCTTCTCTTCTTCCCGGACGCACCCTTGGCTCAAAAGCCCGACGTTGAGACGGGCTCGACCATGTTGGCGCGTCCTCAATCCGCCCTGCAGCCCTTTCGGCCACTTCCATCTTCGTTAAATTGCGAACTAGTAATTTCCGGCACGTACCGAAAAGATTTCGAAACCTTAAAACGTACGTACGAGGAATTCCGTGACTTGGGTTGCGACGTCCTGTCTCCCAGCAGTGTGACAATCGTTAGCGAGGACGATGGTTTTGTGTACATGAAGGGAGAAGAACAGGAAACGCCGACCAGGATTGAAGAGAGGCATCTGAGTGCAATCCAGAAGTCAAATTTTGTTTGGCTTCATGCTCCAAACGGTTATGTTGGACCAACGTCCGCACTAGAAATTGGATTCGCACACGCAGCCGGTGTGCCTGTTTTTGCCATGGAGTTGCCCAATGAGCCAGTGTTTCGCTCTTTCGTGCAGCTTGTGGGATCGCCAAGCGACATTCTTTCGACACATCTTCACAATGCTCCTCCTCCTGCCCCTGCACTAAAAGCATTCCAGGAATACTACCGGCGGGCTGCTATCCAACGAGGATATTCAAAAGAAGGACCTAAGGAGTGCCTACTACTCATGGTCGAAGAAGTGGGCGAGCTTGCTCGTGCTGTTCGCAAGCGCGAGAAGCTTGTGAGGCATGCTTCGTATGAAGCTGTAAGTGAATCGCACGAACTGGCCGACGTATTTCTTTACGTGGTGCATATGGCTAATGTTCTTGGAATTGATCTTGCAGACGTGGTCCGAGATAAGGAAACTCTAAACATAACAAAGTTCTTAGCCACAATGGGTTAAGTTGTGGAAGAAAGGGCCGTTATCATTGAAGAGCCGCGAGTTAGTTCCTGCAACCTTTGAGTATCTCGCGCATTATCGTAATCTCTTACGGGAATTCTGCACGTTTCACGTTGCTGGATTAGCTCCGTTCTTTCGTAAAGAGACCGGCGTGTTTGCACTGCATGCTGAAGATGAAGTCAAGCAATTTCGTCATATCACGAGTTCCGCCACGTGCTTTTCATCACTCGAACTATGCTTTGAGAAAGACAGCACTTTTGACGGTCGGAATTTCAAGGAGTTGATGACCGAGTTTGCTTGCCAGGCTATACAGCAAGATGTCAATGAGAAATGGAAGTCGGATGGTAAGGCGGAGGTTTACTGTACTTGTCGGGGCCTACCTTTTGTGCTGTCGCAGCTGGAAAATTGGCATCCGAACATACCCATACATCTGAAACGTATTAAATTCCAGTTGGATGAACAGCCGATCCGATGTGCGATCGGAGAAGCCGCGCCTCCTGTCGACAATAAGGGCGAAGATCTTGCGGGAACAGATCGAGAAAAAGTAATCGACGGATGGTATGAACCCAATGCCTACCATACCTATTGGACATTGGAGCTTCTGGCGGCGCTGGAGAATCGCTTTAAGGGCGAAGCCAAAGCTTGCGATGAATATCACTATCTAAACGCCAAAGTCCCGATATTTCACTTATGGGCACGCCAGCAGTTGGGCTTACAGATTGCGTTGCACACTGCGAAATCCTCCAAGCTGGACTCTGATCAGCTCGCATGGGCCCTCGCGATTCTGATAAGAGAGCCAGCGAATTACCAATCCGATCTCGCCCTCCAGGACATTATTAGAGAAGCCCTGAAATGCTTGTTTGCTACTCAAGAGCCGGTCGGAACTTGGCGACATTATGCTCCCCTCTTTCACTATCCCAATGCAGGTAATGCGTACTGCTTCGTATTTGAAACATTTACCGTTCTATTGGAGCAATCTTTAAAGCCGCAGGCTGAGTTTTTGAGGAGCGCGCTCAAAGAACATGTGGCAGGCTTAATCTCTCTCTGGAAATATGCTGACTCAATCAAGGCGACAATTCCGACAGTTCTTAAACGGGTTCCAGGGATTAGTTATGGTTGGACATCTGGCCATCGGATTAGACCAGAGATCGAAAGCTGGGCAACGGCAAGTGTCTTCGCATACGCTCAAATGCTTAGACGTTTAGTCGGGATATGGACCCGCGAAACGGCCCTCGACGGCTTGAATCATAAGCGAAGTGCGATGTCTCGGCAGGAAGCCCTGGACACGCTTAATGATCGATCTAGAACATGGACACAACCTGACCTGCCGGACATACTGACTTCGATGTTCATAAATCCTCTCTCGGACTTGGCGCCTGAATCCACCCTTGATCCAGATAGGTATCTGATTGAGAAAAGGTCAGCCAGGTCGGTTATTTTGTTTGGACCACCCGGAACGGGCAAGACCACGCTTATTAGCGGTATTGCTGACGCGATCGGTTGGAGATACATCGAACTTCATCCCAGTCATTTTGTTTCCGAAGGACTACCGAATGTCCAACACACCGCTGATGGGATTTTTGGGAAATTGATGGAGATAGATCATGCGGTAATCTTATTCGATGAAATTGACGAACTGGTGCGTGAGCGGAATATTGAGCCTGACCAATTTGGGCGATTCCTTACTACGAGTATGTTGCCAAGGCTCGCTGAATTGTGGAAAGCGCGAAAAGTAATATATTTCGTTGCAACGAACCATATTGAGGCCTTTGATGTTGCAATAACACGCAGTTCGCGATTCGATGCCGTGATATTTCTCAGTCCACCAGACTTCGAAGTGAAAAAGAAGAAGATACTCCAGATTCTCAGAGAAGACTATTCCATCAGAACAGACTTTTCTCCGGATCTGAATCAAGCGCTAGTTGAGAAGTCCTTCCCGCAGGAAGAATGTTATAGCGAACTCTCAAAGACCGAGAATGCTGGCGGGGCAGAACCACCTAAGCGGATTCCTGAAGAAAATCTTCTTGCCAAGTTTGCAATCGTGCGATGGGACGAACTGCACGAGATTGCTCTGCGACTTGCATCCATCCTGCCAGAAGGACAGACGATAACCAAAGACGTCCTGGGACAGAGTCTGCGCCTGATGCGAGACGGGCGAGTCCGGGGTCTTGAGGAATGCCGCAGATTTGTCCGAGATCCGGAACTCTATCAGCGATTTGATGCATCAATCAACGGGCAATGGAGAGTCATTGAAACCGAGGGCGTTAATTTGAGTGAACTCGCAGCTTCTTCGAAGCATTTGGAGAAGCGAGGTGAAGTCTTCTTCGCACGAGCGCCGATTGGCCCCTGCGAGAATGTCCATTTTCCGGGTTATATTCCAAAGTTGAAAGTTCCAGAGGGAGAGCCAGTCGTTCTCGGTGCGATCAGCCTTGCAAAAGAAAAGGCGGAAGGCCCTGAGTAGTCCCAAAGAGCGGGCAGGTCACTGCCGAACTAGAGGCCTTGCAGAGGAAGGTTGATGTCGTGAAGACTCTTCAATCCGAAACCACCACCGCGTTGGACGCCATGCTCCCCGCCATTCTCGACAAGGCGTTCAAGTGGACGGCTCAGTAATTATGCCCACCACGCACAACGCGACTGAAGCGGCAAGGGCCGAGACACGAAGCATCGTGTTCATCAGCAAGGCCACGCCAGAGGACGATGAATTTGTGCTGTGGTTAGCCCCGCGCCTTGAGGCCGCAGGGTACACCGTTTTTGCGGACATTCTCTCCTTGGAAGGTGGAGACCGCTGGCGCAGAGAAATTACCGGCAACTTGCAAAACAAGGCCGTGAAAATGCTCCTGTGCTGCCGGGACGCCACGCTCGAAAAAATTGGGGTCCAGGAAGAAATCAGTATTGCTACGGATGTTGGGAAACAAATCGGCGACAAGCGCTTCATCATTCCGCTTCGTCTTGAGGTCTTCAAAAAGCTGTTCGGCATCAGCGATCTTCAATGGGTCGATTTTCTGGGAAGTTGGGCCGGGGGCTTGCATGATCTTCTGGAAACGCTCGAAAACCAGAATGTGCCGCGCGCGACGACGCCAGCGATCAATCCGAACTGGGAGAACTACCGCAAGCGGCTTGCGACCAAAGTTGATAAAAAGCCCGAAGTCCTTACCTCCAACTGGCTCCGAATTGCCAGTCTGCCGGACACCATCCGCTACTACTATCCACCGGGGCCAATCAATTTTGAATTGATGGAAAAAGCGTGCCGTGAAAACACGGTTCCCACCGAAGCCTACCATCGCGGCTTCTTTTCATTCGCATTACCGGAGGAAGTCGCACGCGACTTTGCCGATGTTGCTCCGTTTGAAATTCAGTCCGAATTCAAGGTGCTTGACTTCATTGAGAGCGGCGGCAAATCGCCGGATATAGAGCCACGGGAAGCAAAGAATCTTGTGTATTCCATGTTCCGCCGCGCATGGGAGAACTTCTGCCGGTCAAAGGGGCTATACGAGTATCTATTTGCCACGCAGACGGCCTTTCACGTAGGTGAGGCGCTGACGCCGTTGGGCAAGAGAATTTCCTGGGGGCGTCAGGGCAAGCGCCGGTCCTCCATGCTGCGTAACGCCGCCGGAGGCAAGGTCTGGCAGTACGGCGTTTCGGCAACACCGAACTTCTGGCCGTACCTGCATTTCAGACTCAAAGCCCGCGTGCTGTTCTCCGATCTGACCTCTGGTAAAGCTGGAGCCGTCATCGGCGACAGTGATGCACAGCATCACTTACGGCGGACCATCTGCAAAGGCTGGCGCAACAAACAATGGCATGGTCGCCTCATGGCTTATCTTGAATTGCTTTCGGGCGAAGAGCCGTGCATCACCGTGCCACTCGCTGAGGCTTGCGCGATCACGCTTGATTCACGATCAATGCCGTTCACGTCGCCGGTGACAACGACCCTGCCGGACACGATGGAAGATGATGCAGAGGAAACCGACGATTCCACGCTCGGATTGTTCAACCCGGAGGACGAGGAGTGATGGACCTGTCGAAGAAATCCCTCAAGACTATCCACATTGAGGAACCGGAGTTGTCTTTCGGCCACGGGCAAACTTGCGACCACCCGAAAGATGGACTGTTTCTCTACGGGCCGCACTCTGGCCCAACACGCACGCGCGAAGTTTCCGTTGGAGTCATTGGAACGAAAGACGGACTCTCGTATTTTCGGACGTGGGCGATTGCGGCTGGCGGCTTTGTTCCCGTCCCGCCGCGAAAGAAAACCGACAAAGAAAACAGATTGCACCTCTCGAATTTTCCTGGGTTGGAAGAAGCGTTTGGCATCATGGTCAGCCCGGGAGACTTTGTTCAGCGTACTGTCGATTACACGGTACTCGACGACGCCACCCGTACGGTGAACCAGCATGAAGCGGTACGCAAAGCGGTGGACCTCTATGTGGGAGAAATTGAACGCTATGACAACAATGAAGAAAAGACGGTAGACGTTTGGATGTTCATTCTCCCCGAAATCATCTTCGAGCGTTGCAAGCCGCTATCGCGGCGCACCGGCCTTGGCCTGACAAAAGGCGAATTCGCCAAGAGCCAGAAAGAAAGAATTGATCTTCCGTTGTTCAAGGATGTGATCGACCAGAGCGGCGAGGACATCTTTGACGACGTGCCAGATTTTCACCGCCAGGTGAAAGCGCGTCTGCTCAAGCTAGGTCGCACTTCGCAACTCATCCGCGAAACGACGTTGGCACCCGACAAATTCCTAAATAACGCGGGCTATCCAAAGCGTGGGTTGCAGGATCCGGCGACAGTGGCGTGGAATCTGGCAACTGGACTTTACTACAAAACCCAACCCTTGCCGCCGTGGAAACTCGCGCATGTCAGGCCGGGCGTTTGTTACATCGGACTTGTTTTCAAGATGATTCCGAATGATCCAAAGGAACATGCCTGCTGTGCGGCGCAGATGTTTCTTAATGAGAGCGACGCCGTTGTTTTCAGGGGCGCAAATGGCCCGTGGAAAACCGACGACTTTGAATTCCACCTTCAACCCAAAGAGGCGCAAAGCCTGATTGCCAAAGTGCTCAAAACCTTCGAGGAGAAGCACGGTGTGCCACCAAAGGAATTTTTCATCCACGGGTGCACAACCTTCAACGAGGATGAATGGAAAGCCTTCAAAAAGGCCACGCCGAAGGGCACCAATCTTGTCGGCGTCCGCATCAAGGAAACCAAAGGGGAATCCAAGCTGTTCCGTGATGGTGATTATCCGGTAATGAGGGGAACGGCCATCATTCTTGATCACCGAAACGCCTTGCTGTGGACGAATGGATTTGTGCCACGGCTGGACACCTATATTGGGCCTGAGACGCCAAACCCGCTTTTGATAACCGTTCTGCGTAGTACGGGTCGGCGACCTAACATTCGCACCGTTCTTGCTGACATCATGGGCCTTACCAAGATCAACTACAACGCCTGCAACTACAATGACGGATTGCCCGTCACGATCCGCTTTGCGAGCAAGGTGGGCGATGTGCTGACGATGGGTTCGGCACGCGACGCAGACAAACAGCCCCTGAAGTTCTACGTCTAGTATGTGATCGCGATCCGTGGCGGTGCTCCGCACCGGATGTACGTAGTCGCGGTAGGGATACGGCTTACGCCGTACCCCCCGCACAGATCCGTACGGGCGGATTTCCCGCATACGGCTCTTACCTCAGGTGGTGACGCGCAGACGGCGCGAAGGATAAGGACGGCAGATATGGGCCGGAGGAAGCCATTTGCGGATGAGCCGTTTCATTCGTTCCCACTTGACGCGACCATGCTGGCTTCGCCTGCACAGAGCGCGATGCCAGAGGTTGCTCACGGTGTAACGAAAATGGGCCAGAGCATGCCGGTTGCCCGGCACTCCGAAGTATCGGATATGCCCGCCCACAACGGACTTCAACCACTTTCCGACTTCCGGAACAGGGTCATGCATGCGCCGCCACAAGCCGATCTTCACCTCTTGCAGCTTGGCCTGCATGCGCTTGCGAATCGTCTGCCGAAGCACCATGAACCTTCCCTTCTTTGTCTTCCCGCAGATATGCGTGAAGCCGAGGAAGTCGAAGGTCTCCGGCTTGCCCAGACCGGCGCGCTTTCGGTTCTTCGCCGCATGGCGTCCGAACTCGATCAGCCGCGTCTTCTCCGGGTGCAGCTCCAGTTGGAACTTCTCCATTCGTTCTTTCAGTTCCAACCAGAACCGTTCGGCCTCGTCTTTGTACTCGAACCCAACCACGATGTGTCCGCATAACGCACCACGATTACATCGCCGTGCGCACGCTTCTTACGCCATGCCTGAACCCAGAGATCGAAGACGTAGTGGAGGTAGATATTCGCCAACAGGGGCGATGCACTTCCGCCCTGTGGCGAGCCTGCTTCCACGAAGGTTCGCTTGCCCTTTTCCAGCACGCCCGCGTTCAGCCATTTCTGGATGAGACGCACAACGCGCCGGTCCGCTATCCGATGCTGGAGGAACCGGACCAGCCATTCATGCGACAGCCTGTCGAAGAAGCTGCGCACGTCCAGGTCCAGCACCCAGTTCACACGTCGCTCATGGAGTCCACACCACAACGCATCCAGCGCTTTATGCTGGTGCCGCTTTGGACGGAACCCATAAGAGAAGCCGAGGAAGTCGGTTTCGTAGATTTGATTCAGTACCTCCACCGTCGCTCTCTGAACGAGCTTGTCTTCGAGCGCCGGGACGCCGAGCGGTCGCTGCCGCCCATCCGCCTTCGGGATGTACACCCTACGCACCGGCTTGGCCCGGTATGCCCCGCGCTTCAGTCTATGGGAGAGATTCTGGAGATTCTCCTCAAGAGCCTCGCCGTAGTGCCGCCATGTCTCCCCGTCCACACCCGCCGCAGCGTGCCTCTTCAACTGCAAGTAGGCGAACCGCAGGGTGTCGATCCGGTAGACATGATGCATCAGAGCAGTGAACCTTGCATCCTTGTTCGATTTTGCCGTTTGTCGTATCTGTTCCAACTCACTTGGCGCGCTGAGAGACCCCAGCGACGAAGACCTGTCGCCGGGGACCCCCTTGATCCGGCTCTGAGTCCGGGGCGCGTTTTGTTGGCCCAGATTCCCCTTGGTCAGACCCCTTCCCTCCATCTCCTCCGCCACCGATACTCTGGCTTTGTTCGGAGACTTCCCCGGTACTATGAGTCTGTCCGACTTCCCGTGTTCGTTCATCATCGGCTCCTGTCCTTAGACTTCCCGATGCGTCCCGAGAACGCTGGCCGCTCTCAGGTGAACCCGGGATCTCTCAATTTCCGTGCAAAGTGTGTCCCTACATGCCAGGGTCATAGACCGCGCAGGACTCCTGCCAAGCTCGCCATACTGCTTGTCAGGATGTTGCCTTCCGCGTTGTGTCAAGGCGTCGGCGTCCTGAAGTTAGGGATATTTCGCGGCTCAATAGCCTGGCCTGTAGTTCCTCCTGTCTACGCTTCGTACATGGCCTTACGGCCACATCCGCAAGACTCGGAGCCGGTGTGGCTGGCTAGGCCCTCACCGTACGACTCTTGCATTCGCTACACCTTGCCGGTTCCGTGCTTGCGCACGGGATTGACGCTACGACACGTCACCCCCAAAATGGGTTGCGATTGGTAAACGTGACGTGTGTCCGGTTATCCAGCGTTAACGTACTTTGAATCAATGGTTTGATAAACCATCCGTCCGGCGGGGGGTCCAGCGTTTACGTACGTAAACGCGCAGAGTGCTCCGAAGAGCGCGGCGCGTAAACGCACTGATAATCAAGGATTTTCATACATCGGAGCTTGACGGGAAAAATTGCTAAGTGCAAGCTGGTTGCGAGGCGGGTTCCCCCATGAACACTCCCCGCATCCCGAATCCATTGCCGTCTCCAGACTCACCGAAGGGTGAAGCGCGACCGGTTCTTCGTGCCAAAACCATCGCAACCAGGGTCACGCTGGAAGAACTGGTGGAGGTGGAAACCGCCGCCGAAAGTGCAGGAAAAACCGTGGCCGAATGGCTGCGCGAGCTGGCCCTAAAAGCCGCGCGGGAGCGTCCGGCAGACCCTGCCGAGTTCCTGCTGGCCGAGGTCGCGGCGCTGCGATACATGCTCCTGAATCTCTTTCATGCGACGGCTCAGGCGAACGCCGAGGGCAAGTATTTGCTGCCCGATTCGGTGGTCAGAATTCGAGACCAGGCCAATGCGCGGAAGCTGGCGGATGCCCGGAAATTGCTGGCGGAATTTCTGTCCCAGGAGGGGCCGGACGGGGACAAGCAGTGAGCCGTCCTCTTCATTTTCCCAGCCGGGGCAGATGGCTCTTGTGGCTGATTTTGCTCTTCGTTCTGGGGCCATTTGTGGTGATCGTACCGGCCATGCTCTGGCTCGGCTGGACGATGAACCCAGTCCAGAATTTCTACCTCGGAACCTACGCTGCCAGTTCCACGTTGAGCATCTATCCCGGTGCCCTGACTACCGTGCGCTACGCCGAAAAGACGGCTCCGGGCAGAAAGCCAGAGCCACTGTTACCGGAAGATGCGGTGAAAGGGGCGAGTGGCAGTCAGGGTCTCGCACTGAGTCCAAAAGCCCTTGCCGAAGGTTGGCGCGGTGTCATTATTACGCCGCCCGAGAAGGTTCGTGCGAAGGCGTTGCGAGCATATCTGGCGTCCACGATTTATGACAACGACAGCGCATGGCTGATCTTTCTTCGACCTATCCTCTACCTGACGCTGGCAGTCTTGTTTTTGTATGCCCTGTGGCTCTTCTTTGGTCATAGACTTCGCACCAGTTGGAAGCATGAGCAGCGGCATGGGCGACGCACCAAAGGCCCAGAGTTGGCCTCGGCTTTCGGGGGGCGCAGCGCGAAGACGAACGGCATTCGCTTCCGCCTACGCTTCGAGAATTCGCGTTTGCAGTGGTTGCCGTTTGGTCCAAGCTACCGGATTCCGAAGCGTCTTGAGGCCAGCCACATTCTGATGATGGGCGACACCGGTTCAGGCAAATCGAACGCCATCCGGCAGCTACTTCGTCAGGTGCGGAAGCGCGGAGAGACCGCCATCGTTTATGACCCGGCAATGGACTTTGTGAGCGAGTTCTACTCGCCCGCACGGGGCGATCTGATTCTCAATCCGCTGGACCAGCGTTGTCCTTATTGGAGTCTGGGCGAGGAGATCGACCGAGACGAAACAGCGACGACCATCGCCGCTGCGTTCCTGCCGGAAAAGGAGTACGAGAAGGAGTTTTTCACCGATGGGCCGCGCCGGATACTGGCCCACTTGCTCAAGCAGCAGCCACAGCCCCGGGACATTCTGAAGATGATGGCCGATCCATCATGGATGGAGGCAAAGGTGAAAGGAACGCCGCTTGCAGCGCTGCTCGATGCGGGAGCACCGGCGCAGCGGGCGGGTGTGCTGGCGAGCTTAAACATGGTGGCCGACAGCTTTGAACTATTGCCAGAGTGGGAGCACACGAGGCCAACCTTTGCGACAGCGAAGTGGTACACGACGCGTAAGCGTTGGGTGTTTCTGACTTCCACTCCCGCCTATCGTGCGAAGATTCTGCCGTTGCATTCCGTGTGGCTCGATTTATTCATCCTCCGCATGATGGGCTACTGCGAAGACCTCATGGCAAAGCCTGTATGGTTTGTTCTGGACGAGCTGGCAAGCCTTAATAAACTGCCGCAGCTTCACACAGCCGTTACGGAAAACCGCAAATACGGCAATCCGGTTTGTTGGGTTTTCAGGGACGCAGCCAGCTTGAAAAACGCTATGGGAAAGACGCCGAGGCCATGCTTTCGCAGCCCGCAACCAAGCTGTTTTTCAAAACCACGGAGCCACGCGCCGCGAAGTGGATTTCCGACACCATCGGGGAAATTGAAGTGGAACGATTGAAGGAATCGCGCAGCATGGGGCTGCTAGGAAGTAGGAAATCCTATGCGATGGAGATTGCGACCAAGCCGCTTGTGATGGCTTCGGAAATCTCCGGCCTGGAGCCGTTGCACGGCTTCATCAAGCAGGAAAACAAAGCTGTTCCGGTTCACTTTCGGTTCGCAAGGAAACACGGCGGACAGCCGGAGTTTATTGAACGCAAGCTGACGGAGATTGCGCCCAGGTCGTCACCGCCGAAGACCACAGCTCGCGCAGAGCAACCCAGGACGCCAGCAGCAGCGCAGGCCACGCTCCCACTTTTCGATGTGTCCGCAGGCCAACCGGACAAAGCGAAAGAGGCGTTTGTGTGGGATGAATCCAAAGAGCGTGAATGAAGATAAGCCCATTTCCACCTACTCATTGCCATGTAGCTAAGCTGGGTCACTGAGTGCGTTGACATAAAATGATCGATCCAAGCGCTACACCCTTTGGAGGCCAGATTTCTCGTCCGACCCTGAGTTACCTCCTAACGCCAGACTGCGTGATCGCCAACAATTGCGCCCAGATCGCTTTGCATCGTATAGAGCCGCATCGGCAGTATGGAGCAACAACGCGGGGGTCGGTTCCATGAATGTGAGGCACGTGGCGATGCCCATACTAATTGTGGCAAAGCCTGTCGTAGTCGCGCTGTTTTCAATACGAAGTTGACGGACGCCATGACACATTCTCTCCGCAACAATCTCTGCTGCACCAGCATCGGTGCTTGGCAGAATCGCCGCGAACTCGTCCCCTCCGTAGCGCCCGATTATATCAATGCTGCGATGCAGTGATGCGCGCAATGCTTCTGCTATGGCAATTAGGTACTCGTCCCCGGCCTGATGACCATGCCGGTCATTGGCTTGTTTAAAAAAATCCACATCAATGAGGATGAACGAAAGCGGGGAGCCTGAACGTATGCAGTGTTCCCATTCGGAGCAGAGGGCTTTCTCCAGCGCCCGCCTGTTTACTACGCCAGTCAGGCCATCGGTATAGGAGAGATGCTCGAGCTCCGCACGCGCACCTTCAAGGTCTCGATGCAATGCCTCAAAGCTCCGGTGATAAAAGGTGGCTCGAACGACGAAGAGAACGAATGCCGTAATAATAGCTGTGCGTCCAAGACTCTGATATCGGGTCTCGACTATGATGCCGAGCGTCAATAACACCGCAGAAGGAAGAGCTGGACTTGCGATATTGACCAGGTCAGCCATGAGTCCTTTCCTTTGTGTCGGCAGTTCACCAATCGTCTCTTCTGGAGATTGCAGAATCAGCAGAATGCTAACAAACCCTGCCAGTAGGACCGGTATCCCGGTTAATGTCTCCTTCGGGTTGCGCAACAAGAGCACGTTGTGAAGATATGATCCTGCCGTTCCCAGCGTGATTACAAAAAAGATCAGACGAAAAAAGTGCATCTCGTCTTTATTTACGGCCGCAAAAAGATGCAGAAGTGCTCCCGCGATCGTAATGAGATCGGCGACAAGGAAAAGGTGAAATAGTGCTATGCCGGTAATCCCGATTGGAGTGTCATGCGTAAACGGACGAGCCTGAAAGAGGATTGCATAGCCTACATACATGGCCATGATTACCTGTCCAAGATCAATCCAGAAGAACTGGTGAAAGTAGCGGCGGCCCGCAGGCAACGATATCAACAGAAATAACGGAATGTACGTGCAAAAAATAAAAAACGAGGTAAAAGTAATGAAAACCGCTGATCTCACTAGTAGTGCCACAATCGCCACCACAAGATTCGCACCGGTCGCAGCGGCCAGGAGAGCCCAATGTGTCTTGAGGTGCGAAGAACTACGCACGCGTGTGAAAGCAATCCAGGACTCAACGGCCGCGTCTGCCAGGTAAGCAAGAGTGAATAGTCCGCTTGCAAGTGGCATATTGCCGCGCAGCGCCACAACGGATATACATCCAAAAAGCAGTGTTAATACTGCAAAATAGGTGATCCCTCGACTTTTGATCATTCTCGACAATATCGGCTCTCGCGGCGTAATTGGAAATCACGGTGCGCAGGACAGTCAATCAGATAAAGCGTTGGCTAGTTTTACGCAGCCAGACGAGATTCAACTTGTCTATTTGTACTGGAGGAGTTGAGAAGTATGGATACTCCACAAGTTTATTGAAGACGCCGCGTGTTGGAGGGCTAGAATCAGTCTCATAATTCCCTTGGGTTGAGATTTGTTGCATTCTGGAATTGCTCTGATGTCTCCGCGCGGCTTGGATGGCAGGACGCTGGGAGTTAACCGAAGAACAGTGGTTGTTGGTAGAGCCGGTGTTGCGGCCTGCTTCGGCAGGTGTGCGGCGGGGCCGTCCCTGGCACGACACGCGGGCCGTGCTGAATGGTGTGTTGTGGGTCTTGGGAACCGGGGCGCAGTGGCGTGAGTTGCCGGAGAAGTATCCGCCATACCAAACCTGCCACCGCCGTTTCCAGCAGTGGATCCGCGATGGCAAGCTGGTGGAAGCGCTGAGGCTGCTGGCGCGATTGCTGCACGAGCAGGGCAAGCTCAACCTGGAGGAAGCGTTCGTGGATGCAACCTTCGCGAGCGCCAAAAAAGGGGCTTCGCCATCGGCCCGACCCGCCGCGGGAAGGGCACGAAGATCGTCGCTATCGCCGCTGATAACAGTCTTCCACTCGCCGTTACTGTGGAAAGCGCTTCGCCGGCAGAGTGCCATCTCGTCGAAGATGCCCTTGCCGCCAGCTTCCTCGACGAACTTCCCGCCAGGTTGATCGGCGACAAGGCCTATGACTCGGACGGACTGGACAGAAAACTGGCCGAAGACTATGGAATCGAAATGATTGCACCGAACCGTCGCAACCGCTCCAAAACACAGGATGGCCGCCCCTTGCGCCGCTACAGGAAGCGATGGAAGGTCGAAAGGCTCTTCGCATGGATGCACAACTTCCGAAGGCTCGTAAACCGATGGGAGTACCACATCGAAAATTACCTCGGAATGGCTCAACTCGCATGCCTCCACATGATGCTCAGATATTTATGAGACCGCTTCTAGAATCTCTCTATGTTGACGATCTCCAAGCCGCTGTCAGCTTCGCAGGTACGGGCGTACTATCAGCGGGAATTTGCGTCGGAGCGGCAGAACTATTGGAGCCGCGACCAGCAGGGGCATAGTGAATGGCAAGGCAAGCTGGCGGAGCAGTGGGGCTTGGAAGGTGCGGTTGGCAATGAGCACTTTGCGCGGCTGACCGAAGGGCAGCATCCGCACACGGAAGCGCAGCTTGTTCGCCATCAGGTTTCTAAAACCTATGAAGGAAAATTCGGCAAGGAAGTGACCAGCGTAGAACACCGCGCCGGTTGGGATGCTACGTTCTCCGCGCCAAAGTCTGTTTCTCTCACGGCCCTTGTGGGCGGCGATGAGCGCGTAAGAGAGGCGCATCGGGAGAGTGTGCGCGTTGCGCTCAGTGAGTTGCATGGCTCAGGCATGGAGCATAGCCTCTAACTCAACCTGTTCCGCAGCATCCGACTAATCCATTCGAACGGTTTAATCGTTTTTTTTCTTTGATCCGGCCTTTTTCTTTGGGGACGCTTTCTTCTTGGGTGGCCTGCCACCAGGATCGGGAACATACGCCTCCACATCCTTTCGGCTGACGAATTTCTTTCCCCCAAACTCCAAAGTACGCAGGCGGCCACGGCGCACTAGGCTTCCTATTGCCTGTCTCGATACACCACGCAGACGGGCAGCTTCAGACGCACTGATCCAATCGCCGGGCGATTCTCCAATTAAACTAGTTGACATTGACAATATGTTTAGATACTCTTTCTAAGAGTTCAGGTCACGGTTCCACTATAGCCGCGACGACGCACTTCTGTGCGCCCATGCAAATCCCTGTTTTCAAACAGTTCTCTCTCTCCGAGGTCTGCCATGAAATGGGACTTTCGTCATCATCTGCTCGCTCAGATCGAAATGTTGCGCGGAGACATTTCGCACGAAGAGCTGAGCAGCCGGTTAGGCGACGTTACCGAACGCTGTCTGGCGCGCTATATCGCCGGAAAGACCTTTCTCAACGACGACGACATCCGGGCGGTAGCGAAAGCGCTGGGCGTAGACGCGCAGATTCTGGCGCGGGCATGGGCCGCCTCGCTCGGTTTGCGCGCTCCGGATAGGGATGCGGTGAGTTGGATGGCGAGAAAAGTCTACGGGCAGTGGCAGCAATTTTCGCCCGGGGCAAATCGCGGCGTTCCTTCGAATCCCTCTCCTATGGCCGTGATTCGGGCCAGGTATGCGGACCGGCTCCCTGTAACGCCTCCACCTCTGTGGCTTGGCGCAAACGCTGACAACCGCAGACGAAGGGACACTCCCGAAAACCGCGCCAGATTCGTTCGGGCATACGAGATGCTGGTCGATTCGGTTCACGGCGGCATGTCCGCGCGGGACATTGGAGCGATGCGCGGAATCAGCGGCGAACGCGCACGGCAACTGATGGTGGCCGCTGCTTATGCATGGGCCAGAAGCGAGCGGATCAATCTCTCGGGCAAGCTGGTGCCGTTCAAGAAGGACGCCAGAGCGGTGAAGAACCTCTACGCCGGGTTGAGGTTCTTCGGTCAGCAGCAATTTCACGAACTCACGGCGAAAGATGCAACTCGGGGACGGCCTCCCCGGAGGAGATGACTCCATGAAAGAGCGGGCAAATTGGGACAAGGAAACAGCGGACCGCTACAACCAGGAGCTGGACCGCTGTCTCGGCTTGGCGGTGCAGGAGTTTCGGACGGCCAACGGGTTGACTCAAGGCGAGCTCGCGAAGGCTGCCGTCATGTCGGTCCGGTGGCTCAAGAAGCTGGAGGCCAACCAGCTCACTACGGCGTACTCGATTCGCAGGATCGACCGGATTGCCTGTGCACTGGGAGTGCCCATCTACGATCTTTTTAAGCGAGCCACCGAAATGGCGGGGCCGCTGCCGCCGTGGCTCGATCAGGAAGGAGCAGAAGGCGATGAGTAAAGCAAAGCGTGCCATTCTGGCTGTGGAGGAGGTTGTCGGCAAGCGAATCCGCCGGTTGTGCCTGGAGGAGCCCTATCCGCAGGCCCGGGATGGATACCTGACGATTGAGTTTGAGGACGGAACTTCGCTCTTGATCGAGGTGGGATGCCGCTCCTGCTTCGGCATTACGCATCTTTCCAGAGACACGCACGGAGAGCTGGCCCCGGCGAAGATGCCGATGCGGGGGACCATCCGTTCGCTTGCCAGGGGTAAGCGGTGATCAATGGCTCAAACTCAGCTGTCGCGTCTTTGTTCCAAAGGAACAGGGCAGAGAGAGATTCGCTGGAATATGCACAAATGCTTTGGACCATTCGTACAGGCCCCAAGTCATTGACTTAGCTCCTTGTACGCTGCACCCTTCCTAAGGGAGCCAAGCCCCTAGTGGGTGCTACCCCCGCCTTCGCCAGGAAAAGTGCCGCATCTATATGCCGTGTTTCAACGCGCATGTGAAAAGCAAATTCCGACCCGTTGCTGGCTTCTGGACATGGAAGGACTTAGGCCGTTCCATAAAGAAAGCCGAGATGGGTAGAAGATATCGATCGCGGTCTTCATCAAGGCCAGTTGCATGACCTCGATGAAGACCAGCGAGCGTTTCAGCGAACGCCTGGGATGCTTGCGAGTCCTTTGGTTGCGCCGGGCAATAGATTTTCAACCATTGCGATTACCTCGGGAGATGCATTCCGGGGATGGCCGGAATGAAACGGCGGGGCAGGATCATATTCGATGATGAGTTGCGCGAATTCAGCGCTCGCTCGTCCTTTCAGCTTTTCAGCAACGCGAAGCGCAAAGTCGATGCCTGAGGTTACGCCACCGCCGCTCATGAACCTGCCGTTGTCGTCCTCCGCAAAGCGATCCGCTACCGGGATAGCGCCATATTCAGCCAGCTTGTTGACGAGGGCCCAGTGGCAGGCACTCCGCTTTCCCTTCAGAATGCCCGCAGCCGCAAGCGCGAGCGATCCCGTGCAGACTGACGTAACATGCTTGGCGCTTTCAGCCAGACGCCGGATCTGAGCCAGAAACTCTGGCGTCATCGCTGCTGTCATGTCCGGAGCACCTGGAACCAGAAGCAGATCCGTCTTCTCTATCTCTGCCAGCCGGTCGGTTCTGCCAAACACGACACCGTATTCAAGAGTCACCGGACCACCTTCGCGACTTGCAAAGCGAATGATTGTGTTTGGTAGCCGATGAAAAACCTCGCTGGGACCGGCAAAGTCCAGTAGTGTCCCACCGGGATAAATGGCAATGACGATGTGGAGTGGGGCGACGCTTCTGGACCGCAGAGCTTCGCGGCGTAAATGGCCCGCGCTGGTCGGGTGTCCGTTGGAGGCGTTGCCTTCAAGATTGTTTGTCACGCTCATTCCTTCCTGAGTTTTGACCACCTTTGCAAGCGCAGCCAGTTGATCAGATTGACGAGTACCCATGGCGCAGAAAGTGATGCGCACAGAGGACCCTGAAACTCAATATTGAAATCTCAAAGCTGCGAGGCTCCGCCATCAACAACGAGCTCAGTGCCGACGACGTAAGAGGATTCATCGCTGGCCAAATAGAGCGCCGCGTAGGCGACATCCTCAGCTTTGCCCATGTGTCCTACCGGAATCTTTTTAGCAAGCTCCTGCTTGATGTTGCGAACGGCCTCGTCAGGCAAGCCCCACTTACTTATCAGAGGCGTGTTCATTGCACCTGGAGCGATGGCATTAAACCGAATCTTCCGGTCGAGAAACTCGTACGACCAACTGCGGGCAAGCGATCGCACAGCAGCTTTTGCTGCTGCGGTCAACGAGATGCCATGCTCGCCAGTCTGCGCGACAAACGATGTATTCAGGATGAAAGAGGAGCCCTCGCGCAGGTCTGGGAGCACCGCCTGAAGCGTGAATACCACACCCTTGACGTTGATATCCATGATTTCGCAATAAAGTTCTTCGCTAATGTCGTTGAGTGGAGATGGAAATGCTCGCCCCGCGTTGGCAAACACAACATCCAAGCCACCGAAGTTTTCCTTCACTGTAGCCGCAATTGCTCGCATGTCTTCGATCGATCGGACGTCGCCCTTCAGAATAAGCGCGTCCTTGCCGAGTTCGGCCCTCACGCGGTCAAATACAGATTCATCGCGACCAGTCACCGCCACGCGAGCGCCTTCTGCAACGAAGAGCTTCGCGGTTGCAAGGCCAATACCGCTGGTGCCGCCCGTAATCAAAGCTGATTTGTTCTTAAGTCTCATCTTGTTCTCCTTTATTGCCTCGTAATCGATCAGTGCTAGCGGCGAAAGCACAATCCTGTCTGCACATGCGCCGCGACTTGATCTTTCATGCAGATTATGGAAGACGAGCAGAATGGCGTAAAGGTCGTTTATCCCTTAAAACAAGTCATAATACTGCTTGGGGCTAGTGCAAGCGAGCGATCGCCGAACGATTCATTCCACAATGGCGTGATAAGAGGGGTCTATGACATTTACGTCTCTTGGGAAAATGGGTATTCTCGTCCTTACAATGCTCATCCTTGAGTCAGTCGTTGGCGCATATGTCTAGACGCATTGGATTCTTTGTTTACCCTGGCCACCAAATGCTCGACCTATCTGGCCCTCTGTGCGTCTTTGAGGACGCGAACCTTCTAGCGGGAGAGGAACTCTATCAAATTCATATCTTCTCCGCCGAGGGAGGCGTTGTGAGGAACAGTGTGGGCCTTGGCATCGATACATTGCGGATAGGACGACGTAAACTAGACACGCTTATTGTGGTCGGAGGTAAGTTGCCCAATGAATTCGATCCTTTCATTCTTCGATCACTGCTCGCTCAATCGAAACTCGCGCGCCGAATTGCAAGCGTATGCACAGGAGCTTTCCTACTTGCTCAAGCGGGCCTGTTAAGAGGAAAGCGAGCGACCACGCACTGGCGATATGCGCACCTTCTAGAAAAGGAATTTCCGCAGACGAAGGTTAACGGCGATGCAATTTTTGTAAAGGACGGCAACACGTGGACCTCAGCAGGAATCGCAGCAGGGATGGACTTAGCGCTTGCGCTGATTCAAGAGGACCACGGCATATCCCTGTCGAAGGCGGTCGCCCAGGACCTGGTGATCTATCACCGTCGCCCAGGTGGACAGACACAGTTCTCAGCTCTGGCCGATATGTCTCCAGCAACCGAGCGAATGCAGCAGATTATCGGGCACATCCGTGAAAATCTATCGAATAGTCTGTCCATGGAAGAATTGGCGGGAGTTGCGCACCTAAGCGTCCGTCAATTTGGAAGAATCTTCAAAGCAGAGACTGGCGAGACGCCTTCAAAGGCGGTCGAACGAATTCGGGCCGAAGTTGCACATTCACTGGTCGAACAGACAAGTGAACCCGTTGAAATGATCGCCGAGCAAGTCGGGTTCAGCGATCCGGAGAGGATGCGCCGAGCGTTCCTGCGAATTTATGGTCATCCACCACAGGCTGTGCGACGCAATGCTCGAATGGTCATGCGCGCCTCGAGCGAGATCTAAATAGAGGCGGAGATCTGCATCTCTATCAGGTGCTGGCTGGATTCTCTAGTCGAAATTCGATTCAAGATAGGACTGCTTTGGGTCGAATGTCAAGGGGACGCCGGGAAAATGGGCTTCCGTTTTCTATACCTAATGAAAGCAGAGACAATTGCTCGGGAAGTAAATTCAATCGTTTCGCCTGGAGATCCCATTTCCCTAATTCCTTGAGCTTTTACAGCTTTGTTGCACTAACAACTTGAAGATGCCACACAATTCTCCTGCACAGTTCCTGCACAGCCAAAATCCATGTTTTTATCTCTCTCCCAGTCAGTAATTTCCAGAATTCTCTTCACATGGTCGGTATGACAACGGGGTGGGGATGGGGGGGTAGTCAAAGGAATGCCCGGAATCGTGCGGATTCCGGGCATCGCTGTTGGCGGAGGTGGGGGTTACTTCGCCGAGGTGGTGTTGCTGTCGAGGTTGAACTGGTACTCGATGATCTTCTTGAGTTCGGGGTAGGGCAGCTCGGTCATGGGGACGGGGCGGCCATCGACGAAGAGGGTCGGGGTCTCGTTGACGTTGAGCTCGTTGGCCAGCTTGAGGTCGGCCTGGACGGCGGCCTTGCCTGCGGGCGAGGCGGCGCAGGCGGCGACCTTGGCGGGATCGAGTCCGGCGGCGGTGACGGCCGCGTCGAGGGTCTTGGTGCCACCGTCGTTCACGAGGTCATTCTGGTTGGCGAAGACGCTGTCAGCAAACTTGAAGAAGGCGGTGTTGCCACCGATCCTGGTGACGCAGTTGCCGTAATCCGCAGCCTTGAAGGCCTCAGGATGCACGTTGACCAGCGGGAAAGGCTGATAGACGTAGCGCGCATTTGGAAAGTCGGCGACGAGCTTTTTGGCGGTGGGCTGCGCGGCCTTGCAGTGCGGGCACTGGAAGTCGGCGAACTCGACGAGCTCATGCTGCTTGCTGGCGCTTCCCTGCCAGGCGCCGGTAGCGTCCTGCTGGAGGGTGGCGCGGGCGGCGGCGAAGGGATGCGGGCCGAAGGGGATGATGGAGTCGTTGGCGATGAGGTAGTGGCCGTCGGGCGTGACGAAGAAGGTGAGGCCGGCGACCTGCGGGCGGCCCTTTTCCGCAACGAAGATGATGACCTTGCTGACACCGGGCGCGGGCGTCTTGAGGATGCCGTAGACCTCATAGGAACGGTTGGTGTCGTATCCCCAGGAGGTCTTGAGGAAGGACTCGACCTCAGCTTTGGTGGGCTGCGCGGCGGTGAAGTTCTTGGGATTGACGGGCGGCAACTGCGCCTCAGTGGCCGGAGTGGGCGCGCTGGGCGTGGAAGCAGACGGCGCGGCCGGCATGGAGGCCTGGGCCTGCGCGGAGATGGTCAGCGTGAGTGCGCCCGCCATCAGAATTGCCGGCATGGCGAGGGAGTGCAAGGTACGGCGTGAAATCATCGTGAGCCTTTCTGTCTCCTGTGTTGCGTGTTTGGGAATCTCTGCATCGGTTGCCGGGATACTCCGCAGCAGCGAACAGCTTTTGGTGAGAGTGTAACGTCTCGCGGAACGGCCTGAATTCAGGGGCCAAAGCCCGCTGATGCAATGGACGTTGCGGCACGGCTAAAGCCGTGCCCTGATACAAAATAGAGTTTCTTCACAGACTGCAAAACCGCCTTGCTTTTGCGGCTCTTCCTGCTGTGGCCTTCTCCAGAGATTGCTTGCAATGAGCTTACACCTCAACCTTGACGGCGATCGGGAAGCGGCGGCCAAGGCCAAATGCTTTGGGGGTTACTTTAAGGACGGGCGCGGCCTGCTGACGTTTGTATTCAGCGCGCTCGATCATGCGAATGACGGTGCGGACGGTGGCCAGATCGATGTTCTGCGAGGCGGCGATGCGCTCGGCGCTCTCGTAGCGCTCGACGTAGGCCTCGACGATGGGATCGAGCTGGTCGTAGGGCAAGAGGGTGTCGGTGTCTTTTTGATCGGGGCGGAGTTCGGCCGAGGGCGGCTTGTCGAGAATGGCGTGCGGAATGATCTCCTGCTCGCGATTGAGGTAGCGGCAGAGGGCGTAGACCTGCGTTTTGACGACGTCGCCGATGACGGCGAGCGCGCCGACCATGTCGCCGTAAAGGGTGCAGTAGCCGGTGGACATTTCGCTCTTGTTGCCGGTGGTGAGCACGAGCGCGTTGCGCTTGTTGGAGACGGCCATGAGGAGCGCGCCGCGGATGCGGGACTGGATGTTCTCCTCGGTCACGTCAGGCTTGAGGCCGGCGAAGACGGGGGCGAGGGTTTCGAGGTATTTCTCATAGAGGCCGTGGATGGGCAGCACGTCAAAGCCGATGCCGAGATGAGCGGCGAGCTGGCGGCTGTCATCAATGGAGCCTTGCGAAGAGAAGGCACTGGGCATGCCGTAGCCGTGGACGTTTTCCGCGCCGAGGGCACGGACGGCGATGGCGGCGACGAGCGCGGAGTCAATGCCGCCGCTGAGGCCGACGACGACGCGGGAGAATCCGCATTTGCGCACGTAGTCGCGGGTGCCGAGCGTGAGCGCGTCAAGCAGGGCGGCGGTCTTGTCGTCTTCTGACGGGCCGGTGACGGCGTGGAGGTCGCCCTGGAGGGTCTCGGTGTCGAAGAGGACGAGGTCTTCTTCAAAGGAGCGAGCCTGTGCGCAGACGCGGCCATCGGGCGCGAGAGCAATGCTGGTTCCGTCAAAGACGAGGCTGTCATTGCCGCCGACCTGATTGACCATGACGACGGGAAGATTGTGCTGGCGGGCAATGTTGGCCAGCATGTGCTGGCGCGTGGTGCGCTTGCCGCGCCAGTAGGGCGAGGCCGAGAGATTGAGAATCACGGATGCGCCGTGGCGGGTGAGCTCTTCGATGGGATCGACGGAGTAGCGGCGGTGCTCCCAGAAGCTTTTGTCGTTCCAAGCGTCTTCGCAGATGGTGATGGCGATGGACTGGCCGTGGAAGTGGCAAATCTGCTGGTGGCGCGCGGGCGCGAAGTAGCGCTGCTCATCAAAGACGTCATAGAACGGCAGCAGCATTTTGGACTGGACAAACTCGACATGGCCCTCGCTAAGCAGGGCGGCGGAGTTCATGACATGCTTGCCGCTGCCGTGGGGCGCGGGCGTGACGTAGCCGCAGAGAACCGCGATGCGGAGAGACGCTGTTTCGTGCGCGATGTGGGCGATGGCCTCTTCACAGCGGGCGACGAAGGATGGTTTTTCGAGCAGATCGGCCGGCGGGTAGCCGCAAACGGCAAGCTCGGGAAAGATGGCCAGATGAGCGCCGGCATCGGCGGCGCGGCGCGTGAAGTCGAGGATTTTCTGTACGTTTCCGTGGAAGTCTCCCACGGTGGGATTGATCTGTGCGAGGGCAATCTTCACGTGACAAGTGTATCGGAATCGGGGCGGCGGTTGCGCTGTGCGGGGATTGGGAGAGCTGGGACTCAATCTCAGGGCGTGGCCGAGGCCACGCCCTGAGACGGACTGCGGGGATGGGTGCGGGGATGACGCGATCCGTGCCGATCAGTGCTGCGTGGCGGCCGTCTTCCATGCAGCGGCGACGTCGGGCGGTAGCTTGTCCATATGGCTGAGGAAGGTGGTGACCTGCCACATCTGCTCGTCGCTGAGATCATCTTTCCAGCCGGGCATTCCGCTGAGACGCACTCCGTGGCGGATGATGTAGTAGTTCTGGTTTTCGGGCATGTCGGGCGCATCCTCTACGAACTGCGGCGGGCGCGGGTAGAGGGTTTCGGCCAGGGCCGCGTGCGGATGGTTGACGTCGCCGTGACAACTGGCGCAATCGGACTGGTAGATCTGCATGCCGGTGAGCAGGTTCTCTGAGGTGAGCGCCACCGGATTTTTGAGCTGCGGAGCGCGGCGGTCCACGGCAGCGTCGAGCGCGGGCATGGCGACGTGCATTTCAAAGGCGTTGATGGGGATGTCGGCACGGGGATCGACGAAGCCGAAGCGGACGTAGAGGAAGACTGCGAGCAGGAGCAGCAGGATTCCTGAGACGAAGCCGAGAATGAATTTGCGCATGATGTTTCTCCTAACTGCGACGTCTCTGGATCAATACCACATGCGGATGCCGAAGACGAATCGAGGGTCGCGTGTGGATTCACCGGACTGCATTGCGTAGCGGGCGCTGTTGCCGAATTTGCCGGAGTAAGCAAAGCCGACATAGGGCGCGAATTTGCGGCGGATCTCATAGCGCAGGCGGAGGCCGCCGTCGAGGTCAGAGAAGCCGGAGCCGATGTGGCGCGCGGGATCGTCTTTGCTGTAGAAGTTCAGCTCGGCCTGCGGCTCAAGGATGAGGCGCTGCGTGAGCAGGAATTCATAGGCGGCGTTGATACGCCCGGCAAGGTGGCCGCCGTTGCGCCAGTAGAGGGTGGGCTCAAGATCGAAGCCGTAAGGGGCGAGGCCCTCGACGCCGAGCGCGGCCCAGGTGCGGGTGGGTCCGGAGTCGAGATCGGCGCGGAGGCCGGCCTGCGCGTCGAGGTAACGCAGGCGCGGGATGGGGCGGTCGTAGAGGAACTCATCGTCACCGTCGCTGATGAGGCCGTTCTGGGCGGTGCCTTCGGTCTTGATCCAGAGCTTGTTGAAGTCAGTGCCGCTCCAGATCTGGCCGTCCCAGCGGAAGGCATTGTCAGGGCCATTGGTGCGGCCCTCGAACTGGTCAAAGAGCACATGCGTGAAGATGTCGTGGCCGCCCATGGAGTCTTTGGCGCCAGGAATCATCGCGGTGACCTTGCCGGAGGCGTCGCGGTAGGGATCATGACTCTGCTGCGCAAAGGATTGCGAACCGGCGAGGGCAAGAAACAGCACTATCACGGTTACAGATGCGCGACGGGCCGTGCGGAGCGCGGAAGCGTGCATAGGAAGACTCTTTCTCAGACTCTTTCTCACGGGAGCACCACCACGGTGCGGAACATGCCTGCCTCCATGTGGTAGAGCAGGTGGCAGTGGTAGGCCCAGCGGCCGGGCGTGTCGGCACTGACGAGGTAGCTGACGCGCTCGGCGGGCTTGACGATGATGGTGTCTTTGAAGGGGCGGTAGGGGCCGTGGCCGTTTTCGAGCTCGCTCCAGAGGCCGTGGAGGTGGATGGGGTGCTCCATCATGGTGTCGTTGATGAGCACGAAGCGAACACGCTCGCCGAGACGCAGGACGATGGGCTCGGCCTGGCTGAATTTTTCTCCGTTGAAGCCCCAGATGTAGCGGTTCATGTTGCCGGTGAGGTGCAGCTCGATTTCGCGCGTGGGCGGGCGGTCATCGACGCCGCGAAAACGGGCGCGCAGATCGGCGTAGGTGAGCACGCGGCGGCCGTTGTGGTTGAGTCCGTCACCGGGTTGGTTGAGGCGGCTCTCGACGTGGCGGGCGACCTCGGCGACCTGCGGGCCGGGATGCAGATGAACGGGATCGGCGGGCTGGAGCTTTGCCTCAGCCGCGTGGATGGCGCTTTCAGGCACGTTTGCGGCAGGATGGGTGTCGGTCCAGGGCTGCGGAAAGGGTGTCTTGCCGAAGCTGCCGGGAATGGGCGGAGGTTCCGGGGATTCTTCAGCCGTCATGGCGGACATTGCCATGCCAGGCATACTGTTGCCGCGCATCTTCATGCCGGACATTTCGCTGCGCATGTTCATCTCAGACATGCTTCCACCGGGCATGTTCATTCCGGGCATGTCTTGGTTGATTTTCTGGGCGTTCATTTTCTGGACGTCCATGCCTTGAGCGTCTTTGGCGGTCATGCCGTCGATGCCGGCCATGGAGGCCATGCCGCTCATGTTCATTTTCATGGCCATGCCCATGTCGGCCATGGTGCGGCGAGGGACGGGGTCCATGGGCGGAACGGGAGCGGTCATGCCGGGGCGTGGGGCGAGGGTGCCGCGCGCGTAGCCGCTGCGATCTTCCGACTGGGCAAAGATGGTGTAGGCGCGGTTGTCCTCCGGCTCGATGAGCACGTCGTAGCGCTCGGCAACGCCGATGCGGAATTCATCGACGGGCACCGGCTCGACGTAGTTGCCGTCGGCCTGCACGACGGTCATTTTGAGGCCTGGGATGCGGACGTCAAAGAAGGTCATGGACGAGCCGTTGATGAAGCGCAGGCGGAGCTTTTCGCCGCGCTGGAAGAGGCCGGTCCAGTTGCGGGCGGGGCTGTTGCCGTTGAGCAGATAGGTGTAGGTGGCGCCGGAGACGTCAGAGATGTCACTGGGGCTCATGTTCATGCGCGCCCAGGCGAGGCGTGCGGAGATGGCTTTGCCGAGGCCCTGCTGCTTTGCCTGATGGAAGAAGCCGCCGGCGGTGATGCGCTCGTAATTGTAATAGTCACTGTTCTCTTTGAGGTTGCTGAAGACGGTTTCGGGATTGGTATCTGTCCAATCGGAGAGAAAGATGACGTAATCGCGATCGGCCTGGACGGGGTCTGTGCCGCGCGGATCGATGATGATGGCTCCGCTGAGGCCGCTCTGCTCTTGAAAGCGCGTGTGGCTGTGGTACCAGGCGGTGCCGTTCTGGAGCACGGGAAAGCGGTAGTGGAAGGTTTCGCCGGGCATGATGCCGCGATAGGTGAGGCCGGGGACGCCATCCATGGGGTTGGGCAGACGCAAGGAATGCCAGTGCACGGAGGTGGGCACGCGCATGCGATTAGTGACGGCGATGCTCACGGTGTCGCCCTGGCGCCAGCGCAGCGTAGGGCCAGGCACCGAGCCGTTGACGGCCAGGGCGCGGGCGCGGCGGCCGGTGAAGTTGACGGGCAGCGTGTCGATGGTGAGGTCGAAGTGCGTTCCGGCGAGGACAGGCGGATGATACGGGGCGGCTTCCGCGAAGGTGGGCAGAGCGTGCCCGTCGAGAGCGGCGATGGCGGCTCCGGCGGCGATGCCCTGCACGAAGCGGCGGCGCGAGATGGGGACGAGTTCAGGGATGGATCGGTCAGCAGCGGACATGGGGATCTCCAGATCGATGGGCGGCGAAGAGATGGCTTCGCGACCGCATGGCGGCAAGAGCGACGGCGAGAAGCATAGGAGGCCGGGCGCTCAGGGGTGCGCGGAGATGACGCGGCTAGATGCGGAGCTGGGAGACGGCTGGATGGAAAGACGGCAGTGGTGCGTGTTTTCGCCGGGATTGAACGATGCGTACATTGAGCGCCACAGCAGGCATGGCGGCTGGATGGATGGCCGGCAGCACGAGCAGAGCCTGCCAGTGAGCCTGGGGCGCGTGGGAAGCCTGCGTCTGCATGAGCTTGCCGCCGTGGTGGCAGAGCTTGTCGCAGTGCTGGACAGGCAGGGCGCCGGAGTGGCGTTCCGGTTGAGGAGTGCGCATGGACGGCATGCCGCAGGTGGGCATACCGGGCTGCGCGGCGGCCATGGAAAGCGTCATGGCCTCACAGCGGATGCCACACGTAAGCGCGGCTGCCTGCAGGCTGACGAGCAGCAGGAGCAGCAGCGACCAGACGCTTCGATGGTGTGCGGCACGCTTCATGGGACTAAGTTAGCAGATGCGTGGATGAGAAGTGGGGTCGCAGGCTGCATGTCTCATCAGGAGCGACCGGCGAGGCGTTGGAGGGCGTTTTTGTACTGCTGTGTGATTAGACGCCCGGCGTCCAGCGCCTCTTCCCTCTCAAGTTGCACAACGGGCTCGCTGGAGGATCGAGCGGCGAGGGGACGGTCCTCTTCCCTCGCCTGCTCTTCAGCAGTTCTTCGTTCTGGCCTGCGCGGTTGCGTCATAGCTAAATTTTAGTACCGTGGCACGTTGGGATCGACGGTCTGGGACCAGGCGTCGATGCCGCCGCGGACGGACTGGACCTTTTCAAAGCCCTGGTCGCGGAGCCAGACGGCGACGTTCATGCTGCGGACGCCGGCGTGGCACATGGTGGCGATGTGGGTGTCGGGGTCGAGTTCCTGCACGCGGGAGGGGATTTCGCCCATGGGAATCCAGAGGGCTCCGGGGACGCGGGCGGTCTGGATTTCAGCGCGTTCGCGGACATCGAGGAGGATAAACTGGGGTTTTTCAGACTGCTGGGCCTGCTCAAGGAGCTGGGCGGCTTCGGTCGCGGTTATCTCATACGGCAGCATATCTTTATGATACAGACGTAGCCGTGTGTGGAGCGGGGCGGGTTCCCTGCGAGGAACCCACGATTCCGGTTGCGGAAAAAGGAAGCATGAGCCAGGAAAAAGTACTGATCGTAGAAGATGAGCCGCACGCGCTGACGGGGCTGGCCGAACTGGTGAGCGCCTGGGATTACCGCACCGAGACGGCGCGCGATGGCATCGAAGCGCTGGAAAAGGTGCGCGGCTGGCAGCCGGCCATTGTGGTGACCGACCTCAAGATGCCGCGCATGGATGGCATGCAACTGCTGGAGCGGCTGAACCAGATGGATGGTTCGCGCGCGGTGATTGTGCTGACGGCGCAGGGGTCGATTGAGTCTGCCGTGGAGGCGATGAAGATTGGCGCCTTTGACTACCTGCAGAAGCCGGTGGACTCGGTGCGGCTGCGCACGATTTTGAGCAATGTTTCGCGGCAGCTTGAGATGCAGCGCGAGATGGCGGCCACGCGCACGCGACTACGCAGCATGAGCGGCCTTGGCCTGATGGTGGGCACCTCGCAGCCGATGAAGGATGTTTTCAGCCTGATTGAGCGCGTGGCGCCGACGAATGTCTCCGTGCTGATCACGGGTGAAAGCGGCACGGGCAAGGAACTGGTGGCGAAGACGCTGCATGAGCTGAGTCCGCGAAAGAACAAGCCGTTTGTGGCGGTGAACTGCGCGGCGATTCCTGAAACGCTGATTGAGAGCGAAATTTTTGGGCACGAGAAGGGCGCGTTCACGGGCGCGATAGAGCGGCGCGCCGGCTGCTTTGAGCTGGCCGAGGAAGGCACGCTGCTGCTGGACGAGATTGGCGAGATGCCCATCGGCACGCAGGCCAAGCTGCTGCGGGTGCTGGAAGACCGGCGCTACCGGCGGCTGGGCAGCAAGGTGGAGACGCCAATCGATGTGCGGGTGCTGGCGGCGACGAACAAGAATCCTGACCAGGCGGTGGCCGATGGCGAGCTGCGCGGGGATCTCTATTACCGCCTGAATGTGTTCAACATTCATATGCCGCCGCTGCGGGAGCACAAAGAGGATATTCCGGCGATTGCGCAGCGGATGATCGCGGATATGACCTCAAAGCATGACCGGGCCATCGAGGGCATGGACGACGAGATGCAGGCGCGGTTGTTGAGCTATGACTGGCCGGGCAATGTGCGGGAACTGCGCAATACGATGGAGCGGGCCGTGATTTTGTGCACGGGCGACCGCCTGCAGGCGCAGCATCTGCCGCCGGGTTTTGGCACGGCGCGGCCCCTGAAGACGGCGGCGGTGACGGCGGAACCGCCGGCCAATGCCGTGCAGGTGGAGGTGGGCACGACGGTGGATGAGGCCGAGCGGCTGCTGATTCTGAAAACGCTCGAGTCCACGCACAACAACAAGACGCGGGCCGCCGAGATACTGGGCATCAGCCTGAAGACGCTGCACAACAAGCTGAAGGAATACAGCAGCCAGCCGGGGCCAAACGATGAGGCCGGCGAATCTGAAAACAACGATTGATGTGAGGGGTTGAGAGGGTTCGCGGCGGCCGATGAAGCTCAAGACCAAACTCGTGCTGCTGATTACCGGGCTGGTGTTCCTGGTGATCAGCACGCTCTCATGGCTTTACCTGGGCCAGTTGCTGCAGGTTTACATCAATCAGTCGTACACGACGACGACCGAGGCGGCGCACCAGGTGCTGTTTGCCACGCGGCAGGCCATTGACTCAGGGCTGCGCGAGCGCACGTTCAACGTGAATGATCCGGCAGCGGTGCGAGCGGCGGTGGCGGATTCGCTGCGGACGAACCAGGGGCTGAATGCGCTGATTAACTCGATCATCGATTATTCGCCGACGGTTCTGGATGTTTCGATTGCCGACAGCCAGGGACGGGCGCTGCTGAGTGCGCCCAACGCGGCGCTGAATGACCAGATGCTGCCGCACCGGGAGAATTACGGGAGCCTGCGCGGACAGACGCTGTGGCAGACACTGCATACGATTTTTGGTCCGCCGCAGGTTTATAACGTGAGCGCGGGACTGGACCTGAGCGGCAAGCCGTTTTTGACGGTGCGGATCGGGGTGCGCACGACGTTTTTGAAGAACTCCTTCCGGCCCTGGCTGCTGGAGGCGCTGTGGCTGTTTGCGCTGGGCATGATCACTTCGCTGGCGGTGGCGGCCTTTGTGGCGAACCTGGCGCTGGCACCGATTGAGACGATCAGCCGCAGACTGGACCTACTGGAGCAGACGCAGGGCGAGGAAAGCGGAGGCGAACTCGCGGCCGAGAGCAGTGGTACGGTGCCCGCGCGGCGGGCGGCGGGCAGCGATGCGGTGGCGCAGGTTTCAGGAAAGATCGAACGGCTGGGCCAGCGCATGCGGAACGTGGAAGAGGTGTTCACGGCCCTCAAGGAAAACCTGGACCAGGTGCTGTCAAAGCTGCAGGACGGCATGATTCTGTTCACGCGGGACTCGCGGGCCATTCTGGTTTCGAGCGCGGTGGAGCGCTTTGTGGGACGGCACCGCGATGAACTGCTGGGCGCCGATGTGCGCGAGATATTTGACCGCGAGACCCGGCTGGGGCGGCTGGTGCGGGACTCGTTTGAAGCCGGCATGTCGATTGTGCAGGAAGAGGTCACAACCGAGACGGGACGGCAGGTGCAGGTGTCGCTCGACTTTATTCACGATGGCCAGGGAGGCGAGCAGCACTCATTTGGCGCGCTGCTGACGCTGCATGATCTGGAGTCGATGCAGGAGCTGGAGAGCGAACTGGAGCTTTCGCGGCGCATGGCCTCGATTGGGCGGCTGACGGCGGGCGTGGGGCATGAGGTGAAGAATCCGATCAACGCCATCGTGGTGCACCTGGAGCTGCTGCGGAACAAGGTGGAGCTGAAGGAGCCGGCCCAGAAGCACCTGGATATTATTCAGTCGGAGATTCGCCGCCTGGACCGGGTGGTGCAGACGCTGGTGGATTTTTCGCGGCCGGTGGACCTGCATATGCGCGAGTACGACCTGCGCCAGATTGTGCAGCAGGTGCTGACGCTGGCCTCAGTGGAGCTGGAAGGCCGGGGCGTGACGCTGAAGAGTTCCCTGCCGGAGTTTCCGGTGACGGTGAAGGTGGATGCGGACCTGACGACGCAGGCCCTGCTGAATGTGGTGATCAACGGCGCGCAGGCCATGCCCGACGGCGGCCTGCTCGACGTGCGGCTGGCCGAGGATGGCCGCTGGGCGATTATTCGCGTGCGGGACGAGGGAACCGGCATTCCGCCGGAGGTGCTGCCCCGCATCTTTGACCTGTACTACACCACGAAGAAAGACGGCAGCGGAATCGGGCTGGCGATGACTTATCGCATCCTGCAGTTCCAGAACGGCAGGGTTGACGTAGAATCGAGTTCTGGTGGTACTGAATTTTCTCTTTGTCTGCCTTTGCAGGGGGTGTCTGACCCCGCTGCCCGCGTTGAACTAGCCTCCGAATCGAGCTGGAACGAAGGAACCGGTGCATGAGAAAAAAGCTGGCGGCCTCTCTGTCCCTGGCGTTTGCGCTTGGCCTTATGTCGGGGTGCGCGCATAAGCCGGTCACGGCTCCTGCTCCCCCGGTTCCCGCGCCGCTACCGCCGCCCCAGACGAGCACCGAGAGCCTGCCCAAGCTGCCCACGCCCACGCTGCCGGATGTGGAGCTGAGTCTGCCTCCCGCGCCCCATGAAGCGACACCCGAGCACCGGCACTACAGTCACCCGCTGCGCCGTCGGCATGCGGCCGAAGCCGCTCCCAGCGCTGCGGCCAAGCCTGCCCCATCCGGATCGAGCACCGGGCAGGAGCCGACGGATTCGACGCCGATTGGCCGCCTTTCCACCGCCCCGGCGTCAGCGAATCAGCGCAGTTACGGGAGCATTGTGGGTGAAATCACCTCGGTGCAGGATGGCGTGCAAGGGATTCACCGCGCCTTGAGCCGCAGTGAGCAGCAGACGGTGACCGAGATCGAGATGTTTCTGGGCAAGGCGCGCAATGCGCTCGATGCCGGCGATCTGGATGGAGCGCACACGCTGACGGTGAAGGCGCGCGTACTGCTGAATGAACTTAGCCGCTGAAGCGCGGCGTGAAGCACTGCTAAAAGGACAACTGCAGGTCTCTCCACTTCGCTACGCTATACACCTTCAGTGAGAATGCTCTAGCGCTCGCCCCACTTGAGCTTGGCGCGGAGCACGTCGAAGAATCCTGTAGAGCCGAGACGTACCAGCTTGACCGTGTAGACGGACTTGCGGCAGTGAATTTCATCGCCGACGCAGAGGGCGATGGCCTCTTGCCCATCGACGGTGAGGTAGGTCTGATCAGGGATACCCGCGACCTTCAGCTTGAGATCCGCATTGCCCTGCACCACCAGCGGGCGCAGCGTGAGCAGGTGCGGACAAACGGGTGTGACGATGAGCGCATCCACGTTGGGCGCAAGGATAGGGCCGTTCGCCGCGAGCGAGTAGGCGGTGGAGCCGGTGGGCGTGGAGATGATGACGCCATCGGCGCGGAAGGCCGCTACGAGCGCTCCGTCAAGATCGATGCGGAAGTCGCCCATGCGGGCGATGGCGCCCTTGGAGACGACAACGTCGTTGAGGGCCTCGTATTCGCAGACCTGATGGCCGTCGCGGCGCAGTTCGCAGTGGAGCATGGCGCGCTGCTCAATGTTGCAGCAGTTCTGTGCCCAGCCCTCCAGGTGACGGTAGAGATCGCCGAGCGGCACCTCGGTGAGAAAACCGAGTGAGCCAAGATTGACGCTGAGGATGGGGACGCCGGTCTTGGCAAAGACGCGTGCGGCAGCGAGCAGGGTGCCGTCTCCACCGAGCACGATGACCAGCTCAGGATTCTCATTTGGCAGATCGGCGCGCGGCACGATGCGGGCCTCGCTGGTGTAGGTGGCCGCGATGTCGTCAATGACGGGATCATAGCCGTGGCCGTGCAACCAGGCCAACAGCTCGGGCAGCAGGCTGGCGAGTTCGTCTTTTTGCGGCTTGGCGATGACGGCGATACGACGCATAAGCCCCAGTGTATCCGGTCTCAGGTGGCAGCGGGAGACGGTGGGCCCGCCGCTGGTAACGGCGCGAGCCAGCGGGCGTGGAGCAGGAACTCCTTGTTGCCCTCGACGCCGGTGATGGGCGAATCGGTGATTTCGATTTCGCTGCCGCCGGTGGCGGCGACGGCCTCGCGCACGCGCTCGATGGCAAATGCATGCGCGGCGGGATCGCGCACGATGCCGCCCTTGCCGACCTGCGTGCGGCCCACTTCAAATTGAGGCTTGACGAGCAGGACGCCTTCGAGCGGCTGCGCCTCGGCGTGACGCGCCGCAATGATGACGGCGGGCAGCACGAGTGTGGCGGAGATGAATGAAACATCCATGCCGAAGAAGCTGATGCCCGGCGGAAGATCGCCGGATTTGAGATGGCGCGCATTGGTACGCTCAAGCAGTTGCACACGCGGATCGCGGCGCAGACTCTCGGCGATCTGGCCGTAACCGGTATCGACGGCGAGGACGCGGGCCGCGCCGTGCTGCAGCATGCAGTCGGTGAAGCCGCCGGTGGATGCGCCGACGTCCATGCAGAAACGGCCGGTGAGATCGATGTGCCAATGGGCGAGCGCACCTTCAAGCTTGAGGCCGCCACGGCTGACGTAGCGCAGGTCTTCGCCGAGGAGGCGCAGAGTGGCGGCCTCGTCCACGGCGTGGCCGGGCTTGGTGATTTTTTGCTCATTGACGAGCACGCGGCCCGCAAGAATGAGCGCCTGCGCGCGCTCGCGCGAGGCGGCGAGGCCTTGTTCAGCGACGAGTTTGTCGAGCCGCACTTTCATGTCACTGACAACATGCTAATTGCTCTGGCTCATCGAGCTGGCTAATTGCCATGGGAGAAAGAGTTTCGATGCAGCCCTGTCGCAAGTAGCGCTCATCCAATTAAACTGTTCACCGCTATGGCAAAGAAGAAATCTGTCTCGAGCAAGCCGGTTACGCTGGCCGTCGATATTGGCGGCTCTCACATCAAGATCATGCTGCTGGACTACCGCGGCAAGCCTTTGAGCGACCGCCTGCGGCAGCCGACGCCTGTTCCGCCAACCCCGGAGAATGTGCTGGCGCTGCTGGACGGGATGCGCGCGCAGGTGGGGGATTTTGACCGCGTGAGCATCGGATTTCCGGGCGTGGTTAAAGAAGGCATTACTTACACGGCGGCAAACCTGGACCCGGCATGGATCGGCTTCCCTTTTGCGCACGAGATCATGAAGCGCTGGCGGCGGCCCGTGCAGTTGGCTAACGATGCCGCGGTGCAGGGCTTTGGCGCGATTCGCGGCCGTGGCGTGGAGCTGGTGCTGACGCTGGGCACAGGACTCGGCTCGGCCCTGTATGTGAACGGGCATCTGTGCCCGGGGCTGGAGCTGGGGCATCATCCCTGGCGCAAGGGCCACAGCTATGAGGACTACCTGGGCCGCGAGGGGTATGACAAGCACGGCAAGAAAAAGTGGAACAAGCACCTCGCGAAGGCGATTGAGCAGACGCTGCACACCTTCAACTGGGACCATTTGTATCTTGGCGGCGGGAATGCGAAGAAGATTACGCTTGATCCGCAGCCGAACATCACCATTGTGAGCAATGAAGACGGGCTGACCGGCGGCGTGGCTCTGTGGCGGGATGTGTCGATTTAAGCAGCTCATGGAAGATGCAGTCTGAAGGCGCGAGTTCTGCAAAAAGATGCCCTCAGGGGCTAAAGCCCGGAGGTGCAATGCCTATGGAACGCACGGGCTGAAGCCCGTGCCCTTCAGAGAATGAATTCCGCTCAGGTCTTTTGACAAGCTGCATGAGGGGCGGCTGAACATTTCGGGCATCTGTTGCGTACCTATGACAGCAGGCCCGGGGGTGGCGATTGTACGTGTTTGTCGCGCACTGGATCACAGTGCTGTGGGATGTGTGGCTGGCGCTGTGGCTGCTGGCGGCCTTTACCTCAAAACGCACGGTGCAGCGGCAGAGCCAGAATTCGAGGCTGGCGCAGGCGGCGCTGATGGTGTTTGGCTTCTACCTGATCTTCGGGCCGGTGCGGTGGATTCCTGCCTCGGGCTTGAAGCGCGCGATTTTTGCAGCCGACGATACGACCGCGTGGATAGGGCTGGCGCTGGTGGCGGCTGGCATGCTCTTCAGCTTCTGGGCGCGGGCCGTGATCGGGCGCAACTGGAGCGGCACCGTGACACTCAAGGAAAATCATGAACTGGTGAAGCGCGGGCCTTACCGGCTGGTGCGGCACCCGATCTATACCGGCCTGCTGGCCGCGGCCGCGGGCACGGCGGTGATCTATCTGCGGCCCATGGGATTTGTGGGTGTGCTGGTGATTGCGGTGAGCTTCTGGTACAAGCTGCGAACGGAGGAGCGGTTTATGGTGCAGCAGTTTGGCGAGGAGTACGAGCAGTACCGCATGCAGGTGCGGGCGCTGATTCCGTTTGTGCTGTAAAGAGAAAATCCCCATCGGCGTGGTGTGAGCCGATGGGGATTTGTTGTGTCTGGCTATGTATTTGCGCTACTTCACCGCGTGCCCGGCATGCAGCAACTGCAGCGGATTGACGGTGATGTGCTTGCGCTGCGAAGCGGCAATGCCCTCGGCCGCGGCGCGAGCCGCCGCGATGGTGGTGATGGTGGGAATGCGCTGCAGCACAGCGGCGCGGCGAATGGCCTGCTCGTCAAAGAAGGTATCCTGCCCGCGCGGCGTGTTGATGATGAGCTGAATGCGCTGCCCCTTGATGAGATCGACGATGTTGGGACGGCCTTCCTTGACCTTGTAGACCGACTCGGCCTGGATGCCTGCCTTGTGCAGCACCTTGGCTGTGCCCTCGGTAGCGACGATCTGGAAGCCGAGGTCGATGTACTGCTTGGCAAGCGGCACGAGCGCGGCCTTGTCATGGTCATTGACGCTGAAGAAGACGGTGCCGGAACTGGGCAGAATCAAACCAGCGGAGAGCTGCGCCTTGGCGAAGGCTTCGCCAAAGTTGTCAGCCACGCCCATGACTTCGCCGGTGGACTTCATCTCGGGACCGAGGACGGTGTCCACGCCCGGGAACTTGTTCCAGGGGAAGACGGGCGACTTGACGTAGTAGTGCGCGCCGGTGCCGAGGTCTTTGCCGGAGGCGATATTCTCTGGCAGGAACTCGCTCAGCTTGCGGCCGGTCATGAGGCGCGAGGCAATCTTGGCGAGCGGCACGCCGGTGGCCTTGGAGACATAAGGCACGGTGCGCGAGGCGCGCGGATTGACCTCGATGACGTAGACCTTGTCGCGCTGGATGGCGAACTGCAGATTGACGAGGCCGATGACCTTGAGCGAGAGCGCGAGCTTGCGCGTGTAGTCGCGGATGGTGTCGAGGACCTGAGGCGCGAGATCGACCGCCGGAAGCACGCAGGAAGAGTCGCCGGAGTGGATGCCGGCCTCTTCAATGTGCTGCATGATGCCGGCAATGACGACATCGGTGCCATCGCAGAGCGCGTCCACATCGACCTCGACCGCGTCTTCGAGGAAGTGGTCGATGAGGATGGGGCGTTCCTGCGAGTACTCGACGGCTTCCTTCATGTAGTGCGAGACGGCGGCGGCATCGTAGGCGATGACCATGGCGCGTCCGCCAAGCACGTAGGAGGGCCGCACGAGCACCGGGTAGCCGATGCGCTCGGCTGAGGCGAGCGCTTCTTCCACGCTGGTGGCGGTGGCGCCCTGCGGCTGCGGAATTTGTAACTGTTCGAGTAGCTTTCCGAAGCTCTTGCGATCTTCGGCAAGGTCAATGGACTCAGGCGAGGTGCCGATGATCTTGACGCCGGCCTGCTTGAGGCGGAGCGCGAGGTTCAAGGGCGTCTGGCCGCCGAACTGCACGATCATGCCGGCATCGGCACCGTTGGCGGTCTCGTGCTCGTAGATGGCGAGCACGTCCTCGAGGGTCAGCGGCTCAAAGTAGAGGCGGTCGCTGGTGTCGTAATCCGTCGAGACGGTCTCGGGATTGCAGTTCACCATGATGGCTTCAAAGCCGTCTTCCTTGAGAGCAAAGGCGGCGTGGCAGCAGCAGTAATCGAACTCAATTCCCTGCCCGATGCGGTTGGGACCGCTGCCGAGAATGATGACCTTGCGCTTGTCCGTCTGGGGCGCTTCGTCCTCTTCCTCGTAGCTGGAATAGAAGTAGGGCGTGGCGCTTTCGAACTCCGCGGCGCAGGTATCGACGAGCTTATAGATTGGGCGGATACCGTGGCCCTGGCGCAGCTCGCGGACCTTAGCGACACCCTCATTGCCGGTCAGGCCCCATACTTCAGCCAGGCGCTCGTCGGAGATGCCCATGCGCTTGGCTTTACGTAACTGCTCTGGTGACACATTGTCGAAGGTGGCGTCGCCGATGGCCGCGATGGTGTCGGTGATCTCCTTGATCTGGTAGAGGAACCAGGGGTCCATGGAGGTCATGCGGGCAACTTCGCGCACGGAGAGCCCCTGGCGGAAGGCGAAGCGCACGTAGTTGAGGCGCTCGGGCTGCGGCGTGACGAGGCGCTGGGTGAGGCGGCGCGGCTCGAGCACCTCTGCCCCGACGCGCTTGCCGGTTTCGAGCGAGCGCAGGGCCTTCATGAGCGACTCTTTGAAGGTACGGCCGATGGCCATGACTTCGCCCACGGACTTCATCTGCGGGCCGAGGTTTTCGTCGGCGCCCGGGAACTTCTCGAACTGCCACTTGGGAATCTTGGTGACAACGTAATCGATGGTCGGCTCGAAGCAGGCCGGGGTCATCCTGGTGATGTCGTTGGGAATTTCATCAAGGGTGTAACCGACGGCGAGCTTGGCAGCGATCTTGGCGATGGGAAAGCCGGTGGCCTTGGATGCCAGCGCCGAGGAGCGCGAGACGCGCGGGTTCATCTCAATGACGGTCATGCGGCCGGTTTGTGGATTGACGGCAAACTGCACGTTGGAGCCGCCGGTCTCGACGCCGATCTCGCGCATGACGAGGAGGGCGGCGTCGCGCATGGCCTGGTATTCGCGATCGGTGAGCGTCTGCGCGGGCGCAACGGTGATGGAGTCGCCGGTGTGCACACCCATCGGGTCCATATTTTCAATGGAGCAGATGATGATGACGTTGTCGGCGAGGTCGCGCATGACCTCCAGCTCGTATTCCTTCCAGCCGAGAACGGATTCCTCGATGAGGCACTCGTGGACGGGTGAGAGGTCGAGGCCGCGGGCGAGTATCTCCATGAGCTCTTCGCGGTTGTAGCCGATGCCGCCGCCGGAGCCGCCCAGGGTGAACGAGGGGCGGATGATGACCGGGAAGCCGATTTTAGTGGCGAATTCGAGGCCGTCGCGAATGTTGTTGACCAGAGCGGAGCGCGGCACATCGAGGCCGATGCGCGTCATCGCGTCCTTGAAGAGCAGACGGTCTTCGGCCTTCTTGATGGCATCGAGCTTGGCGCCGATGAGTTCGACGCCGTATTTGTCGAGGATGCCGGCATCGGCCAGCTCGACGGCGAGATTGAGCGCGGTCTGTCCGCCGACGGTGGGCAGCACGGCAAACTTGCCGTTGGAGCCGCTGGCGGCGAGCATTTCGGCCTCGATGCGCAGGATCTCGTCGAGATATTTGACCGTGAGCGGCTCGATGTAGGTGCGGTCGGCGAGCTCAGGGTCGGTCATGATGGTGGCCGGGTTGGAGTTGACCAACACCACCTCATAGCCCTCGGCCTTGAGCGCCTTGCAGGCCTGGGTGCCGGAGTAGTCGAACTCGGCGGACTGGCCAATGACGATCGGCCCGGAGCCGATCACGAGAATCTTGCGGATGTCATTCCTGCGTGGCATTACTTCTTCCAGTCCTCCATCATCTTTCTGAAATCCCGGAAGAGGTAGTGCGAGTCATGCGGGCCGGGGCTCGCCTCGGGATGGTATTGCACGCTGAAGAGCGGCATATTGCGATGGCGCAGGCCTTCGAGCGTGTTGTCATTCAGATCGATGTGCGTCAGATCGACTTCGCTGGTGTTGATGGAATCGGGATCGACGGCGAAGTTGTGGTTGTGGCAGGTGATCTCAACCTTGCCCGTCTCAGTGCATTTGACCGGATGGTTGCCGCCGTGGTGGCCGAAACGCAGCTTGTAGGTCTTGCCGCCAAGGGCCAGGCCGATAAGCTGATGACCAAGGCAGATGCCGAACATGGGCTTGCGGCCAGCGAGCTGGCGGATATTCTCTTGCGCGTAGGTGACCGGCTCGGGATCGCCGGGGCCATTCGACAGAAAGATGCCGTCAGGATTGAGCGACAGCACATCTTCCGCAGAGGTTTGCGCCGGAACCACCGTGACGCGGCAGCCTTCGCGCGAGAGCATGCGCAGGATGTTCTTCTTGATGCCGAAGTCGTAGGCGACCACGTGCAGGTCAGGCCGTTCGGGGGCGATGACCAGATCCTCCTGATGGAGGGGATCGTGGATGTCATGCTCCCATTCGTAGCGGGCCTTGGTGGTGACGACGCTGGCGAGATCGGTGCCGTCCATTTTGCGCAGCGAACGCGCCTTCTGGACGAGGACATCAGGATCGGTCTCAATGGACGAGATGACGCCGCGCATGACGCCGTGGTTGCGCAAGTGGCGCACGACGGCGCGGGTGTCGATTTCAGAGATGACGGGAACCTTGAAGCGTTCCAGATACTCGTCGGCGACCTGCTGGGAACGCCAATTGGAGCTGATGGGAGAAAATTCGCGGGTCACCAGACCCTCGATATAGGGCTGGTTCGCTTCATTGTCGGCGTGGTTGGTGCCGTAGTTGCCAATTTGAGGATTGGTCAGTACGACAATCTGTCCGGCATAGGAGGGGTCAGTAAAAATCTCCTGATAGCCGGTCAATGAGGTATTGAAAACAACTTCGCCATAGCACTCGCCGCGCGCGCCGTGGCCCTCACCGCGGAAGATGCGCCCGTCTTCGAGCGCAAGGATCGCCTGCATCGGTTCTCCGAGGAGTGGATTCAATAGATTTTAGCAGTCAATCGGGGAGGAATTCGCGCTTTGTTGAGGAATTTCTGCGCGGGGCGGCAAAAGGGCTGGAAGAGCCGGAGATGTGTGGAGGGAAGAAGGATGGAAAGGTGAAGCCGGCTCTGGAGGGATGTCCGGAGCCGGCGGAGTGGAACGAGAGTTACCGGCTGCCGATTTTTCCGTTGGGGGCAGGCTTTTCCGGCTCGGGCACGGGTTGCTGCTTCTGCTTTTGCAACTGCTGCTTCTGGCCCGGCAGGTTCACGACCGGCATGGCGGGAGCGGGTTCGACGCCGGGAATGGTGGGCGGCGTGCTGATTTTTCCGGTTGCGGCATCGACGATGGAGATGCCGTAGCGGTCGAGCGTGGTGCCGAGCAACTGCGCCAGTTCGGCGCGGTCTGTCGCGTACTTGGCCGTGGCGGAGAGCAGGCTGCTTTCCGCATTGGAGAGGTTCTTCTCCTGCAGGAGCACGTCAGCCGAGGTGGCCGCGCCGAGATGCAGCTTTTTGATGGCGGCGTCGAGGCTCTGCTTGTTGTAGTTGCGGTTGGCGATCGCGGACTGCACGGCGGCTCGGTCATTGGTGAGTGCGTACTGGCCGTTGATGATCTGCATGCGAATCTGCACGTAAATCTGCTGCAGGCGCATCTCCTCCTGCTGGTACTCGATGCGGGAACGTTCTTCGAGCGCCTGGGCGGTGCGGTTGCGGATGGGAATATTCAGGTTGAAGAGCACGCCCTTGTTGGGGCCGGAGCTGTTGAAGAGATTCCCGAAGACGTGAGGGTAATTGGTATTGGGCAGGCTCTGGCAGATGTTGGTGGTGCTCTGGACGCCAAAGATGGAATTGGAGCAGACCGGGCTGACCGCGCCGCCTACCGCCTGGGCTCCGTAGAACGCGGAGACATCGAGCGTTGGCAGCATACCGTTCTTGACGGCCTTGAGCGTGAGTTGGTCGTTCTTAAGGGTCAGCATGGCCTGCTCGACCGAGGGGCTGTTCTGATCGGCCTCGCGAACGAGTTCATTGACGGAGGCGTCCTCTTCGGGCGTCTCGATCATGTTGACGCGATCGGTGGGAATGACGGGCGCGCTGGCCACGGTGGGGTCGCTCAAGTTGCGGCTGATGGCCTGCTTCATGACGAGTTGCTGGTACTCGAGCGTGCTCTGGGACTGGATGAGGGCCTGCTCGTCACTGGCGTGCTGGCTGCGCACGTTGACCAGATCGAGTGGAGCGATGGCGCCGGCCTGCAACTGCTTTTCGTCATCCTTGACGAGGCTGCCCGATTGCTGGGCGGCGCGCTGCTTGGCGGCCACGTCCTCATAGGCGCCGACGAGGCCCCAGTAGATGTTCTCCACCTGATTGATGGTGTAGAGCAACTGGGCTCGGAAGGCGGAGTCAGCAATGCGGCGGTCATTGGTGGCCTGCACCATGAAGCGGCGGTTGATGCCGAGTCCAAAGCCCTGCAGCAGGTGCTGCGTGATCTCGGCATTGAAGGTGGACTGTAGCGTCGGGCTGTAGACGTTGAAGGGGTTATTCGTGGTCAGCCGCGTGTTGTTGAAGGTTACCTGCAGGGCGGTGCCGGTGGAGAAGCCCTGATTGTAGGTGAAGTTGTACGAATCGGTGTTGCTGTTGATGGCGGGAAGGCCGCCGCTGAAGAGGACGTTTTGCTGCGGCGTCTGCTCCCGGTTGAGCTCGACCTGAGCCTGCAGGGTGGGGTCGAGATTTTCTGGCGTGGGGCCCGCGCCGTTGGCCGAGAGGGTGAGTCCGCCGGAGCCCGCGCCTGCTCCGCCGGAGCCGGTGCTGGTGCCGCCCGGGCCACCGCCCGCGGCTGCGCTAACGGTGGAGGTGCTGCCGCCCTGCGTGCCGGTGACCAGGCCGGAGTTGACGCCGAAGAGGCTGGAGCCGGCGTGCGCGCGCAGGATGTCAGTGTCGGCGATATCGAGATTGAGCCGCTGGATGGCGATGTCGTAGTTGTTCTCAAGCGCGAGCAGCACGGCGTCACTGAGGCTGAGATAAATCTTGCCGTTGCGGATGAGGTCTTTGAGGTGCAGGCCGTTCAGATAGTTGTTGGTGTTGGGCATGCGGCCGGGAAAGTAGGGCGCCACGGGACTGGGAAAATAGCCGCGTCCGACGGCATAGTTATGCGCGGAGGGCCGCAGGTAAAGCGGCTCGGTGTAATTCGGGCCGGGCGCCATGGGCATGGCATTCATGGCCGGAGCCTGCTGCGGGGTCTGCTGCTGCCCGACCCCAAGGCCCAATGCATAACTGGGAGCCGTGCTTGCCATGAGGCATGCAATTGCCGCCCAGACCTTGATCTTTCCTAATGCGGAGGAAGACTGCTGTTTCTGCTGTGATTCAAGGTCCTTCTGCACGCTCATTCGCTCCTCTTCTCTTCCCTTGCTGCTGCTGTTTGGTCTGCAGGGCACTACAGACGGCCCGCGACGCGTATTGTCCAGCTATACGCTACTTCCCTGGTTCCGGTTCCCGAATTCTGGCCGGAAAACATTTGCAATCTCAACCCTCGAGACAGCCGCGCACAAAAACGGCATAACGATGCACAGATGACTCGAATTGCCGGGAAGCCTGAGTATACCTTGGAGTTACACCTCTTATGGAGTGCGGAGATCAGAGGAGATAGCGGCCTCGCCAGGCTGGGGAAAGACACGTGCCATTGAACTGGAAACTGACGCTTGCCTATGACGGCACCGACTACCGCGGATGGCAGGTGCAGCCGGAGCTGCCGACCATTCAAGGGGAGCTGGCCGCGGCCGTCGAGCGCATCACGGGCGAGCGTGTACTGCCGCAGGGCAGCGGACGCACCGACGCCGGAGTGCATGCGCTGGGGCAGGTGGCGTCGTTTGTGCTGAAGGCGCCGATTCCGGCGGAGAACCTGCACCGCGCGCTGAATCGCACGCTGCCGGCGGCGATTCGCGTGCTCGGGGCCGAGAGCATGCCTGAGGACTTTCATGCGCGGCACAGCGCGCGGAGCAAGTGGTATGAGTACCGGATCTTTCGCGGAGAAGTCTGCCCGCCGTGGACGGCGCGCTATGTGTATGCGCTGCACTGGCCGCTGGATGTAGAGGCCATGCGACGGGCGGCGGCGGCCTTTGTGGGCGAGCATGACTTTCGCTCCTTTGCGGCGAGCGACCCGGATGTGGCCGCACGCGGCAGCGAAGATGCGGAAGAAAGCCATGTGCGCACGATCTTTGCTTCAGGATGGGCAGAAGAGGACGATCTGCTGATCTACCGCGTGCATGGCAATGGATTTCTGCACCATATGGTGCGGAATCTGGTGGGCACGATGATTGGCGTGGGACGGAGACAGTTCGATGCCGAAGATATGCCCGGGCTGCTGGCGCTACGCGACCGGTCGGCGGCTGGGGCGACGGCTCCGGCGCGCGGACTGTTTCTGTATAGCGTGTGTTACTGAAGGGTCTCCGCATTGCGCGTTTGGTAATGGTAGCCTCGTGCTATGGCTTCTCCTCTCGCGGCAACGGCATTTGGACAGGTGACCCGCCTGGCCGCCGAGCGCCGCGTGCATCAGGCTTTTCGCTGGCTGCACCTGCAGGAGCAAGCCGTCTTTGCCTGGCAGCAGGAGCTGGTCGAGATTCCCGCGCCGCCCTTTGGCGAGGGTCCGCGCGCGGAGTGGCTGGCGCAGCGCTTTCGCGAGCTCGACCTGCGGGACGTGGTGACGGATGAAGCGGGGAATGTGATTGGGCGCATGCCGGGCATGGATGAAGCTGCCGGCTGCGTGGTGCTCTCGGCACATATTGATACGGTTTTCCCCGCAGGCACGGTGATTGAACCGCGTGTGGAGGGCCGGAGACTGCACGCTCCAGGCGCCTGCGACAATGGCGCGGGGGTGGCCGGCATGCTGGCGCTGGCGACGGCGCTGCGCGAGGCCGAACTGCAGCCGGCCTGCGATGTATATTTTGTGGGCAACACGGGCGAAGAGGGGGGTGGCGACCTGCGCGGCATACGCCATCTTTACCAGCATGCGCCGTGGCGGGAGCGCATTCGCGGACATATTGTGCTCGATGGAGCGGGCGACAGCGTGGCGATTACGCATGCGCTGGCCAGCCTGCGCTTTCGCGCGGTGGTGCGCGGGCCAGGCGGCCATGCCTGGACGGATGCCGGTTCGCTGAACCCCATTCTGGTGCTGAGCCGGGCGATTGCGCGGTTGGGCGAGATCGTGCTGCCGAGCTCGCCGCGCACGACCTTGAACATAGGGTCGATTCGGGGCGGTACGGCGATCAATGCGATTCCGGAAGAGGCGGAGGCGAGCTTTGACCTTCGCTCCACCGATCCGGAGCAACTGATCCGGCTGGAGGTGGAGGTGCATCGCGCGACCGAAGATGCGGTGCTGAGTGCCAACCTCGAGATGGCCACACGGCTGGCGGGGCAGCGCTCTGCACTGCACCTGGCCGGGCAGCGGCTGCGCTTTGCAGTGGAGAAAATTGGCGACCGGCCGGGCGGCCGGCTGCCGGAGGATTCGCGGCTGATGGGGCTGCTGCTGGCGGTGGACCGCCAACTCGGCTTGCGCACCGAGCCCCGTGTCGCGTCGACCGATGCGAATCTGCCGTTGTCATTGGGCGTGCCAGCCCTGACGCTGGGCGCGGGCGGGCAAGGCGGCGGCATTCATACCCAGGCGGAATGGTATGACGCGACCAACCGCGAGCTGGCCTTGCGGCGCGTGTTGCTGCTGCTGCTGGCGACCGCCGATGCCTCATCCTCAAAAGAAGCCTGAGCGGCGGCTGGAGAAATTTGCAGAGTAACGTGCAGTTTTTTCATGCATTTCAACTTGCAGGCAGCAATTTTCTCTCGTGAATGCCGTTATCGCGCGGAGAAATTCGAGCATCTGAGAGTGCAAGCCGTTTGGCCCGCTGCGTGCTGCAGTTGAGGTGAAGCGGACGGTATGCCGGGACTCCCCCGCATGAATGCAAACCCCGTTGAGAGGATCTGCGAAGCAAATGATGAAGAAATTCCCCCTGTTTGGCCTGATGATCGCGCTGTTGACGCTTCCCACGCTGGCACAGGTGCGCCCGGATGCGTACCGGGTAGGCCACAAAATCAACATTGGCGGCGAGTATGCCCTGTTCAACTCTGATTATTTCCAAGGAAATCACAGCCTGAACAAGAGCGCTTTTGCGATTTACGGCAACTACAGCATTCTGAACGGGCGCTGGCCGGTAGCTGGTGAGATCAACTTTTCGCGCATGGCGAGCGATGCTCCGGGCAAGGGCTCAGAGTACAGCCTGCTCGTGGGCCCGACGATCGGGCACTATTACGGGCGGCTGAAGCCATTTGCCAAAGTAGGACTCGGCATTGGACATTTCTCCTTGCAGGGCGCGCCGGGGCAGCAGTTGGGCACTCATCTTGCGATTGGCTTTGGCGGAGGGCTGGAATATCACCTGACCAACCGGATTACGCTGCGCCCGCTGGACTACACGTATGAGCGCTGGAACTTCTCACCGAATGCGCTGTCGCCCTCGGTGCTGGGCTTTGGCGCGTCGTACCGCATTCACTAGGCGCTCGATCCACACGGGTGGAGTGCCAACCTAAGCCGTAGCACTCTTCCCTTCCGGGATTCTCAGCCTCTGTATGGCGGTACGAAAATTCCGAGCGTCTGCAGCGCTGAGAAGTCCGGACTGGGATCCTGATGGACGAAGCTGATCACGCTGTCGCTGCGAAAAGGCATGTGCAGACCCAAAATCTCTCCCGAACGCAGTCCCATGTATAGCAGCCTCCACGGGATGGGGAGCAATGCCACGCGGCGGCCGTGGCGGCGCGCGATGCTGTGAACCAGGTCGCGGAATCTCCAAGGCTGCGGATTGGCGATGGTAATCGGCTGTCCGGCGGGAGCATCCAGTTTTCCGCGCGCGGCGCCAGCCACTATTTGAGCCAGCGTCTGCACGGGCACCAGAAATTGCGGAGCCTTTCCGTCACCGATCACAGGAATTCGGCTGGAGCTTTTGACCTGTTTCTCGATGGCCTGAAAGATGCCGCCTGAGTCTTCGTCCTGCCCGCCTGGCCCGTAAACCAATCCAGGACGGAGGATGAGTCCCCCCATAGCGGCCACGGCGGCTTCGACCTGCAGTTTTGACTTTCCGTAAAGCGAGCGCGCGCCAGGGAAGGCACTGATCGTGGAGATGAAAACAATCCGGGAAATACCGGCGGCGGCAGCCATTTGCAACAACCTAAGCGATCCTTCCACATTGGTACGCTGCACCTCGGCAGCTTTGACGGCGGTCATATCCCACGCCGCATGCACGAGGCAGGAGATGCCTTTGTCGCGGAACTGCGCCGTGATGTCCTGCTCAGATTCGAGCGACCAGAAGATACCGGCCTGGGAAGGGGTTCTTCTGCTGAGGGGAATGACCGTACCGTGGGCCTGAAGAGCCTTCACGATAGCGGAACCAACGTATCCAGTTGCGCCGGTTACGGCGAAGACATGCGAATCTGCCATTGAAACTCCCTTTTTGAATCAGGAATATTGCGGGGCCAGAGAACCAATGCGGTAGGCATTGGCCATCGCCGTGAGCGTGATGGTGGTCGCAGCAATGGAGGGAAAAACCGTTGAATCCACGGCATGAATTCTCCGGAACCCGGCGGGACGCCCGTAAATATCCGTTTGCGCGCTCGTGGGCTGGGCGCTCATAGGGAAAGTGCCTCCGGAATGAAAGCCGCGGCCTGGAGCACCCATTTTGAGGAGAGGCGGCAGTGGCACTGATCCGGTGGCTCGTGAAAGACCGAACATCTTGGCGATGAGCCGCTTGAGCGTTGCGCGCGTCTCTGGGCTGGGGGCACCCCGGACACGCAACACGTCGCCGGAGGCGGTGCGCGAGAGTACAGCTTGCATACTCGCTGAATGATCGGAATGTAGATACCCCTGGATGAGCAAGAGCCGGCCCAGGAACGGCTCCATGGGAAAGAGGGGCCTGAGCGGGCCAAGCGTCTGCTCAATGGGGGCGCGGAAAAGATCGTTGTAGGTGTAAAGCTGGCAATGAATCGTGTGAGGGCTAGTAGATGGATCGTAGATTTCGAGGAAAAGCTGCGCCAGCGTGTGGAGGTTTTCCTGACTGACGTCTCCCGCGCCACGCGCCCGCAGGAGAGGCAATAGAAAGTACTGCGAATCACAGAACGGAACCGGTTCGTCGTAGCGTTCCATTGAGCGAAGCAGAATGGTTGTTGTGCTGTAGAGGCCGCCGGCGAGGTAGACACGGCTAGCGTGAAAGGCCAGTTCTTCTCCGGATGAGGTGGCCGCGGAGATGCGGACGCCGTTTCCGGCCTCCGTTACAGAGCGGACAATCACGCCGGGACGGTAGACGAACAGATCGTTCCGTTTCATCTCCTCCACGGCGCGACTGCTCGAATAGATCAACTGGTGAGGGCAGCCGTACATGCAAAGCCCGCAGTAAATGCAACCTGGGCCTTCAAGGCCCAGGGGGGCGACAGCGATTCTGGCCTTTCCAAAGGATATGCCCGCTTGCTGGAGCCGGTGACGGTGCTCCTGCAGCCGGCTCATCATCTGCGCAGCCTGGCGGCTGAGTTTCATGTCGTGACAATGGCTGGAGTAGAGGGGAAACTCCGCGGAAAGATCGTCTTGAGCAGCGGACAAGGGCATGAAGCGAAGGACGGCACGATAGCCGTCTTCGAGACTGGCAGAGGAAACCGGCCACTTCTCCATGTCTCGCTGGTGGTAGGGCATCACGGCCGAACCCCAAACGTTGCTGAGCCCTCCCAGAGCATAGGAGGCACTGGCGTCGGCAGACTCGAACTCGACCGGGGTAGCATTCCGAGGAGTTCGATACGGGTAGTCAGAGCCGTAGACCAGCTTGAGCGGGATGCCCGAGGCCGAACTCTGCATGTCCTTCCGCAAAAACTCGAGGTTTTCAGCCGTCCAGTCCTGATGCGGGGCTGCAGCGAGCTGAACGAGTTTCTGATGCCGCTCTTGTTCAAGAGTCAATCCCGCATCCAGCATGGTGACGGGGAGTCTCTGATCGAGAAGAGCCCGGGCACACGAAACGCCGGCGGGCCCGGAGCCTACAACATAGTTCATTCCTTGCCTCCCGAAAGGAGTTCACAAGTCCCAAGCGAATCAGCCTCTTGCCCGCTCCGGCTCCACATAGTCCAAAGGAGACTCGGTGGGATGATGACGCACACTCATACCCAGAGTACTCAGGAAAAAGCTGAATAGTATGGTTTCGATGCCGAGAGTGGCCGTAAGCCCCGAAGGGATGCAGATGCGAGCGATGTGCTCGATGTCAAGCATGCCAAAGGCGAACCGCTGCCACTCGACGAGCGCATAGATGAAGGCACCCAGACCGGTGGCCAAGAGCAGGCCGCCGGCGATGAGGCCACGCTCCAGGCCGATGTGCCGGAAGAAATAACGGTAACCGATGCTGCCCGGGTAGAGATTCTCCTGCACGGAATAGACGCGGGATAAGATAGCGAACAGCACGGATTGATAACCGGCAATCACCATGAACGCGAAGTAGATCAGCGAGTCGATTCCCAGACGCACATGATGAATGTGTATCGGAGTCAGCATCAGGGCGAGGGACCCGGCAATACCGATCAGCATGAGTAATGTGCCCGGATACAGAAACAGCCAGTTCGGGCTGAACAGGAGCATGAAACGCAGATGCCGCCATCCGTCCCGGTAAGGACGCAAATGAGGAGGCCGCGAGCGCCCGTCGGGGCTGAGCGTAGTGGGAACTTCGGTAATCTTCATGTTCATCAAGGTCGCTTTGATTACCATCTCGGAGGCATACTCCATGCCGGTAGTCCTGAGGTCCATACGGTGAAAGGCCTCCTTTGAGAAGCCGCGGATGCCACAGTGAAAGTCGCTGGCCGGGCAGCGAAAAAGCGCCTTGCCGATGCTTGAGAGAATCGGGTTGCCGATATAGCGGTTCTTCCATGGCATGGCGCCAGGCTTGATGCCGCCCTTGAAGCGGTTACCCATCACCAGATCGTAGCCCTCGCGAAGCTTGCTGATAAAAGGATCAAGATTGGAGAAATCATAGCTGTCATCGGAGTCAGCCATGATGATGTATCTGCCCTGGGCCGCGAGCGACGCGCCATAAAGAGCGGAGCCGTAACCGCGCTGCGTCACGTTGACAACCCTTGCTCCCAGCGACAGGGCAATCGCCTGGGAGCCGTCCGTAGAGCCATTGTCACCGATGACAATTTCTGCGGAAACGCCGGAGCGCTCCAGATAATCCCTTGCCTTGCCAATACACACGGCCAAGGTCTCGGCCTCGTTCAGACAGGGCATGATGATGCTCAGTTCAATGGGCATTCAGGTCTCTTTCAGTGCGGAAGTCGAATTCAATTGAGTGTGATGAGGGGGGGCCATAGCTCAATGCTGACAGGCTTCCTTCACGAAGACAGAAAGAGCCCATCTCAATTATCTGCGTTACTTGCATCATGCTGAGATAGCTACTGTCCGGAACCGAGATACAAGCCACGTCCTTCCGGAATCCGCCCACGCCCTACGGCCCGCGCCGCAGCATCCATCGTGAATGTCCCACAGAAAAACACTTTATCCTGATCCGCCGTGATTCCCAAAGTTAACTTCCCTCTTTCTGCCATATCTTTCCCGAACCTGCCAGCCAACCCGCCTGCAGGAGCAGGACAATATCGCTGCTTTCATCCAGCAAGAGAGCTATTGCTGGAGCGGCAACCGCGGTCTTCTTTCGCTTGAAGAACCGGCTGGCCGCCGGATTACAGCTGACTTGCGGTCCAATGCCCGGGGTTGCGGACGCGGGCTGCGGGGCTTAGTCTGAAGGCGGCAATTCTCCGTCCCTTCTCTACTTTTCGCTGATATTGGTCCCTGGATTTGGATTTGGGGAACGCGTGTTCTCGAAATGGCCGTTTTTAGGGCCAGGATGGGGTCAAAAGTGCGCTTCTTTCCTATTCCTTGTATTTGGGACGCCTTATCCACAACATCTTGGGGTGAGGTTGTTGACCCCCCTTGCCCCCGGCGCTAGAGTTTTCACGTATAGCCACGTTCTGTGGGGAGTTTTTGCCATGCTAAAGCTGAAAAAAATCCAGATTCTGGGCTTCAAGTCCTTTTGCGACCGTACCGAGGTCGCGCTGCCCGGCAATGGGATCGCAGTGGTCGTAGGACCCAACGGGTGCGGCAAGTCGAACATCCTCGACGGCGTGACGTGGGTGCTGGGCGAGCAGAGCGCCAAGACGCTGCGCGGCGGCAAGATGGAAGACGTGATCTTTGCCGGTACGCGCAGCCGGAAGCCGCTGGGCATGGCCGAGGTGTCGATCACGCTGATTGATCCGGAGGCCTACCAGGGGCCGCTGCTGGACGAGCCTGAGATCAGCGTGGAGAACGAGCTGCCCAAGGACTGGGACGAAGACGCTCTGCGCGCAGAAAGCGCGGCGGAGGTGGAAGAGATTATCTCGGAGTCGCAGCCGGGCCAGGTGATTGAGGCGGCGGGGGCGAATCCGGCGGCGGAAGCAGGCGCGGCACAGGCGGAGTCTCAGGCGGCGCAGGCTACGGAGGGCGTGCCGGAAGCGGCGGCAGCGCAGGAGGGTGGCGCGGTGCCGGCGGTGGTGCTGAAGATTCGCCGCCGCAAGTTTCAGCGCGTACCGCAGCAGGGCGAAATTGTGGTGACGCGGCGTCTCTTCCGCACGGGCGAGAGCGAGTATCTGCTGAACGGCAAGCTGTGCCGGCTGCGGGACATTCAGGACATCTTCATGGGCACCGGCCTGGGGCCGGAGTCGTACGCGATCATTGGGCAGGAGCGCATCGGGCAACTGTTGAGCTCAAAACCGCATGACCGCCGCGCCATCATTGAAGAGGCCGCGGGCATTACGCGCTTCAAGACCAAGAAGCGGCTCGCCGAGCTGCGGCTGGAGCAGGCCAAGCAGAACCTGGCCCGCGTGAATGACATTTTTGAAGAAGTGACGCGGCAGATGGCTTCGCTGAAGCGGCAGGCGGCCAAGGCCGAGCGCTATGGCGCGCTGCGCGATGAACTGCGCGGACGCCTGCGGGTGGTGCTGGCGAGCAAGCTGGCGCAGATGGACGCCGAGCAGGCCGGGCTGCAGCAGGAGATTCAGGAGACCACGGCGAGCATTGACGAGCGCTCGGCGAAGGTGGAAGAGCTGGACCAGCAGCACGCGGCCGGGCTTTCGCAAGGGTATGCGCTGGATGAGCAGGCCAAGGCCGCGCAGCAGCAGGCCAGCCAGAGCGCCGTGGAACTGGAACGTACGACGACGCGCGAACAGGCCAATCGCGAGCGCCTGCAGGAGCTGGAGCGGCGCGGCGAACAGGCCAAGGCGGAGCAGCAACAGGCGCGGCAGCAACTGGAGGCCACGGCTGCGGAGCGCGAAGCACAGCGCGGATTTCTGCAGAATGCCGAAGAAGAGGCCGCGAGCTTCCGGGCGCAGGCGCAGGCCTCGCAGCAGAAGATGCGCGATGCGAGCCAGGCCGTCTCGGCCGCTGAGCAGAAGATTGAGGCCGGACGCCGGCAGGCCGGGCAACTGCTGAACCAGTTGAATGTGGTGCGCAACCAGTCCGCGCAGGCCGAAGAGTCACTGGCGGCGCTGGACCGCGAAGCGGCGCGCCTGGAAGCGGAGATGGCCACGGCGAAGCGCGACCTGGAAAATCTGGGTGCGGAGCGCGGACAGCTCTCGATGCGGTTTGAGTCCATCACGGAGACGCTGCAGCGGCTGGAGCAGGAGATTGGGGCCGCGCGCGCCGAGATTGCGCAGAAGCGCACCGAAGAGATGGAAGCGCGGCGCAAAGGCGACCAGTTGCGCTCAGAGCGCGCGACGCTGGTGGGCCGCAAGAATTCGATTGAGTCGTTGATTCGCGATCACAGCTATTCGACGGAAACCGTACGGAAGCTCTTTCGCGCGAATACGCTGGGCGAGGGGCTGAAGCCGGTCGGTACGCTTGCGGACTTTCTGGAAGTGCAGGATCAGTATGAAAACGTCGTGGATGAATTTCTGCGCGATGAGCTGAACTACGTGGTGGTGAAGAGCTGGGATGCGGCGAATGAAGGCATGCGCGTGCTCAAGACCGACGTGGATGGACGCGCGACGTTCCTGGTGCATCCGGAGGACTCGCAGGCACTGTTCTCATTTGCGGCCACGGAGAATGCTCAGGCCACGGTGGCCGAGCGCGCGGGCGTGGTGCCGCTGAAGGATTGCATTCGAGTGCTGAACGGGTTTGGCCGGTCGCTTGAAGTGATTCTGCCGAAGCTGCGCGATGGCTACGTCGCTCCGGACACGGAGACGGCGCGTTCGCTGGCGCTCGAACATCCGCGCGCATTTTTCCTTGCGCCGAGCGGAGAGTGCTTCCATAACCTGACGGTGACGGGCGGGCGCAGCCGCAGCGGGGGTCCGCTGGCGTTGAAGCGCGACCTGCGCGAGGTGAGCGAAAAGCTGGCCGCAGTGGAGAAGGACCTGGGCCAGGCGGAAGTAACAGCCGCCGAGCTGTCAAAACTGCTGGGCGACCTGACGCGCTCGCTCGAAGTGAAGAGCGAGGAGCGGCGGCAAGCCGAGCGCGAGAGCGCGCAGCAGGGCGCGGCGCTGCGGCAGATGGACTCGGAGATTCAACGGCTCGACCGCCGCGTGCAGGACTGGAATCTGCAGAGCAGCCGCAACAAGGATGCGCGCACGGCGAAGCAGAGCTTCCTTGAAGAAAAGCGCGAGGAGATTAGCCGGCTGGAAGAACAGCATCGCGCGGCGGAAGCCTCCATTGCCGAGGGTCAGGCTGCGGTGGCGGAGTTGCGCGCGACGCGCGAAGGCGCGCAGCAGGACGCGGCGCGGCTCTCCGCCGAGCTGGCCGGGCACGAAGAGCGCCGGCGCGGCGCGGAAGCGGCCTTTGGACGCATCGATCGCCTGCATGGTGATCTGGAACGCCGCCTGCAGCAGATGGAGCAGCAGATGGCCGCCGCCGCCGCCGAACAGCAGCAGCGCCAGCAGGAAAATGAACAACTGGCCGTGCGCCGCGAAGAGTTGAGCAATACACGCACGGAAGCCATGAAGCAGGTGGCGGAGCTGACGCAGCAGGCCGCGACACTGCGCAGCGAACTGGCGCAGGTGGAACAATCCCTGAAGACGCTGCGCGCGGAGAACAATGCCCTGCGCGAAAAGCTGACGGCCGCGACGGCGCGCGAGGCGCGCTGCTCGGCCGACAAACAGCACCTGGAAGAGACGTGCATGCAGGACCTCGGGATGGAAGCCTCGGCACTGCGCGCGGAAGAAGGCATTGCTCCTCTGGAGGGCGAGGCACTGCAGGCGGAAGATGAAGCCTGCCGCGGCCTGAAACAAAAACTCGAGTCGATGGGGCCTGTGAACATGATGGCGCTCGAGGAGTATCGCGAGACCGAGCAGCGGCACGCCTTTCTGGAGACGCAGCGCAAGGACCTCGTGGACTCGATTGAGAACACGCGGGCGACGATCAAGGAAATTGACGAGATCTCGTTCACCAAATTCAACGAAGCGTTCGCGCGCATCAATGAGAACTTCAGCGCGACCTTTACGCGGCTGTTTGGCGGCGGGCAGGCCTTTATGCGGCTGACCGATGAGGAGAACACCCTCGACAGCGGCGTGGACATTGTGGCGCAGCCGCCGGGCAAGAAACTGCAGAACGTCTTTCTGCTCTCGGGCGGCGAGAAGGCGTTGACGGTGCTGGCGCTGCTGATGGGCATCTTCCAGTACCAGCCAAGCCCCTTCTGCGTGCTGGACGAGGTAGACGCTCCGCTGGATGAAACCAACGTGGGCCGCCTGGCGGACCTGCTGCGCAGCATGTCAGTGGATACGCAGTTTGTGATGGTGACGCACTCCAAGCGCATGATGACGGCCGCTGACATGATCTACGGCGTCACGATGCAGGAGCAGGGCGTCTCCAAGGTGGTGAGCGTGCGCATGGGCGGGCAGGAACGCCCGGCGATGGCGCGCCGCGCGACGGCGTAATACCCAAAAGTCACCATGCTTCCCTGCCCATCTGCCATGAGCTTGCACCGCACTCGCGGCGCGCATAGGCTGAGAGATGCGGCGGGGAGCGTGTATTTTCTCTCGCGGGCTATCCAGACCGCGATGCCAACCTTGTAACATGTTGGAAGAGTCAACAGTTCCCCGTGCCGTTGGAAAGGTGTTACACAATCCCTTGAAAGCTCTGCTGAAAGCCGAACTCCCTGAACTCAAGCTCGTCTCGCGTGGCAAGGTGCGCGACATCTACGCCATTGGCATGGACCTGCTGATGATTGCGACAGACCGCATCTCAGCGTTTGATCACATTCTGCCGACGGGCATTCCCGGCAAGGGCGAGGTGCTCACGCAGCTCTCGGCCTTCTGGTTCCGCAAGCTGGCCGACGTGGTGCCGAATCACATGATCAGCACCGACCTGGCGGAGTTTCCTGAAGACCTCTCGGAGTACAAGAAGATTCTGAAGGGCCGCAGCATGCGTGTGAAGCGCGCGGAGATGTTTCCGGTGGAGTGCGTGGTGCGCGGCTATATCTCGGGCAGCGGCTGGAAGGATTACATTCGCACGGGCAGCATTGGCGGCATCACGCTGACTCCGGGCATGCGGGAATCCGAGCGCCTCTCAGAGCCGATTTTCACGCCGGCGACCAAGGCCGCCGATGGCGAGCATGACGAGAATATCTCCTTTGCCAAGATGGCCAATATGATTGGCGGCGAAGAAGCCGAGAAGCTGCGCGACCTGAGCATTGAGCTTTACCTGCGCGCGTCAAAGCATGCCGAGGCGCGCGGCATTGTGATTGCCGACACGAAGTTTGAGTTTGGCAAGAACGACCGGGGCATTCTGCTGTGCGATGAGGCGCTAACGCCGGACTCTTCGCGCTTCTGGCCGCGTGACCAGTACCGTGCCGGACAGTCGCAGCCTTCGTTTGACAAGCAGTACGTGCGGGACTACCTGGAAAAGATCAAGTGGAACAAGAAGGCTCCCGCGCCTCCGCTACCCGCCGAAGTGGTGCGCGGCACGCAGAAGCGCTACGCTGAGGTCTACTTCATGCTGACGGACAGCGTTCTGCAGCAGTAAACGCCATGAGCCTACTTGACTGGATCATCGTGACCATTGTGGTGGTTTCGGTGCTTTCAGCAGCACGCAGTGGCCTGGTGGTCGAGGTGTGTTCGCTGGGCGGCGCCGTACTGGGGCTGCTGCTGGCCTGCTGGAACTATCAGCGGCTGCTGCCGTGGCTGGACAGGTGGGTGTATCCGCTGGAGCTGACGAAGATTGTGGCGTTTGTCATGATCGCGCTGGGTACCATGATTGTGGCCGGACTGCTGGGGCGCATTGTGCGGTGGTCGCTGCGCACCGTGGGCCTGGGATGGCTCGACCGGCTGGCCGGCGCGGCCTTTGGACTGGTGAAAGGCGCGGTGCTCAGCGTGGTGATGATTGTAGCCATCACGGCGTTTGCGCCCCGGGCCACGATGCTGCGCAACTCCCGCTTTGCGCCGTACTTTATGGCGGCGGCGCATGGGGCAGCTTATGTAAGTCCGAGCGAATTGAGCGGCCAGATTCGCCACGGCATCGATATTTTGCGCGGGGAACAAAGTGAGTGGTTTACGCATGGCGCCCGGGTGCCGTAAACTTCAGTTCGTCCCCGCGGTTATTCTGAACCAGCACCATTCCCCCGTAGACCGATTGCAGGAGAGATGCAAGTGAAGCGCGAACTCGACAGTCTCGTGATGCAGATGCAAGCCAGCGGTATCACCTATGACGAAGCTCTTCGCGAGTTCAAAAAGCGCTTCCTGCTGCAGGTGCTGGCCAGCCACCGCGGCAACCAGTGCAAGGCCGCCAAGGAACTGGGCATGCACCGCAATACGCTGAGCCGTACGCTGGCCGAGCTGGAGATTGAACCTAGCCAGGTTCGCATGGGACTCAAGCGCCCGCCGCGCAGCGAACGTCCTGTATTTGACACCAAACAGGCGGCGCGCTAACCACGCAGCAGAATGGCCGCCTGCTTTACTCTGAGAAGAGAACGCAGAAAGGGCCTTTGACCGCTTGAGCACACTGGACGCGACCGCGCACCCCATTCGCTACACCACGCAAACCGCAGAGCTGCCTCACCAGGTGCATGTTCAACCGGGCTTTGCCTGGGATGCGCAGAATGCCTACCTTTTTGACATTGACGGCACGCTGCTGCGGAGCCGTGACCGCATCCACTATGAATCCTTTGCAGAGGGCGTGCGCCATGTGATGGGGCATGAACTTTCGCTGGACGGGGTGACGCTGCAGGGCAACACTGATCCGGGCATTCTGCGGGATGCGTTTGTGCAGACCACGCTGGAAGATGGCCACTGGCGCGCGGCGCTCGAAGAGATTCTGGAGCACATGCGCGTGAACGTGGCGGCGCGGCGCGGCGAAATGAAGCTGATCCGCATGCCGGCGATTGAAGAGACGCTCCGCTATCTGCACAGCAAGGGACGCGCGCTCGGCGTGGCCACAGGCAATCTGGAGTCGATTGGCTGGCTGAAGATCGAGACCGTGGGGCTGCGCGAGTGGTTTGATTTCGGCGGCTTCAGCGACCACTACACAGAGCGCGCCGAGATGATTGCCCACGCGGCGGAGCTGGCGCGGGAGCGCACGGGAGCGCAGGCCACGGTGTGCGTGGTAGGCGATACGATATCGGACATTCGCGCGGCGCGGGCGAACGGCCTGCCGACAATTGCGGTGGCGACGGGGCAGCAGTCATTTGAAACACTGATGGAGCTGGAGCCGGAGGTCTGCGCGAGTTCACTGGAAGCTCTCATGGAGAAGACGCCGGAAGCCGCGCCGTTTCTGCGAGGACGGCCGTAGCAGGATGTCACGGAGTCTCCTCATCGCGGCAAGCTGCGTACTCGCACTGAGCACGGCGGCACTCGCACAGACACAGAGCAGCGCAACACAGCCGCAGGGCCGGTCCGCTGTGAACGGGCAGCCGATGCAGAGCGTGACCAGCGAGCGGCCGCTCTTTGCTGCGCAATCGAAGGCCGCGGCGAATAAGAAACCCAAAAAACAGGATGCTGTTTCAGTGCGAGACAGAAACCGGGCCGAAGCACTCGCAGCGAAAGGCACGCGTGCCCTGCTGGCCAAGCAAGCGCGCGAGGCGATGCTGGACTTTGAGCACGCGGCAAAGCTGGACCCGGAGAATCCGCGCTTTGAGGCCGATGCGAAGATTGCACGCGAGCATCTCGTGACGGAGCTGGTGCAGCAGGCGCACCACGCGCGCATGCAGGGGCACCCGATGCGGGCGCAAAAGCTGCTGACGGAGGCGCTGCAGCTTGACCCGCACAACGCCGAGGTGACGCAGCACTTCGATGATCTGCCGCCGGTGGGCGCGGCGGGCTTTGACGCCGGAAAAGATATTCAGGTGAGCGCGCCGCCCGTGGCGCTTGATCCGCTGCCGGGGGAACACAGTTTTCATCTTTACGCTTCAGCTCAGACCCTGTTGCGGCAGGTGATGCAGGCGTGGAACATTGACGCGGCCAGCACCAGCGAAGTGGAGAATCAGCCGGTTCGTTTTTATGTGGATCACGTGGGCTTTGAGCAGGCGTTGCATGCCGTGGAGCTGGCCACGAATACCTTTGCGGTGCCGCTTGATCCGGCACGGGTGCTGTTTGTGCCGGATACGCCGGAGAATCGCCTGCAGTATGAGCGGCTGGCCATGGAGACGGTGCGGCTGCGGGGCGTGCCGGAGCACGAGCGCACGCACCTGATCGAGATTGCGCACAACGCCTTCAACATCAAGCAGGCAAGCTACGACGCCTCGCAGCAGGCCCTGACGCTGCGAGGACCCGAGCGGGACCTGAAGGGATTTAACGAGACACTGACGCAACTGCTGCAGGGGCAGAGCGAGATTTTACTGGACGTTCGCATGTATGAGATTGACCTGACGCATGCGCATAACGTGGGAGCAGAGCTACCGAATCAGTCGACGGTCTTCAACATTCCTTCGGAGTTGAATTCGGTCATCAACAACAACCAGAGCCTGATTCAGGAGATCATTTCGAGCGGACTCGCCTCGCCCGGCGATTATGCGGCCATCGCGGCGATTCTGATTGGCTCAGGTGCGGTGACGAACAGCATTCTGGACAGCCCGTTCGCGTATTTTGGCGGCGGCCTCACGCTCACGGGCCTCACCTTTGGCAACGGCGGCACGCTGAATGGCTCGCTGACGGCCTCGGCGGTTCACTCGCTCGACCAGATGCAGATACTGGCGCAGAACCATGAAGACGAAGAGGTGCGCAGCGGCACGCGCTACCCGATCATTACGTCGAGCTACTCCAATCTGAGCAGCAGCAGCACCTCGATCGCCGGGCTAACGTCGCCGGGCGTTTCAAGCGCGCTGCAGAGCCTGGGCATCAGTTCCAGTTCCCTGCTCTCGACGGAAGAGACGATTCCCCAGGTGCAGTATGAAGACCTCGGCCTCACGCTACATGTGACGCCGTCGGTGACCGGGCGCGGCAACGTCGCGCTGAAGCTCGACTTGAAGCTCGACACGCTGGAGGGCCAGTCACTCAACAGCATTCCGGTACTCAATGATCGCGAGCTGACGGCGATCACGACGGTCAAGCCGGGATCGAGCGCGATGATCATGAGCAGCATGAGCCAGCAGTTGTCGAATGCGGTGACGGGGATCCCCGGCCTGAGCGAACTGCCGGGCTTTGGCAACGCGACGAACAGCGATGCAAGCAAGAATATTTCGCGGCTGGTGATTGTGGTGACCCCGCGCATTGTGCGCCGCGTGCATGCGGAGGAAGCCGGGCCGGTGATTTTATTTCCGGCGCACTGACGTACCAGCGCGCCCTCAGCGCTGCGCGGCTTCCACGACGCCGACGCGGGAATCGGCGCAGCCATAGTAGAGAAACCATCGGTGATGAAAGAAGACAAGCCCCTCGGCAAAGGTGGTGCCGGCTCCGTATTGGCCCGTCTTTTCGTACGGGCGCTCCGGTTTCAGGAAGGGTTCCGTGGAGCGCGCCAGCAGACGGCCCGGATTGGATGTCTGAAACAGAGCCTGCCCCGTCGAATATGCGCCCGAGCCGAGTGCGGAATCTCCATGCTGCGATGCATTTTTACCGTTGTAGAAGAGGACGATGCCCTTCGGCGTGAGCAGCGGCGGGGGGCCTACCTCGGGAAATCCGCTGTCGAAGTGCCCCGGGCGGTGCTGCAGCAACACCAGTGCGTCGCCTTGCGGATTCATGACGGGCGTCCAGTGAATGAGGTCGGGCGACCAGGCGAGATGGATGATCTTTTCTCCCCAATACATCCAATACCGGCCATGGATCTTTGCGGCGACGAGGCGACCGTGGTCGAGCCGGGTCACGATTCCTCCCGATTTGTAACTCTCGAAGGCAGGGCCCAGACGGTGAGGAAAGATGGGGCCGTATTTGGTCCAGTGGCGCAGGTCGTGTGAGGTGGCAAGACCAATGTCAGTCACCTTGCGGTTCCACTGGGTGTAGGTGAGCACATACAGGCCGCCGGGAGCCTCCACGATGCGCGGGTCTTCCACACCGCCGGGCCACTCGCGGCTCTTCTGCGCATCATTGGCAGGATAAAAGACCGGCTCCGGATCGCGCGTAAAGTGGATGCCGTCGCGGCTCCAGGCGAGCCCCAGGCGCGAGGTGTGGCCGCCGATGGCCTGCAGGCCAGTGTCGTCTTCTGCACGGTAGAGGATATAGACTTTGCCGTGGCGCACGACGGCCGCCGGATTGAAGGTGGCGTTTGCCTCCCAATGCACCATCTGTCTTCGGATGGGATCGCGAAAAACGGCGCTGGGATCAGGAGTAAGAATCGGCGCATCGACAGGACGGCGCCATGAACCGGCCTGCAACCTGGTCCGAGGCCCGATCTGCCAACCCGACGGTGCGCGCTTCGTGTCCCGCTGCGCCAGCACGGGGGCGAGCAGCACCAAGGCCAGGAAGATTCCACACGCCCACGCGATCGCCTGCCTGATTTGCTCCCGTCTCAGCCCCCACACGTCCATTCGCCCTCCTTTTGCCGGCCGCTTCTGATATCGCCACCATGCCACGATAGCAGCCGGGAGCGGAATGGTGAAGGCAGAGAAATACCCGCCTTCAGCGTGGCCCCGGGCTTTGTCGAGAAACAATTGCGATAGAAAGAAGCACTATCAAGGCATCTTTCTGGCCGCTCAATGCGCCCTGCGCGGGCAGGAACGTCCACGCTGATGGGTGCTCTCGCCGCCATCCATCAGGGCATGGTGTGTTGTCGCCCTGGAGCGTACCGGCATCTGCACAATTCAATTATTCGGCCGTCGACGACTGAGCCGCCTGCGCGCTCAGGATGCTCCCTGGTGGCCGCCTCCCCGATTGAATCTTCCGGAAGATGAGAGCACAGGGGGCCTCTCCGCCCTCCGTTTACTCCGCATAAACACAAGATGGCGTCCCTTTATAAATGCGCACAGGGTTGTATACCCATTTTGGGATATTTATTTACCCGATCTCAGGGATGGGATTATTAGAAGAAATTCAGCATTTTGATAGTAGAGAACATTTACAGGAGATTTGGACAGACCGCCATCAGCGAGTCACCCTCCATGAGGGCGGTCTTTTTTTTGAGGGACGGGCAAAAAGATGCGGCAACAGACCGCTTCGCTCCTCAGTTAATGCATTTCGATCGACTTGTTGCTCTACCTATCTGCCCTCTTGTTTTGCTGGAGATAATTAATGCCCCAAAAGCATCCCGTTTGCCCAACCTGTCTCCGAAGGGATAGCGTTCATCGCATTCCCCGGCGGGGGTTAGCGGCGGCAGCGGCGAAACTGATCCGGAAGTATCCGTGGTTCTGCGAGATCTGCTACCAGAGATTCTGGGGCGTGCGCGAATATCACAGAAGCAGCACAGTGAATAGCTAAACGGAAGCTCTCTCCCCGCGAGCCTCTTTGCTCTTGAAGAAAAATAGCCACTAGCGCCATTGCCATATGCATTGGACTGGATGGACAGTCTGCCGGACGAAAGCCATGCTTTTCCATAAAGCGAGATCTCTCTCATTCTGATCCTGCTTGTGGCGACTGCTCTTCCGCGGGATGAAGCGATTTCATAGACGATCAACAGGGCCGTGCATCGTTATGGCGACTATAAGCACATCAAGACTGATCCTAGCCTTGCAATCCGGAGAGATTGTTCCCTATTTTCAGCCGCAGATCGAGCTTAAGACCGGGAGCCTGTCAGGCTTTGAAGTGCTCGCTCGCTGGCTTCATCCAGAGCTCGGAATTTTGCTGCCGGCTGAATTCATTCCGTTAGCACAGGGCGCTAATCTTTTGCCGGATGTCACGCATGAGGTTCTAGGCCAGGCGACCGTCGCAATTGCGGCGTTTTGTCCCATGCCTCTGCGGCTTTCAATCAATATTTCAGCCGATGAACTCCTTGATCCAGAGTTGTGCGAACGATTGAGCCTCATTGCAGAATGCTCGGGATTTCCAATCTCATGCCTCACTCTTGAACTGACGGAATCGACCCGGATTGAAAATACAGCATTGGCACGAGCCACCGTTCACCGTATCCGCCGCAGCGGATTTCGTCTTTCGCTCGATGATTTCGGTAAGGGTTATGCGGGTTTGCAGCACCTTCACGAGATTCCTTTTGACGAACTGAAGATCGACATGAGGTTCGTCCAGTGCATATCGGAATATCAAAGGTCTGAAGATTTCATCGCCGGCGTGATTGCGTTGGGAGAAGCTCTTGGAATCCACACGGTTGCCGAAGGGATTGAGACGCATATCCAGGCGAATCTGCTCACGAGCCTGCAATGCGAACTCGGACAAGGATTTCTTTTTGGTGCTCCTGTTCCGGCATCATCTATTCCTGCCTTGATGATGGAGAGAACTGCACGCAAAGAGAACGTCATATACTGCGCGAACGCAGGACAATATCGATTTGAAATTGCTCGCGGGAAACAACGCGACTCTCCGTACAGCGATTGCGCCACGGCAGAATTACGTCATTCAGATCAGCTTCCGCACTACTTGGAATATCCTCGTTCTAAACCTCCACACACAGATTTCGCGGGGAACTCCCAAATGTCGCTCCCTCCTTTATCCATCAGAAGATCATTTGCTCCGCCGCCACAAGCTCAAAAGCAAAGAGCAGAGATCGCGGCAGTACCTCCATCCGTCGCAACGGGGAACAGCACTGGTCCCAAAGAAGAAAAGACGCTTCAGAATTGGAGTAGTCAACTTTTAAAAGCGCAAGAGGAAGAACGACGCCGCATCGCACGAGAGTTGCATGATTCGGTGCTTCAGTTGCATGCATTGCTCTCTCTCAATCTCGACAAAATATCTTCAGAATCCTTAGACCGGACCAGCAGAAATGCCCTGGAAGACACAAAGGCGCTCGTTACGATTTGCTCAGAAGAACTGAGGACGATCAGCTACCTGTTGCATCCTCCCTTCATCGAAGACCTGGGGCTGGAGTCGGCACTCCGGATCTTTGTGGAAGGGCTGACGCGAAGAACTGACATCGACATCAGAGTTCAAATTGCCACGCCACTTCCAAGATTCGACTCTGACCTTGAATTAGCACTTTTCCGTGTTGTTCAGGAGTCTCTCTCCAACATTCTGCGGCACTCCGGAAGTTCCTGGGCTGAGATACGCATCCAGATTGCGGCAGATCTCGTGCTCGAGGTGGAAGATCACGGCAAGGGTCTACCCGCAACTTTTTATGATCAGAGCCAGTCTCATGCACACATGGGAGTGGGAATAGCGGGGATGCGGGAACGAATTCGCCCATTTGGAGGGACCATCGAGCTGCTTCCCGCCAATCCAGGCCTACTCGTGCGAGCGGTTGTGCCCAAGGTAGCACCTGCATGATGAAGGGAGTGAATGCTTTAATTGCCGACGATCACATGCTGCTCCGCGCAGGCGTCAGGGATGCCATCGAGCGAAATGGCGGAATCGTATGCGATGAAGCGACGACAGGACGGGAAGCTTTCGATAAAGCGATCCTCTACAAGCCAACTCTCGTTGTGATCGATGTCACTATGCCGGAACTCAATGGCATCGAAGCTACCCGCCGGATCCTGAATGCGCTGCCAACCGTGAAGGTCATTATCCTGACCCAACATCAGAGCAATGAACTGGTTCGAAGTGCGGTCGAGGCCGGTGCCCGTGGCTATCTACTCAAGACCGATACCGGTCAAATCCTGTTACAGGCCATTCAATCAGTAATGGCGGGGGGAACCTTTTTCTCTCCTGTAATCACGGACGTTGTGCTGCAGTCGCTGGCGCGTTCTGTTCACCTGACGGGTCCCGGCATTGTCTATAAAGAAAGACTGACTCCTCGCGAAGGCGAGGTGCTGCAGCTTCTAGCCGAGGGAAAATCCACGAAAGAAGCGGCATCCGTACTGGGCACCAGTACTTTCACTGTCGAAACACAACGCAAAAATGTGATGCGCAAACTGCGGCTAAGAAATGTGAGCGATCTGGTTCGCTACGCCGTGCGAAATCACATGATTGATGCTTGAGACGGCTTATCTGACATTGCAAGCAAAGCAAAACCCCTCCGGTTGGAGGGGTTTTGGTCTTTCACGGAAACTGAACCTCAGTCGTAATATTCGAGACCGAGGTGGGTGATGAGGTCTTCGCCCATGATGTGACGCAGCGTGTTCTTGAGCTTCATGAGCTGAATAAACAGGTCGTGCTCGGGATAGAGGCCCGGCGCGGTCTGCGGCGACTTGAAGTAGAAGCTCAGCCACTCCTGAATGCCGAGGTGGCTCAGCTCGGGCGAACGCTTGGCCAGATCGAGGAAAAGCACGAGATCGAGCGCGAGCGGCGCGGCGAGGATGGAGTCGCGGCAGAGGAAATCGACCTTGATCTGCATCGGATAGCCGAGCCAGCCGAAGATGTCGATGTTGTCCCAGCCCTCTTTGTTGTCGCCACGCGGCGGGTAGTAGTTGATGCGGACCTTGTGGAAGATATCCTTGTAGAGATCGGGGTGGAGGCTGGGCTGCAGGATGTACTCGAGCACGCCGAGCTTCGACTCTTCCTTGGTCTTGAAGGATTCCGGATCGTCGAGCACTTCGCCGTCGCGGTTGCCGAGGATGTTGGTCGAGTACCAGCCGCTCAGGCCGAGCATGCGGGCCTTGAAGGCCGGGGCGAGCACGGTCTTCATGAAGGTCTGGCCGGTCTTGAAGTCCTTGCCGCAGATGGGCGCGCCGGTCTGCTTGGAGAGCTCGATCATGCAGGGCAGATCGACCGTGAGATTGGGCGCGCCGTTAGCAAAGGGAATGCCTTCCTTGAGCGCGGCGTAGGCGTAAATCTGCGAGGGCGCGATGGCAGGATCGTCATTGACGAGCGCCTTCTCGAAGGCCTCAATATTGTCGTGGATGGGGGTGGGCTCGAGGAAGATTTCGGTCGAACCGGTCCAGATCATCACGACGCGCTCGCACTTCTCCTTGAACGCCTGAATGTCAGAGCGCACCTGCTGCGCGAGGTCGCACTTGCTCTTGCCCTTTTTGACGTGCGTGCCGTTGAGGCGCTTGACGTAGTGCTGGTCAAAGACGGCCGGCATGGGCTCGATCGACTCCAGGTAGGGCTGGATGGTGCGCAACTGGTCGTTGTCGAGCACCTGCGCGTGCTTGGCCGCCTCATACATATTTTCAGGGAAGATATCCCAGCCGGTGAAAACCACGTCGTCGAGTGAGGCGAGCGGGGCAAAATCCTTGATGAGCGGCGATTTTCCGTCGGTGCGCTTGCCGAGGCGGATGCTGCCCATCTGTGACAGCGAGCCGATCGGCTTGGCCAGTCCCTTGCGGACGGCTTCGACACCCGCGATCAGTGTGGTGGCGACGGCACCCATGCCGACCACCATGACTCCCAGTTTTCCGTTTGCTGGCTGAATTTTCGATGACATTGCTTTCTGCGCCTGCTCTCTTCCTTCCAATGTTGATTGCACGAATCTTCAGTTTCTGACGCGGAGGCATGGTTTGGCAATGCCGCCCGGCTTAACGGCAGCTTTGCGGGGCTGAGTGGAGGCTAGGCCTGCGTGGGCCGTTCCCGGGTCTTCCAGTGGCTCCAGACGAACCAGACCAGACCAAGCAGAACGACGATTTCGACGCCCAGGTGGAAACGGTGAAAGATCGCCTTGAAGCGGGGATCCGTATCCCAGGCGCGGCCCAGCCGGACGCCCACATAGGCCAATACAAAGCACCAGGGCCAGGAACCCAGGAACGTGTAGAGATGGAAGCGCCACTGCCGCATGCGCGCCATGCCGGCCGGCAGGGCGATGAACGTGCGAACCACAGGAAGCAGCCGCCCCACAAAGACCGTGATGCTGCCGTAGCGCTCAAAAAAGCGCTCGGTGCGATCGAGGTCATGGGTGCTGAGCAGCACAAAGCGCCCATAGCGCTCAATGAAGGGACGGCCGCCCCAGGCGCCGATCCAGTAGGCGATGGCCGAGCCAAGATTGCAGCCGATGGCCCCCGCCGTGGCCACCCAGAAGAGGTTGAGCCGCCCCATCTCCACCAGATAACCGGCAAACGGCATGATGACCTCTGACGGCAGAGGAATGCAGGCCGACTCGATCGCCATGAGCAGGCCCACCCCGGTGTACCCGGTGGAGGAGATGACAGAGATGATGAAGTGGGCCAGAAGGGCGAGGATTTTTTCACTCATTCGATGGCAGTATACGGGAAGCGTGTGGCCACCGCGCTGAAAGAGACGGCGCTGGTTACAATGCGTGCATGCCCGCCCTGAAGAGCACGAAGAAGCCACCCGCAAAAGCAGCCAAGACAGCCCCGAAGCCCACCGCGTCCAAGAAGGCCCGGACGACACCTTCCAAGGCCGCGCCCTCCAAGCTCGCTCCGGCCAAGGCCGATCAGGTCCCCGCTCGTAAAGCGAAATCCACTGCCACGGCTGTGCCCCGCAAGAGCGCCAAAGCTTCCTCTAAAAAAAGAGATCGCTCGCCGGAGCGCGTGGCTGAGATTTTGCGGCGGCTGCGGGCGGCCTATCCCGATGCCGAGTGCGCGCTGCTGCACCGCTCGCCGTGGGAGCTGCTGGTGGCGACGATTCTCTCAGCGCAGTGCACCGACGCGCGGGTGAACATGGTGACGCCGAAGCTGTTTCGCGACTTCCCTACTCCGCAAGCGATGGCGCAAGCCACGCCCGAGGCGATTGAAGAGTATGTGAAGAGCACGGGCTTTTATCGCAACAAGGCGAAGTCGATTCACGGGGCGGCCAAGCGGCTGGTGGAGGTGTACGGCGGCAAGCTGCCCGAGAGCATGGACGAGTTGCTGACGCTGCCCGGAGCAGCGCGCAAAACCGCCAACGTGGTGCTGGGCGTGGCCTTTGGCAAGGCCGAAGGCGTGGTGGTGGATACGCATGTGCTGCGGCTCTCAAACCGGCTGGGGCTGGTGAATTCAAACGACCCTAAAAAGGTGGAGCAGGAGCTGATGCAGATTTTGCCGCGGGAGAGGTGGATTCAGTTTTCACACGAGATGATCTACCACGGGCGGCAGGTGTGCGATGCGCGCAAGCCGAAGTGCGAGGTATGCACGCTGGAGACACTGTGCCATTCCGGGGACAAGACGTGGTCTTCGGCGGGAATGTGAATGGGGATTCGCATCCGGGAGGACATCAGGTGCGAATTTCATGCTTAAACCTTTTATTTTGTGAAACTTGAGTCATTATGTGAATATGCATTCACGTTTTTTCTGGTTTTTCGGCCGATTTCGCCGGTAAACCTTACAAAATGAGCGACTTGGACAAATGTGAATATGGATTCACATTTCTATCCTATTTTCTTGACCGAAGCACGGGTAAAGAAACGGCCCGGCCAGAAACCGCATAAGCACCTTATAAAACAACGAGATACGACCAGCACGAGCCAGAAGATAAATGTGAATCCAGATTCACATGTTTTGTGGCAGCGATTTTAGAGATCCGGGGGGCGGAGGGGGTGCGAAGAGATGCCGGACGGATCTTGCCCCTGTAGCTATGGTAGCGGTTTTCGGGGTAATTTCAGGCAAAGCGGTGGGAATCGAGGACGGCGTAGAGAATCGGGGATGCGCCATTCCCGCTCAGGGAACTGCTGCGTGAGCTGTACTTCGCAATGCCGTGTGGCGGCCGGTCCACGCGAAGATGAAGAGAAGCGCAGCCGTCAGCCAGGCTCCCAGGCTGACCGGGTAGGGCCGATACATGCCAAGTATCAGGCCGCTTGCCACCAGAAGCCCGCAGAGAACGGCGAACTGCCGCATGCCATAGAGAAAAACAAATGGCAGATAGTGCGCGCCCAAGACAATCATGAAGGCCGGATAGAACCAGACCGGGTGAATGACGGCGATAGCGATGACCAGAGGCAGGCTGAGCGGCAGCGTAAAGGCCACCTGTATGGCCAGGCCGTTCGTCGGATGGCCTTTGGGCAGCGCGTAGGAGTGGCCCATGAGGCGCAGTAAAAGCTGCGTCAAAGGAAAGATGAAGAATCCGCCCAGCAGAAGAATGATCTCGGCCAGATGTAAGGAAGACCAGGTACAGGCTGCCGCGGAAACTGCCCAGAGAGTGCCCGCAACCAATTGGCCGGCGAATCCGCCGAGGTAGGTCTCCCGAACCTCCTGCTGCGCCTGTGTGATTTCCATGATGCGGGCATTGTACCGTTGCGTGCATGCTTTCGTGCATTGCAAAAGCAGCGAGCCTCGGACCAGGAGCAGAAGCGGCGTTTCCACCGCTTTTTGGCATCGAAGCATGCACAGGCGCGGTTGGCTCGCAGCGATCGCGCTTTGCCGCCAATTTGCACACGTAAGGAAGAAAAATGACAAACAAGAACTACGAGATTCTTGAAGGCCATCCCCTGCCGCGAGGCGCGACATGGGACGGCAAGGGCACCAACTTTGCAGTCTTCTCCGCGCATGCCACCAAGGTGGAGGTGTGCCTGTTTGACGAATCGGGAGAGAACGAAGAAGCCCGGATTGCGCTGCCGGAGTACACCAACCAGATATGGCATGGGTATTTGCCGGACATCAAGCCGGGGACGCGCTATGGCTACCGCGTGCATGGGCCGTATGAGCCGGAGAAGGGTCACAGGTTTAATCCGAACAAGCTGCTGCTCGACCCCTATGCGACGGCGCATAGCGGGCATATCGAGTGGAATCCGGCGCTGTTTGGCTACCGAATGGAGTCGATGGATGATCTGACCTTTGACGAGCGCGACAGCGCGCCCTACATGCCGAAGTGCATCGTGGTAGACCCGAATTTTGACTGGCACGGCCAGACGCGGCTGACGAAGCTGCGGGTTCCCTTTGACGAGACGGTGATTTATGAGATGCACGTCAAGGGCTTTACCAAGCGCCATGAGAAGGTTCCGGAGCATTTGCGCGGCACCTATGCTTCCTATGCGACGAAAGAGGTGCTGGACTATATCTGCTCGCTGGGGGTGACTTCGGTCGAGTTGCTGCCCATTCACGCCTTTGTGCATGACAGCCACCTGGTCGAGAAGGGATTGTCCAATTACTGGGGCTACAACACGATCGGCTTTTTCGCGCCTGACCCGGGCTATGCGTCGGACCCGGCGGACACGCTGAAGGAGTTCAAGGAGATGGTCTCGCGGTTTCATGACGCGGGGCTGGAGGTGATTCTGGACGTGGTGTATAACCACACCGGCGAGGGCAATGAAAAAGGGCCGACACTGTCGTTCCGGGGCATCGACAATGCGAGCTATTACCGGCTGCTGCCGGACAATCCGCGCTACTACATCAATGACACCGGCACGGGCAACACGCTGAATGTGACGGATCCGCGCGTACTGCAAATGGTCACCGACAGCCTGCGCTACTGGGTGGAGCAGACGCATGTGGACGGCTTTCGATTTGACCTGGGAACGATTCTGGCGCGCGAGCCGAACGGCTTTGACAATCGCAGCGGCTTTTTGAAGGCTGTTTGCCAGGACCCGGTGCTGGGCTGCGTCAAGCTGATTGCCGAGCCGTGGGACTGCGGTCCGGGCGGCTACCAGGTGGGCGCGTTTCCGCCGGAGTGGGCGGAGTGGAATGACCGCTTTCGTGATGATGTGCGTGACTTCTGGCGGGGCGAAGCGCATGCCGCCGCGCTGACCGAGAGGCTGTGCGCATCGGCCTCTATCTTCAACTGCGAGGGGCGCAGGCCGTGGTCGTCAGTGAACTTTATTACCGCGCATGACGGTTTCACGCTGAACGATCTGGTGAGCTACAACGAGAAGCACAATGAGGCCAACGGCGAAGGCAACCGCGACGGCAATGACAACAACCTGTCATGGAACTGCGGGGCGGAAGGCCCTACCGACGATGCGGAGATCAACGCGTTGCGCCACCGCCAGATGCGGAACATGCTGGCGACGCTGCTGCTCTCACAAGGTACGCCGATGCTGGTGGCCGGCGATGAGTTTGCGCGCACGCAGGGCGGCAACAACAATGCCTACTGCCAGGACGATGAAATCAGTTGGGTCGACTGGAGCCTGGCCGAGAAGGAAAAAGCGCAGGTGCGCTTTGTGCAGCGGCTGACCGGGCTGCGGCGCAAGTATCCCATTCTGCGCCGCAACCTTTTTCTAACCGGCGACTGGAACGAGGAACAGGGCCTCAAGGATGTGACCTGGATCAACGCCAACGGACGCGAGATGGAAGATCAGCACTGGGGCGACACGAACATGCGCTGCTTTGGCATGCTGCTCGACGGGCGCTCGCCGGTGAGCGGCGTGAAGCAGCGCGGCACCGAGGCGACGCTGCTGATGATCATCAATGGGCATCACGATCTGGTGGAGTTCACGCTGCCGGAGTCGAACGGAGGCTCGTCGTGGGCGCTGCTGATCGACACCAACATTGAAGACATGTGCGCGCAGCCGCAGAAGGAGCAGTTCAATATAGGCGACACGTATCAGGTGACGGCGCGTTCGCTGCTGCTCTTGCAACTGGTCTGCGAGGATACGGGGCCGGAGGGTGTTCCGAAATCTTGCGGCTGAGGCGGAACCGCGCCTTCCAGCGTGGGATTAATCCTGTGAAACAGAGGCTAAAGCCCTCTTTGGTGCTGTGCAAATGGCAGGGCTAAAGCCGTGCCCTGATACCAAAGATGTCACAAGAAGAGCTGAGACAAAATCCTCATTTGAAGATCAAGAGGGAGGGGTTTCCCCTCCCCTTGTTTTGCGCAAAAGCCCTACGCCTCCTGATTAACGGCTGAGTGTGCGCACGACCGCATCGACGAGGCCATCGACGGAGTGGGGGTCAGCTTCGGCGGACGGCTCCCAGGCGTGATCGCGGAGCGTCTTGCTGGTGATGGGGCCAATGGAAATAGCCGGCAGAGTCGATGGAACAAAAGCGAGACCGGAGGCGCGCATGAGCTTGAAAAAGTTATCGACCGTAGAAGAACTTGTGAAGGTGGCCGCGGCAAGACCATGCGGGCGACCATCGCCAAAGAGAGTACGGATCTGGGCGAGGGATTCCTCGGGAATCTCGGTGCGGTAGGCCTCGACAACATCAAGGTTGACACCCTGTTCGCGGAGCGCTTCGGGAATGACGTCGCGGGAGCGCGAGGAGCGAGCCAGCAGCACGCGCTGGCCGCGCAGCTTGTCGCCGAGCGCTTCCAGCAGCGATTCGGCGACGTACTTGTCGGGCATGAGGTCAATGTTCCAGCGCACACGGGCGGCGGCCTTCGCGGTGGAGGGGCCCACGGCGGCAATCTTCGGCATGGGTCCATAGATGGCCTGCCCGGTCTGCGAGGCTGGCGAGACCATGCCGAGCTGCTCGATGCGCGAGAGCATGGCGTTGACGGTGTTGGCGCTGGTGAGAATGATCCAGTCGTAGCTGGAGAGCGTGCGCAGGGCGTGGTCGAGCGGCTCGTAGGTATCCGGCGGCAGAATGCGAATGGCCGGAACTTCGACGGGCTCGGCCCCCAGCGAGGCGAGGATATGGGAGAGACGCCCGGCCTGATGTTCAGCGCGGGTGACAAGAATGCGGCGGCCAGAGAGCGGCTGCGATGAGGATGGCTTGGAAGTCACGACGTGGGCCTCCTGCAGTATTTTTTTGGGTGTCACTGAATAGATTAAACGCGTCGCGCGCCTGACCTCAAAAAACGGTGCACGCGACCGGCCCCAGGCTCAGGCAAAAGGCTGCGCGCCCTGGCGAAGCAGCTCCTCGGCCAATTGGCGGCCCAGGGCCTGCGGCGAAAGGCCCTGCTGGTGCTCAAACGCCACGCGAATCACAGGATGGGCCGCGCTGGACGCGGCTTTCGCAGCGGCTCCGGCGACGACGCCCTGAATGGCATAAGCACCGTCAGCACCCGGCACCGGCGCGCAGTGAATGCCGATGGGCACCTGGCATCCGCCGCCGAGCGAGGCCAGCGCGGTGCGCTCGGCGGTCACAGCATAGCGGGTGGCGGAATGGTCGAGCGAGGCGAGGATGGCGAGAGTTTCGGCGTCGTCTGCTCGCGTCTCAATGGCGAGCGCGCCCTGGCCGGCAGCGGGGCAAAGAATCTCTGGCGCTAAGCATTCGCGGCGGTACTCGGTGAGGCCCAGGCGCTCGAGCCCAGCCGAAGCCAGAATGATGGCATCGGCCTGCCCCTCGACCATCTTGCGGATGCGCGTGTCTACGTTGCCGCGAAATTCCTGAAAGCGAAGATCGGACCGGTGGACGAGCAACTGCGCGCGGCGGCGTTCGCTGCTGGTGCCCACACATGCGCCGTGCGGCAGACTGGCCAGCGAGGTATAGCGGGCTGAGAGCAGCGCATCGCGCGGGTCCACACGCTCGGGGATGGCCGCGAGGGTGAAGGCCGGGTCGAGATCCGTGGGCAAATCTTTGAGGCTGTGGACGGCAAGATCAATGCGGCCCTCGCGCAATGCCTCCTCAATCTCTTTGGTGAAGATGCCCTTGCCGCCCAGTTCAGTGCTGACCTTGGCGAAGGTGACGTGCTGCAATGCATCCCCAGTGGTGCGGATGATCTCGATGGTGACCTCATGACCCAAGGTGCGCAGACGGGCCGCGATATGGTTGGCCTGCCAGAGAGCCAGTTGAGAGCCACGGGAACCAATGCGCATCAATGACGCCTCGCCGGAATTTCGTCTGAGAAGGCAGAATCAGTGGCTGCCTCTGCCGGTGCGGATGCGGTACTTCCCTGCTCTGCATGGTGACCGCGAGCTTTTTCACGCTTCACGTCGTCCATGGAGACTCCGCTGCGAGGGCAGGCCAGATCGCCCTTAGGGCCGGTGCGGAGCACTGAAGGATCAAAGGCGGACTGGATGGCGCGCACGGCGGCATCGTCGCCGGTCTGCGCAGCCGAGCGCAGCGCCTGCTTGGGCAGGTGCAGAAACTTGTTCATCAGGCCTCGCGTGAGCATTTTCACAGCGGCGTACTGCTCATCGGTCATGGAATGCATGCGAGGTGCGAGGCGCTGCAGCTCGGCCTCGCAAAGCGCTTCGACGGTTTGCTGCATGCCCGAGATGACGGGGCCAATTTCCAGCGAGCGGCGCTTCTGCTCAAACTTGATGGCCTCGGCGGCGACGATTTCTTCGGCCAGCTCGGCCTGGCGCTTGCGATCGGTGAGATTGGCACTCGCCACTGACTGCAGATCATCAATGTCGTAGAGGAACGCGCCTTCCAGGCGGTTGACCTCGGGCTCGACGTCGCGGGGCACGGCAATATCGACCAGCAGCATGGGCTTGCGGCGGCGGCGATGGAGAAACTGCTGCACGTGCGCAGCGGTAAGAATGGGACGCGGGGCGCCGGTGGAGGTGATGAGGATGTCGGGAACGTCCTGCAGGGAGAAGACCGCGTCAAAGGTGATGGCCTCGCCGTTGAACTGCGCCGCAAGCGCCTCAGCCCGCGCGAGGGTACGGTTGGCCACGAGGATGCGGTTGGCGCCGTGATGCACGAGGTGGCGCGCGGCCAGCTCGCTCATTTTGCCCGCGCCCAGCAGCAGTACACGCTTGCCGTCGAGCGAGCCGAAGATGCGGCGCGCCAGATCGACCGCGACCGAGGAGATGTTGACCGGGGCCGCGCCGATTTCCGTTTCCGTGCGGACGCGCTTGGCGAGCGCAAAGGTCTCCTGCAGGAGCCGGTCGAGTTGCGAACGCACGGCTCCGTTTTCTTTGGCAGCGGCGTAGGCGGCTTTGACCTGGCCGAGAATCTGCGACTCGCCGAGCACCAGCGAATCAAGGCTGCAGGCTACGCGGAAGAGATGCCGCACGGCCTCGGCCTCGCGGTGATGATAAAGATGCTCGCGCAGGCCTGAGCCGGAGAGCTGAAAACACTCCTCAAGAAAAGCGGCCATGTCGGGCTCAGCCACGCGCTCGCGGTGAGCGATGAGCAACTCCACGCGGTTGCAGGTGGAAAGAATCACGGCCTCATCGACGCCGGGGAGGGCCAGCACCTGCGCCGTGACAGCGGCGAGCGCATCCTCAGGAATGCTGAGGCGCTCGCGCAGCTCGACGGGCGCGGTCTTGTGATTCAGTCCTGTGAGCAGAAGATTCATGGCAGGCTGAACCTGTGCACCGAGCTGACAAGGTTGGCGGCGTAGACACTGATCATCGCTAAGATGATGAGCGAAGAGAGGTAAACGGCTCGTCTTCCTCGAAATCCGGTACTACGCCGTACATAAATCATGAGGACGTATAGCAGCCACGTCACAAAGGACATGAGAATTTTGGGATCGGCGAAGTAGCGGGCTCCGGAGCGTTCCTGTGCGATGAGCGAGCCGGCCAGGAGCCCGGCCGTCATGCAGAGGAAGCCGGCGATAAGCAGCGACTGCGCGATGCGGTCCATGGTGTCGAGCGGGGGCAGCCACTCGGTCAGCCGGGGCGAACGCTTGTTTTTGAGGCGATGCTCTTCGACCTGATAGAGGATGCTCGCCAGCAGACTGAAAAAGAGCGCGGCATAGGCGGCGAGCAGCAGAAAGACGTGGGCGAAGATCCAGCCGCTGCGAATGTGCTCGGAGCTGAAGGTGTAGCGCTGGTCAGAGATGGCCGGCACGATGGTGAGCAACAGCGACAGCGGCAGCGCAAATACAGCAAAAGAAAATGTGCGGTAGACCGCCCACACCAGCAGAAAGATCAGCGTGACCAGCAGCGAAAGCGCGACCTGCACTTCATGCGCGCCGGTGGGAATCCAGTGATGGGCCGCCGTGAGCATCTCGACCAGCGCCACCATTTGAAGCACGAAGCCGCCCACCGCCGCGGGCAGACAAAGCTGCTTCCACGTGGATTTGCCGCCAAAGACGGCGGGGATCGCGGCGACACTCGCGAGTCCGTAAAGAAAAACAGCGGCCCTGAGCCAGATCAGATACATACGCGGCGGTAATAACGATGACACTTCAGTATAGAGGACCAGCTTAAGTGCCGCTGCCTCATGAGGATGTAACGCAGCGCACATCGCTTTCGCCTTCTGTGCGCCATGAGACTCTTCTCTGCCAACCTCAGAAGAATGCCGCTGCCTGCGGCTGCGATACTGAGCCATCGGGAGGGCGCTTTTGCCGCACGCATGGGAATGGCCGCTGCTGGCCGTGGTTGCGCTGATTGCCTCCACGCTGGCGGCGGTGACGGGTTTTGGCGGAGCAGCCGTGCTGCTGCCCGCGCTGGTGGCGATGTTCGGGATGCGCGCGGCCATTCCCATCCTGACCGTCGCGCAGTTGACCGGCAATGCCAGCCGGGTGTGGTTTAACCGCCGAGAGCTGAACTGGCGCGTGGTGGCATGGTTTGCGGCCGGCGGCATTCCGATGGCGCTGCTGGGCGGGTATCTGTTTGCGTCTGCTCCTCTGGCGGGGCTGACGCGGCTGCTGGGCGCATTTCTGTTGCTGGTGGTGGTCTGGCGGCATCTGCGGCCAGGGCTTTCGCGCCGCTTTCCCACTCCGGCGTTTGCAGCCGTTGGCGCGGGATCGAGCTTTCTCTCTGCCCTGCTGGGCAGCGTGGGGCCGCTGATGGCTCCGTTCTTTCTGGCCTATGGCCTGGTCAAGGGAGCCTACATTGGCACCGAGGCTCTGTCGGCCGTCGTCATGCATGTGGCCAAGCTGGTGGCCTACAGGCAGACCGCGCTGCTGACGGTGCATGATGTGGCGACGGGGCTTGCGCTGGGCCCGGTGATGATTGTGGGGTCCTTCACCGGCAAGCGTATTGTGGACCGGCTACCCGAGAGGGTTTTCGCCGCGATCATCGAGGCGGTTCTGGTTGTGGCTGGCGTACTGTTTCTTGTCCGCGGATGAACACCGACCCCAAAAGGATGGCATGACCCCGGAATTGATGGGGCGTCAAAGACTGGCGGCGAGGCTTTCACGGGAGTGAATCGGGATCCGCGGCACATCTCGCAGCGGCCTCAAAGTGGGCATCTCTGTTGCTATGTGCTCACGCTTTGGGCGCAAGGGAGAAGAGAAATGGATCATCGTGTACACGCGGGCGAAGTGGCCGAGGACCAGGTCACGGCTTATCTGGAACGCAACTCTTCGCAGTTGCCCACCAGCTTTTTCCTGGGAGCTGCGCTGGCCTCGATGGTGGCCTCGCTTTCGTTCCAGGTGGCCAACAAAGACAAGCAGGCACTGTTTATCGGGCAGTGGGCCGCGCCGTTTCTGCTGCTGGGAATTTACAACAAGATGGTCAAGCAGCATGGCTCTGATGCCCTGACGCGCGACAAGCAGGATTAAACCGGATGGCCGCGCGTTCCCCCCACTACACGCCGGCATGCCTTTCACGGTATGCTGGCGTATTCCTGTGCCTGAAGTTACGACCTCCTCTCAAGACGCGAATCTGACTCCGCTGATGCGCCAATACCAGGCTGCGAAGCGCGAGCACCCGGATGCCCTGCTGTTTTTTCGCATGGGCGACTTTTACGAGCTTTTTTACGAAGACGCCAAGATTGCCGCGCGCGAACTGCAGATTACCCTGACGGCGCGCGACCGCGAGCGCACGCAGCCGATGTGCGGCGTGCCTTACCACGCCGTGGATGGCTACTTGTCTCGCCTGCTGCGCAAGGGCTACCGGATCGCCATCTGCGACCAGATGGAAGACCCCAAGCTCACCAAGAAGATTGTGCGGCGCGAGGTGACGCGCGTGCTGACGCCAGGCACGGCCATTGACACGGCCTTCAGCGCCGGGCAGAACAATTACCTGGCGGCTCTGCATCGGGTGGGCGACGCCGTCGGGCTGGCGTATCTGGATCTATCGACAGCGGACTTTCGCGCCACGGAGTTTCGCGGACCCGAAGCGCTGGCGATGGCGCTCGACGAGTTGGGAAAGATTGCCCCCAGTGAGCTGATTTTCGCGGCCAGCGAAGGGTGGGCCAACGCGCCCGAGGCACCGGCAGAAGTGGCGCAGGTGAAGACCTGCTCCGCGCTGGAAGACTGGATTTTTGCCGCTGAATACGGCCTGCCTCTGCTGGAGCGGCAACTGGGTGCGCAGTCGCTCGATGGCTTTGGCCTGGGTGGACACACAGCAGCGGCCACGGCAGCGGGTGCGATTGTGCACTACATCCGCGCGACACAGAAGAGCGGCCCGGAAGATCAAGGGCCGGTGCATGTGGACGCGCTCTACTTTTATGAGCGCAACGAGCACCTGCACCTGGACCAGGTGAGCGTGCGCAACCTGGAACTCGTGGAGCCCCTGTTTCGCGACACGGAGGGCGACCCCACACTGTTTGGCGCGCTGGACGAGTGCGTGACGCCGATGGGCAAGCGGCTGCTGCGTGCTTCGATTCTGCGGCCGTTGATGGACGCGGCTAGGCTCGAAGCCCGCTACGCGGCGGTGGATGCGGCACGCCAGTCTCTGCTGGGGCGCGAGGCCGTGCGGCGCGCGATGGACGGCATTCTGGACCTGGAGCGGCTGCTGGCGAAGATTTCGCTCGAAAGCGCGGGACCACGCGACGTGCTGGCGCTGGGCCACTCGCTGGGGCGGCTGCCGGAATTGCAATCGTCACTGTTGCAGATGGGAGCAAGCTGGTGGAAGCAGACCGGCGAAGGACTGGATCGACTGGAAGACCTGCACTCGGCCATCGAGAAGACGATCGTGGCCGAGCCTCCGCTGACGCTGGCCGATGGCGGCGCGATTGCCGAGGGCGTGGATGCGGAACTGGACGAGTTGCGCACTATCAGCCACTCGGGGCGAAGCTCCATTGCGGCGATTGAAGAGCGCGAACGGCAGCGCACAGGCATTCCCTCGCTCAAGGTGCGGTTCAACTCTGTTTTTGGCTATTACATTGAGGTCACCAAGGCCAATCTTGCGCATGTGCCGGCAGACTATGAGCGCAAGCAGACGCTGGTGAATGCCGAGCGCTTCACAACGCCCGAGTTGAAAGACTACGAGATCAAGGTGCTAACCGCGCAGGACCGGTCTGTCGAGATTGAGAAGCGCATCTTTGCCGAGCTGCGTAGGCTGGTGCTCTCGCATGCGGCGCGTATTCGCCGCGTGAGCGTCATGATTGCCGAGATTGACCTGCTGGCAAGCTTTGCGCATCTGGCCAGCCTGCGGGGCTACACGCGTCCGCTGCTGGAATCTGAGCCGGTACTCGAGCTGATCGGAGCGCGGCATCCTGTGATTGAGTGCCTGATGGAGCGCGCGGGAACGACGCGCTTTGTGCCGAACGATCTTTATGTGGATGCCACGGAGGCGACGCCGGAAGCGGCCTCGGCTCCGCACCTGCTGCTGATCACCGGGCCGAACATGGGCGGCAAATCGACCTATCTGCGGCAGGCGGCGCTGCTTGTGATCCTGGCGCAGATGGGCTGCTTTGTTCCGGCCGAGCGCATGCGCTTCGGGCTGGTCGATCGCGTCTACACGCGCATTGGCGCGAGTGACAATGTGGCGCGCGGGCGCTCCACTTTTATGGTGGAGATGACCGAGACAGCGACCATCCTGAATACGGCGACGGTGCGGTCGCTGATTCTGCTGGATGAGATGGGGCGCGGCACAGCTACCTTTGACGGGCTGGCGCTGGCGTGGGCCACGCTTGAGTTTCTGCATGCGGAAGTGGGCGCGCGCACGCTCTTTGCCACGCACTATCACGAGCTGACGATGCTGGCCGAGCAACTGCCGCGGCTGGGCAATCTGCGCGTGGCGGTGAAGGAATCGCCGAAAGGCATCGTCTTTTTGCATCGCATGGAGCCGGGCGCGGCCAGCAAGAGTTATGGCATTGAGGTGGCGAGGCTCGCGGGGCTGCCGCCGCGCGTGATTCAACGGGCACGGCAGGTGCTCAAGCAGCATGAGCGCTCTGAGCGCGGCAATGTGGAGGCGGAGACGGCTCCGGCGTTGCAGATGACCATGTTTACGCCGCTCTCGCAGCAGATTCTGGATCGCCTGACGGAGACGGATGTGAACACGCTGACGCCGCTCGATGCCCTGAACCTGCTGCACGAGCTGAAGACTGAAATTGCACGGGGCGCAAAGGACGGAGGCCGCTGATGCCCACAAAGCTGAATGAAGTGCGCGAAGCCGCCGGACGCGTGATGATGGTGGGGTTGAGCGGCACGGCGCTGAGCGAGTTGGAGCGGGCGTGGCTCAAGCTGATTCGCCCGACGGGCATCATTCTTTTCCGGCGGAACATTGAGACGATTCCGCAAACGGTAGCACTGCTGCGCGAGGCAAGCCGCATCATTGATCGGCCCACGCTGCGTTGCGTGGACATGGAAGGCGGCATGGTGGACCGGCTGCGCGACGTGCTCACACCGATGCCCTCACCTGCGCGGGTGTTTGCCACGCGCGACCCGCAGATGTTTTACCGGCACGGCAAGCTGATTGGCAAAGCCGCGCACATGGCCGGCTTCAACGCGACGCTGGCACCGGTGGTCGATCTCGCGCTGCCAAACTCCGCCGGGGTGATGAAGACGCGCGTGGTATCGGCGCTTCCGCATGAGGTGCGGCAATATGCGCTGACGTTTCTTGAGGGACTGGAGACGGAAGAAGTCTTCGGATGCGCAAAGCATTTTCCGGGTTTGGGCGGCGGCATTGTGGATTCGCACCTGACGATGCCAGTGATTGATCGCAAGTGGGCCGATCTGTGGAACGAAGACCTGGCGCCCTTTCGCTCGCTGGCGCGGCGCGTGCCCATCACGATGGTGGCGCACGCGGCCTATCCGCTGGTGACGCGCAATCACACTCCGGCATCGCTCTCGCCGCATTGGATTCAGAAGATTCTGCGCAAGCGCGTCGGCTTTCGCGGACTGGTACTCTCTGACGATATGGAGATGGGCGGCGTGCTCTCGCACTGCTCGATGGGTGAAGCGGTCATTCATGCCATCGCGGCCGGCACCGATGTGGTGGAGATCTGCCACAATCCGGCATTGATTTTGACGGCCTACGAAGCATTGATACGCGAGGCAGAGCAGCGCGTCGCATTCCGGCGGCAACTGACAGCCGCGGCCCGTCGCGTGGAGGAATGGGCGCGGCGATGGAGCCTCATTCAAACCCAGACTCTGCGGAGCCCCACCGTGGCGCAGATCGACAAGTTGCGCGCGCAGATGGCGGCCTTTGCCAGGGAATGTACATGAAGCCGGAGACGCTGATCGTAGCAGGCGTGATGAGCGGCACCTCGGGCGATGGCATTGATGTGGCCCTGACGGAGATTGGCCCGCGCACGGTGCGCGGCGAAGGCAGCGTGCGGCTGAAGCTGCTGGCTCATGAGAGCTTCCCTTTTCCCAAAGCGCTGCGCGCGGCGGTGCTGGGGGCGCAGGATGCCAAGAGCATCTCGACGGCGGAACTGGCGCGGCTGAACTGGCGGCTGGGCATCGCGTATGCCGATGCAATCGAGGCCACGCAGGAAAAGCATCAGACCGTCGCACATCTAATTGGCTGCCATGGGCAGACCATCTACCATCAGGCGCAGCCGGCCGCCTATGCGGGCGAGCGCTTTGCCTGCACCTGGCAGATTGGCGAACCGGCTTTGATCGCAACACGGTTACAAATTCCGGTGGTGTCAAACTTTCGCCCGGCTGACATGGTGGTGGGCGGGCAGGGCGCACCGCTGGTTCCGCTGCTCGACTATGTAATGTTTGCCGATACTAAAGTTGCGCGCGTGCTGCAGAATATCGGCGGCATCGGCAACCTGACGGCGATTCCGGCAGGCGGCGGGGCGGACGAGGTGATGGCGTTCGATACGGGTCCGGGCAACATGGCGATCGACGCGCTCATGCAGCAATTATTTGGCAAGCCCTATGACCGTGACGGGCGCATCGCAGAGAAGGGACGCGTGCTGGAGAGCATCGTCGAAAGCACGCTGCGCATGCCGTTCTTTCAGAAAGCTCCGCCAAAGTCTGCCGGGCGCGAGCAGTTCGGCGCGGCCTTTACCCAAACGCTGCTCACGGCCTGCCGCAAGGCAGCAGCCAGCGCGGAAGACACGGTGGCCACGGCGACGGCGATTACTGCCGAATCCATTGCACGCAGCTTCGGCCGGTTTGTGCAGCCCATGATGGGCAGCGCGCCTGTCGAATACATTCTGTCCGGCGGTGGTGCGCACAATCTCACGCTGGTGCGCATGCTGCGTGAGCGTCTGGAGCCGATGGGCTGCAAGCTCTTTGCGAGCGATGAGGTGGGCATGCCCGCCGCAGCCAAGGAGGCCGCGGCCTTCGCTCTGCTAGCCTACTGCACCTATTACGGATTGCCCGGCAATCTGCCCTCCGCGACCGGCGCCATCATGCCCGTGGTGCTGGGGACGATTTCGCATGGGTGAGGAAGTGGCCTGCCACCCCACGCAAGCAATCCCCCCACTCAAGCCAAAAGCGGGCTTGAATGGGGCACCCACCGTTTTTGTGGTGCTCGCGGTCTTGATGCTCGCCCTGAGCGGATGCGGCGGCCAAAAACCTCCGGCCAATACCGTGGTGATGGTGATTGAGAGCAGCCCCACCAATCTCGACCCGCGCGTGGGGCTCGATGCGCAGTCGGAGCACATTGATCAGTTGCTCTTTGACGCGCTGGTGCAGCACAACAATCACTTCGGCTTTGCACCCGATCTGGCAGTGAGCTGGCAGACACCCGATCCTCTGACTTACATCTTTCACCTTCGCAGGGATGTTCGCTTCAGCAATGGCCAGCCGCTGACCTCGCGCGATGTGAAGTGGACCTTCACGTCGATGATGGATGGCACGGTGATCACGGTGAAGGCCGGGTCGTATGAAGATGTGCGCAGTATCGACACGCCCGACGCCTGGACCGTGGTCTTTCATCTCAAGCGGCCCGACAACAGCTTTATTGAAAATCTGGCCGATGGTGCCATTGGCATTGTCCCCTATGGCAGCGGACGCAACTTTGGGCAGCACCCCGTGGGCACCGGCCCCTTTGAGTTTGTGAGCCAGCGGTTTGACCGCGACGTGGTGATTGAGCGCGCGCCCCACTCCTGGCATGCGGAGCCGAAGATAAGGCGGGTGCGCTTTGATGTGGTTCCTGACGCGACAACGCGAGCGCTCGAGCTCGAAAAGGGCGCGGCCGACGTGGAGCTGAACAGCCTGCCGGCCGATACGGTGACGGCGCTGATGCAGAATCCCAACCTGGTGGTGGAAGCCGAGCCGGGCACCAATCTGAACTATGTGGTCTTCAATACGCGCGATGCAATTCTGCGGCATGTGCGGGTGCGGCAGGCGATTGCCGCAGCGGTGAACCGCAAGCTGATCGTGCAGTCGCTGTTTCGCGGTAGAGCGCGGCTGGCCGAGAGCCTGCTGCCGCCCGAGCACTGGGCCTGGACCCGGACTCCGCCTCATGACTATGACCCCGCGCTGGCCAACCGGCTGCTCGATGAAGCCGGATATCCGCGAGGCCGCGACGGCATTCGCTTTCACCTCTCGCTTAAGACCTCGACGGATGAGACCACCCGCCTCATTGCCCTGGCCATGCAGGATGAGCTGGCGCAGGTGGGCATTGCCCTCGACGTGCGCAGCTTCGAGTTCGCCACGTTCTATGCGGATTTGACTCACGGCGCGTTTCAGTTGGCCATCTCCCGCTGGATTGGCGGCAATGAGCAGCCGGATATCTTTCGCTACACCTATGCGGCCTCGGCAGTGCCGCCTTACGGCGCCAATCGCGGCTTTTACAACAATCCCGATGTGAACCAGTGGATTACGGATGCGCAGACGGCTCCAACGCTGGCTGAAGAGAAGCAGGATTACGCGAAGATTCAGCAGACGGTGGCGCGCGAGCTGCCCACGCTCGACCTTTGGTATCTGGACACGGTGCTGGTGCACACGCGGCGGCTCAAGCATGTGCGGATCGTTCCCTTCCCGTCTGGCAATTTCTACTTTCTGGAGACGGTCGAGCTCAGGCAGCCTCGATCCTGACCTGCACACGGCCCAGCCGGGCGGCGATGTTGACCCAAAGCGACCCAGGCAAATCTTAGCCGCTGACGGTCAGCGATATATGAGTGCGATTCACTCACAATTCACAGCCGCGTCTTGACATCTCCCCGAGGGACTGGAGTACATTAGCACTCAGAGGTTGACAGTGCTAAACGGTTCGGAAGAGTCCCTTTCGAGCCCTGTCCTCATGGATAGGACACGCTGACGGGCACACAATCTCTGATGCAGATGCAACCTGATGTTCTGACCAGCGGGCTGATCCCGCAAAGTTTTCCCCGGCTGCGGCCAACGCACCGGAACATAGCAATTCGCACGCAACACTCTGAAGGAGAAGCAACGAAATGGCAACGGCTACCGTAGCAACGACGTTCACCCCGCTCCATGACCGCATCCTGGTCCGCCGCATCGATGAAGGCGAGACGGTTCGCGGCGGCATCATCATCCCCGACTCGGCCAAGGAAAAGCCGCAGGAAGGCGAAGTGATCGCTGTGGGCAAGGGCAAGAGCAACGACGAAGGCAAGGTCTTCCCGCTGGATGTGAAGTCGGGCGACCGCGTGCTGTTCGGGAAGTACTCCGGCACCGAGATCAAGATCGACGGTGAAGAGTTCCTGATCATGCGCGAAGAAGAAGTCCTCGGCATCCTCAAGAAGTAGTGCTGGCCGCACGGGCATACGCGCCTGCGGCGAAAACGTAACTGAGACAAAGATTCAAGGAGATTCGGAAATGGCAAAGCAGATTCTGCATGGAGAAGATTCCCGCCAGGCTATCCTGCGCGGTGTGAACACTCTGGCCGATGCAGTCAAGGTGACGCTCGGCCCCAAGGGCCGCAATGTGGTGATTGAGAAGAAGTTCGGTTCGCCGACGATTACCAAGGACGGCGTGACCGTCGCCAAGGAGATCGAGCTGAAGGATTCGCTCGAGAACATGGGCGCGCAGATGGTGCGCGAGGTGGCCTCGAAGACCTCTGACGTTGCCGGTGACGGCACCACCACCGCGACCGTGCTGGCTCAGGCCATCTATCGCGAGGGTGTCAAGACGGTGGCCGCCGGTGCGAACCCGATGGCTCTGAAGCGCGGCATCGATAAGGCTGTGGAGTCGATCGTGGGCAAGCGCGATGAAAACGGCAACGTGATTGGCGGCGCCCTGTCGACCTTCTCGAAGCCGGTTTCCGGCGACATGATTGCCCAGGTGGGCACCATCTCGGCCAACAGTGACGCGACCATCGGCACCATCATCGCCGAGGCGATGAAGAAGGTTGGCAAGGACGGCGTGATCACGGTCGAAGAGTCGAAGACGCTCGAGACCCAGCTCGATGTGGTCGAAGGCATGCAGTTTGACCGCGGCTACCTGAGCCCCTACTTCGTGACCGATCCTGACCGCATGGAAGCCGTACTGGAAGATCCCTACATCCTGATCTATGAGAAGAAGATCAGCACCATGAAGGATCTGCTGCCCCTGCTCGAGCAGGTTGCCCGCAACGGCAAGCCGCTCGTGATCATCGCTGAGGACGTGGACGGCGAAGCGCTGGCGACCCTGGTCGTCAACAAGCTGCGCGGCACGCTGAACGTGGCTGCGGTGAAGGCTCCTGGCTTCGGCGACCGCCGCAAGGCCATGCTGGGCGACATCGCCATCCTGACCGGCGGCAACGCGATCACCGAAGATCTGGGCCTGAAGCTTGAGAACATCAAGCTCGAAGACCTGGGCCGTGCCAAGCGCGTCACCATCGACAAGGACAACACCACCATCGTCGAAGGCCGTGGCGAGGACAAGGCGATCGAAGGCCGCGTGAAGGAGATTCGCAGCCAGGTCGAGAAGACCACCTCGGACTATGACCGCGAGAAGCTGCAGGAGCGCCTCGCCAAGCTGGTGGGCGGCGTGGCCGTCATCAAGGTCGGTGCTGCTACCGAGACCGAGATGAAGGAGAAGAAGGCTCGCGTGGAAGACGCGATGCACGCAACCCGCGCGGCCGTGGAAGAGGGCATCGTTCCGGGCGGCGGTGTGGCGCTGGTTCGCTGCACCCCGGTGGTCGATGAGCTCATCAAGACGCTCGAAGGCGATGAGAAGATCGGTGCACAGATCATTCGCCGCGCCATCGAAGAGCCCCTGCGCCAGATTGTCGGCAACGCCGGCGAAGAAGGCGCTGTGGTGGTGGGCAAGATCCACGAGAACAAGGACACCAACTACGGCTATAACGCCGGATCGGGCGTCTTTGAGGATCTGGTCAAGGCCGGTGTCATCGACCCGACCAAGGTCACCCGCACTGCCCTGCTGAATGCCTCCTCGATCGCCGGCCTGATGCTGACGACCGAAGCGATGGTCGCTGAGATTCCTGAGCCCAAGGCGGCTCCGGCGGCTCCCGGCCATGGCGGCATGGAAGGCATGTACTAAGGACTGGCCGTCCAGGCAGACGCGGCTTCGCCGCAAAGACAAAAGCCCTGCTCCTCATGGAGCAGGGCTTTTTGCTGGTGCAATCGCTCTCAACGGGACTCGATCAGTACATCCTCGCCCTCTATCCGCGTGGGATAGATGTGGATGCAAGCCTTGGCATTGTGCAGCGCGCAGCCCGTGCGCAGATCAAACGCCCAGGCGTGCCAGGGGCAGATGACGCGGCCCTGTTCAATCAGTCCCTGCCCGAGCGGGCCGCCGCGGTGGGGGCACTCGTTGTCCGTAACGGTGAGGCGGCCTTCGACCATAGCCGCGCAGTAGAGACGCTCCCCCATTGCAAGTTCACGGACTTCGCCTTCAGCGGGCAGATCAGCAGTGGAACAGAGGCGCAACCATTGCGGCATATCAAGCAACTCTCCAGGGCCGGAATCTTTCTCATGCTACGCTCGAACACAGAATGACTGAAGCGAATCAAGGCAGACCGGCAGAAAATCTGCCGCCAGCAGAGCAGAACCCCTCCTCAGTGGAGAAGCGCGACGCGCTGTGGTGCCCCACCTGCAGGCGGGCGGTGGACGATCCGCTGGTGTGCGGCGATTGTGCCACCGTGATTTGCCGCGTGTGCGGCACGCCGCTGGAGTCGCCCGATGAGCTGGCCTTTGGCTGAGGACTTTGCCGCAAGCCAGCGGCCTGGAAGGTAAATGGCAAAGAAGAAATCATCCAAACGTACAGGAACGGTGTATTACGCGCCGGGCTCGCCCATGGCTCCACGCCGCACGCAGACCCCGCTGGCGACGCTGCGCTGGGTGCTGGTGATGGCGTCGTTCGCGGTGGTGCTGGCCATGCTGGGCGCCTACGCGGTGCTTTGCACCATGTTCTGGCAGAACCAGTGGGAGATGATTTTTGCCGTGCCCGGCTCCACCGCTGCCAAGGTTACCGCCACGCCGGCGAATGTGGGCCTTCCTTTCGAGTCGGTAGGCTTTCGCGCGGCGCAGCCCGGAGAGACAGCGCTCACCGGCTGGTGGATTCCCGCGGCCACAAACGCCCGCTATGCGCACGATACGGTTCTCTACTTGCACGGCGCGAAGGCATCAATGTCTGGCTCGCTGCCGGAACTTGAAACGCTGCACCACATTGGCGTGAACGTGCTGGTCTTTGATTACCACGGCTTCGGCGCGAGCGGCGGCCCGCATGCCACCGAGCAGCAGGCAGAGGCGGATGCCCTGGCCGCATGGAATTACCTGGTGCAGACCCGGCGAGTGCCGGAGGCGCGCATTGTTGCCTTTGGCGACGGCGCAGGCGCGAGCTTTGCGACGCATCTGGCGGTAACGCATCCGCTGGGGGCCCTGGTGCTGGCTGATATTTCGCCCACGGCCCGGGAAATTTTTGAGCAGGATGCACGGGCGCGTCTGCTGCCGATGGTGCTGCTGCAACGCGAGCAACTTGACCCGAAGCCCGCGCTCAAAACGCTGCGCACGCCCAAGCTCTTTTTGGCATGGAAGGCCGGGAGCGACGCGCAAACGCAGGCAAACTTTGAGGCCGCACGCGTGCCCAAGCGTTTTGCCGACCTGCGGCGGGCGCCGGAAAGCGAAAAGGATGCAGTTCTGAGGAGCTTTCTCGATGAGACGGTGCGATAACCGGCTGGGGCAGCAATCCTCACGGCAACCTGATAGCCTGATGGTATGAAATTCGGCGTCCTGGTCTTTCCCGGATCGAACTGCGATCACGACACCTATCACGTCATTGCCGAGCTGGCGCAACAGCCGGTGACCTTCCTGTGGCATGACTCGCCCAGCCTTGAGAATTGCGATGCAATTCTGGTGCCCGGCGGCTTTGCCTATGGAGACTACCTGCGCACGGGCGCGATTGCGCGCTTCTCACCTGTGATGCAATCGGTGAAGAAGTTTGCCGCCGACGGCGGCCTGGTGATGGGCATCTGCAACGGCTTTCAGATCTTGTGCGAGAGCGGTCTGCTGCCGGGCGCGCTCATGCGCAATGCCGGGCTCAAGTACATCTGCAAGCAGGTGCACCTGCGCACGGAAACGACAAATTCCCCCTTCACGCATGAGCTCAACAAGGGGCAGGTGCTGCAAATGCCCATCGGGCACATGGAGGGCAACTACTTCTGTGACGATGCCACGCTTGACGAGCTGAAGCGGCAGGACCGGATTGCCTTCCGTTATGCCACGCCGCAGGGCGAAATTACGGCAGCGGCCAATCCGAACGGCTCCCGCGAAAACATTGCCGGCATTCTGAGTGAGGGCCGCAACGTGCTGGGCATGATGCCGCACCCTGACCGGTCAAGCGAAGCGCTGCTGGGCTCGGCCGATGGATTTCTGCTCTTTCACTCTCTGGTGCAGGCACTCGCGACACGCGCATGATCGACATACATCATCACCTCATTTTCGGAGTGGATGACGGCGCCGTAGACCTGGAAACCTCGGTGCGCATGGCGGAGATGGCCGCGAATGACGGCATCACGCACATTGCCTGTACGCCGCACGCCATCAGCCGTTTTCCCTACCAGTTCGAGGTGAATGCGGAGCGGCGGGCGATGATTCAGGAGCGCGTGGGGAATCGCGTGATTCTGGGTGCGGGCTGCGACTTCCATTTGTCTTTTGACAACATTGAAGACGCGCTCAAAAATCCGAAGAAGTACACCATCAACGGGAAGAACTATCTGCTGGTGGAGTTCGACGACTTCCACATTCCGCAGAGCATTACCGACACTTTCTATGAATTGACTCTGGCAGGAGCGCGCCCGATCCTTACGCATCCTGAGCGCAACCTGCTGCTGCAGAAAGAGCCCGAGCGCATAGCGGAATGGCTGGAACACGGCTGCCTCGTGCAGATCACGAGCAACTCGCTCACCGGCCGCTTCGGCAAGACGGCGCAGAGCATGGGCTTCCGGCTGCTCGACAAAGGCTGGGTGCATTTTCTGGCGACCGATGCGCACAATACCGAATCGCGTCCACCAGTCATGAGCGAGGCACGGCGGCTGGTGGCCGAACGGTACGGCGCGGAAGTGGCCGAGCGGCTGTGTGTGACCAATCCCCTGGCTGTGTTTGAAGGCCGTCCGGTCCCGAAGGCTCCCCGTTCGCGGTATGACGAGGCGGACGACGAACCCGGACCGAGACACGGTGGATTTTTCTCACGCCTACTTGGCCGCAAATAGCTCATAACAGTCGCTGCTACAAACCGAGTCCGCCGTCTACGGCTAGAATTTGTCCGGTGATGAAATGCGGTCCGGCGGCGAAAAAGAGCACGGCGGCCGCTACATCCTCAGCCTTGCCATTGCGGCGCATTGGCGTCTTTTCGGCAAAGTGCTCATAACCCTCCGTCACTTCCCCATTCACAATCATGCCGGGCGCCACGCAGTTCACGCTGATGGCGGGCGCAAAGGCCTTGGCCATGGTGAGCGTCAACATGTGCAGCGCGGCCTTTGAGGTGCAGTAGTGCGCGTGCGTGGCCCACGCATGCATGCCGCCGAGCGAGCCAATGTTGATGATGCGGCCCTGCGTGGCCTTGAGGTGCGGAAACGCAGCCTGCGCCACCAGGAACGGGCCGCGGGTGTTGGTCTCAAACATTGCGTCCCACTGGGCGAGTGAAATCTCTTCGAGCGGCGCGGTCTCAAAGCGGCCGGCATTGTTGACCAGCAGATCGAGTCGTCCAAAGCGGGTGACCGCTGCATCCACGGCGGCAGTGATCGAGTCCGGATCGCGCACGTCCGCCTGCATGGCGATGGCTTCGACGCCGAGATCCTGCAACTCCCGCAGCGTTTGCGCGGCGTCGCTTGAGGACTCGCGGTAAGTGATAGCGATGTTGGCTCCGGCCCCGGCCAGAGAGAGCGCGAGCACGCGTCCAATGCGCCGGGCCGCGCCGGTGATGAGTGCAGTCTTGCCTTCCAGGGGTTTCATCACTCTTTATTTTATCGGTTACGAGTGCTCAGTAGACGCGGCTGGTCACCACCTGCACCCCAGCGGCATTAGAGGCGATGCTGGTGGAGCGCAGCAGAATCTCAAATGAACGCAACGTGCCGTCGGGCCGGAGTGCGTTATGGAGGACCGGCGCAATCACCGCGGGATGCAGCAATGCCTCGGCCGCAGCCTCGGTACCCGCCACATCCAACCCCTGCAGGAGCAGAAGGTGACCCGTACCGGCCATATTGGGCAGGTATTCCATCAGGGCATAGGTCTCGTGCGAAGGCTCATTCCAATGGCTGGTGTAAGCAGCCTGCTCACCGGCACGCGGATGGGTGTTGACGATGCGCGCTCCGTCCATTCCCTCTTGATCCACAATGCGAAAGTTTGCGCCGGTCTCAGCCAGCGAGGCCCAGGGGTTGCTGTCTTCTGAACCGAGCAGGATCACGTTGGAGGTCTTCAGATCGTCCAGATGCAGTGCACGCGGAAATCGCACGCTATCCCGTTGAGCGTCGAACTGCGGCAGGTGCTCAATGCTGAAGGCAATCTGCATATCGGCATAACTGGTGTATTGCTGCGTGCGCAGATCATCCGCAGTGTGCGGATTCAAGTCGTGCAGTGGATAGTTCAGATAATTTCCGCTGATATAGTCCGCAAGCGGCAGGGCCTGATGGCGGAGGTCTTCCATCAGGTTGACGCCGGAATCAGAAGGCACAATATAAGTCGGCTCCTGCGACCGCAGCAGAGACTCCCACAGCGGGTCGGTGATGCGCCGGGCCGGATGCGGCGAATGCGCCCAGGCGGACACGAACCATACAGCACCCGCCAGTCCGCAGGTGTACACCGCTAAAGCCAGCAGATAGGCCCAGCGGAAGCCGCGCGTCTTCAGCGTAGACGGAGGTACGGCGGCGGGGACGGCCAGCACGGGCCTCGGCGCTGTCGCGGGCTCTTTGGCCGTTTCATGGCAGGCTTCAGGGCTGACTGAACCGAAGTTGGGCACATATCCGCCCAGCGGAATATCGATCACGCAAGCCTCGCCCGCGCCCTCGTGACTGTAAAAATCCGCAAGACGCTTGCGTAGCTGGCGCGCATAATTGCGCACGATGTTGTCTTCTACGGTGCGATAGGTTCGGGGACGGTCAAACACCCTGACACCGATGGCGTGCTCGGTGATCTGCGCGGCGCGGCCTTCGATGGTCTCCGCAACAATGTAAAGCAAAAAGCGGCACAGCAGCGGCGAGCGGGAGAAGTGCCGGCTGGCCGCAATGCGTTGCGCCAGCAGCCAGCGCTCATCGGAGCGCAGCATTTCAAGACTCAGCGATGCAGGCGCATCCGGGTCTGGAACCGGCGCGGGCAATTGTGCCCGTGACAGTTTCTTGTTCCGGTCAAGAAACGCAGCGCGTCCCAATCTGCAACTCCGCCCGGTCAAAAGGTGACCGGCAAGGGGGGATGACTCGTCTGTCGAGAGAGGAATTTCTTAACAGACTTGGCTACAGGCTAGGGAAACTTGGTGAACAGACGATGAATCCATCCGAATTTCCATGCCTTCCGTAACTCATTCACAAACAATTCAAACTTCTTGCAATCCTCACCAGACAAAGGGTTTGCGCGAACTCTACACAGGGGTAAAGCCCTGTGTGAAGCCGGGGTAGACACTTTGCGGCATGCGGCCGTGAGGCCACGATGAGCGCAGGAAGACGAGCCACGGCATTCCCGTGCCGGGCCACCTCTTCGCACCCGCATGAGATCGATCACAGCCGCTACTGCGCATCCCTCCGCCGCCCGGCGGAGCACCAGTCCGTTATGCCGCCCACCGCTTCTTCAGCGGTGTGGCGGGGACAGCGCCGCGAGTCCGGCTGGCGAGCACATACAAGTGGCAGAAGGGACCGGCGCCGCGGAGGCCCATCCGCTGGTCCACAAAGCTCTCATGGCGCTTCAAAAAAACAACCCAACCAATAAGAGGAAACGACACATGCGCTCTCTGCTTCTCCGATTTGTCATCCTTCTGACGATTCTGTCAGGGGGATGCTTGCTGCAGGCACAGGTGAATACAGCCAGCCTCTCAGGACTGGCGACCGACCCGACCGGCGCGGTGGTTGCCCACGTGACCGTGACGGTGACCAACCCTTCCACCGGCTACACCCGAACCACGCACACGGATGGCGCGGGACTCTACTCCATGCAGGACCTGCCGATTGGCCAGTACCACGTAGCCGTGAAGGCACAGGGCTTCAGCCCTGAAAGTGCCAGCATCACGCTCCAGGTGGGCGAACGTGCCCGGCAGGATTTCCACATGCAACTCGGGTCTGCCCAGCAGACGGTGGAGGTACAGTCCTCCGCGCCAATGCTCTCGCCCGACGATGCCTCCATCGGCACCGTGATCAGCGAAACCACCATTGAAAAGACGCCACTCTATCTGCGCAATTGGGATGACCTGCTGCGCTCGGTGCCGGGCGTTCAGATCAGCCGCTACACGCAGCAATCGGGCGCAACCTCCGCAGGCCGCACCGGCGACTTCAATGTGAACGGCATCCACTCGCTGCAGAATGACTTCATTCTCGACGGCATTGACAACAATACCTTCTCAGAGAACGTGCAGGAGTTGAGCACCGAAGCCGCTCACCCCTCGGTGGACACGATTGCCCAGTTCAACGTGATCACTAATCCCTACTCGGCGGAATATGGCCGCAGTCCTGGCGCCGTGGTTTCGGTGAACACCAAGAGCGGCACTAACAAATTTCACGGCCTCGGTTACGAGTATGTTCGCAACCAGAAGTTTGACGCGAACGATTACATCTCTGACCTCAACCACCTGAAGAAGCCTGAGAACAATCAGAACCAATTTGGCGGCAGCATCGGCGGCCCCATTGTGCGCAACAAGCTGTTCTTTTTCTTTGAATACGATGGCACGCGCATCAAGCAGGGTGTTTCACGCATCTCCACGGTACCGCTGCCCAATGAGCGCATTGGTGACTTCAGCCCCGAGACGGCAGCCAGCCTCGGCGTGAAGTACAACACCATCTACGACCCCACCACCTGCTCGACGCCCTACTCCGGCAGCGGATGCCAGCCCTTTGCCGACAACAAGATTCCGCAGAGCCGCATTGACTCCACCATGGCGCAGTTGATGGCGCTGTTTCCGCTGCCGAATACCACTTCGCCTGGCAGCGCGCCCGACATCAACAACTATGCGCGCAACGCCCTGCTGACTGACTTTGACGATGAGTACGACGCCCGCGTGGACTGGACGCCGTCACAGAACGACACCATCTTCGTCCGCTACAACTACTCGAACCGCAAGCGCGACATTCCCGGTTATCTGGGCGGTCTCGCCGATGGCTCTTCCACCTCGGCCTGGGGCAACCAGATCCTCAAGGACTACAGCGCCGTGCTGGGCTGGACGCACGTCTTCAACGCAAGCATGGTGAATGACTTCCGCCTGGGCTGGACGCGCGACTACTCCCAGGCCGCGCAACAACCTTTCAACCTGACGCAGTATGCCGGCAATTTTGTCCCAGGCATTCCCGTCAACCCGGCTGTGGGCGGCGGCATTCCGTTGACCACATTCTCCAATTACGCCTTTGAGGGCTCACCGGACTACCTGCCCAAGCAGCAGGTGCCGATGCTTTACCAGTACAACGACACGCTCTCGATCGTGAAGGGCCGCCAGACCATCAAGGCCGGCGTGGACCTTTATCTGCCCATGCGCAACCTCTTCCAGGACGAACCGGGAACGCGCGGCGATCTGGGCTTCACGGGTGTCTTCACCTGCCAGCACACGGCTCCAGGCAAGTGCGCCTCAGGCAGCGGTCTCTCCTACGCTGACGGCCTGCTTGGCGCGGTCGAATCCACACAGCTCACCAACGTCTTCTTCGTCGATCAGCGCATGTGGATGGCCTCCGGCTTTGTCGAAGACGACTGGAAAGTCACTCCGCAACTCACGCTCAACATGGGCCTGCGTTACGACTTTGCCACGCCGGTAATTGAGGGCAAGAACCGCATGGCAGACTTTGACCCCACCTCTGGCGGCCTGATCTTTGCCAAGAGCGGCTCGCTGCAAGACCGCACCATTGTGAAGCCTGACACCAAGAACTTTGGTCCCCGTTTCGGCTTTGCTTACTCCATCGACCCCAAAACCGTGGTGCGCGGCGGCTATGGCGTGTACTACACGCTATTTGAGCGCACGGGCAGCGAAGACGAACTCGCGCTCAATCCTCCTAACCTCATCAACAAGACCCTCACCAGCACCACCGCACCGGTGCTGAAGCCCTCGGTTGGCTTCCCGTCCAACTTCCTCGATCCCAGCACGATCAACTTCAACAACCTCACCTCCTTCCACATTCGCGCCGTGCCGGTGAACGATCCTGATCCGATGGTGCAGCAGTGGAGCCTCGGCTTCCAGCGCCAGATGGGTACCGAGTGGGTTGCGGAAGTCGATTATGTCGGAACCGTCTCGCATCATCTCGATGTGATTCGCGACTACAACCAGCCGATCATCCAGGGCGGCGTCAGCACGGGCACCGCTCCTTATTCCAACTTCGGCCAGATCGAGTGGACCAGCCCCATCGGCCACAGCAACTACAACGGCCTGCAGGCCAGCCTCATCCGCCGCTTCTCCAACGGATGGAGCCTGCATGCGGCCTACACCTACTCGAAGAGCCTCGGCACCGCGCCCGAAGAGCTGGAATCCAACTCGGGCGGCGCTCCGGATGGCCGCAACTGGAATTCCTGGTATGGCGCCGACGACTTCAACATTCCGCAGCGCCTCTCGGTCAGCTATGTGTATGAGCTGCCCTTCGGACGCGGAAAGTCGATGCTGAACCATGGAATCGGCGCCTGGATTCTGGGCAACTGGCAGACCTCAGGCGTGTACACCTTCTACAGCGGGCACCCGTTCCAGATCAACGAGAACGACGGCCAGCGCAATACTGCGCTCGATCCCTACGGATATGCCACAGCGACGCCGAACCTGATCGGCACGCCGCATGTCGTGGGCGACCCGGCCTGCTGGTTCTACATCAGCTCCAACAAGGCCTGTGCCTCGCATGCGCCTTCCAACTACACGAATGCATATGCGGTCACAGCAGTGGGCGCTATCGGCAACGTGGGCCGCAACACTCTCTACGGACCCCGCACCAGCGTGTTTGATGCCGCGCTGCTACGCGAATTCCCCATCGGCAACCGCTTCAATGCGGAAGCCCGCTGGGAGGTCTTCAACGTCACCAACACTCCGGAATTCGGACAGCCGAACGGCAATATCACCAGTGGAAGCGCGGGCAGCATCACATCGCTCTCGGGCGATCCGCGCGTGATGCAGTTTGCCGTGCGTCTGAGCTTCTAACCTTACCTCCCGGGAGGCAGGACTCCGAGCCTGCCTCCCGTCTTTTTCCTTTTGTGAGTGCTTATGCGATTTGTTTCCGCCGCCGCTGCCCTACTTCTGCTGACCCAAACCGCCACTGCTCTACCGCAAGCGGCTTCGGCTGCAGCCACGGCCGTCTCGTTGCCCTCGCCCAATCTGGTGCTGGCAGGCACTGTGCGGGGCTCGCAGAACCAGACCTATTTCAGCATCCCGTTTCAGGTGCCTGCGGGCGTTCACCGCATCACCGTGCGCTTTACGCATGACAAGATGGCCGAGCACACGGTACTGAACCTCGGCATCGCCGACCCTGAGCGTTTTCGCGGCAACAGTGGGGGCGACAAGCAACAGTTCACCCTCAGCGACTCGGATGCGACGCCCTCCTATCTGCCAGGCGCAATCCTTCCGGGCACATGGAAGCTGCTGATCTCGGTCCCGAATATTCGCCCGAATGTGACGGCGCACTATCACGCGAAGATATGGTTCAACCTGCATATCGACGACACTTCGTTTACCGAACATCCCTTGAACAGCCAGCGGGGATGGTATCGCGGCGACCTGCACATGCACACCGCGCACAGCGATGGCAGTTGCCTCAACCAGACAGGGCAGCCCGTTCCCTGCCCTTTGTTTGTAACCGCGCAGACTGCCGCGAAACGGGGACTGGACTTCATCGCCATCACCGACCATAACGCCGTGTCGCAGTATGACGACGAACGCGAATTGCAGCCGTACTTTGACAAGCTGCTGCTGATTCCCGGCCGCGAGATGACCACCTTTCACGGGCACGCAAACATCTGGGGCACCACGCGCTATGTGGACTATCGTGTAGGCACGGCGCACGCGCCGGACATCAATGCCATGTTTCGCGCGGCGCACCGGCTCAGCGCGCTGGTGTCGATCAACCACCCGGAAGCACCGTCCGGAGAAATCTGCATGGGCTGTGGATGGACCGCAAATCCGCCCGCGGATATGCGCCTGGTGAATGCCGTGGAAGTGATGAACGGCAACGGTGGCCGCGGATTTTTCTCAGGCGTGCATTTCTGGCAATCGCAACTCGCCCGAGGCTACCGGCTCACAGCCGTGGGCGGCAGCGACAATCATCATGGCGACTGGCTGCCCTCGCAGGAAGGCTCCGTGGGCAGCCCCACCACGGTGGTGCATGCCGCCAATCTCTCGGTTGCAGCGATTCTGGCGGGCATCCGTGCCGGGCACGTCTTTCTTGACCTGAGCGGGTCGCGTGACCGCCTGCTCACCCTGCGCGCGGTTGCGGACGGACGCGCCGCCGCGATGGGCGACGACCTCGCCCTGCCCGCAGGCACGTCCGTGGCATTCACCCTGCATGTTGTGGATTGCGCCGGGGACACTGCGAAGTGGTACGTCGATGGAAAGGCCGTATCTGCGCTGCCTTCCATGCCCGTCGCTTCTGCCGATGCCACACTGCACGCTGCCTGGACGACCGATGGCCGACGCCACTGGATTCGTGCCGAGGTGCGTGACGCCAGTGGCAAGCTGGTGCTCTTCGGCAATCCCGTTTACCTCAACTTCGACTTGACCAACGCTCACTGACCGAAAGGAATCTCACCCGATGCGCCGTGCGCTCTCTATTGCTGTACTTGTCTGCTCCAGCCTCTTGCCAGGTGCGAAGATGAATGTGCCTAACGCCGCCATGCCCGGCACCCGCAGCGTGATGGATGCGCATAACTGCTATCCGTATGACGGATGGTGGAACGACCGCATTGATCGCGCGCTCTCGGCAGGCACACCGGTCGCCATCGAGCAGGATCTGGCCTGGTACACGGACCCGAAAACCGGTAAATCCTGGAGCATAGTCGCGCATGGCGCGCCCTTCACCGGACACGAGCCGACCATGGAGCACTACTTCTTTGACCGCGTGCGCCCCATCGTCGAGAAAGCACTCAAGGAAGGCAACCACGGCAACTGGCCGCTGATCACGCTAAACCTCGATTTCAAAGACGACAACCCGCAGCACATCGAGGCCGTGTGGCAACTGCTCGAGAAGTACCAGGACTGGCTTACCACCGCGCGCAAGTCCGCCAATCCCGCCGAGGTGACGCCGCTCACCGTGCGGCCGATTCTCGTACTGACAGGCGAGCAGGACGCGCAGCAGAAGATCTTTTATGACAAGGTTCCCGTAGGCGGCAAGCTGCTGCTCTTCGGCGCGGTACACAGCCATGATGCCAACCCGACGGCCGCGCCCGGCGTGATCGATCCGGAACCGGCCGGCAACTATCGCCGCTGGTGGAATAACCCCTGGGACGTAGTGGAAAAGGGTGGCCAGACTCGCGCCGGAGCATGGACCCCCGCCGATGACGCCCGCCTGCGCGCGCTGGTGAACCATGCGCACCACAATCATCTTTGGATTCGCTTCTACACCCTCGACGGCGAGACTGTTCCGCAGGAGAGCTGTGGCGGGTGGTTCCACGGCTACAACTTCGGCTCGCTGGCCGCCGCGGAAGTTCGCTGGCGCGCCGCGCAGCAGGCCGGCGTGGACTACATTGCAAGCGATCAGTATGAAAAGCTCGGCGCATTTCTGCGCCACACGAAATAGCCATTCGCCTGCGCCATGGCCTCGGCGCATCCGATGCGGACGGGCGGGCAATCGCACGCAGTCCGCGCCCTTAGGTGCCGGAATCTCCCCCGATTCCGGCACATTTTTTTTGCGTCATCCAATTTTGACCGCCTTCTGGCATTCCGGTGGCTCGCCGCTTGGAGTTGCCCTTTCCCGGCTGATACTCTGCTGCTGCATGCCTGACAATCTGCTGCCCATTGACTCTATCGCCCGCAAACTCAACCTGCCGGAAGACGCCTACGAACCGTTGGGCCGCCACGGCGCCAAGGTAAAGCTGGACCTGCTCGCCAATCCGGCTTTTCCGCGCCGGGGCAAGCTGATTCTGGTCACGGCAACCAGCCCAACAACCTCAGGCGAAGGCAAAACCGTTACTTCCATCGGCCTGACGCAGGGCCTGGAGCGCATTGGCAAAAAAGTGCTCATTACCTCGCGCGAGCCATCGCTCGGACCGGTCTTTGGCATGAAGGGCGGCGCGGCCGGGGGCGGGCGCTCGCAGATTGAGCCAAGCCAGAAGATCAACCTGCATTTTCATGGCGACCTGCACGCCATTACCTCGGCACACAATCTGCTGGCCGCGCTGATCGACGCCCATCTGTTTCACGGCAACGATCTCGGGCTTGATCCGGAGCGCATCACCTGGCCCCGCGCCATGGACATGAATGACCGCGCGTTGCGCCGCATTGTGATCAGCGCCGGCGGCAAGCGCGAGGGTGCCAACCGCTCGACGGGATTTGTCATCACCGCCGCGTCAGAAGTCATGGCTATCATGGCGCTGGCGCAGAATCGCGACGACCTGCGACAGCGGCTCGACCGCATCGTGATTGGCCAGAACAAGAGCGGCGAACCCGTCACCGCCGCAGCGCTCGACGCTACCGGCGCCATGATGGCGCTGCTCGCCGACGCGCTGCTGCCCAATCTTGTCCAGACCACCGAGGGCACGCCCGCCTTTGTGCATTGCGGCCCTTTTGGCAACATTGCGCACGGCACCAGCAGCGTGGTTTCGCAACAGATGGCGCTGCGCCTTGCTGATTACGTCGTGAATGAGGCGGGCTTTGCCGCCGACCTGGGCGCGGAAAAATACATTGACATCGTGATGCGCAGCTCGGGCATTGCTCCCTCCGCCGCTGTGGTCGTCACGACCGTGCAGAGCATGCGCAACCAGGGTGAGGGCGATCTCGAACGCGGCCTGCCAAACCTCGCGCGTCATATTCAAAACATGCGCAACTTTGGCCTTCCGATTGTGGTGGCGATCAACCGCTTCCCCAGCGATACAGACACAGATCTTGAACGGCTTGCAGAATTTGCACAGCAGCATGGCGCGGAAAGCGCATACTCCGAGGCCTTCACGCGCGGCGGCGAAGGAGCAGTGGCTCTGGCGGAAAAAGTTGTCGCCGCCCTCGAGAAGCACCCAAATGTAACTGTCACGCCTGCTTATGCGCTGGAGGACTCACTCGAAGAGAAGGTTCGCAAAGTGGCTGCGCAGATTTATGGCGCTGACGGCGTGGAGTTCAGCGAAGCGGCACAGGCAAAGTTAAAGCAGTTTACCGCGTGGGGCTACGCCGATCTGCCTGTTTGCATCGCCAAGACGCAGTATTCCTTCTCCGATAATCCCAAGCTGCTCGGCGCACCCACTGGCTGGACGCTGCACATCACCGATGCGGCGCTCTCGGCGGGCGCGGGCTTCGTCGTGATGATTGCCGGCAACATGATGCTGATGCCGGGGCTGCCGAAGGTCTCACGCGCGGCCGAGATCGACGTGAATGCCGAGGGCGTTATTACCGGAATATAGAGGGGCTCAATGGCCCCGCGTCATCAGGTAATACGCCGCCGGCGTCACCAGCAGCGACAGCGCCATGGAGACGATCAGTCCCCCGATCACGGCAATGGCCAGCGGCTGCAGCATCTGTGAGCCTGCTCCGAGCGCAAAAGCCAGCGGCAGCATGCCCGTCATGGCCGCGAGCGCCGTCATCAAAATGGGCCGCAAGCGGCGCTGCGCAGCCTGCAGCATGGCCTCATGAGCACTCATGCCCGCGGCGCGGAATTTCTCATCCGCATCGAGCAGCAGAATGCCATTCTTGGCCACGATGCCGACCACCATAATCAGACCGATGAACGAAGCCACGTTGAAGCTGGTGTGCGTCAGGAAGAGCGCCATCATCACGCCGAAGGCCGACAGCACCGACGAAATAAGAATGGCGATGGGCGCGAAGAAGTTCTGAAACTCGACCAGCAGCACGCCAAAGATCAGCACCAGCGCCATCACCAGCACCATCAGCAACTGCTTGAAGGATTGCTGCTGCTGCTGATATTCGCCGCCGTATACCACGCGCACATTGTTCGGCAGATTCAGCTTGTTGACCGCATCCTTGATACCCTTGATCGCCGCGCCAAGATTGGTGTTGCCGAGCTGCGAACTCACAATCACCATCTGTTGCAGATTTTCGCGCAGAATTTCATCCTGCGGCGGCAACTGCACAATGGACGCCAGCGAGCCGAGCGTTGCCAGCTTGCCGGTGGGACTCACGAATACCGTGTCTTCCATGGCCTGCAGGCTCTCACGATGCGCTGCATCGAGGCGCACGCGCACGGTGTAAGGCCGCCCGCCCGAGACCACCGGCTCGGTTGAGGGAATGCCGTCGAGCACCGAGGTTGCGTCTTCGGCAACCTGCTGCGGCGTGAAGCCCAGGCGCGCCGCCACCGTTGGATTGACCTGAAAGCTGGTGCCCGGGCCGCTCACCGTGTTGTCGATGCCGTTCTGGACATCCACCACGCCGGGCACCTTCGAAATTGCATCGGCCACCTCGGGTGCAAGTTGATCGAGTAGCGCCTGATTGGTAGAGAACAACTTCACTTCGATAGGCTGAGGCGCATTGGTGAGGTCGCCGATGACGTCCTGCATCTTCTGGGAGAAATCAATGTCCAGCCCAGGCTGCGTCGCGTGAATGCGCTGCCGCGCCTCCTGCATGATCTGCCAGATGTCGCGATGACGATGATCGGTCAGCACTACGGAGAAGTCGCCGGTATTGGCTTCAGTCACCGCCGCAGGCCCCATCTGCAGGCCCGTGCGGCGTGAGGTCACCGTCACCTCGGGTATGTTGTGCAGAATGCGCGTGACATCGAGCAGCACACGGTTGGTCTCCTGAAGAGAGCTGCCCGGCGGCATTACATAATCCAGGGTGAAGGCTCCCTCGTCCATGCGCGGCAACAAGTCAGAGCCGAGCGATTTGTAACTGAAATAGATACCTGCCAGCAGCACGAGGCAGGCGACGCCCAGCCATGCCGGTTTGCGCAGAATGCCGCGTAGCGCGCGCTCATGAAAGTGCAGTACCGGAGCCATGAAGCCCTTCGGCTTTTCCTCATGCTCTTCGTGCTGCTTTTTCTTCACGCCCAGCAGTGACAGGCTCAAGGCGGGCGTAAAGGTCAGCGCCAGGCTCAACGATGCCAGCAGCGCCACGCTCATGGTGAGCGCAAGCGCGCGGAAGAACGAACCGGTAATGCCCGTGACCGCAACCAGCGGCAGAAAAACCACGATCGGCGTAAGCGTGGAACCAAGCAGCGGCCTGGTCAGCTCATGAATCGCCAGCCGCACGGCATCCACACGAGACTCGCCGTGCTCACGATGAAGGGCGATGTTCTCGACGACGACGATCGCGTCGTCGATCACCAGCCCCACAGCCGCGGCCAGTCCGCCGAGCGTCATTAAGTTAAAGCTCTCGCCCACAGCCCACAGCAGAATGAACGTCACGCAGATGGTAACGGGAATCACCAGCCCGGCCACCAGCGAGGCCGACCAGTCGCGCAGAAAGATCACCATGATGAGCGCGGCCAGCACCAGCCCCAGCAAGATCGCGTCGCGCACGCTCTTCACGCTCTCGCGCACCATGTGCGATTCGTCGAGGAAAGTATGCACTTCCACACCGGGCGGCAACTGCTTGCGCAGCTTGGCCATCTCCGCATTCGCCTCATTGGTGACGGAGACAGTGTTGCCGTTGGGCTGGCGTGTGATGTTCATCAGCACGGCAGGCTGGCCGTTTGAGGTCACAATGGTGTACTTGGGCTCATTGCCCATCCTCACGGTCGCCACGTCGCCGAGCAGCACGGGCACGCCACTCGCGGTGCTGCGCACTGAAATGTTTTCAAGATCCTGCAGATTGTGCGCCTGGTCGCCGATGAGGCTCAGAATCAGCATGTGATTCTGCGTATAAAGACCGGGCGACTCCACGAGATTCGCCGCCTGAATGGCATTCACAATGTCCTGAATGGTGACCTGCGCGGCTTCAAGCTTGGCCATGTTCGGAATGACCTGATACTCCGGCACATTGCCGCCCTGCACCTGCACGCGGGCAATACCGGGCAGGCGGTTGATGGGCGGTTTCAGCGTGTAAGTCGCCAGTTCCCACAGTCTCGCCTGCGAAACAGTCTTTGACGTAAGGCTGTAGCCCAGAATCGGGAACGAGGCAAAGGTCATCTTCTGCGTCGTGATGACCGCAGTGGATGGCAGCGTCTGGCGAATGCGCGAAATGGCTGAGTTCACATACTGCAGCGTCTGGAACATGTTGACGTTCCAGTTGAAGTAGAGGTCAATCTCGGCTGAACCGCGGCTCGTGACCGAGTCCACCGTGGCCAGGCCGGGCACCCAGTTCACGGCCTCTTCAATCGGGCGCGTCACGGTCACTTCCATCTGCTGGATGGGCGTAACGCCGTTGTCTACACCGATGACCACGCGCGGGAAGTTGGTCTGCGGATACACCGCAATCGGGATGTGGAAGGCAAGAAAAATTCCTGCCGCCGCCAGCGCGACGGTAAAGAAGAAAATGCTCTTCGAGAAGCGCGACATCCAGAAGCTGGAATCGCTGTTCGAGTGTTGATCCCGGGTCTCCCGCTGCTGCATCAGCTCTGGCCCCCCGCGCTGCTGTCAGCACTGCTGCCGGGCACTACTTTCACCTTCGTGCCATCGTCCATGCCATAGGCGCCCGTCGTGACCACCTGCTGGCCCGCTGAGATGCCGCTGAGAATCTGCGTCTTGCCGTCATCCTTGATGCCGGTCTTCACCACCACCTGATGTGCGGTATTGTTGGCGCCAATCACCATCAAGGACTTCTTGCCCGTGCTGGTGAGCACAATCGCGTCTGAAGGCACTACCAGCGCATTCTGCACATGGCGGGCGGCCATGGTCACGGTCACGGCCGTGCCGGGGCGCAGGTCTCCATCGGGGTTCTTGATCTCTACCCACACCTCAACCGTAGTGCTGCCGGGGTCGAGGGCCGGACTGATGATCGTGACTTTGCCGCTGACCGGGTGCAGCATACCCGGCACCTGCACCGTTGCGCTGTTGCCCACTGAGAGCGCCTGTGCCTGCGGCTGCGGAATATGCAGCTTCGCAATCAATACGGAGGTGTCCATGACCGTGAGCAGCGCCGAGCCCGCGGTCGCCGTTTCCCCCGCGTACAGCGGGCGGTCTGTCACGACACCGTCAATCGGGCTGCGAATCTCCGAGTACGAAAGCTGCGCCTCGGCGGCGGCATAACGGCCCTGGGCAGACTCCAGTTGGCCTTTGGCCTGCTTCAGAGCGGCCTCGCGGCTCACCTGCTGCATCCCGTTAAAGACCTTCAGCGCCGCATCGTACGCGGTCTGCGCCTGCACCAGCGCTGCCTCTGAGGTGTCGAGTTCGCGGCCCGGAATCGCTCCCTGCGCGTAGAGCTTCTTGCGGCTCTTCACAATATTCTGGTTCAGTTCCAGGTTGGCCTTGGTCTGGGCTACATTCAGCCGTGCCTGCTCATACGTTTGCGGCACGGTCGCCTTTACCGTGCTGTCATAGGCGGCCTGCTGCGCCAGCAACACGCCCTGGTTGTCCTGCACGGCGGCCTGCAGATCCGCGTTGTCCAGCGTGGCCAATAGCTCGCCGCGATGCACATGCGCCCCGCGCTGCACATAGAAGTGCTTGACCGGCGCGGTAATTTTGGGTGCAATCGCCGCCTGCGAAATGGGAGCCATCACGGCATCGGCAGTGATGTGCTCGGTAAGCGGCTGCAGAGAGGCCGTGGCGGCCTGCACACTCACCACCGCCGCCGGAGCAGGCGCGGCCTTGGAGCATCCTGCCACCATCTGAAAAGCAGCAAGACCGGCGAGCAGCGCAAGAGTGCGCGGCACATAAGACGAGCGAGCGTGGAGACGATTGAGATTCATGCCAGATCAAAGCACTCCGGTCAGGGTCTGCAGGTTAGCCAGCGCCACGCGATAGCGCAACTGGCCGTCAGCCTGCGCGGCCTTGACAGTAGAAAGGGTATCTTCCGCATTCACAACTTCTAAGGCTGTAGCTTCGCCGGCGCTGTATCGCAGACGAGTCAGCCGCAGGCTCTCCTGGGCCAGCTTTACGCTGCTGGTCAGCGAAGTCATTTGCTGCTCAGCCACCTGGGCGTCGTGATAGTACTCCTGCAGTTGCGCGATCAGCGTGCGCTGCGTGGCGGTGAGCGTCACCTGTGCGGCGCGGCGCTGCAGCTTGGCTTCCTGCACGCGGTCATGCGTGCTGAACCAGTCCCATAGAGGCAAATTAATGCCGCCCGAAGCGGAGTAGCCCAGGTTCTGCACGCCACCTGGACCATTCACCGCAAGCTGCGGAGCATCGACACCATAGGTGTAATTGAAGGTGAGGCTCGGCAGATACTCCGCACGTGCCGCTATCACAGCCGCGCGAGCGGCCTTCATCGACTCCACGGCACTGCGCAAGTCTGGATTGTTCTTTGCGGCATCCGCTTCGACCTGAGAACGAGGAGCCAGCAAAGGCGCAGGAGCCACCGCCAGCTTGTATGGCGTGCGAGGATCGGCGAAAAGAAGCGTGCCAAGATTAAGCCGCGCCTGCTCCGCCAGCAATTGAGCATCGCTATAGGCTCGCTGCTTCTGCTGCAGATCAAGCTGTGCCTTCACCACATCGGCCTCGGCCACTTCGCGTCCGGCTTTGAGCTTTTGCGTCAGGCTGAGAAAATTCTGCGCCTCGTCGCGAGTCTGGCGAGCCACCTGAGCCTTGTTTTCGGCATCGAGCAGACCAAAGTACTCCTGCACTACACGCAGAATAAGGTCGCGCCGTGCGGACTCCAGATCGGCCCCCGCTTTGGCTGCAAGTGCCTGGGTCTGGCGCAGATTGGCAAAGCCTGTGAAGCTGATTGTCTCGTTTGCCATGAGCTGTGCGGCGTATTCGCGAATCGCATTATTCGCAATAAAACGTGGCGCGGCCTGCTGGCCAGACTGGCCGCCCTGATTAAATTGGCCGTTTGGCTGCGTATAGAGATATTGCCCATGAAAGGAGGCGCTCGGCAGCAGCGCATTCCGCGCCAGTTGATGATTCAGGCGGGCCGTACCGGATGTCGCGATACTCGTTGCGTAGATCGGGTCGCTCCGCAGTGCTGCTTCAATAGCCTGATCGAGCGTCAGCGCCATCATCCGCGGGCCGCTTCCCTTTCCTGAGGAACCGGTCGCCGGGGCCGTGGCAGGCATCTGCAGAGACGCCCGCACAGACGGCGCCTGCGGCAACGCCTGCTGCGCTCCCAGCGGAGAAGCCGTGACCAGCGCCAGGGCCGCCGCGCATAACAAATATCGAGAGGTGATCGCCATCTGGGCAAACATCCCCATCAGGTTATCAGTGGGGCCTTAAATATGTCTGAAGAGAACCCGCAGCTATCCTGCACTAACCGCTTGGGTTGCGATAAAGTGAAGGGCATGGTTCCGCTGCGCCGCATTGGCCTCTCTCTCTGCTGTCTTCTGCTGATTTCCTTCGCCTCCGCCTGCGCTGAAGACAGCTACAAGGTCGTTCGCACCTACCCGCATGACCCCAACGGGTTTGTGCAGGGTCTGCTCTTTTCTCACGGCCAGTTATATGAGAGTGATGGCCTCTACGGGCAATCTTCGCTGCGGCGCGACGACCTCACCACCGGCCGGGTGCTGCAGCAGTACAACCTGCCCAGCCAGTACTTCGCCGAGGGGCTCGCGGCCTGGGGCAACGAGCTGATTCAGCTCACCTGGAAGGCGCACATCGGCTTCGTGTATGACCGCACCACCTTTCGCCTGCTGCGCACCTTTCACTACGACTATGAGGGCTGGGGCCTCACGCAGGATGGCAAGAGCCTGATCGAGAGCGACGGCAGCGCCTATCTGCGCTTTCTTAACCCCAACACCTTTGCCGTGGAGCGCAAGCTGCAGGTTACCGATCACGGCCGGCCGGTCACCCAGCTCAATGAACTCGAATACATCAACGGCAAGGTGTACGCCAACGTCTGGATGACCGACAAAATCGCCATCATCTCGCCCCAGAACGGCCACGTTCTGGAGTGGATCAACCTGGCCGGCCTGCTGCCAGATGTCGAACGCCGCGGACCGAATGCTGTGCTCAACGGCATTGCCTACAATCCGGCGACACACCAGCTCTTTGTGACCGGCAAGCTCTGGCCAAAAATCTTCCAGATCGTTGTGGTTCCGGGTAAAAAGTAAGCGCCCAAAAGCGAGAACGAAACGTTGACTTAGAGGAACGGCGGCTACCGGCCGTTTGCCCCATAAGTAGCATTTCGCCTGCATGGTGCCGGCGCTATAATGCTCAAAATAAAGGAACCGCCCGGCATAAGACCCTGAATTTGGAGGTCTCCCGCGCCGGTAATTCTTCATATTCTTGAGCCGCTATGAGTGATGACACCACCTCCCCCAGAGATGGAGCAACTCAGCTGCAGAACCCCGGATACTCTGCTCTTCCGGTTCCAGCACTGCCCCCGCAGAGCGAAGGAAAGCCACGCTCCGGCTCCAGACTGACGAAGCCTGGCGCTTTTCGGCTGGTGATGGCTCTCATTCTCTTTGCGGCCGCCGCCGTACTGATTTTGTCTGCCCCTCTTTCTTTGCACGGCCCCTCCACCACTGGCAGATGGACGCAAAGCATATGGTGGATGCTTTGCCTGCTCTGCATGCTGCTGCTGCACCGTCTGAGCCGCAAGCTGCTGCTACCGCTGCCCGAGGTGGCCACGCGTTCGGTGCTGTACTTGTTTCTGCTCTTCTTTGCCATGCAGCGAATTCTGGCGCTGCTGCCGCTTCCCATGCCGTTGCTACTGCGTGAGGCAGCGGGAGCGCTTCTTGTATGCCTTCTGGCTACGGTCGCCTTTTCGCGCATGGACGATCTGCAGCCGGACATTGCTCAGGCGCGCTGGGAGCATGAGCGTTTTCTGGCCGCGGCAGAGAGCAGCCTGGACGATTTTTATATTTTCGATGGCGTACCCGATGAGAAGGGGGAGATCGTCGATTTCCGATTCTCCTACATCAACCCCAATGCGCTGCGTCGCCTGCATGCCACCCGCGAGGAACTCGAGGGCAAAATCCTCACCGAAATGAGGCCATTCATGGTCGCCTCAGGGTTGATTGAGCGCTACCGGGAAGTTGTGCGCACGGGCAAGCCCTTCCTGTGCGAGGTCTATCTCGATGACGAACGCATCCAGGCCACATGGCTGCATGTGCAGGTGGTCAAGCTGGGCAATGGCATAGCCATCACCAGCCGCGACGTCACCCAGCACAAGCAACTCATCGAGCACGTCAGCCACCTGGCGCATTATGATCACCTCACCGGTCTGGCCAATCGCGCGCTGATGCGCGACCGCCTGCAGCAGGCCATGCACATGGCCTCACGGCATGAGGAACAGGTCGCCGTCTTCATGCTCGACATCGACGGCTTCAAGGAGATCAACGATTCGCTCGGCCATGCCGACGGAGATGCACTTCTGGTCATCGTGGCAGAACGATTGCGAGGAGCTGTTCGGGAATCGGACACCGTTGCCCGCTTCGGCGGCGATGAATTCGTCCTGATCATGCCGGGATTCAAAAACGGCGCGGATGCCCTGCATTGCGGCCAGCAGATTGTTCGCAATCTGAGCCGCCCGGTCTACATTCGTGGCAACGCGGTGGAAATTACCATCAGCCTCGGCATGTGCATCTATCCTGATGATGCCACCGATGTCGATCTACTGCTGCAGAACGCCGACGCGGCAATGTATTCCGTAAAAAGGACGGGCCGCAACGGATTCCGCACCTTTGGCAACAACCTGGATCCGGTTGATTGCGACCGGACATAGGCACTCCCCAACGGAAAGGATCATGCGATGATTGCACGCCACTGGCGCGGCTGGACCACGCCCGAAAACGCCGATGCCTATGAGAGCCTGCTGCTGACACACATTCTGCCCGGGATAGAGAAGATTGAGGGCCACTGCGGCGGCTATCTGCTGCGCAAGGATGAGCCCTCAGAGGTCGAGTTCATCGTGCTCAATCTGTTTGATTCCCTCGATGCGGTCAAGCGCTTTGCCGGCCCTGATTATTCCGTTGCGCTTTTTGAGCCGGAAGCCCTTGCTCTATTAAGCCGCGTGGAAACCGCCGCAAGCCACTACGAGGTGCGAAGGGCCGGGAGTTCTGATCCTGACGGCAAGTAAAAAGGGCTGGCCGTATGGCCAGCCCTTTCGTTGCGCCTGAATCGTCTTACTTCGCGAGGCTGTCGTAAAAGGCATCGAGGTCATGGGACATCATGGCCAGCGCCTTCACATTCAGGTAAATCATGTGGCCTGAAGGATAGTAATGGAACTCGATGTTGCTGGCGAGCTTCGGCGCCAGTTCCATCTGATCGACGTCATATTCAGTCTTGAAGAAGGGCGTCGCCAGATCGAAAAGCCCATTGGCGCAAAAGACCTTCATCCTGGGATTTTTGCGGATAGCTGTCGCCAGATCCACGGCAACATCGGGCATCGGCTGCCTGTCCCAGAAGCCATGCCCTCCCGCGGGCCGATGGTGCCAGTCCCAGTTCCGGATTCCATCCGAATCGGGGCGATAGGTTTCATCGGTCTTGTACTTCAGATCCTTCTCCAGATAATTGTTGACGGCTGCCACGAAGACCCCGTTGATCCCGGAATCGGACGGATCATAGCCAGCAGTAGCCCCGGCATTGTCCACGTCGGTGCCCTCAAAGCGCGCATCGTAGCGGCCCAGGATCTCTCCCTGATCGCGCAACAACTCCTTGCGGAAGCGGCTGGCACTGATGCGCAGCTTTGACTCCTTCACATACTCGACACTCAGGCCCGTATCATCGGCAACCTTCTGGGCCACCGCATCAAACTCCTGCGGGGAAAGCTTGTCGCCTTTCCACAGCGCCTGGGCGTACTCGCCGCTGGCGAAGTTGCGAACCTGCTGCAAAAAGGCCGTCAGGTCGGCAGGCTTGTTCTTGAGTTTGTCAAAGTGATAAGCAATCGCCGCAAAAGTCGGCAGGTCGCCGATATAGTTGGCATTCTGCCCCGGCGCCAGATCGTTGTAGTTCAGAATCGAAGATTGCAGAACCACGCCATTGATGCTGATGCCGTTCTCCTGCAACATGGCCACCAGCCCTGCGGACCGCGTGGTTCCGTAGGACTCGCCGTACAAAAACTTCGGAGAGTTCCAGCGCTGATTCACTGTGATATACCGCGTGATAAAGCGGGTAAAGGCTGTCAGATCCTGATCGACTCCGTTAAAGTCCTTGGGCGTGCCCACACCCACCACTCTCGAATAGCCAGTGAGCGGCGCGTCAATAAACACAAGGTCAGTCTTGTCGAGCAGCGAATACTGGTTGGGCACAATCTTGTAGGGTGCCGCACCGGTGGCATCAGGGCTATCGGTAATCACACGGACCGGCCCGACCGAGGCCATGTGCAGCCACAAGCTGGCCGATCCCGGACCACCGTTGTAGAGGAAAGTAACAGGCCGCGTGCTCGGATCCGCGCCATCGAGCGTATAGGCGACATAGAAAATGCTGCCGTAGGGCTTGCCCTTTTCGTTGCGGATAATCAGCGTGCCGGCAGTTGCCGTGTAGTGGAGTGTCTTTCCGTGCAATTCGAGATCGTGTTTGGTCACAGCCGTTGTCTCGGGGGGAACCGGCTTTTCATGCTTTGCTTGGGGCGGGGGCGCCGGCGGCTTCTGATCCTGAGCGTGAACGGCAGGGAGTACGCAAGCCAGAAAAAGAGCCAGCATGGCTCCTGAAAATCTACGGGAATATCGCTTCAATCTGTCCTCCAGGCAGTCGTGACGGGATGGCGATAGCGCCATGACGCACCGGGCTGCGAAAGTGTAACAACACTGTAACAGAGAGAACAGAATGATCTACTGATGAGTCAACAGCTTGCGGTCAGGAACCTGTGCCCTTGAAGACCACGCCCGCCGTGCGCAAGAGAATGGTCAGGTCAAGCCAGAACGACCAATTCTCCACATAAGCGGTATCGAGAGCGATGTAGCGCGCAAAGGAGGAATCCTGCCGGGCTTGCACCTGCCACAAGCCTGTCAGCCCCGGCAACACTTCAAGCCGGCGCAGATGCTCCAGCTCGTAGCGCTCAACCTCACTGGCGATTGGAGGACGGGGACCGACGAGGCTCATCTCTCCCCGCAACACATTGAAGAACTGAGGCAGTTCATCGAGACTGTACTTGCGCAGAAAGCGTCCGACGCCGGTAATGCGCGGGTCATTTTTTACCTTGAACAGAATACCGTCGCGCTCATTGAGGGCCGCAAGCTCCTTCTTCTTTGCTTCGGCATCCTGCACCATGGTGCGAAACTTGAAGCAAGGGAAGGACCGGCCGCGCTTGCCGATGCGCTGCGAAACATACAGAATGCCACCTCCGCCCTCCAGCAGAATTGCCGCCGATATTGCCACCAGTACAGGCGAGAGCATCACGATGGCAACCAATGAGAGCGCAATATCGAGTGCGCGCTTGAAGACCAGGGCCAGAGTGCGATGCTCACGGCGATGCAGCGTCACCATCGGATAGCCCGCGACGCTCTCTTTGGGAGCGTTCGCCGAGAGATCAGGGAAATAACCCGAGATGGCACGAAGATCAACTTCCAGATCACGCGCCTCCTCCACCAGTTGCACGGCCACCTCGGTGGAGCAAGGCTGAGCGATGATCAACTCATCCACAAACCGCGAACGCACCATCTGGCGCAACTCGGTGATATCGCCCAGAATTCGATTGGCGGCAACGTCATGATCCTCACGCGAACCCGGCAGCCCGAGAAAACCGTCGAGATGATAACCGAGCTTGTAGTGGTGCGCGATCTGATCGCCAATGGCCGCACTGAGGCGATTGGTTCCGAGAATCAGTACGTTGCGCAACTCAATGCCCCGCGCATAATTGCGGTAACGCGTATGCCTCCAGAATGTCCGGCGAACGCAGAGGCATACAACACTCACCACGATAAAAATAATTACCAGCAGGCGCGACGCGGCCACATCACGCGTCATATAGAGAGCCCCGCAAAGCAACAGCCCGGCATTCAGGGCCGCCTGCGTCACCAGACGCGTTTCGTGCAGCCCGTTGCGCAATGGAACCTGTCCGTAGAGACCATAGCGGCGCGCCACCAGCAGGTAGGCAAGTACATACCAGAACAAATAAAGAAGACCTACCGCGCTGTTGGATATCTGTGGTGAAATCTCGCGAATATGAACCAGATCGCCAAAGATCAATGTGCGAATCAATATCGCAATCAACGCCCCCAGCAGAATCACCCAGGCATCGGTGAACATTCTGAGCGCGGGGGTGGCCACGGACACGCCGGCAATGCTGCGGCCACGACGCGGAACAATCTCCGGTGGATCCGGAGTCTGATTGGCTTTCCCGCTCTTCAAATATTCAGAAGTTGCCATGGATATACTCAGCTGCCTTCCTCGCATGAAAAGAACACGATGTTAAAACAAAACGATGCAGTGCAGAGGGGTGCGTGAAAAACGATGCAGGTCTGATAGCGATTGAGATGCCTGCCCGTGTCGCAAGGCAGCAGGGACTAACAGGATTAGCTTCTAAATCTGCCTGTACAGCCTTCTCTGCTGCAACTACGGTACCCCATCCCGTGCCGAAATTGAAGTATCTTCATCGATTTTTTGCATCTGTATTTCCCCCGCTTTTCCGCCTTTGAGTTACATCAATAAAAAGTTACTTTTTCGGTTACTTTTTACTCCAGATGAGAAACTTCTTCTCGCAAGGACGGTATTTTTTACTCAACAGGGCAAAGTGGTGACCACCCTTTCCATCGGGGTGCATTTCCCGTACCAGCTCAGTCAATGATTTACAGATTTCCGAGGAGCAAGACCTGTGTAACAATCATGCGAAAACGCTCCTGCCTCCCAGTCGAGGTTTACGAGGTCCCGTGGAAGAGTTTTCCCGCATCAAACGGCTGCCAGCCTATGTCTTCAACATTACCGGCGAGTTGAAAGCCGCAGCCCGGCGGCGCGGCGAAGACATCATCGACTTCGGCATGGGCAATCCTGACGGCGCCACCCCGCGCCACATTGTCGACAAGCTGGTAGAGACGGTCGCCAATCCTTCCTCGCATCGCTACTCGCTCTCGCGCGGCATCGCCCCCCTGCGCCGCGCGCTCACGCGCTGGTATGACCGTAACTATGGCGTCACACTCGACCCCGAGACCGAAGCCATCGTCACCATCGGCTCCAAGGAGGGGATTGCCCACCTCTGCATGGCGACCCTCGAGCAAGGCGATGCCGTACTGGTACCCAATCCCAGCTATCCCATTCACATCTATGGCCCCGTCATCGGCGGCGCAACCATTCGAAGCGTGCCCATGCACCAGGCCGACACTTTTCTTGCCGAGTTGGAAGCGCAAATTTCGCTGATGTATCCGCGGCCACGCATGCTGATTCTCAACTTCCCTGCCAACCCGACCACGCAGTGCGTCGATCTGGCCTTCTTTGAGCGCGTGGTGGAATTATGCCGTACCTGGAACATCTGGCTGGTGCATGATCTTGCCTATGCCGATCTGGTGTTTGATGGGCAGCGCGCGCCATCGGTCCTGCAGGTTCCGGGCGCAAAAGAGATCGCCGTGGAGTTCTTCACCCTCTCCAAGAGCTACAACATGCCCGGATGGCGTGTGGGCTTCATGGCGGGCAATCCCCGCCTGGTCGCCGCGCTGGCGCGCCTCAAGAGCTATGTGGACTACGGCACGTTCACTCCCATTCAGGTAGCCGCCATTGCCGCGCTCGATGGCCCGCAGGACTGCGTGGCCGCGATCTGCGACACTTACCGCCGCCGCCGCGATTGCCTGGTGAACGGCCTCAACCGGCTTGGATGGCCCGTCGAAATGCCGCGGGCCACCATGTTTGTCTGGGCGCAGATTCCGGAGCGCTTCCGAGAGATGGGCTCGCTCGAGTTTTCAAAGCTGCTGCTTAAGGATGCAAAGGTTGCTGTCAGCCCCGGCATCGGCTTCGGCGAGTACGGAGACGGCCACGTGCGCTTCTCGCTCATCGAGAACGAAGAGCGCACCCGGCAGGCACTGCGAGGCATGCGCAAACTGCTGCAGGGGTGAAGGCAGCTAGCCTTCGCTCGCCCTGGCAATCAGTCGCGTGGTACTGAATCCTTCCACCGTGGGAACAATGACCACCTGACCGCCCCAGGACCGGACCTCCTCGGCCCCCACGACAGTCGCCTCAGTGTAGTCGCCGCCCTTCACGATGACGTCGGGCTTCAGAGCAACAATGGCTTCAAGCGGTGTTGGCTCGTCAAAAACCACAACGGCATCCACGGCAGCCAGCGCAGCGAGCACGCGAGCTCGCTGCGCCTCTCCGACGATAGGCCGCAAAGGCCCCTTGAGGCGCTGCACCGAGGCATCGGAGTTGATGGCAACTACGAGCCGGTCACCCTGCTGGCGCGCATCTTCCAGCAAGGTGATATGACCAATATGCAAAAGGTCAAAACACCCATTAGTAAAGACAACTTTTTCGCCGGCCGCACGCCAGCTTGCCACGCGAGTCTGCATGCGCTCTAGCGGGAGAACTTTTTCTTCGGCCTTGCGGTCAATCTCCGGCATGAGGCTATGCATGAGTTCTGTCATCGTCACAGGAACCGTGCCCACCTTGCCAACCACAATACTGGCTGCGACATTCGCCAGCTCAATGGCGGTTCTGGCATCGAGCCCGCAGGCATAGGCCACTGCCAGCGTTGCGAGCACGGTGTCCCCCGCACCCGAGACGTCAAATACCTGCCGGGCGACCGCCGGAGCCATCATCTGCTCATCCGCGGTCAATACTGCAATGCCCTTCTCGCTCAGCGTGACCGTTAACGACTCCAGTTCGAACTCGCGCACCATGTCGCGGGCAAGATCAAGGTTGGCGGCCAGTTGCACCTTGGGCAATCCGGTAGCAACAGAAAGCTCCTGCAAATTTGGGCAGATGGTGGTCGCTCCACGGTAGCGCGCAAAGCTGCGGTGCTTAGGATCCACCAGGACAGGAATGCCACGGCGGCGTGCCGTCTGGATCGCATGCTGGCAAACTTCCTCAGTCAACACGCCCTTCGCATAGTCTGAGAGCACCAGCACATCGGCCTGCTCTATCTCCTGATCAACTTGCCGCAGCAGTTGCTCAAACGCCTCAGACGGATAACCGCCTGGCGTCTCCACGTCAAGTCGCAGCATCTGCTGCTGCCCCCCGAGGATACGCAGCTTGGAAGTCGTCGGGTGGCTCTGCACGGGAACAAGACAGGAATGGATATTCTGGACGCGCAGTCCATCACTCAGCAGGGCAGCTTCAGCATCCTTGCCGCAAAAGCCAAGCAAGCTCACCGGAACCCCTAATCCCGCGAGGTTCATGGCAACATTAGCCGCACCGCCGGGCCGGTCATCGCGGCGCTGTGCAAAGACCACCGGTACCGGAGCTTCCGGAGAAATGCGCTCCACTTCTCCCCACACGTAACGATCAAGCATGACATCGCCTATCACGAGCGCCCGCTTACCCGCCCATTGGTCTTCCATCAGGCGAATGACTTTGTGCAAATTCTGAATCATCATGCTTCTCTAATTTCCCTGGCCAACTGATCCATTGCTGCGGTTTCTATCCAGTCGCAAAGAATGTGACCACAGAGGATATGGACCTCCTGAATGCGCGCCGTCTCCTCTGACTGCACGCACAGCGCAACGTCCGCCAAAGAGGCCAGCGTTCCGCCTTTTGCTCCCGTGAAGCCGATGGTTGCAGCTCCGACAGCTTTGGCGGCCTCCACTGCAGCGCACACGCTGCGGCTATTGCCCGAGGTTGAAATGGCCACCAGCACATCCTCAGGAGCGCAGAGCGCTTCTACCTGACGTTGAAAGACGCAATCGTAGCCAAAATCATTGGCTACCGCCGTCAAAATCGAAGTATCCGTTGTCAGAGCGATCGAAGGCATCCCTTTGCGATTGCGTTTGAAGCGCCCCACGATCTCCGCGGCCAGATGCTGCGCATCGGCCGCGCTGCCTCCATTGCCGCACCAGAGAATTTTTCCGCCTTGCCGCAAAGAATGCAGCATGATCGTACCGATCTGCTCCACCACTTCACGCTGATCACGAAACAGCTCTACTGTTCTCAGGTGAGAAGCAATCGCATCCTCAAATGATTCATGGGTGAGCAAGTTGTCATTCATCTGCAGACTTTTCCTTTATCGAAGCTAGAATACGTGTTGAAAGCTCGAAACTTTATGCAGAATTTGCAAAATAAGATGTTTATCTTCCTCGACAGAGATGGCGTCATCAATCGAAAACCGCCTGAAGGAGAGTATGTCGAGCGCTGGGAAGACTTTCACATCCTGCCCGGGGTAGAACAGGCCGTCGCAGTTCTCAACACCCATGGGAAAAAAGTCATCGTGGTTACCAACCAGCGCGGCGTCGCACTCGGCAAGTACCGGGCCGCGGACGTGGAGTTCATCCACCAAAAGCTGCAGGAACAACTTGCGAATGCGGGAGGGCATATCGATGCGTTCTATTACTGTCCCCATGATCGTGAAGAATGCGATTGCCGCAAACCAAAACCCGGACTTATCCTGCAAGCCTTCCATGATTTTCCCGAGGCGAATGCCGCCAACAGTGTGATCATCGGAGATTCACTCTCTGATCTCGAAGCCGGCCACAGTCTTGGGATGCCATCTATTTTCATTGATGGCCCCAGGGAGCGGCAAAAACCCGGCGCTGAGCAAGCCAGGTCTGTCGCAGGAAAAACCTGCCACTCGCTCGCTGAGGCCGTCGATGCAATCCTGAGACCACAGAGGATCAAGCCGGAATGAATGTCTGCCTCACGCCTTCTTCGAGTACCGTCATCGGCAGATCGCAGCCGGCAGCCCGCAACCCGGACAAATCGGCCTCGGTGAAATGCTGATAGCGGTTATTCAAATCCTGCGGGAATGGAATGAATTCCACCGGGACCTCTCCATGAATCTTCATCAGGGCAGCCACGACTTCATTGAAACTACGGCTTTGCCCTGACCCAGCGTTGGCAATGGCGTGATAGGTCTTTGGCGCTTCGTTCCGAAAGGGGCCGGCCTTGGCAAAGAACAGATTCAATCTCACCAGATCCTGCACAAAAACGAAGTCTCTGCGCTGCTCCCCATTTCCATATCCGCCAGAACCTTCAAACAGGCGCACTTTACCCGACTCTTTGATTTGCTTGGTGAAGTGGTGGATCACGGAAGCCATGCGATCCTTGTGCTGCTCACGCGGCCCGTACACATTGAAGTAGCGCAGCCCCACTACTGTGGTGTCAATGGTTCGAGTAGCAAACAGGTGGCGCACGTAGTGATCAAAAACTAGCTTTGAGAAACCGTACACATTCAACGGAATCTCATTTTCCAGCGTCGGAGTGAAGTGTCCCGGACCGCTCAATCCATAAACGGCAGCGGTCGATGCATAAACCAGCGAAGCACCTTTCTCCATGGCGTAGTCCAATACTTCCTTGGAGTAGGTGAAGTTGTTGTCCATCATATACACGCCATCATCGACCAGCGTATTGGAGCAAGCACCCTGGTGAAATACGGCCTCGACCTTTGACAAACCAACGGCGCGCTGCTGCATGGCACGGCGAAACTCCCGTTTGTCCATGTAGTCGATGAAACGCGCCCCGTGCAGATTCACCAGCTTTCGAGGATCAGCGAGATTATCTACAACAAGAATGTCCGTAATTCCCGCGCGATTCAGGCCATGCACGAGATTGCTGCCGATAAACCCGGCGCCGCCGGTCACAATATAACTCACACTTTCCTCCTCAAAATCAGGTGCGAAGCACTCTCAATTCCTGGTTGGCCACACCGCAAGAATGGCTTGAAGCATTTCCTCCACGCTGATCGAGGTCAGGCACTTTCTCTGCCTTTCGACGCATACCTCGAGGTCGCAGTTGGAACATTCCAGCTCCTTGTAGAGTATGCGATGTCCCTCCCCGATTGGAAACCAGATGCCGGGACGCGTTCGAGAGGCAAAGGCAATCACGCACGGCACACCATAAGCAGCAGCCAGATGCATTGGCCCGCTGTCTGGTCCTATAAAGCACTTCGCATGCTGCAGCACCGCCGCGGTTTCGCGAGGACTCAAGGCTCCGCACAAATTCAATACCGGCCCGTTCCATCCCGCACTGGCTATGTCGCTGACCGGGCCGTCCTCCTTGGCGCCAATCATGACCAACCCTGCGCCCGGCAGTCGCGAGCTGAGTGATTCCAGGAGAGCACGCCAGTTCTCTTCACCCCAGTCCTTTGCCTGAGCCTTGGTGCCAGGGCCGCAAGCCAGAAATGGAGCCCCCTGCAAAAGAGCCAGAACGTCGGACGCCTTTGCCGTTTCCGCCGGAGTCAGACGCATATCCCAGAGACTCAGGTCATCAATGGCTGCCTCTCCCAAATGGGATATGCAGCGCAGCAACCGGGCTCCCTCTCGCTCCCACAGACCAGTTTGCGGAAGATACTGCGGCGTTGAAAGCTCGCCGCGCGGCACACCGGCAATATTGCTTACTCCGCACAAGCGAAAAAAGGTTTCGTCCCGGCGCAGTTCCCTGTCGCCGCGATATTTCGTCAGGTATATGACCCACTCTGGACGGAAGCGGCGGATCCGCCACCAGAGTCCAAGCAGTTCCCGCACATTTCTGGTACCCACCGGGTAGCTCAGATAGCCGTGAACCAGTCCGCTATCGCCCAGCACAGCCGAGGCCGCCGGCGCTTTTGCATGCACCGGCTTATTCGTGAGCATCATTCGCTTCGCATTAGGAAACGCCTTTGCCACTTGATGAAGAGCGGGCAGGGCAACCGCAGTGTCACCGAGGCTGCCTAGCCGGTAGATCAAGACCCGCCGCACATCAGGAAAGTGATTGATAGCTTTTGGATCCATTTCAGAGCGCGCTCAGACCGTCAGCTACTTCTTTGCCTTGATCTCGTTTTCAATCCAGGCATAAGTCTTGGCCAGGCCATCGCGCAGCTTGATGGACGGCTCCCAGCCCAGGTACTTCTGGATGAGGGTGTTGTCGCTGTTGCGGCCATTGACCCCCTTGGGAGCATCGAGCTTATAACGGCGCTCAAGCTTTACGCCGCCGATTTCTTCTGCGATATCGACGAGCTGATTGATCGTCACAATTTCGCTCGAACCGAGATTGATGGGTTCGTGAATCTCGCTCTCCAAAATAGCCTGCGTGCCATAGGTGCAGTCATCGATGTACATGAAACTGCGCGTCTGATGGCCGTCGCCCCAGATTTCAATCTCATGCTTGCCCGTCAGCTTCGCCTCGATCACCTTGCGGCAAATCGCGGCCGGAGCCTTCTCTCGTCCACCGTCATACGTGCCAAAAGGCCCATACACGTTGTGATAGCGCGCCACGCGGGTGACCAGGCCAAAGTCCTCTTCAAAGTGGCGGCACATGCGCTCGCTGAAGAGCTTCTCCCAGCCATAACCATCTTCCGGCAGGGCGGGGTAAGCATCCTCTTCCTTCAGCGGAACCACGTTGGCGCTCTTCTGCTTGTCCCCGTTGTAGACGCACGCCGACGAGGAGTAAAAGAAGCGCTGCACACCCGCATCGCGCGCAGCCATCAGCATGTGCGTGTTGGTCAGCACGCTCAGCATGCACAGCGCCTTGTTGTTCTCAATAAATCCCATGCCGCCCATGTCAGCCGCGAGCTGAAAGACCACGTCGATGCCTTCGGCAGCCTTGACGCAGCTCTCTTTGTCGCGCAGATCGAGCACCAGGTTCTCAACATCTGCCTGCTTCTGGTACCACTCGTCCAGCGGCTTCACATCCACCGAGCGCACAACGTTAATGCCCTTTTCCTTGAGCGTGCGCACCAGGTGGCCGCCAATAAAACCGCCGCCACCACAAATAAGAACTTTTTCATTGGTCAACTTCATGCAGTTGATTCAGCCTCCGCCTAAAGATAGTTGTAATACAACCGCCGGTGCAAAGAGCATCCGGCGGCTTCGCAGTAGAAGAGATTTAAACCAAGGGACATCTCTTGCTGAAATTACGGCAGTGGATAGTTGGCAGTGGTATCGCGCACGTCGCGCATCTGGTAGGCATCAGGACGGCCAACACTCAAGTAGGTGAATCCGCTCTGGCGCATTTGAGCCGGCGAGTAAAGGTTGCGCCCATCAATCACAATGGGATAGCGCAAGGTGTAATGCAGCCGCGCCAGATCCAGTTCGGCGAACTCCTGCCAATCGGTCAGAATCAGCAATGCATCCGCATCCTGCGCTGCCGCATACGCGTCGTCGACGTAGCTCATTTGGCCTGAAGCTGGAAGCAGTTCCGCCGTGCGCTCCATTGCTGCCGGATCGTAAGCTGCAACCGTGCATCCTTCATGCAGCAATTGCCGAACAATATCCAGAGCCGGTGAATCGCGAATATCATCGGTACCGCCCTTGAATGCCAGCCCGAGCACACCAATCCGCTTCCCGCGGAAAGTCCAGAGCGCCGATCGGATCTTCTGAAAGAAGCGCTTCTTTTGCTCCGCATTGATCTTTTCGACTTCTGCGAGCAGGTCAAAATCCAGGCCCAGTTGCTCTGCGACATAGCGGAACGCCGCCACATCCTTCGGGAAGCAGGAACCACCGTAACCGATGCCCGCACTCAAAAAGCGCGGCCCAATGCGAGTGTCCGTTCCCATGCCCTGGGCAACCTGTTGCACATCTGCACCTACTGCCTCGCAGATGTTGGCTACTACATTAATGAATGAAATCTTCATCGCCAGAAAAGCGTTGGAAGCATGCTTGATCAGTTCCGCGGCCTTGGTGGACGTTTGAAGAATAGGAACTGCGGCTTCAGGAGTGCGAGTCCCTGGAATCGCGCTGGCACTGCGGAAATACTCTCCGGAGGTCAGCGGCTCGTACACCTTTTGCAGCAAGGCTGCTGCGCGTTCGCTATCGGCCCCGATCACAACGCGATCCGCATGCAGAAAATCAACCACTGCGGTGCCTTCGCGCAAAAATTCAGGATTCGATGCGACGTCGAACATATCCTTGGCAACACCGTTCCGCTCCACCACACGGCGAATCCATTCATTGGTGTACACCGGCACGGTGCTCTTCTCCACAATCACCGTATAGGTATCAATGGAGCGTGCAATTTCACTCGCCACCGCATCCACGTAAGAGAGATCAGCACTTCCTGTGCGGCTCTGAGGCGTACCGACAGCAATGAACACCAGTTGGGCTTCGCGAGTCGCTCGGCCCAGATCGCTCGTGAACAAAATGTTCTTTCCGCGATGGCGCTCCAGCAGCTCTGGAAGGTAGTCTTCGTGAATTGGAACTCCGCCAGCCTGCAGCATGGCAACTTTGCTTTCGTCGTTGTCGACGCAGGTGACTTTGTGCCCAATTTCGGCGAAGCATGCAGCAGCGACCAGGCCAACGTAACCTGACCCAACGACAGCGATGGAAATTTGCGAACTCATAAATAGGTTCCTAATCTGAAATTTTCATCTGGACAAGTGAAGGTGGACGACGGCGGCCACTGGATATGTTGAAAACACCGGACAGCGCCAATTGAATGCTCTACGGAATCTTCCTCGACGTGGCTTCCGCGAGCATTTCTTTTAGTATGCCTGAGGTAGAATCGTCTGACACGATGTATCAAGAATACCTTCCTTAAGGAGCTTTGCAAGTGCCATCCCGTCATCCGACCACAGCGCTTCGGCAACAAACTTCTTCGGAAGACAGGCCATTCCGCATTGCCTACTTCGTGTCACATCCGATCCAATATCAGGCCCCGCTTCTACGCCAAATTGCTGCGCTCTCTGGCATTTCGCTCAAAGTCTTCTTCTTTAGTGACATCTCAATCAGATCCTATGTCGATCGAGGCTTTGGCGTCGCCGTCAAATGGGACGTTCCTCTTCTGGACGGCTACGACTCTGAATTTTTACCTACTATTCGCAATCGTGGCGGGCTCTCATTTTCCGACCCCATCTGCACCGGAATCCATGAAAAGCTCAAAGACGGCAACTTTGATGCGGTTTGGCTGCATGGCTACCACACCCTGAACCACCTCCATGTTCTTTGGGCCGCAAAAAGACTGAAGCTGCCCCTTTTGATGCGCGCTGAGCCCACACTGATTGATCGGTCACGCACGTGGAGCAGAAAAGTCGCGAAATCATTCTCTTTCAAGCTGCTGCGGCGCGCCATCACTGCGGTACTCCCTATCAGTGAGCTGAACAAGGAGTACTGGAACACCTACCTCGGCACCGGTATTCCTCAATTTCCCATGCCTTATGCCGTCGATAATCAATTCTTTCGAGAGAGAAGCGTTCAAGCGGAAACAACTATTGACGCGCTTCGTGAGGAACTCGGCCTCACCCCCGGCAGACCTGTCATTTTGTATTGCTCCAAGCTTCAGACAAGAAAACGATGCATCGATCTGGTCAATGCGTACCTTTTGCTATGCTCCGATTTGAAATTGTCGGCAAAGCCATATTTACTCATCGTCGGAGATGGAGAAGAACGTGGGCAGATTGAGGCGCGTATTCGAGAATCGAATGATCCAGACATAAAGATGCTGGGCTTTCGAAATCAATCAGAACTGCCGCGCTACTTCAGCCTCAGTGATGTCTTCGTCCTGCCATCGATCCATGAGCCCTTTGGACTCATTGTGAATGAAGTGATGAATGCCGCCCGGGCGGTGATCGTAACTACCGAGGTTGGCTGCCAGAGAGATCTGGTTCAGGACCGGATGAATGGCATGGTAGTTCCTCCGCAAAATATTCCCGCGCTGGCAAATGCATTGCAGTATGTACTGGAAGAGCCGGGACGAGCCAAAAGAATGGGGGAAAAAGGCCTCGAGCGTATTCGTGAATTTAGCTTCGATCAGGACATTCAAGGCTTGTTGGCTGCTATCGCCTATATCCAACAGACAAGAAAATCTGCATGATTGAGCCGAGCAACCTCTATCAAGAAAAGCAGCTGTCCGCTTTCCGCCTGAGTTATGTTGGGATGCTTCCCAAAGAGAGTACGGCCGAGTATCGGGTCCGGGCGCTTCAAAGGATCGGCCAGGAGGTGCACACCTTTCACGTTGAAAGCTTCCTGCGCGGAAGCCGCATCATGAATAACTTGCGGCTACGCTACCCTCTGGGCCCATTCATCTCTTCTATAAATCGGGCTCTTATTGAGCATGTTGACAAAGTTCGTCCTGAAATCGTCATCCTTGATAAACCGATGTTCTTTACACCCCAGACGATCCAGCGCATTAAAGATCAAGGGGCAAAAGTCGTCATCTACATGCAGGACAATCCGTTTGGACCGCGAAACGACGGGGGTTGGCAACAGTTTTACCGCATTTACCCCATGGCCGATCTGCTCTGCGCTATCCGCGAGGCCGATGTGAAACGCTACAGGGCACAGTCTCTGCCATACATCCAAACCATGTTTAGCTACGAGCCATCGGTGCATTTCCCGCCGGAGCCTGCCTGGGGTGATAAGGACCGGGAATACGACATTTCCTATATCGGTCATCCACACGAACAGAGACCTGCATTCCTGCTCCAGCTCGCAGAACAATATGGCCTTCCCATATCTATCTCGGGTAACGGATGGGACAACGTACTCAACGATTCGCAAAAGAAGAAATACTTGCGGAACGGGTTTCTAAAAGGTGCAGCCTACCGTCAGACTATCTGGCGTTCAAAAGTCAATTTAAGCTTCGTCACGCAGCTCAACGAAGATGACATCGCGCACAAGTCTATTGAAATTGCGGCCAGCGGCGGATTCCTGCTGGCGCTACGTACCCCAGGTCATCAGGCATGCTTTGAAGAGGATAAAGAGGCAGCTTTTTTCTCAACAATAGATGAGTGTGCCGAGAAGGCCAGATACTACCTGGAGCATCCTATCGAGCGGGAAGAAATTGCGCGCCGCGGACATGCACGTGCAATTCAAAATCAATACAGCAATGACGCGCAATTGACTAGGATTATGAAGTACTTCGCCTGACTTCCCGCTGCTGGTTCTGCCCTTATTGATCGGGATGCAAAATCGCCTGCAACGCTGCGGCGATCGGGTCAGATGGCGAAACGCTTGGCCCTGCCGTGGGAGCACTCTGTTGAATATTGTTCGGATCAAAAGCCGAAAGTCGGCCAACCCCTCCACTTTCAGTGTTTCGCACACTTGGCACAGCAACTGATGCGTAGTTCGGATTCAGATGCTGACCGTCAAAATCAGGATGAAAAACAGGTGGCAAAGGAGAAAACGGAAATAGGTTTTCACCGCTAAATGGTGGAGAGATACTGACGGCGCTTCGCGTAGAATCCGGAAACTGTCCTCCAGCAGACACTGAAGATCCCGAGGCTCCTGACGAAGACCCTCCAGCACCACTTTGCCCGGTTGTCACGGCACTCGATAAGCTATTGAAAGTAGCTGAAGTTTGAGAGAACGCGCCGACTGGTTGCGAAGCAGATCCATCTGAATTTAATTTTCCTGAAGCTGACATCGAAAATGCCAACGAGCTGAGTGCTTTATTTCGCCCCCTTATCATTCCCCGTAGCATCATGGAGCTTCCGGTTAGCTTCTCCGCTGCAATCCGTTCACCTTCAAGGCTCACGGATCCAAGGGATCGTCCTAAAGCGGCCGATGCAATCTTCGCCCCTAAGCGTAGCTTCGAGTTTCCAGACGCGGCGGAAGTGCCCTGAATTACGGCTGCACTTACATGACTGCTCACGATGCTCGAGACGCCTGCGCTTACACCGCTGTCTATCTGGCCGCTCGAGTCTTGTGCCATCAGAGTGCAATCAGCCCCCCCCATGAGCCAGGCATAAAGCAGAATCACAAATGTCAAATGCCTCTTCATGACAGCTCACCTTGTCTTGCTTCCGCTCTTAGCCGAACCGAAGGCAGCCTTAAAAGCAAATATATGCCTATCGAAATAATGATCACATTTCGCATTCCGACCTCAAACCCGCCCAGATCGATCTCTGTCGCAATGGTAAACATGAGGGCAATGATTAAGCCGTAGATATACATCTCACGATCCATAAAGTTTCTTAACCATCGAACCAAGACGGACATGCAAAAAACCAACACTAAAGGGTAAACAACTACGCCTGCCAAGCCAAAGTCAATCACCCCAGCAGTCAGCAGTGAGTTAGCTTGATCGCTATAATTCCGATCAAATTGCTCACTGGCAATACCTTCCTCCTGGATTTTTGGCTTATTCGGTATAAACGCTGATGGAATTGCCTCTTCTGTTTGGATCAGAAAGTCACGCCCATGCGCTGTAGGCATCGTTGAACTTAATTCAAGCAAATCACTGAACCATGCTACGACAAAGGTCCGGCCCTGTAGGTTCTTTTGCGTGGAAGTAGTGGCAATTTTCCATGCTCGGCCCTCTTCAACCCAGGTCCCGACTGTCGAAAGCTGCTGCACCAGGTTGGAGTTTTTGTGCCCATAGCTCGCTACTCGCACCAACTGATAGGTGAGAAATCCGAGAAATAAAAAGGACATTCCCAGGCCAATCACGAGAATCTGACGGAAACTCAGCTTGCTCCACTGATAACCAGCATGCCGGGCCAGCGCAACTGTGATCAGCGCCGAATAAACAAGATCTCTCCGGCCAAGATCCAGTTGTAGCAACCACAAAATAACGGTAACCGCTCCCCAGAAAAGCCGTGCTTTACCCTTATCTTTCGTCAGAAAAACGATAGTCGAAAGGATCACCGTAGGAGTCACCAGAAATCCAAATAGCACCACGACTACGCCGCCCCCGGCTCCACTGCTACTTGTCTCTATGCCGCCCTGTTGTAGTTTCCCTGTGGCCAAGACAGGTAGGATCACGAGCAATCCAAACAACGCGACGCGCCTTAAGCCCGGGGTGACGACAAGCCTATCCGCGACATCCAGGATAGGGGACTCAAAAAGCTCTCCGACAATCAGAAGGCATGCGGATGCCAATATGGTCGCTGCTACCCCGCGACACAACTCTCCTCGCAACAGACCGGCGCGGGACGCCAGCGAGTAACCAGCTCGCGGAAGTGTGAGCCATGTGTTCAGGGTTCCGCCGCTATATCCCAGCAGAAATCCCATAGCCGAAATGCGTGTCAAACGCATCAAGTTATCTCGGAACAGGAAATCCCACAGTATGATAAAGCCGATGCCGGCTCCAACAAAACTACCAAATCCAAGCATCCCATCCGACGGCAGAAGCCACATCAGAACGGCTGCAGCTGAGAGGATCAGTGGGAAGTAAAGCACATAACGCGGTTTTGGAGCCGCACGCACGTACGAATGCTCAGGCCGCCACGCGCTCATGCCGGCCGCCTGACCAGTTTCGGGATGGGGCACCATAGCATCGGTCTACCGATCCCCCTGGAAAGCTTCGTATTCTTAGCTCGCATCAATGGAGTAATAACTCATTGCTTTAGACAGCCGCACAACAATCTCTTATTAAAATACCGTTGAAGTAATCACAGCGGTATTGGCCAGTTGAGCTCCCACTTCCGCAGCCTGGAAGAAGAGCGCTGATTTCACAAAGCTTGATGGCATATACAAAATATCTCCATCCGCAACAAGAAAGTCAGCCTGCTTATCCTCATAAAGCTTCTTGAGGTTCAGATGAATGGCCTCTGTTCCGGTAGGCAGCTTTCTAATCAGAATGGCAGAATTGAGCTTTGCAGCCGGGGCATTCCCGCCAGCCAAAGCAAGTGCCTGCAGCAGTGTAAGATGCTCGTTATTGTTGATCAGATACCCGCCTGGGTGTCCGACAGCACCGACCATATAAATAATGCCGGCCTTGGCTACCACCACCGTGTCGCCGGGAAGGATGATCGGATTGGCCTGAGACCTCAGTCCTGCTGAGCTCTCGGCGAGCCCAACGTGCACGGGATGCTGAGGATCTCCCCGGTGAATAATTGTCACCAGCTTGCCTGCCGAAGGGGTAACTCCCCCCGCCAACGTCAGCATGTCGAGCAATCGGCGGCTGCCAAATGTGGGATAAATCCCAGGGCTTGCGACCTGCCCCATGATCGTTGCACCCTGCCCTACACTCTGCCCAAGAGACACAGTCACCGTAGGATGCAGTACAAGCCCCAGCACCACGAGTTCATGCTCAATGTAGTGAGCAGCTTCGTCCGCCGTCATACCCGCGACATGAATAGGACCGGCCACGGGGAGAGACACTGTCCCACCCTGAGACACACGGGCATTGTCGACCGAAAGATCAGGAATATCGAAGACATTCACGGAGATTTGGTCGCCCGGAGATATCTGTATCGCCGGTGGGGCTTGCACGGTAAGAGCCACTGGAGCAGTACCCGTTGAAGCCTTTTGCGTCTGGGCCATGCAACAGGATGAAAAGCATACTAGCAGGATCAGAAGATAACTAGCCTTTGTCATCGGTATCCTCGACTCCGTATCCGGCTCCATAAGCCGACTCATACCCGCTGCGATATCCGTAAGAGTACCCGCGCGAGTAGGTGTAGTAGTTCTCCAAACGCATATCCACTCCATTGACAACGGAGCCAAGAATACGTGCGTTCGCTCTCCGCAACAGTTCACGAGTGCGCTGCAATGCTTTCTTACGCGTAATCCCGGAGCGGACCACCACTAGCGTGCCATCCATGTGCCGCACGAGATTGAGCGTGTCTGAAACTGCCAGCACAGGAGACGTGTCAAATATGATGAAGTCCCACTCGGACCGCCATTTCTGGATCGTATCCGCCATCATCCGCGAAGCCAGCATTTCACCCGGATTTGGAGCTACCGGCCCGCGGGGCAGTACCCCAAGATTCGGCAATTCCGGTAGAGGAAAGACGATGGATTCTTCTCCACTCTCTCGCGACAGATAGGTTGAGAGTCCCACCCGATTAGAAACGCGAAACTTCAGATGCTGCGTTCCCTTTCTGAGATCGGTATCCACCAGCAGCACGCGTGCCGGGCGCTGCGCAAATGAAATGGCGAGGTTCGCCGCGCAAGTGCTTTTGCCCTCTGCAGCCAGACCGCTGGTGAGCAGAATCGCTTTGGGCTCGCGATCCACCGAAGACAGCAAGATCGAGGAGCGAAGAGTACGAAAGCCCTCGGCCACGATGGACTGCGGTTCCAGCAATGTCAGCAGATCGCGTGATATCTGATCTTCTTTTTCCGCTACAGGCTCTTTGGGTCGCTTCTCCGCACCGTAGCTGCCATAAGCCGTCTTTCGCTTCGCACCCGAAACAAACCGGGGCACAATAGCCAGAGCTGGCAGATGCCCAATAGACTCCACTTCCTCTGAAGTACGTAGCGTGTCGTCGAGAGACTCAAGCAGCAGTGAAATTGCGATACCTGCAATCAAGCCGCCGAGGAATCCAAAAACGACTGTCCGCTTCTTCTGTGGCGTTACCGGAATCACTGGAAGATTCGCATGATCAACCACTTCGAGGCTATTTGAATTCAGGCCGGCCGTGATCCCTGCTTCTTCCAGACGAAGTTGGAGCGCATCGTATAGCTCAGATGAGGTTTGAGCCTTGTGCTTGAGAATTTCAAACTGAGCCGAAGACTCATTCTGCTTGAAAGCTTGCTGTTTGGTGTTTTCCAGGCGCGCTTCCAGCAGATTCTGCGTCTGCACCGCGGCGTCGTATTCAGCCTTGAATCGCTGCGTCAGGTTTGTAATTTCTTTGTTGATGTCGCTGCGAACCTGCTTGAGTTGCTGCCGAACCTCTTCCAGCTTGGGATACCGCGGCCCGAATCTTGACTGCAGGTCAGCCTGCTGCACGAGCAAATTCGCTTCCTGCGAACGCAAGGATGTAAGCACCGTGTTGGGCGCCACGGAAACCAGAAGGTCTGGATTCCGCGTTAACGCCATCTTGTAGCGGGCTTCCTTCACGATCCGGTCCGCCTCGGCTTGCGCTAACTGGCTATTAATCGTTTCCAGATTCGCATCCACCAGGCTGGAGCCCTGCTGTCCAACGCTCAGCAGATTGTGCTCCCGCTGGTACTGCACTAAATCGTTCTGCGACTTGTTGACGCTCTCTCGCAGACTGATGATCTGCTGCGAGAGCCAGTCGGAGATGCGCGTCATTGTCTCGAAATGGGCCCGCAGCGTCCAGTCCTGATAGGCATTTACGATCTCATTGGCTGCTTCCTGAGCGACCTTGGGATTCTGATTCTGAAAGTGAATCTCTGCCAGGTCTGTCTCCGGAACCAGCACGACCTGAGTGGCGCCTTTGAAAGTATTTAAAAGCGCCAGCTTCTGCGATGGCGTAACCGTACCGTGGTAGCCAGCCTTCTTGAACACGCCGGAGTAGGGCGGCTTGTTGTAAAGCTTCAGAGTCTTGATCACGTTCCAGGCAATCGTATTGCTCTGCATGATGTGCAGCTGCGTCTCCACACGATCCTGACTCTGCAGGCCGCCGCTGCTGCTGGCGAGACTAGTCAGCTCCACTCCCGTCGACTTGTTCATGTCGATGCTCACGCTGGAGACGGCTTCATACTGCGGAGTGGCGGTCTCGACGTGGTAGAGAGCTACACCGATGCCTGCCAGAACACAAATCAGGATGATCCACTTGCGCTTGAGAAACAGCTTGCGCAAATCGCTCAGGTTAATTGTGGATTGAGGGGCGACCGTCTTTTCATCGGCAGATGCAATCGCACTTCCAGATTGCCTTTGTGGGTCTAGTGTGTCCATTTATGCTGGCTCCTCGGCAGCCCACAGGCCATTCCAGGTTTGAGGCAATACCGCGCAGCAGGCAGGAAAGGGAGACTTAACGCCATTCCTGACGATTCGGGACATATTCTTTATCACAGTACCTCTGGCCAAGGTTGATTCAGGACTGCCGGGGAGTTGGACGCGGTCACAGCTTGCAAAAAGTTGGGTAGCCAATCATCATCCGCTAGCGCTGCAAAAAAAATTCACGACTCTCAGGCAGGAAATAAGGCATGAACCGCAGTCTTAGCATCCCCTCGAATAAAACCCAGGGACTGATACGAGTGTAGATGGGTTAACCTGCAGGGTCAATGCACCTTACAGGAATATTCATCGCCAGTTGATACAGATCAATCGTCATATTTCCGATAGTGAGGCTTCATACGAACCATGCAGCCGCCCGGTGCCCACGGATCAACGTATTCCGGCTGTTTGCGTCTCCAGCAGCGGCGGAATCGCTCCAGCCTCCAGCGGGTAGGAGAACAGATAGCCTTGAAACACATCGCATTGCAGCGCCTTGAGCACCTCAAACTGATCCTTCCGTTCGACGCCCTCAGCCACCACCTGCATGCCAAGGCTGTGCGCCAGCGACAGTATGGCCTGCACGATCGAGTAGGTGCCGTTCGTCTCTGTGATGCGCTCTACAAAGGATCGGTCCACCTTGAGTGTCTTAATCGGCAACTGGTGAAGATGACGCAACGAGGAGTAGCCGGTTCCAAAATCATCCACCGAAAAATGCACGCCCAATGCCGCCAGTTCACGCATCTGCCGGGCAATTTCCTCAATGTTGCGCATCACCGTCGTTTCCGTCACTTCCAGTTCCAGCAACTCCGCCGGCATTCCTGAGCGCGCCAGCACCCGTTGCACATGCCCCAGAAAATCGGAGTGCATGAACTGCAGGGGTGACACATTGACGGCAATTCTCACTTGCGGCAGACCTGCCTGGCTCCAGGCCATGAACTGTCGCGCGACCTCTTCGAGCACCCAGTTGCCAATCGGCATGATCAGGCCGCTGTCTTCGGCCACGGGAATAAACCGATCCGGCAGAATCATCCCGCTTCGCGGATGGTGCAGCCTCAGCAGGGCCTCCATTCCGCAAAGGGTACCGTCTTCGAGATATTGCGGCTGGTAATAGACCTCAAAGCCGCCCTCTTTGAGAGCCGTGCGCATCATCAGCTCAAGATCATTGGCTTCGGCGGCCGCCGAGCTGATCTCATCGCTCACAAAGGTGAAGCGGTTACCGCCAGACTTCTTGGAGCGGTACATCGCAATGTCGGCGTTGCGCCACAGGTCGCTGGCATCGGTCCCGTCATCGGGATACAGCGCTACCCCAATACTGGCTGGCAGCTCAAGCCGGTAACCTTCCACCAGAAACGGCTCGTGGAATACATACAACAAATCCTCGGCCACCCGGTAGGCATCCTGCCGGCTTTTCAGCTCGCCCAAAACGGCCACAAACTCCTCGCCGCCTGAGCGCGCAATCGTATCCTCGCCGCGCAACCGCCGGCGCAGCCTCTCAGCCACCAGTTTCAGGCACTGGTCGCCCACCAGATGCCCATAGTTGTCATTGATCTGCTTGAAGCGATCCAGATCAATGCAGACAAAGGCCACACGGCGATCCTGGCGGGAGGCACGCGTCAGCGTCTGCTGCATGCGATCTTTCAGCAGCAGACGATTGGGCAACCCTGTCAGCAGATCGTGGTGCGCCTGGTAGAGCAGTTGCTGGTGCAGCTCCTCGCGCTCGGTTACATTCACCACCAGGCAAAACCTCGCCATGCGTCCGTTAAAGTGAATGGTGTGCGCGGCCACCTCCACTTTGGACTGCCTGCCATCTTTGTACACATGGGTCCACGGCCCGCTGAAGACCATCTCTTCCCGTTCCAGCCCCACGTCTTCGAGCATGCGAGGCACTTCTTCCTGCGGGCGAATATCCATCAGCGTCATCTGCCGGAACTCTTCTTCGCTGTACCCGTAAACATGCTGAGCCGCATCATTGACCCGTAGAAACCGCAGCGTCTCAAGATCGTAAATCCACATCGGCGAAGGATTGTTCTCAAATAGCACGCGATAATCTTCGCTCGTGCGGTTCGCGGCCTGGATCTCCTCCTCAAGCAGCGTCAGAATCATGCCAAACTCAACGAAATATTTGGGAATATTCCAAAGCTCGCTTGAAACGTGAAGATGCGGCCACCATGCGGCCACCACCAGTGCTGCCGGAAAAACCAGCGCCCAGGCAAGCAGCCCCAGCACCGCGGTCAGCACACCGGCAGAGGCACGGCGGAAATCCCGCCAATAAAACCAAGCGTTGATCGCGAAAATTTCGGTCAGCGTGCCATAAACGCCCAGAATCGCCTGCCCCGCGCGGATCTCGTACACGATCCAGAGCATGATCAGGAGGGCAATCACCATATTGCCGCGCACGATGCCCCGATCCGCGCCCCAATAGCGCAGCGAGACATAAATCATGCACAACTGTCCCACCAGCGCCACGGCCACCAGCACGGGAACCGTCGAGACTCCGTAGACCGTCAGGCAAAGATAAGCGATCGGAGGAACGCCCAGCAACGAGGCCGCAATCATCGCCTCGCCGGGGTCATGAATCGCATCCGAGGAGGCAATCAGAAAGCTGCAGCCGGCCAGCAGAAGCGCGGAAACGCCCAGCACACTCTGCCACGCCACATCCTGAACCGCGATTTGCGCGGTGAAATGCAGCAGAACAAATATCCAGCCGAGGGTCCAGTAGCGAATGCGAGGCATGGAACGGCGGCGCTGAATGACCGCAAAAACGAGCACCAGCAGGCCAACAATAAGAATGTCCAGCAGCGATTCCTGCATCAAGTTTCTGACCCGCTATCGTTCCAGGATGGAATGACCCGCCTCCAGTCCAAGTTACCGAAGAGTAGTCCCATCCGTTACTAACAGCAATGAAACAAAAGTGTTAGCAGTCATTATGATGCGCTTTTGATTGAAAATCTGTCAGCCTCAGAAGAAATACCCACGGATTTTCGCCAGCTCGCGCCCGGCAAGAATGTACCCCTCTCAAGCACGCTGGAAATGCGCAAATCAGACCATCAGAGGCAGCATAGGTAGGAATTTGGTGGGCAGTGAGGGACTCGAACCCCCGACATCCTGCTTGTAAGGCAGGCGCTCTAACCAACTGAGCTAACCGCCCGGTAAGGCCTTGAGGCAAGCCAATCCGGAGACCGGAAGGTGCAAGAGCAGTCTATCAGCAAATCCGGGTGCCACGGATGGGAATGACTTTCGCCCGGCCTTGTCTAGGCGCGATCCGGGACACCGGCAGGATTGGAGGCTGAAGCCGCTCGCTGCGGCAGAAAAAGTAATAACGCAGCAGCAGCCAGCCCAACAAAGCCAGGTTCAGCAGCAGAACAACGCAGATCAAGGGAAAAAGGAATGCAAGCACAAAAGTTTAAAACCGTGGTTGCATCCTAGCGATTGCCGGGCAGCTTTTGTATCCCACTTTGGATTGTTACTTTCGAGTCCGCTCACCCGGCGGCTCCCAGGCGATGGTCGCACTCTCCATCTCATGCCGCGCAACCTGATAGACTCGGCTGGCGTGCGCCGCCTCATTCTCAATGCTGACGATTTTGGCCTCACTCCGGGTGTCAACCGCTCCATCCTGGAGCTGGCACAGACCGGGGTGCTGACCTCGGCGACCCTCATGGCCACCGGCGAGGCGTTTTCGCAGGCTGTCGCGGAGTCCGCTTCCGCCGCTGAGCTTGGCGTCGGCTGCCATGTGGTTTTGCTGGACGGCCAATCCGCCGCCCCGCCCGAAGCGATTCCCACGCTGGCCAGCCCCCAGGGCCAGCTTCGCCCCACGCTTGGCCAGTTTGCGCGTGATCTTTACCTGGGCCGCATTGCCTCCGAACACATCGAGGCCGAGGCCGTCGCCCAGATTCAGCGCCTCCATCAGGCGGGCGTACGCGTCACCCACGTGGACACACACAAACACACGCACCTCTTCCCTGCCGTGCTGCGCCCTTTGCTGCGCGCAGCGATGCGCTGCGGCATCCGTGCCATTCGCAATCCCTTTGAGCCCTCGTGGGCCATCGCCGTCACGCCCGGCGCCTCCACCGTGCGCCGCGTCCAGATCGGCATTCTCAACCGCAATCACGAGACCTTCACGCGGCTGGTGCGGCAGGCTGGCCTCGCCACGACCGACGGAGCCATCGGCGTGCTGGCCACCGGCGTGCTCGACGCGCCGATCCTGCACCGGCTGCTCACCGCCATGCCCCCGGGTACCTGGGAGCTGGTCTGCCATCCCGGGTATGAAGACACCGCACTGGCCTCGGTGCGCACCCGCCTCCGCGCTTCCCGTGCTATCGAGCACCAGGCCCTGCTCATCACCGTCCCCGATTTTCCCGGCATCGAGCGCATTTCCTTCGGCCATCTCACCGGAGCGCGGCCATGAGCCGGCTCCGGACTTTTGCATCGGACTGCCCTCAGGCCGCGTCCAACCAAACAACGAGCGAGACCCTATGAAGATCGGCATTACCTGCTATCCCACCTACGGCGGCAGCGGCGTCGTCGCCACCGAACTCGGCATCGAGCTGGCCGCCAGCGGGCACGAAGTCCACTTCATCACCTATTCGCAGCCCTTTCGACTCACCGGGCGCGAAGAGGGCATCTTTTATCACGAGGTGCCGGTCTCAAACTATCCGCTCTTTGACTTTCCGCCCTACTCGCTGGCGCTGGCCTCGCGCATGTGCGACGTGGCCGACTACTACAAGCTCGACCTGCTGCACGTCCACTACGCCATTCCGCATGCCATCTCGGCCTTTCTGGCCCGCGAAATGCTCGCCAAGCGCGGCCTGCATATCCCCATCGTGACCACGCTGCACGGCACTGACATTACGCTGGTGGGCGCGGACCAGTCCTACCTGCCCATCACTCGCTTCGGCATTGAAGAGAGCGACGGCGTCACCGCCATCTCGGAGTACCTCAAGCGCCGCACCCTCGAGGAGTTCCGCGTGCAGGCCGAGATCGCCGTGATCCCCAACTTCGTCAACTGCGATGTCTACGAGCCGCTCAAGCCCGAGGTACGCGAAGCCGCCCGCGCCCGCTTTGCCCCGGCGAACGAGCCGCTGCTGGTGCATCTGTCGAATTTCCGCCCGGTCAAGCGCGCGCCTGACGCCGTGCTGATCTTTGCCGAGATCGTTAAACACACGCCCGCGCACCTGCTGCTGATCGGCGACGGCCCTGACCGCTCGGTGGTCGAGTGGCTGGCCAAGCGTCACAAGATTCAGGACCGCGTCCACTTCCTCGGCAAGCAGAACAGCGTGAGCGAACTGCTGCCCCTGGCCGACCTGATGCTGATGCCGAGCGAGCTCGAATCCTTTGGCCTGGCTTCACTGGAAGCCATGGCCTGCCGCGTACCCGCTATCGCCACCAACGTGGGCGGCATCCCTGAGCTGATTGACCACGGCATCAACGGGCTGCTCTACGAGGTCGGCGATGTGGAGTCGATGGCCAAAGGCGCGCTCGATCTGCTCGAAAGCCCGGCCCGGCTCGACGCCATGGCCACGGCCGCGCGCCAGACCGCGCAAACACGCTTCTGCGCGCATAAGATCATTCCGCTGTATGAGAAGTTTTACGACGACGTGCTCGAGCGCGCCGGCAAACCTGCGGCTCGTAGCTGATCGGGCAGGCTGCCCGGCTCGCTGTCCACCGGCATCTCCATGATGACGCGCGTGCCGCGCCCCGGCCGGCTCACCACGTTGAAGTGGGCCGCGCCGCCAAACAGCACTTCCAGCCGCTCGCGCACATTGCGCATGCCCACGCCATTGCCGGTACGCATACCGGCCGGCCGCTGACTGCTCGCTGCCACGCCCACGCCATCGTCTTCCACTTCGAGAATGAAGCGGTCGCCCTCCAGGCGGCTGCGCAGCGTGACCGTGCCGCCATGAATGCGCGGCTCCAGCCCATGCTTGATACTGTTCTCCACCAGCGGCTGCAGCAGCATGCTCGGCACGGGCAGCTCCAGCGTGCGCGCATCAATTTCCTTGACTACGCGCAGCTTGTCCGTGCCGAAACGCACCACCTCGATACCCAGATAATCCTCGGTGAAGCGCAGTTCCTCGCGAAACGCGACAAACGAATCATGATCCTTGAGCAGCGCCCGCAAAATGTTGGCGAGCTTCACAATCATCTCGCGCGCCTGGTCCGGGTCGCGCCGCACCAGTGAGCCAATCGAGTTCAGTGTGTTGAACAGAAAGTGAGGATTGATCTGCCGCTGCAGCGCGTCAAGCCGCGCCTCCAGCAGCAGCCGCTTCTGCTCCTTGAGCGACTGCTCAATGCGCACCGCATTCCATATCTTCAGCGGAATGCCCACGACCATCGTTGCGCACGCCCACACCGCGATCGTGATGTACCAGCTCGGTTCCGGCAGGGCGAACAGCTCATGCGGATAGCGCATGGCCAACCACCAGTGGATCACCTGCAGGGCAATGATCAGCATCATCAGCAGAATCTGCCGGTCAAAGCGCGGCTTGCGCAGGTTGCGCCGCACCCACTGGTAAATGCTCAGATCAATGAACGGCGAGAACGACCAGATCTCGTCCTTCTCTACAAACCAACTGAAGACACCGGCAATCAGCGCCACGCCCACGTCAAATGGCAGCGCCAGAAATTCATGATGCAGCACCGCCGGCAACGCCAGCAGACACGCGCCCGCCGTCGCCGCGGCCGGCCCCAGCAGGATGCCCAGCAGAATGCAGGTCTCAAAGGAAATATCCGCGGCATAAAAATTGGCCACGTTAAAACGAACCCACACGCCCAGGCTCAGCGGCACGCAGATGAACGCCAGCAGGCCCAGCGTCTGCGCCGTCGTGCGCCGCTCGGCAAACAGCAGATCCACAAAGGCGCGCGAACGCGCCAGCGCGCTTGACACGGCCGCCGCCACGCCCAGCTTGACGAGCAGCGTAATCCATATGAGTTTGGGCTCGACCACGCTCTTACTTTACTCGCAGCGGTTTGACGCTGGCCGTTCCATCCCTGGCCGCTTCATCCCTGACCGCTCCACCACGAACAATCTTTCGTTCCATATAGAATGGAAAGTATGCCATTTTCCAGCGTTCGTAAGGTGGCCGACGCCGACTTCCCCACTCGCTGGGGACACTTCCGCATTCTCGGCTTTGAGGGCGTCGTCGAAAATCCTGTGCCCTGCCAGGACGGTACGCCCGTGCCTGACCGGAAGGTGGAAGGAGCGGTCGCGCTGGTCATGGGCGACATCCACTCCGCGCCGCCGCTCGTGCGCATTCACTCCCAATGCCTCACCGGAGACGTCTTCCACTCGCTGCGCTGCGACTGCCGCCTGCAACTCGAGCTTGCCCTGCGCAAAATCACCGAGGCTGGCGCCGGCATTCTGCTCTATGAGCAGCAGGAGGGCCGCGGCATCGGCCTGATGGCGAAACTCAAAGCCTATGAGTTGCAGGACCAGGGCCTCGACACCGTGGAAGCCAACGTCGAGCTCGGCTTCAAGGCCGACTGCCGCGAATTTGAGCTGCCTGCCGCCGTACTGCAACTGCTTGAGGTCGAGGCCGTGCGCCTCATCACCAACAATCCTGAAAAGGTGCAGGCCATGGAAACGGCAGGCATCCGCGTCGTCGAGCGCGTCTCGGCCGAGGTGCCCGCCGAAGAAACCTTCGAGCGCTACCTCAAGGTCAAGCAGGAGAAGATGGGCCACATCCTCGAAGGCGTGTAAGCGGCTCGCTCTGCGAGTTCATTTGCCTGTCTATTGGAACGGCTCATCCAGTCCAGTACCTCGCTCTTCGCGTCGAAGCCGCACATTCTCCACGCCCCAGCCCACTTCGCAAACGCCCGTCACTCGTGATAAACAGTGAAGTGCCTCCGGCACAGGAAGGTTTGCAAGTCCGCGCATGGCTGTGCCCATTCATCCTCCTGTCCCATTCGTTCCCGTTCTCGCAGCCGCGCTCCCTGTCTACGCGGAACCGGCCCACTTCTCTGCCCTCTCCATGGCTGTGCTGTCGGTGCTCATCGTGGCCTCGGCCGCGCTCTTCTGGGCGCGCTTCGGCAAGGTGGTCACGGTGCTGCGCGCCGCCAAGCCCGACGCGGACTTCTCCCTGCACCCCATCGGCAAGCGCGTCCGCGACTTTGTGTGGGAGGTTCTTTGCCAGGGCAAAGTCATCCAGGAACGGCCCATCCCGGGCCTCGCGCATGCCTTTGTCTTCTGGGGATTTCTCGCCTTCGCGCTCGTCTCGCTCAACCACTTCGCCTCAGGCTATAACCTTGGCTTTCTCTCGGCACACGGCGTTATCGGCGGCTTCTACCTTTACTTCGCCGCCCTCTTCGCGCTGCTCGTCGCCGTGGGAATCACCTGGCTCTTCATCCGCCGCTTCTTTCTGCGGCCACGCTACTTTGGCAGCAAGCTATCGTATGAATCGGGCGTCATCGCGGGCCTCATCTTCCTGCTCATGGCCACCTACCTCGCGGCCTTTTTCACTCCGGCCGGATCCACGGCGGCCGTCGCGCTGTGGTGGGTGCATGCGCTCACCATTCTTGCGTTTCTGCCGCTGATTCCGCACACCAAGCACCTGCACCTGATCCTCAGCCCGGCGACGGTCTTTCTTTCGCGCGGCGAGTTCAGCCGCATTCCGCCGCTGGTCGGCGATGAAGACTTCGGCCTCGTCACCGGCAAAGACGTAACGAAGCTCGCGGCGCTGCAAGCCTACTCCTGCGTGGAGTGCGGCCGCTGCACCGAGCACTGCCCGGCCAACAACACCGGCAAAGAGCTGAACCCGAAGCAGATCGTGCTCGGGCTGCGCAGCTATCTCAACACGCAGGGCCCGGCCAGCGAAGAACCGATCGTCGATGGCAAATATGAGACGCTCCATTCCATCTTTCAATGCACCACCTGCGGCGCCTGCGAATACCAGTGCCCGGTCGGCATCGAGCATCTGCCGCTCATCATCGGCATGCGCCGCGGCACCGTCAACACCGGCGTGTGGGAGGACGATTACGGCGCCAAGCTCTTTCACACCCTCGAGCGCAACGGCAACACGCTGGGCATGAGCGCGAGCGAACGCGACAAGTTCATCCAGCACGCCGAGCTGCCCATCTTCGACGGCACGCAGGAGTATTGCCTGTGGCTCGGCTGCATGGGCGCGTATGACCCCAAGGGCCGCGAAATCATCACGTCCTTCGCACAGGTCATGCGTCATCTCGGAACAACTTTTGGCGTGCTCAAAAAGGAGCGCTGCACCGGCGACCCCGTCCGCCGTCTCGGCAACGACCTGCTCTTTCAGACGCTCGCCGAGCAGAACATCGAAAACCTCGCGCAAAACAAGGTGAAAAAGATCGTCACCATCTGCCCGCACTGCGTGCGCACCATGGCCAAAGACTGGCAGGAGTTTGGCGGCGTCACCGCGGAGATTGAGCATCACAGTGAGTTCATGGCCCGCCATCAAAACGCGCTGCCCAAAGCGGATTCCGGCAAAACCATCGTCTATCACGACCCCTGCTACCTGGGCCGCTATCGCGGCAGCTACGACCAGCCGCGCGAAGTGCTCGCCCGCTCCGGCACGGTGATTGACCCGCCGCGCAGCCATGAGCGCAGCTTTTGCTGCGGCGCCGGCGGCGGACTCGTCTTCCTCGGCGAAGAGCAGGGCGACCGCGTGAGCCACAATCGAGCGAAGGAACTCACCGCCACCGGAGCGCAGATTGTCGGCGCGGCCTGCCCCTTCTGCAACACCATGGTGCGCGATGCGCTCGCCGCCACCAGCGACGCACCGCCCGAACTGCTGGACATTGCGCAGATCGCTGCCCGCTCGCTCCAAAACTCATCCAATGCGCAGGAGAGTTCCGCATCAAGCTAAGAGGTTTCTGTCTCCGATGGAACAAATTCTGTATCAGGGCACGGCTTCAGCCGTGCCGAAATAGCGCGAATCAGAAGTGGGGCTTTAGCCTCTGAGCAAAAGACGATCGAGCTCAAACAGCCATGAGGAGGACGAGCTTCGGCCCGTCCGGGAATGACCACAAAAGAGTGGGGTTCAAGCCCCCGAAGGAGTCCGCAAGCATGAAAATCGTAGTCGCCATCAAACAGGTGCCGGTGCGTGATACCAACGTCCGCATCGGCCCCGACGGCAAATGGATCGAGGAGTCGGATCTCGAATACGAGATCAACGAGCCCGATGCCTACGCGCTCGAAGAGGCGTTGCAACTCAAGGATCAGCACGGCGCTGAGGTCATCGCGCTCTGCGCCGGCCCGGACCGCGCCGGCTCCATCATTCGTGAGGCGCTGGCCAAGGGCGCGGATCGCGCCATTCACATTGAGTGCGACGATCTCGGCACGCTCGACACCCTGGGCGTCGCGCAGCGGCTTGCCGAAGCCGTCAAGACTGAGAGCCCTGACCTCATCCTCACCGGCCTGCAGTCAGACGATCTCGGCCTCGGCCAGACCGGCGTCGTCATGGCCGAAGTCCTGAACATTCCGCACTCCACCATCATCATGCACGTTGAGGTGGAGGGCGCTTCCATCAAGGTCAAGCGCGAGCTTGAAGACGGATGGTTCCAGCACATCCAGATGCCGCTGCCCGCGCTGCTCACCATTCAGTCGGGCATCCATCGCCTGCGCTATGCCACGCTCATGGGCATCAAAAAGGCGAAGACCAAGGAAGTGAAAAAGCTCACTCCCGCTGAACTGGGCGCAACCAGCGCCCCGGCCGTCGCGATTGACCGCGTTTACCTGCCCGAGAAAAAGAAACAGACACAGTTGCTCAAGGGTTCGCCTGCCGAAGCCGCGGCGCAACTGGTCGAAAAACTGAAGTATGAGGTGCGAGTGATATGAGCGGAATTCTGGTCGTTCTGGAACATCGCAACGGCGCGTGGGCGCGCATGTCATGGGAGGCTATGGCCGCCGGGCAACAGCTCGCCGCCATCACCGGCGGCAACGTCTACACCGCCGCTCTCGGCAGTGATCTCAGCGCCCTCACGCCCGAGGCCGCCAGCCATGGCGGAGCCAAACTGCACACGCTCGAAAGCCCGCAGCTTGCGCATTACACGGCAGACGGCTACGTGCTGGCGCTTGAGCAGCTCATTCGTCAGCATCAGCCCGATTTCGTCGTCTTTCCGCACACCTATCAGGTGCGCGACTTCGCGCCGCGCCTGGCCACGCGCTTCGGGCAGGTGCTCATTCCTGACGTGATCGCGCTGCGCGGCGACGGCGGCACGCCCGTCTTCGTCCGGCAACTCATGCAAGGCAAGCTCAATGCCGACTACCGCAAGACCGGCGGTGGCCCCGGCTTTGTCTCCGTGCAGGCCGGCGCTTTCCGTGCGGAAGAGTCCGCCGCGCCCGCACCCGCGGCCATGGAACCCTTCGCCCTTACGCTCGACGCGGCGCAGATTCGCACCCAGCCCGGCGAGCCCTTCCGCGAGTCCACGCAGACCGTCGATCTCGGCTCCGCCCCGGTGATCGTCTCGGTGGGCCGCGGCATCAAGGAGCAGGACAACATTCCGCTCGTACAAGCGCTTGCCGATGCTCTCGGCGCGGAGCTGGCCGCTTCGCGCCCCATCTGCGACAACGGCTGGCTGCCCATGGAGCGGCAGGTCGGCAGCTCGGGCCAGACCGTCGCGCCCAAGCTTTACCTGGCCGTCGGCATCTCGGGCGCGATTCAGCACCTGGTCGGCATGAAGGGCTCCAAGGCCATCATTGCCATCAACAAGGACGAAAATGCCCCCATTTTTGAGGTGGCCGACTATGGCATCGTGGGCGACCTCTTTGAGGTGGTGCCCGCGCTCACCGAGGCCGTGAAAAAGGCAAAATCCGCCTGATGCTCTAAAAAACCGCTTTACTCCATTCCTCCGCCTGCCACATTTTTCACGGCAGGCGGATTTTTATCTTCCCTCCGGCAAGCCGAACGTATCTCCTATCCGTTACTCTGTTAGGGCAAGTTTTCAAGTCCCCTCCCGAGGAACGATCTTCATGTCCGCTGAAATTGCCGGAGAAAAAGAATTGAATTTTGGACAAACCGTTGACGCCGTGCAAGCGGTTACACCGCTGCTGGTGTTGCAGAACGAAAACGATCAGGCTTTGGTCGCCGTATGCCCCACGCTGCAGGGCCGCGTGCTCACCAGCACGGCTCGCGGCACGCAGGGCCGCAGCTATGGATGGGTGAACCACGACCTCATCGCCTCAAAAAAGCATCTCGAACACTTCAACCCTTACGGCGGCGAAGACCGCATCTGGCTCGGCCCCGAGGGCGGCCAGTATGCCATCTACTTCGCGCCCGGCACCTCATTTGATCTGGACAACTGGTATGTGCCCGCGCCGCTTGACATTGAGCCCTTTGAAGTGGCCGAGCAGTCGGCCTCGCATGTGCGGCTCACCAAGAAGTTCCGCCAGGTGAACTACTCCGGCGCCGAGTTTGAGATCGGCCTCAACCGCGTCGTGCGCGTGCTGCCTGCGCATCAGGCCAGCTCCACGCTGCCTGCCGAGCTGCTGCAGGGCGTCTCCACTGTCGCCTTTGAGTCGCACAACGTGCTCACCAATCTTGGCACCCAGCCCTGGACGCGCGAGGGCGGCCTGCTCTCGCTCTGGATCATCGGCCAGTTCAATGCCTCGCCCAGCGCGACCATTGTGATCCCCTTCCACGCGGGCCCGGAAGACAAGCTGGGCACGCCCATCAACACCAACTACTTTGCGCCGCTCGATGAGCAGCGCCTGCGCGTCTTTGACGGCTATGCCTGCTTCAAGGGCGACAGCGGCTACCGCAGCAAGATTGGCGTCAATCCTCACCGCGTCACCGGCCGCCTGGGCAGCTATGATGCCGAGCACAACGTGCTCACCATGGTGGAGCACAGCGTCAATGCGCCCGATGCCGGTTACGTCAACTCCGAGTGGCAACTGCAGGAGCACCCCTACGCCGGCGACGTGGCCAATTGCTACAACGATGGTCCGCGTCCCGATGGCACTCAACTCGGCGCGTTCTATGAGCTGGAGTCCTCGTCTCCGGCCGCGGCGCTCGCCCCCGGAGCCACCATTGAGCACACGCACCGCACCCTGCACTTTGAGGGTGACAAGGCCAGGCTCGACGCCATTGCGCGCGCGGCCTTCGGCGCATCCCTCGACGAGATTGCCTCGGCCCTGCCCGCGTAATCTTCCCCCGCTGCGCCCGTCCTTTGCCAGCCGTTTCAGGAAAGGATGGGCCTGCGGGCGGGGAGCATACGGCACACTCCCGCAGAAAATTTTGCGGCTCCCCATATGCATTCATCACACATTCCACGGTGACCGCATAGACTGGTGCGGGGGTGGCCCTTGGGTACCATGGAAGTAGTCATGCAGAAATCGCAGTCTGAACACATCGCAGACCTGTTGCGCGAGACCATCGAGCGCTGCCTGGCGGCTGGCCACGCGCAGGGTGCCCCGGGCGGCTTTGACGATCTGTTTCATGCCCCCGAGACGGCCGCGCTCAAAGAAGAAGTGGTGCGCGCGGGCCGCAAGCTGTGGGAGCGCCAGTATGTGGACGGCAACGGCGGCAACATCTCCGTGCGGCTGCCGGGCGACATGATTCTCTGCACCCCGACCATGATGAGCAAGGGCGACCTGCGCGCCGATGAGCTCTGCCTGGTTGATCTGGACAACAAGCTGTTGTGCGGCTGCCGTCCGCAGACGAGCGAAATTCTGCTGCACCTGGAAATCTACAAGGCCGTGCCCGAGGCCAGGGCCGTCATCCATTGCCACCCGCCCTATGCCACAGCTCATGCGCTGGCTGGCGTGGTGCCGCCGGGCAATCTGCTGTCGGAGCAGGAGATCTTCATTGGCCCCGTGGCGCTCGCGCCCTATGAAACCCCCGGCACCCCGGCCTTTGCCGCCACCGTGCTGCCCTACGTGCGCAACCACAACACCATTCTGCTGGCGCACCACGGCATCGTCTGCTGGGCCGACACCGTCACCCATGCCGAGTGGTACACCGAGGTCATTGAGACCTATTGCAAGACGGTCATGATCGCGCGGCAACTCCAGCCCAACCTGGAGGAGATTCCGGCGGCCAAGATTCAGGAGATTCTGGCGCTCAAGCAGCGCTGGGGCCTGCCCGACGCCCGCCTGAGCGCGGAACCAAAAGCGCAGCCCTGCGCCCCGGCCGCACCCGCGAAGGCCCACGCCGCCGCGGCCCGCAACGGCCACCATGCTGCCGCGCGGAATGGCCATGCGGCCGGCCAGAGCGCACGCTATCGCCCCGAGGTGGAAGCACTGATCGCCGAGTTTACGGAGCGCATTCTGCGGCTGGCCGAAGAGTAGCCGAGCCGGTCTGCGGCGCTGGGCCTGCGCTGGACCTGCACGGGACCGGAGCTGGGCCTGAGCTGGCGCGGAGCCGGACTGCACTTGGACAGCGCTGGCGCTGGACCGGACTGCACTTGACCAGCGCTGGCGCTGAGCTGGGCCTGCGCTGGCCGTGACCGCCGGGCGCATCCGCCGCGAAGTCCGCGAATCCATCGTGCGCTGCGGCGACTCCAATAGGAGTTTGCGGCTCCTTGCCGCCAGGAGCAGAACGGCCCATGTTCCAGCGCATTCTCATCGCCTATGATGGTTCCCCTGAATCGAAAAAAGCTCTCGAAACCGGCATTGCGCTCGCCCGCGAGCTGAAGGCTGACACCAGCCTCGTCTCTGTGATTGAGCCGCTGCCCGGTTACATCGCGCTGGCCGGCAGCGTGGAGCCTTCTTACCCGGCCGAACTGATCCGTGAACACCGCGAGAAGCTCGGCGCCATGCAGGCCGAGGTCAAGCAGAAGGCCGCGCAGAGCGGCATGGAGATTGACACCCTGCTGGTCGAAGCGGGGGAGGCCGAAGGCGTGCTCGAAGCCGTGCGCGAGACCCAGGCCGGCCTGCTGGTGGTGGGCCTGCGCCCGCACGACCACACGGTCGAGTTCGCCGGAACGCTGCGCCGCATCGCCAACCAGATCCACTGCCCGGTGCTCGCCGTTCCCTGCCACTGAGAGGCTCCCAAAGGGGCGCAAAACCGGAATGTGAATCCGAATTCACATATTTTCCGGAATTGCGCCCTGCAAGGGGCTTGCATGCGACTACAAGTGGCCTATTTTCAATGCCTTGCGCCTGCGCCGAGTGCAACGTGAATGCCTATTCACATTTTGCATGTTTTTTTTGAGGCCTACAGGAGAGCAGTGGCGGATCAGTAGCTATCCTTATGCAATATAAAGACTTACGGGAGATAACCTGTGCAGCGGATATTGTGAACAGAGATTCACATTTTCGGGCGCGAATGGGCCTGGAATGGCTTGAGGAGACCGAAGCTGGATGGTGTGAAGCCGACTCGAACGATGCCCGCCGGCTCGCCGCCGCAAGCCACTCTGGACTGGCGGGGAGGAACATCTTCTGAGGGACGGAAGCGAGTTGGAGCCCTACTTCTATGGTAGCGAAGGGAGGGGGTATTTCCGGCCGTTTGGGTGGCTCGATGAGAAGAAGGATGCCGGGCGGGCGGGAATTCCGGGAGAATTCGTCGTGGGTGAGCGATTTGACGATTTGGCAATAATTGACATCATGGCTATGGGCGCCCTCGGTTCGTGGCGGGTGAGCATTGCGGAGATGTAAGCCGCGCGCCTGCCAACTCCCTCCCAGGAAACCGCCGCCGGCTCCTCACCGGCGGCATCTCATTTCACCCACAAGAGAGAATCAATCCATCACTTCCCGTGGGCGCGTTTCTCGTTGCGGAGTCGCTTTAGCGAAGCATTGCGATGGCCACGAAAGCCAGAGCGACAGCGAGAACATCTTCAAGCAGGGCGGCGGGCAGATCGCGGCCGAACAGCTTTGCAGCAAGAGCTCTGCCTTTGGCACCGGCGAGTGTTCCAACCACGCTGCCGATAATGCCAACCAGAGCGCCCATCACAGGGTTCCCCTGCGAGAGCCCAATGGCCGAACCGGTGAGAGCGCCAATAACGATACGGGCGCCGAACTGCGGGGGAACGAGGCGGCTGGGAGTTTTGGGAAACTTATCGTTGATGATTTCTCCGATGGCCAGCACGCTCGAGATGTAGGACGTGATGCGATTACCTAAAAACGAGACCCAGGTTCCCTGAAGTGGGAGGTGCTGGCCGCTAGCTGCCCAGCTTACTGCGGCAAGACCCACGAGAGCGCGCAGACCACAAGCGACCCCCAACACGAAAGCGGCGATGAGAAAAGACATGTCATTCTCCTTGGAGCGGCGATTCAGTGAATCGACAGGTTATGGGCACAGCCCGTTCAAACGTAATTACCTACTAGTAGGTAGACATGGAGAGAAAGAAGTTGTAGGCTGAAGTTCAATACCTCATTTTGAAGGATGAAAGCGCTCCAGAGCGCCTTTAGTAATTGAGGTGAAGACAGCCGGCGAACCCAAGGCCCGTGCGGAGATCATGGCTCCATGCACCAGCGCCACGAAGCTCTGTGCCTCCACTTCCGCAGTCTGCTCCAGGTGGATATCTCCGCGGCGGCTCCCTTCATTCAAGGTGGCTCGGATCCACGAGACGAGATATTTAAAGTGCAACTGTACTTCGGTCTGGATCTCCTCGGGCAGAGCCGGGAGTTCCGTACTGAGCAAAGCCGCGATACAGATCGGCCGATTGTTGCTCTTGACACACTCCGCCCAATACTGGAGATACAGTTTAATGCGCTGTAGCGGATCGGCCATGTTGCGGTCCAGACCTCCCGCAGCCTCGGCAAGTTTTGCCCGATATTGCTTCAGTGTTGCCACCACAAGATCGATCTTGGAGGGAAAGTGATGATGAATACTGGCTTTGCGGATGCCGACCACGTTGGCAATATCTGCATAACTAAAGCCAAAATATCCCCTTTCGGCAATCAGGTCATGTGCCGTTTCACGGATTCGGACTGCGGTATTGTTGTCCATGTCTCATCAGACTACCTACTAGTAGGTTTCGTTGCAATTTTTCTCGTTAAAGTTCGCTCGACGTGCTTTACCGTCAAAGTGGTCGAGAGTTCACTCCCGGTAAGCCGGCTTCCGGAGAGGAATCCACCGGCCGTTATCAACTGGCGAGAACGACCCAACGCACTCATTGAGCAATCTGGTTGCGCCTAAGAGTGTTGGCGACTATTTAGAACGTATCCGTGCCATCTCGAAAGCCACAGGACCGGAGGGTAGAGTCTTTACCAACTTCACGGGCAAGCCCGCAAAATCTCTTTACACCAGTCTGATTGCCGACCTTCTGAACGAGGCAAATTTGCGCGAAGGCACGCAGGGCGTTCCGAGATCGACGTATTGCTTCCGGCATACCTATGCCACGCTCCGATTGCAGGAAGGCGTGGACGTGTATTCCCTTGCCGAGCAAATGGGGGCTTCCGTTCACATGATTGAAAGTCACTATGGGCATGTGAACACGATCAAGCACGCTGACCGCGTATTGCAGGGCATGGCCGGATGGGAGTTGCCGCATCCGGACGTGGACGTTACCAGGGCTAAAGCGTCGAAGGCGGCAGAGACGCACGATAAATCCAAGCGAGGTCAGCACCGCAGGGCAGGCTGACCATGAATCTCTCCCGAAGCCGTCTTTGGCCGGAGCCGTGGCGGAGGCTTCCCGATCTTCAAAGCTAATGACTTCGGATATTCGTTCTGATTTGCCGCGCCCCGCCGGGGCGTTCTTAGCGGCAAATCTCAGCGCACGAGCCGCCGTTGGCGGTGTTCTTCGTGCGGCGTTGTAATCCTTACCTCTGATGCCTCAAGGATTCCAGATGTATGGTCCCGGCATTTGATACTGCGCGGCATCATTCCGCACGCGGATCACGATGGCCAAGCGCAATTATTTACTCAGCAATTGCTCTATTCTGCCTGCCTCACTTGCCCGCCCTGTACCGCGTCGTGCGGATCCTTTTCACTTTGAAGCATTTCAGTTTGGCCCCTCCCAGCTTGTCATCCGCCGTCCCGTGACGGCTCTCAGTCGCCGGTTGCCCGCGATCCGCTGGCGCGCGCATCATGCCCGATCCTTTCTCGATCACTCCATGGACGAGCAGCGTTCGAAGAATCCGGTACACCGTAGCCTGCGGATATCCCAGCAAGTCATGGATCTCGCGGGCGCTGACCGGCCGCTCGCTCCCTTTGATCAATTCCAGAATCGTAAGAGCCTTGCTCAGTACCGGGATGATGTACGTTCGCGCAGTGTTCCCGGCGACTTGTTCGTCTGCTCCAGCAGGCGCAAGTTCACAGATACCCTTTCTGCGAAAAAGCGGCTTTCCCTCTTCGAGTAGTTCCTTCTTCCACGCTCGGCTTGCCAACTCGAACACCCCCTGCCTTTGGCGAAGCTGTCCCTTCACCGCCAAATTTCAGCCCAGCACCGGCAATAGATCGCCTGTCAACTAGCGCCGGTCACCACGTAGTGTCCCTCTCCGCGCAGCTCCACCATTCGGCGTCCGCCGCCGGCAGCGATGCTGGGCATCGGCTTGCCGTTCACCTTCAGGCCCGCGCCGTTCGTCCCTACCGGCACTGCCACCTGTGCCTCCACTCCCGCCGGAAGATCGATGGCCGTTACGTACCCGTCACTATTACGAATCGACACCTTGAGCAAGCCATGCGGCGTCGGCTCGCTGCCCCGCGCCCACTTTAGCCCCATCAGATCCGGCCGAATGCTGACCTTGGAGAACCCACCGGCGGTCGGCTCAATCCCTAGCATCTGCGCCATCAGCCAGGGTGTAACGCCGCTGGACCATCCATGTGCCAGGCTCACCGCAAAGCCGGACATGTTGTCCGCTTGCAGTGATTCATGAAAGTCCATCCCCTTATACCAGGTAGGATCGTAGCCCTCCCAATAACTGGTAGCGCCTTCCTGAACCATTCCTCCCCAATACTTCCGAATCCATCGCAGCGCCACATCCGGGTGCCCCATCTTCGCCATCGCGCTCACGACGTAGAAGTTGTAATACGGGGTAATGATGTACGGGTGATATTCCTCGCGTCCCACGTCAGCAAGAGCATTCTTCCATATCGCCGCATATTGATCCTTGCCGGCTACTCCTGACAAAACCGCATACGCATTCGGCTGCCATCGGCTGCCGAACGAGCCCTGCGCATCCAGCATGGAGTGCTGCGCCGCGGCCATCAATGCGTGCGCCTTAGCCTCCATGCGGCTGGCGTTGTTCTTGTCATGCAGGATGTGCAGCAGGTATGCCCCATCTTTGAAGGCCGCATAATACTCAAACTGCGTTGCCATGCGCGTCTGCGCATCATAGCCGTTCATTCCCGGCGACCAGTCCACAAAGGGCCACGCATGCGAAAGGTCGGAGAAGAGATTTTGCTGGTTGAGATCCTTCGCCATGTAATCCAGCAACTGCACCATGCGGCTGTGCACGCTTTCCAATTGCTTCATCGACCCGAAATGCAGGTAATACTCCGTCTCGGCCGTAATCCAGAAAGCGGAGTAACCCGGAATCTCGTTCACATGCTGTTCAACCGGAGCCGCTCCAATCAGGCGGCTCAGCGTGTCTTCCATCAGGAAGTGGTCTCCGAATACATCATCGATGGTTCGGCCGCTGACATCCAGGTCTCCGATCCAGCGGCGACGGTCGCGTTTAGGCGCGTCCCAGATATCGTCCTGCATACACAGGTGCGCCGTGTAGGCGCCGATCGCCCACATTTTGTTTAACTCTGCGTCAGAGGACTCGAACGATCCCTGGTATTTGACCGGATACGCAATGCCATCAAGCCGTATCGAGCGAAAGCGCGTTTCCCGCCCGCCGGTAAAGCGTACCACGGCGTATCGAAAGGCACTCTTCGGACCAAAGGCCGTTCCATGCGGTGGAAGATAAATGGGATCCGCACCAAGATACGGCTGCTTGATCGCTTCCTCCTCTGACTCTCCGTACTGCACCACAACTTGCGCCGGTGAATCCGACGCCGATTGCAATTCGATCCGGCCGGTCACCTCGCGGCCAAAGTCCAGCAACAATTGGGGCGCATCCTGCAGCGGCACCTCCTGCGTCGGCAGCGTAACGGTTAGCGCGGTATTCGTGGCATTTCCGCCGAGACTTTGCGCGCCATCTATCTTTCCCACGCCCCGGTACACATGGCTCACCTTCACCGCGCGAAGGTTGTAGTGCGCAAGAAAAGGAGAGATGCCGTCATAGCCCGGCCATGCATACATGCCGGCATCGGCATTGCCCTGAAACAGATCGATCGAGCTCTCAATTCCTCCGAGGTCGTTGACCGCGCTCCAGCCGGAATCATCAAACTCCGGCATTTCCCAGTCTTTGGGCTGAGCCTGCAGTGTCGCCTTCCACCGCCCGTCGCTCATTACCAGCGGAGGCGCCTGCACTCCGCGGGCGGCGGGCACAATCATCGCGGCCAGAACGCGTCCAAACGACTGCTGCCGGCTGATCCAGTCTTCATTCTGGTTGGTCGCATCCGGCCCTCTCTCCGCCTCAATCGCCACGACATTCTTTCCGCTCCGCAGCGCGCCTGTTACATCGCATGCATACACCCGAATCCCAATCGGGATATCGAGATTCAAAGCAAACTCGCCAACCTTCTTTCCATTCACATAGATCCGCGCCTCGCGAGGTCCGGCGACATACAACGTCGCGTGCTCCGGGAGACTGCCCACGTTGAATGCGCGCCGGAAATAGTGCGGACCAAGGTCCTCGCCACCCATCCTGCTCGCAGGGGTCGCCAGGTTTTCACGCCCCGGCAAAACGTCCGCCTTCGTCCAGATGTAGTGCTCCGGCAGCGGCTGATGCAGTGCTGACTCAAGCTGCGACTGCGCAAGGTTGCGAGCCGGATCCAGATCTGCATCCGGAATCTTCGTCGGCCCGTTGGCCGGGTTTCCCATCTGGGCCACCGCCATGCACCCACTCCCCAGCAAGGCCATCAAGAACACAATCCTCTGCCTGCGACCCATCCATTCCCCTCCACTCTCGTCACGATTAGTTTTGAACTGATCGGCAATAAGCCGGGGCAAGCGCCATCATCGGTCCTCGCCCCACCACGGATATCAATAAACCAGCTTCAATGAGAACTCGAGAATTCTCGGGTCACCTGCATTGGTCACCTGTCCATAGCTGCCATCGCCCACCCCGGTATCCACAGAGCGAAAGTTCGGATGGTTCGCCACATTGAACGCCTCGGCCCTGAACTGCGCATGCAGACGGCTCACCAGCGGCCAGGTCTTCTGCAGCGCCACATTCAGCGACGTGTACGCGGGTCCACGAATTGTGCCGTTCCGCGCATCTCCGAAGAATCCATATGCCGGTGCCGCAAAGTCGGTGGTATTGAACCACTCATTCAGCCTGCCCACCTTCGAGTAAGCCTTCACCTGATCCGGGCGAATCGCCAGGCCGCGGGTCGTCGTGCCCATACCGGGGCTCATCGCAAATCCGCTCTGGTGCAATGCCAGTCCCGAAAAGCTCCAGTCCCCCAGCAACGCCTGCATCGCATGGCCGCTGTGGTCAAAGATTGGAATCCGGTAGACCCACGTCGCCGTAAGATCGTTCGTAAAGTCATAGGAAGGCGGACCATACTCGGCGTGAAAATTGCGCGGATTCTGCGCCGGCGTCGACTGCGATCCAGCCGATCCCGCACCGTGTGCGCCGATCGTCCCAAGCGTCTTCTGGTAGGTATATGCCACCGTGAGCTGCAGGTTGTTCGTCCGGTAACGAAGAGAGGATTGCAGCGAGTTGTAATTCGAGGACCCTTCATCGTACTCGTTATTCATCGTGCTGTAGCCCTTGTAAGGACGCGTGTAGTCTTCTGAAGCCAGCCCGACGTTGATGCAGGGATCGAAGTCATACCGGCTTGACGCCGCCTGGCCGGCCGCCAGGCATCCGGACGTGCTGGGCGCCGTCACCGGCAGCGGAAAGTTGAAATCGTAACCGCCTTGGTATGTCATCAGGTGACGCCCCAGGCTTCCCGTGTAGGCAACGGATGCAATCATGTTCGGAATGATCTGCTGCTCTAACGTCAGGCTGTAGGTTTGAATTTGCGATGGCGTAAAGTTCAGGGGAACATTGTCCAGTGTCTGCGTGGTGGGCGCAGCCTGCGTCCCCGCTGTTCCGTTGCTCAGCAGGCTGTTCAAAATATTTGCACTCTGGTTGAATGGCGGGTTCTGCCCGAATGCGTTATAAATCTGCTCGAGCGGAATGCGCGAATACCCGATCCCGTATCCGCCACGCACAGAAGTCTTGCCGTTGCCGAACACGTCGTAGGCAAATCCCACGCGTGGCGCGAAGTTTGTCTTCTTCGGGATAAAGAAGCCGCTCGGCACTCCGTTCTTCCCCGCAAACTCCAGGCCATTCAACAGATTCGCTACCGTTCCGCTTGAAGTCACCGGCTCATTCTGAGCGTTTACCTGCAGGCTGCCATCCACGTTCACGACCGGTGCCTGGCTTGCGTCATACAACGCCGGATTGAACGTGGTCACCTCATCACCGCTTACCGTGTCGTTTGAGAAATACACCCAGCGCACACCCATGTTGAGCGTCAGCCTTGGCATCACATTCCAGTCATCCTGCACATACCAGGCACCTTGCCGATAGTGGTAGCTGCCAAGCTTCTGCGAGCTTGCCTGGCTGTAGCTGTTGTCCAGGCCAAGCAGAAAGTCCGCGGCCGGATCGCCTGTATGCACGCCGGTAAAAGTGAACGAGCCCTGCGGATTGGTAAATACATTCTGCCGCTTGATCCCGAACATGTAGAGCAGCCCCGCCTGAATCACCTGCTTGCCGTGAACCCAATTCAGATCATCCTGGATCACGCCCTCCCCATCCGATGCCGTAATCGGCTCCGAACTTACGCCGAAGCCTGACCATCCACTCGATATGCTCACATTCGGCATGCGGCCCAACGTAGGAGCATTCGGGAACTGCTGCTGAATGCTGACCCCGCTCGGCAACTTACCGCCGGTCAGCGTATTGATGCGTGGCTTGTCATAGGTCTCGGCCAGGCTCACCGTGTTCATCAGATTCGGCGTAACTGTCGATTGCAGCCGGATCAGACCGTTGAATGCGGTCGTGTAGTACGAGTCTGTGGTGGTGGTGTAAGGCATCCCGCCCCACGTGTCATAGGGAAAACCATTTTTTACTTGCTCGTACATGATGCGGCCCGTCAATTGCGTCTTCATCGGCAATTGCTGATCCAACCGGTAAACGTAATCCACCTGGCTCGTGGTCAGTGGATTGCCATTCACGTAGTTTAGAAAGCCACCCGCTTGATTATTCGGCTGGGGCATGTAGGTCTGAATTAGCGACGCCGCCACCGGATCGAAGCACGTCGGATTGATCGTAGTAGGTCCGGTCAGGCAGCCTGTCTTCCCTTCTGACGCCAGCAGCGCTTGGCTGTGTGCATCAATCGCAAGTGCCTTCGAAGACGGCAGGGTCGGGCTCGCGCTGAAGTCTCCATTGCGCATTGCATCGGTAAACACCGATCCGCGCGATACCTGCCCCGCGCTGATCACATACCACTGATTCGAAGCAAAGAAGAATGTCTTGCGATTCCTGCGCGTGTTGTAAACCCCCGGAATCACAACCGGACCGCCCAGCGTGTAACCGAAGATGTTCTGATGAAGAGGTTCCTTCGATGTCGAAAAATAGTTATTCGCATCGAATGCGCTGTTGCGGAGAAAGTCCCAGGCATCACCATGAAACTCCCGCCCCCCAGCCTTGGTCTGCACCACGATCTGCCCAGATCCGGCAAACCCATACTGCGCGCTGTAGTTGTCCTTCAGCACACTGAACTGCGAGATCGCATCCACAATCGGCAGGATGTTGATGTTTGAGAGATTTCCCGAGTTCATGTTGTACACTCCGTCAATCGTGTACGTCGTGTACTCGGTCGACTGCCCGTTCACAATCAGCGTCGTTCCGCCCTCGAGGCCCCCGCCGTTCAGCGAATCGGCGCCCGCCGTGCTGCTTACGCCCGGAATCGAAATACCGAGGGTCTGAAAGTTCCGCCCATTCAGCATCAGGTTGCTGATCTGCTTGCTTGAGATCGTGCCGCCGCTCTCTGACGTCTGCGTATTCACCTGGAGCGCGTTCGCATTCACTACCACCTGCGAAGAAACATTGCCCACCTTCAGCATCGCGTTGTTAGCCAGACGCTGCCCCGGCGACAACTGCAGGTTGGAGAAAACCGCGGCCTGAAATCCCTGATCTGTCACTTTGACCGTGTACTGGCCCGCATCCAGGTCCTCGGCGGAGTAGTAGCCATCCGCATTCGTCGTCAGCGTCTTGGCAATTCCCGTTGAAGTATTCGTCACCACGACCGTCGCGCCCGGCACCGCAGCTCCCGTCGGGTCGGTGACCGTGCCGCTGATAGCCCCCAGGTTAGCCTGGGCATTTGCTCTCAGAGTCGATAGCGATACCACCAACAGGACTACGAGCAGGAGGTTGCGGATTGTTTGCGCTTGCATGTCGGCCTCAGTTTCAGTATTGAAAAACTTTACGGACTGCAACCTATGCTCACGCGGGTTGCAATGTCAAGCGCCATTTCGAAGGAAAGTTTTCGCGGCTTGCTCGCGGCCTACCGGGAGGGACCTAAAAGACGTTTTATCTGGCGATTACAAGTCACCTGCGTCGCAGGACATAAATATCTTGCTTCCGAAGCGCCATGCACTATTCGCGCTCACAGTTCCCCGTTCCGTCGCGGATTAACTCCTCGCAAGTGGTCATACCACCTGGCTTTTAGCCTTCTTACAGCCATCCTAACCGGGCCTCACATTTAGAAATATTGATTAGCTCACCGTTATCTATCATTGGCCGCCACCTACTCTCTTCGATGACCCCGTGCGAATCAATGCTTCCCCGTCCCCGGCAGCAGAATGTTCCCCGCCCCCCCGGAACCGTCGCAAACTGGCCCGGACAACTCAACTTCAATAGGGACTTTAATTACACTCTGTACGGCTGACGCGCATATTGAATGAGGAATTATTTTATTTACGGATATTGAGACGATGTGCTAGCGTGAACCGCGTTCTGGTATCCATCCCACATCCAGGCTTTCCAGATTTCTGACCTTCTTGCCGATCGGAGCCGAATAACATGCATCGCTCTCAGCTCGTCGTGGCCGCCGCCGCAATGTTGTTCATTCCTGTCTTTGCCCACGCGCAAAGCCCGGCCACTGCTTCCGCTAGTACACCCGCGACGCTCCGCTCCGGCTTCTCGACGCCGCCCGAGAGTGCCCGCCCGCGCGTCTGGTGGCATTGGATGAACGGCAACATATCCCGGCAGGGCATTCGTCTCGACCTTCAGTGGATGCACAGCATCGGCCTCGGCGGCGTCACCACCATCGATGCGTCGCTCTCCACTCCTCAGGTCGTCAAGCAGCGCGTCGTCTACATGACGCCCGCCTGGAGGAGCGACTTTCTTTATGCCACCCGGCTGCTCGAACAGTTCGACATGAAAGAGTCCATCGATAGTTCCCCTGGCTGGAGCGAGACTGGTGGCCCCTGGGTCAGGCCCTCCCAGGGAATGAAAAAGTATGTCTGGAGCACGATCGTCGTTCAAGGCGGTCGCCGATTCGACCAGAAGCTCCCGCATCCTCCGTCCGAAACCGGTGCCTTTCAGGACGAAACCATTCACGACGTCCTTGGCTCCAGCAGTGGCGACCGCACCATCCCCCATTACTATGAAGACTCTGTGGTGGTCGCCTACCGTATCCCAGCAGACGACGTGCCGCTTGCCTCTCTGCATCCGCAAATCACCGCCAGCGGCGGCCACCCAGACTATGCCCTGCTCACTGACGGAAATCTCACCCGGACGACCTCGCTCGCAATTCCTCCCCAGGGGCAGGACGCCTGGATCAGATATGCGTTTTCCCACCCCGTGACTATCCGCGCCATCACCCTCGTCACCCAGAATCCCGACCGCATCGTCTCCATGATCTACGGCATAGCGGCTCCGAAAAAGGTGCTCGAGGCCAGTGATAATGGTCAGACCTGGCGCACAGTAGCCCGACTCGATACGGGCGACTCCCCCGAGACCACCATCTCCTTTGCGCCGGTCACGGCCCGGTATTTCCGGGTGACCTTTCATCGCGGCATCGCCCCGCCGCCCCCGGCCTGGGCCAAGGGCGTGGATCCCAGATCCTTCGGGCTGAAAGCCGAAACGGCGCCTACCGGCTATAAAATCGCAGAACTGGTCCTGCACACTGGCGCCCGCGTCAATCATTTTGAGCAGAAGGCTGCATTCGTGCCCACTGCCGGCCTTGATCGTTTTCCCACGCCTGCCTACGCCTCCGACGCCGCGGTCAGACCTGCAGATGTGATCGACCTCACCTCAAAGGTCAAAACGGATGGCACGCTGGACTGGACGCCGCCGCCGGGGCGCTGGGCCATTCTCCGCTTCGGCTACAGCCTTCTGGGCATCACCAACCATCCCGCAACCATCGAGTCCACCGGACTCGAAGTCGACAAGCTCAACGGCAACGACGTTCACCAATACATGGAGGCCTATCTCGATAGCTACAAGAGCGCGGTCGGCGCCGCCAACATGGGCGCACGCGGCATCACCAGCGTCACCAATGACAGTTGGGAAGCCGGGTCGGAAAACTGGACCGGCGACATGATCCAGCAATTTCGTAAGCTTCGCGGTTACAATCCCATTCCCTGGATGCCCGTGCTGACCGGCGTTGTGGTCGGCAGCCCCGCACAAAGCGACCGCTTCCTCTGGGACTTCCGCCAGACCATAGGCGACCTCATTGCCACCCAGCATTTCGGCGTCATTCAAAAGGTGCTCGATCAGTGGCATCTTACCCATTACTGCGAATCCGATGAAAGCGGTCGCGCCTTTGTCGCCGACGGCATGCGCGTCAAAAAACACTGCCAGGTTCCGATGGGCGCCATGTGGACGCAGACGCTCAGCACCAACAATGTTCAGTACAACTACAACGCCGACGATCGTGAGTCCGCGTCAGTGGCCCATATCTATGGGCAGAACCTGACTGCGGCCGAGTCCATGACAGCTGCCGCCGATCCCTGGGCCTGGTCCCCCGCGACGCTCAAGCCAACCGCAGATCAGGAGTTCCTCAACGGCATCAACCGCTTCTTCATCCACGAATCAGCTCACCAGCCGCTGCTGAACAAGAAACCGGGGCTCACGCTCGGGCCTTTCGGTCAGTGGTTCAACCGCAATGAAACATGGGCTGGCGAAGCCAGCCCATGGATTCGCTACCTGGCCCGCAACAGCTATATGCTTCAGCAGGGCCGCTTCGCTGCGGACATACTCTATTACTACGGTCAGGACACCAACCTCACCGCGCTTTATCACGACCGCTCGCCCAACCTGCCCAATGGGTACGACTTCGACTACGCCGACGCCGATGCCCTTCTGCATGTGCTCGGCGTCAACGCTGCCGGCGAAATCACTACCCCAGGCAAAGTCACCTATCGCATCCTTGGCCTCAACCAGAACAGTCGTCACATGTCACTGCCAGTGCTGGAGGCCATCCATCGGCTTGTCATGCAGGGCGCCACCGTCGCCGGACCCAAACCCACCAGTGACCCCAGCCTCTCCGACGACCAGGCGCAATTTCATGCCCTCGCAGATCAGCTCTTCGGGGATGGAACCGGCATTCACCATCTCGGCAAAGGCACCGTCTATGCCGGGTCCACCGTCGCCGAAGCACTTGTTGCCATGCAGGCCGCGCCCGACTTCGACTGCATCCCAACCGTGCCGGGTGCCAATGTCAAATTCATCCATCGCAAACTGCCCGACGGCGACATCTACTTCCTTGACAACCGCAGCGATGCCCCCGCCACGGTTGAGGCCAGCTTCCGCGTAGACGGGCGCATCCCCGCGCTCTGGCACTCTGACACCGGCAGCATCGACTCCGTCAGCTACACCATTGCCAACGGCCGAACCACCCTTCCGCTACACTTCGCACCGTGGGGAACTGTCTTTGTCGTTTTTCGCGGCCATACCACCAAGCACTCCTGGACGGCGCCCGCCCGGGACACCGAGCAACTGGCGACCCTTCACGGACCCTGGAAAGTCAACTTCCCGCCAGACTGGGGCGCGCCGCCGTCCATCACACTCGACACGCTGGCCTCATGGAGCGATAACCCCGATTCCGGCGTCAAATATTTCTCCGGAACCGGCACTTATACCCGCACGCTCCAGGCGCCGGCATCCTGGTTCCGGCACGGCGCACATATCTGGATCAATCTGGGAGTCGTCAGGAATCTGGCCGAGGTCTCCGTCAACGGCGAGTCCCTCGGCATCGTGTGGCACACTCCCTACCGCCTCGACGCCACCTCAGCCCTGCACCCCGGCAGCAACACCCTCACCATCCGGGTCACCAACGCATGGGCGAATCGCATCATTGGAGATCAGCAGCCCAACGCGGCGAAAAAGTACACCTTCACCGACTACCATCCCTACCACGCAAATTCACCCTTGCAGCCCTCCGGTCTGCTGGGGCCGGTGACCGTCGACTCCGTCACGACGCGCTAGGGATCGTGGATGGCGTCTCACCGCAAGCGCAGGGGGCTTCGGCCGGATTGCTCCCGGACCTTGGCCCCTTTGAATCCGCAACTGATGCTTGCCCCCTGCTGGGACTTCGACATCCGCTACGCAGCCGTAACGATCATGCCCCGCAAACCATCCGCGCTCTCCCTGCATTGACCTCGTCACTCCACCATCCGGAGATGCCATTATCGAAGCCGTACTTGATCGGACGTTTTGCGCTTCCCATCCATGCGGGGGCTGTATTCTGCCCGCAACGGCCGCCCCTGCAGAGGGTTTCGATCCACGCGTCCGCGAGGGGCGCGACGGCGGCTGGCAGCGATGGCCGAGTTATTGTTGTTCGTGTTTCAATCCACGCGCCCGCGAGGGGCGCGACGGTTTCGATGCCCTATTTGCTGCGATGGGGAGATGGTTTCAATCCACGCGCCCGCGAGGGGCGCGACCGTGCCACTGAGATCGAGAGAGCCTTCCACGCTCAGTTTCAATCCACGCGCCCGCGAGGGGCGCGACGTGTCAGTGTAGCCGCTGCCGCCGTTGGTGATCGAGTTTCAATCCACGCGCCCGCGAGGGGCGCGACAAAATGCGGCTGAACGTTCTCGAGGCCAACAGCGGTTTCAATCCACGCGCCCGCGAGGGGCGCGACGTTGGTCGCTGCTCCGGTTGGCGATGAAGTGTTGGTTTCAATCCACGCGCCCGCGAGGGGCGCGACATGGATGTAGATGTCCGAAGCATTCGCACAAGTGGTTTCAATCCACGCGCCCGCGAGGGGCGCGACGGGTGTCAGCGGCGAAGTTGAGACCATCGGCCGTGTTTCAATCCACGCGCCCGCGAGGGGCGCGACGGCGGTTTGGCCGATCTGCGCATTGGCCGGCAAGTTTCAATCCACGCGCCCGCGAGGGGCGCGACGAAACAGTCGGGTTCGAAGTGCATGCGCCATTCGTGTTTCAATCCACGCGCCCGCGAGGGGCGCGACCGTGATGGATCAAAGTCCCCACGCGCTACGCGAGTTTCAATCCACGCGCCCGCGAGGGGCGCGACTGCGCTGAACTGCTGAGTCCCGGACGCCAAGATCGTTTCAATCCACGCGCCCGCGAGGGGCGCGACCAACCCTGTAAGGATGTTTAACGTCATCGAAATAGTTTCAATCCACGCGCCCGCGAGGGGCGCGACGGTATTCGACGAGGGCAGAAGCCTGGCTCACTCCGGTTTCAATCCACGCGCCCGCGAGGGGCGCGACGACAAGCTGCTGGTGGTACTGTGAGGGGTTTCATCGTTTCAATCCACGCGCCCGCGAGGGGCGCGACCAGATAAAATCGTCGTCGCCCCGAGGCACACGCGTTTCAATCCACGCGCCCGCGAGGGGCGCGACTGTGGTCCAGCTGTTGCCGGAGCCGTCCTGGAAGTTTCAATCCACGCGCCCGCGAGGGGCGCGACGTTGCCGGTGTGGCTGAATTTGATTGGTTCAGGAGGTTTCAATCCACGCGCCCGCGAGGGGCGCGACGTTCGGGTCCTCCACAACCTTGATGCCATCGGCCAGTTTCAATCCACGCGCCCGCGAGGGGCGCGACGTGTGTTGATCGGCTGGCTGCCTTCCCCGGCGGTTGTTTCAATCCACGCGCCCGCGAGGGGCGCGACGTGTGTTGATCGGCTGGCTGCCTTCCCCGGCGGTTGTTTCAATCCACGCGCCCGCGAGGGGCGCGACGTGTGTTGATCGGCTGGCTGCCTTCCCCGGCGGTTGTTTCAATCCACGCGCCCGCGAGGGGCGCGACTGTGGCTACCAGGCTCACAGCCGTGTGGCGGTTGTTTCAATCCACGCGCCCGCGAGGGGCGCGACGGCTCCTGTGCTAACTGATGGCAAGCAAAGGAGCTTACATGCTCATTATCGCGTATCGGCAATAGGTGGTGTCGAGGTGTGCGCGGCATCTGTGACTTCCTGGGGAATTCCGACATTGCCTGTCATGCGTGCCGGAGGTACGCGATATGGAAAATGCAGGCTAGAGGATCAGCGGGCCCTGGGGGTCGAGAACTGACTTGACGCCCAGATGCTCCACTCGTCCCTTCCACCGCTCGCCAAGGAAATAGATGCGCACACTGTCCTCACCAGCGTCCATGATATCGACCAGACGTTTGCGCAGCATGAGGAAGTTTTCGCTGCTTACCCAGCATTCGAATACGGAGTTCTGAACGCGCTGACCATAGTCTTCGCAGGCTCGGGCTACCTGGCGAAGCCGACGCCTCCCTTCCGGGGTTCTAGTGCATACATCGTAGCTTACGATTGCGAGGAACAACTCTATATCTCCTACGTTCGTGCTTCGTCGCTGTTACTTCCACAACATGGGTGGATAGCCATCAAGATCGCCGCGAAGATACCGGGCCAGCAGAAGACTTTGTACGTACGGCAAGAGTCCTATCGGAACAACTTCGTTCAGAAACGGGTGCCGAATCTCTTCGGTCTTTCTCGATTGCCACTCTGCAAGGACCGCTTTCCGGGTAGCATCTGCCATTGTTATGCCGCCTGTATCGCCACGTTCAAACCCGGAGGATCGCACCTGTCTGCGGTTGATGAGGCTGAGGGCAACGCGGTCTGCAACAGGAGCGCGGAGCTCCTCCATCAAGTCAAGCGCGAGGCTTGCGCGTCCCGGTCTGTCACGATGAAGGAAGCCTACCTGTGGATCCAGCCCAACGGTCTCCAAGGCTGCCGCTACATCGCTCGCCAGCAGAGCATAAAGAAACGAAAGCAGCGCATTTACATTATCGAGCGGAGGACGGCGGCTGCGGCCCGTAAAGCGAAATGCGTCCGAAGGATCGGCTATGAGCGCGTCGAAGGCGCCGAAGTAAATTGCGGCCGCATCTCCTTCAAAGCCGCGGAGCGTATCCAGGTCGTCCGCCCGGGCCAGATCAGGCATCAACCGGGCGAGACGCAAGGCGGCGTGTTCGAGTCTCTCCCGGGCGACTTCCGATTCGCTCTCCCGGGCACCGCGCTGTAGCACGGTTCGAGCATTGCTTACCTTCCCAATCAGGATGGAACGTGCGATCCGTGCAGATGCACTCATGTCATCCGCCGTACGGAATTGCGTCCGCCGGAGCAGAACGTTTCCCTGGGTGCGTCCCTGCATGCGCGCTATGAAGCGGCCATGTTCTGTAAGGTGTACAAGCGACACGCCGTTCTCTGATGCCAACTGAAGAACAAAAGGACTGCAGGTCACAACCCCGAAGCACACAATCGAGTTCAGCGTGTGGATGGGTACACGCGCCCGGACCTCGCGCTCTACAGAGATCGACACGGTGAGCCCATCGCGGGAGAGATATGACCCTTGCGTGGTAACGAACAATGTATTGAGTAACGGCCTCATATGGTGTGTTCCTTTATGGCACGTTGCAGGTATCTGGCCACGGGCTCAGTCTGCGGATTGCCCATCTTCAGTCCGGGCAAACACGTATCCATCAGGGAGCATTTCCTGCAGGCCGGCTTAGGCACGGCGGAAGGCGTTTTGCCGCCTCGCCGCATGGAATGCATACGGGCTGCAAGCCGCTCCACCTCACGCCGCACGGCCGCCGGGAAGATGACAGCTTCACGCCGGCGCGTACTCACGTCGAAGATGGCACCTTCTATGACCGAGGTTGAAAGCATTTCTTCCAGGCACATGGCCTGTGCGCAAAGCTGAAGGCGGTAAGCGATGCTGCCTGCCTTGTCGCGGCTGCGCTTGAACTCCACCGGAACCGGCTGCCATCGGCCTGCGTGCCCGTCGAGGGAAATTGCGTTCGGCTGCGTGGATGGATGAAATTCCACGACATCGCTTTGCCCGGAGAGGCCGAGGCGAAGCGAGCGTAGGGGAAGCGTGCGACGGATCAGCAGATCGGGGCGGCTCTCCGGAATTCCGCTATGGGCGCGCTCATGGCCCTGCTCGCCTTCGACGGTATAGCGGTTCTCTGCCCACTGCTGCTCCACGTGAACGAGCGCCCACCGCCGCTCGCAGAAGGCCATGTGAGCCAATCCTGAGAGCGGCAGCAGGTCGTCCTCGTCGTATAGGCTGTCCGGGGTAGTAGCCACGAAGCCCTACACGCGCCGCAACGGGTATAGGACTTCCACATTGTGGCCCGCGAGTGCTCCCGCGGGAGGCGTGGTGAGGTCGTAATCCTCAAAGCTGCGCGGGACAGTAACGCCGTCCTTCTTTCTTGTGGAAACCCTTTCGAACAGATGCTGTGCGGGAGCCTCCCCGAGCCGTGACGCATGCTTGAACACAATCAGTTCGCGCGGGCTCATCAGGCCGCGTGCCGCGGAGTGGTCGAGATCGAACATGCCGCCGAGCGCCTTCCACAGTAGAGCAAGATCGTCTTCCGTAAAGCCGGTTCCCTTTGCCTTTGCAGGGTCCGGACCTATGTCAGCAAACACCGGATTGATGAAGCCGTGCATGCGGTAAAGACCGTAGGCGAGGGTGTGCTTCTTGCCGAAGGTGCCGTTGCTGTTCTTGATATCCTTTTCGCCTGTGAATGCCTGGCGGGAGATGGTGTGCTCCGTGGTGAAAACCGGATCGACCGAACGTGCGAAGGTGAACTGGACGGGTCCGCGCACCTGACCACAGTTGAAGTCCGTGGTGGACATCACCGCGCCAAATGCACGGATGTCGAAAAAGTTCTGGCACATCCAGGCGCGAGCCTGCCCGATGTTCGAGGAGCTCTTATCTTTGCTGTCGAGCTTCAGGTGATCGTAGGGCATCCGCTGCCGACTTTCCAGCGTGTTCCCAGACAGGACAAAAATGTCGAACCCATGCTCCTGGGCGCCATCCTTCTGTTTTGAATGAAAGACGTAGTCACGTACCTTGCGCTTCAGGCACACGTCGGAGACGAGTCCCTCGTTGGTTTCGGGATCGGTGCGAGGCTGGTTGTCTGCATCCGGATCGCCGTTCGGGTTTCCGTCAAGGCAGTCGAAGTAGTACACGAAATCGTAGCGGTTTTGTAGAGTGCTCACTGGTTCTCCTCATCGGTGGAGTTCGAATTGGCTTGAAGTTTGGTGGAGATACTTTCTGCTTTACGAGCGCGAAAACGGGGGGCCTTCTCGTGATAAAAGCCCAGCGCAAATCGGGCCTTGTCGTGCAAATCGAACTGCACGGGAGGTTCCCCTCCGAGATGCTCTTCCAATTCACAGATCCTGCGAGTGAAATAATCGCAGTAGCTTGTGCCGGATTTTGCATCCAGCTTGCGGAGTTTGCTGAGGTGCTTCCTTCCAAGGTCAAAGACCTTCGCAACCCCGATCGCCGGCGAGTTCATCATCAGCGTGTAATAGCGGTCTGCGACCGTGGCATTCGGCTGGGCTTCCTCTGCGGCATCAAAGGTGCGCCACTGCAGGCTATCGTGCAGTGCCAGCAACCTTCCGCAAACATACGCAGGGTGCTGAGGCGGTTCGGTCTCATCAAGAGCGGCAGGCATAGGTTCTCCTTTTCCGGTGGTAGCGTGAAGATCGTTGAGGCATAGACGGAGCAGTCCGAGTGCGGCGATATCTCTGCGCTTTTCCTTGTCTGCTCTCATGCGGGCGAGCACATCCGACACGATGCGGTAACCCAACGGACTGCATCGGCCCTCTAGCGCGCGCCTGCGAAGCGCAACGGTGCGGCTTGCGGGCGGCCTGCCCTCGCGGTCAAGTGCATGAAGCAGTTTCCAGAAGGGCTCTGCGCGAGGCGGCTTGTCTTTTTCCAGCGGCTGCATTTTGAGCTGTTCCCAGAAGCCGAGGAGCGACTCCAATGCATCTTCCAGGGGCATGCTGGACCAGGAGCGTAGCACAAGGCGGCTGCCCGTGGCCGACACCGCAGCCATGTAGAGTTCATTTCGCTCTTCCTGGCGCATCCAGGCACCGTTCTTCAGACCGATGATGGCACGCGCTTTATCGAGTAGAACGTCTGATGGCGGCTCTTCGAGCAGCGAGTTGTAATCGATGTCCACGTCGCGCTTGAGCCAGAAAAGGAAGGCAACGCCGTCGAAATCCTTGCGGTTTTGGCTGCCCGGTTTCAAGAGATCGTTAAGGGCGAGCACATAGGCCATGGCACGATCTGACGAAACAGGACTGTTGGCGTTCTGCTCCCATCCGTATGAGCGGAATGCGGGTTTATCGAAGGACATGAGGGACACGCCCGCTGGCTGACCACCGAGCGCTGACGTGCCTTTGATCTTTGCGTGCGTCGACGGAATCGGCCCTACGACTCCGGATATCAGACATTCGGCAGTCTGTCCGGCTCCGCGCTCTGCCGTGCTCGCTTCGTAATGCTGCCTCCACCACGCACGAACTTCGTCGCGCTCCGTCACGGGCTGGCCGAAGACGAACAGGGCAACGTTGGAACCGGGAGTGACCTTCGCCAGCGCTTCTCGCGCACGCTCTACCTGCTCCGGCTGGTCGTAGAACTGGGCACAGATTTCCAGTGCGCGGTCCCTGGTCTCTTTGGCGACACGACGAAGCAGTTCTACAAAAGCTTCGTGCCGGTCGCGGTGATTCTCAAGTTCGCTTGCCTTCGTCCACGGACCCGGCCCCAGCACATACTTGATGTCGTCGGAGCCGAGCAGCGGATGGAGTCCCGAATTTCGATTCGCCGGAGAGCGGGGAACCGACAAGAGCTCGGGCTGGAGGCGTGTTTTCGGCGGCTTATCCGCTGAACCCTTCTTTTGCTTTGGTGATGCAACTGGCACCTCCGTGAATCGCGGAATCACACCCAGGAAGCTTCCATCCTTCCCGATCTGCAGAAAGTACTGCACAGGGCGCTCTTCGAACGCCACGTCGTCTAACTGCTTCCGAAGGTGCGTGTCAGCATATCCGGCTAGCGCTTGTACGAACATGCGAGCACCTCCGATCGCACCGACTCGTCGAGTAGAACCGTCTTTGGATCGGTAAGCATCTCACCGTCCACAAGCTTTGCCTCAAAGAAATGCGGGCGGCGGCCGTGGGGTGTCTGCGCAATGTCATACAGCATGCGGCCAAGGTTCTCCGTAACCGGCAGGGGAACATCCGTCTCATTTGCAAGTCGAAAATCTGCGGCAAACTCTCGGCAGCCCAGGTAAGGACGCGAAAAGCACTGCCCTTTCGCAGCCCGCCGCTCAAACATCTCCACGTATTTTTTCGGAGTGTTTTCGCCACCGTTGCTGTCGAACACGTGAGGGTATGCCTCTATCACGTACGCTACATTCTTGAGTCCGGTCGTCATGCGAGGTGTGCCATCCGTCCCCTGTCCCGCACCGGCGGCAAGGGGCTGATAGGCGGCCGGCTCACGCATCCATTGCCGGACCGTTCCGGGTGCGATCGTGCTCTGCACCTCGTTCCGCTTTAGAGGAATGGTCGCGGGGAGCCCAGCGGTTCCGCGTGGATGCCGCACCAGCATGATGCGTGTCACGATCCAACGAAACTCCGGCTTCCAGAGAATGGCGTCGAGAATGTTCCGAGCCGCGGACGGTGTTGGTAGTGGGTAGGAGTATCGCTCCACCTTCGAAGCAGGCGAGGTGAAGCAGGCGAAGTCTCCAGAGACGTGAAGACGAACCGCAAGCGACATAGCTAACTCACTTTCTGGGGTGCGATGAGATTAGTTCTTTCTCAGGCGGAAGCCAATTTCGGGACGGTCGGCGGGATCAGAGCCGTCAACAGGTGCCTTTCCATTTGGCGGCGACGACGGCGGCGCCTCCATCTCAACTTCGATGGACACGGTGTCTACCGTGATCATCAGGACCTGGTCCTTGCTGATGGGGATTGCGGCTGTGCAGTGGCGTTCGTCTCGGCGTGTCATGATGCCTCCCTGCGTCTCATAAGAAGACGTTCAAATGTCCCATAGTATCCAGTTCCGGGGAGGTCTATCCTATTCCTGGTGATCACCCCCTCACGGGCGTGTGGACTGAAACTTCTTTCGCGAGGCTTGTGACTCGAGGACTGCCCCTTTGCGGGGCAGATCTCGTTACACGACGAAGGCCTGGGCGGGTAATTGGGGAAGCAGTCCCTTCTCCGCGCTGTACTGGGCGGCGTCGCAGGTCCAGAGATCGCTCCCACTCCATATCTCGAATAACCCTTGCGACTTCGCTGCTTCGAACTCGTAACGTTGCAGCGACACTGTGTACCGTTGCAGCTTCCGCAGGAGGTCGCGATCCAGTTGCCGTGTGTCTGCAAGCTCCCGAAGGAGCGATGCTCCCTCGCCATAGGGCACGAATACGGTTGCAGTGCGGGACTCAATCATCTCGAATGCATCCGCGAGCTCTGCGAAGTAAGGATTGTCGCGCTGCCTCATGTCCGCCAGATGCTCGCCCCTGCCCCCCGTGCCGCCGCTTTCGTAATAGCGCTGAAAATAGTCGCTGATACTGCGCAGGTGATCCGTCTGCAAGCTCTCAAACTCGTCCAGCACGCCTTGAGTAATTGCGGCGGCAGCTTTGTAATCCATTCCCGGGTAGCGCTCATCTTCCGGCCGGAACACAATGAGCTTTCCGGCAGGAGCGCCTGCGGCTGCGGATGCGGTTCCTTCGCGGTCAACGCGTCCAGCAACCTGGATGATGCTGTCCAGCGGACCAAGGGCGCGGAACGCGATCGGAACGCTGAGATCGACGCCCGCCTCGATGAGCTGGGTGGAAACAATGCGGCACGTCAGGCCAGCCCCAAGCCGGTGCCGAATTTCATCAAGCACGCGCAAGCGGTGCTGAGCGCACATGCGTGTGCTCAGGTGGAAAAGCCCTGTTTGTTCCTCTGAGGGAAGTCGCGTTCGCAGCCCGTCGAACACCGTCGCTGCATGATCCCGCAGATTGACCACGCAGAGCACCTGCCGTTGCTCCGCCAGACGCGTTGCGAGTTCTTCCCAACGGATGCGGTCTTCGATCTCCCAATCGATTTGGACGCGCTGCAAGGTTCGGGCCATTGCCGCAGACGTTTCCCCGGGAATGATGGGCTTTATGCTTCCAAAAGGAAACAAATATGTTTGCCGCGGGTTGCGGGCCTCAAAAGCAGGTTGGGTTGCAGTGGAAAGAACCACGCTGCAGCCCCACTCTTCCGCTAACTCGCGCAACATGCCAAGCAGCGGCGCGAGCAGCCGGCGAGGGATTGTCTGGACCTCGTCGAGAATGATGACCGAGCGGGCAATATTGTGAATGCGGCGTAGGTCCGACGGGCGATTCGAGAACAATGACTCGAAGAAGCGAACGCTTGTAGTCACAATCACCGGAGCGTCCCAGTTCTCGGTTTCAATCGTGCGTGGGTGAACGGATGGCGAAATCTCGTCTTCTTCTGACGCACACGTTGTACTTGTCGTTTCACGTTCGCTTCTCATCAATGGGGTGACGGCACCGGAGTGATGCTCAAGCACGGCTTCGGGGCCAAACACATCCGCATAAATTTTCGCGTTCTGCTCAATGATCGAAAGGTATGGGATCACCACGATCACTCTACGGAGCTTGCCCTGGCTATGGGCGGCGTGTTCCAGCGCGAACCGCATCGCGCCAAGCGTTTTTCCCCCGCCGGTGGGCACGCAAAGGGAGAACACCCCGGGCGACTGTTTGGCGGCGTCGCTGCAATGCTGCTGTACCTGCGCACGCACGTTCAACACGGACGCGGCAGTTCCCCGTTTCCGCGCCGCATCTGCCACTCTGTCCAGGTAAATATTCATCTGCTCGAGCCGATGCTCCGAATGCAATTCTTGCTGAACGAGTAGACGCCCTGCCGTGTTCAGGCGGTCTGCGTCCACCAGGCAGCTCAGCAGCATGCGGGTCTGCATATCGACCGATCTTTGCTCTAGCCGGGACTTCTCCCTTGAAAAAGCGCTTCTGATCTCAGGAAAATCTGTAGCCGCCGCACCTAGTAGCTTTTGAGCAATCTCCCGCTCTGCTGCAAACGCAGGATTCCCGGGATCCGTTATGCACTCATGCTCAGAGAAGTCTTTAAGCCCGGCGTGATGGGCTGCAATAGCACACACGGCCGGCATCGCCCACTTGCGGTCTGTCCCACAACCATCCTCATCGAAACAGCGCAAAGCGATTGCACCGTATATCGCGTGAGGGCACCGTGAAGATCCACCATGGAGCATTCGCTGAAAGCATTCCTGATACTTTCCATAGTCGTGCAGCATGCCGGCCGCATAGGCCAGAGTACTCAACGCAGATGCAGGTGCTGTTGCGCGCTCTGCTAGTTCCCGTGCGAGAGCTGCAACCTGCGCGAGGTGCTCTGACAGGGGCTGCCATCGGTGACCTTCTTCGTCGGGACTGCGATTTGCATCAGAGTGTGCCCAATACGTCATGACTTCTCCGAAATCAGCTAGCGCCAGTCTCTGCTGCCTATCATCGCACTTCTGAATTTAGTCGTGGGAGGCGCTGATACCGGGGCTATGAGAATTTAATGCGCCCGTGAGTACAAGCGCCAGGGTTATCTATCTCGCGTACCTCCATCGGCAAAGTCTGACCGCACCGCGTTTCAGCAACGCCCAATGTTGGCCATCTTAGGGGACATCTTGGCGCGATACTCGCGAGCCTTTGCAGCCAAGCGTCTCCAAGAGGCATCGGATCTTCTAAATCCAATGAATGCGGGCTCATTACTAAGATCGATCCATCAATCAAGGTCACTGAGTCGGCTTGGACATGTTGCCCGGCAATGGCATTCCAGGTCGGTCGATTCGCCGGCCTCTTTGTTCCAACGCACTTGGCGCAACTGCCGGCGCTGAGTCCGGAATGCGTTTTGCTGGCCCAGATTCCCCTTGGCCAGCCCCCTTCCCTCCATCCCTCGCCACCAGCGGCGGATGAGCCGTTTCATTCGTTCCCACTTGACGCGACCATGCTGGCTCCGCCGTTTAAGAACGTGGTGCCAGAGGCGACTGACCGTGAGGCGGAAGTGGGCTAGAGCGTGCCCGTTCCCCGGCACTCCGAAGTATCGGATATGCCCGCCCGCAACGGACTTCAACCACTTTCCGACTTCCGGAACAGGGTCATGCATGCGCCGCCACAAGCCGATCTTCACCTCTTGCAGCTTGGCTTGCATGCGCTCGCGAACCGTTTGCCGAAGCACCATGAACCTTCCCTTCTTTGTCTTCCCGCAGATGTGCGTGAAGCCGAGGAAGTCGAAGGTCTCGGGCTTACCCAGACCAGCAATTGCTGGTACTACGACCAGTGGGGCAATCGTCTGGATGCAGAGGGTTCGGCGACGGCTTATTCGAGCACGGCGGGAGGGGCTTCGCCTTGCAGTGGACAACCGGTAGTTCAATACAACACCAACAACCAGATGACGGGCTCGGGTGCGCCCAACTATGATCAGGCCGGAGATGCGACTTCGGATGCGAAGGGCCGCCAGTATCTCTATGACGCGGAGGGCCGCATTTGCGCGGTGAAGGGTGCTGCCGTGGACGGGATCAGCGCGATGGTGGGTTATGTGTACGATGCCGACGGCAACCGCGTGGCCAAGGGGCCGATCACGAGCTGGAGCTGCGATCCGACGACGAACGGCTTTGAGAGCTCGGCTTATGAGACCGATTATGTGCTGAACCAGTCCGGCCAGACGGTGACGGAAACCACCAAGAGCGACACGGGCGTGATGCAGTGGAACTTCACCAATGTCTACGCCAACGGAGTGCTCTTCGCCACCTACGATGCGCAGGGGCTGCACTTCCTGCTCAATGACTGGCTGGGCACGCGGCGTGCTTCGACCGACTATGAAGGGGTGCTCGAATCGCTCTGCGCCAGCCTGCCCTACGGCGACCAGCTCCAGTGCACCAACTCCCCGCAATCGCCCAACGAACAGCACTTCACCGGCAAACAGCACGACCAGGAAACAGGCAATGACTACTTCGGGGCCAGATACTATGCCGAAAATGATGCAAGGTTCATGTCCCCGGACTGGTCGGCCAAGGTCGAGCCGGTGCCCTACGCCAAGCTGGGTGATCCGCAGAGTCTGAATCTCTACGGCTACATGCTCGATCGTCCGCTCGATGGCGTCGATCAGAATGGACATCAATGCGCCGCTTGCAAAAAATTTATGCGCGCTGTCCACAACATAGTTGAGCTTAAGATTACCGGCGGTGCTGGTTACGCGCTGCAAGGGGGAATTGGAGGGCTAAAATTAAACATCAGAGAGGGGGCGTGGACCAGCGCCACCTTTCATCCGTTTTCAAGTCAGCATACAACCCTTAAAGGCTTTCAGGGAACAAAGATAGCCGCATCCCTTTTCACCGTTAAAGGTCAATTCAATAATCCAGCGCCTGGTACTCCGATCAATGAAAGTCGGCCCGGAGCTAAAATTGGCATCTCACGTGGAAAAGCTACGGTTTCGCTTTCAAATACAGGCAAAATTAGCCTTGTCAGTCTGGGAGCGGATGTTGGCGCCGTGGGTGGGAGCTTTTCACTAAATCTCAATGTGCCAAATCTCGAGACCGCCGGAAAGACATTTTTCCCAGCAATGATGGAGGGAGGCGTGGATTTAATCAATGGAGTATTTAATAATCCTGGGCCACACCCGCAGCCGCCATCTTGGAAGCTTTTCCCACTCGGAGAGGCCAGACAATACAGGCAATAATGGCGTTTCAGGAGAAGAGGGCAAAGTTTATGCTAGGGCATCGGACACCATGGCTCTTGTCTAGAAGAGCGAGTGCTCTGTTGAACGGTCTGAGCTGGATGACGGCAATCGTGTCTATTGTTGGCATTGCTGCATCTTTCCTGCTGCCACCTGGACAGATCAATTTGGGCGACTCATTGTGGGCACGGTTCCTATTTTGGGTAATCTGCTGCCTGCTTGCGCCGACGATCGTAGGTGAATTTACCCTCTGGTTTTGTATGCTGTGGTTCTGTATTCGCCACTATAAAGCAAATATATTCATTAAGGCGATTTGCCTAGCTATTCAAGTTTTCCTATTTTCCTGGGCGTCCGCGATTCTCTATTTCGTTGCTTATAGGCCGGAGTTCATGCGGCGTATAAATTCCGGTGTCACCGCCCCGCAAAGGCCGCACTGTTAATGAGAATTATCTGGCGGGTGAATCTACTCTTGGCAGGCGTTCGTACTAGCGAAGATGGACATTGCGATTTTTATTGTGACGACTATGACCTGCCCCCATTGTTCCTGCCAGTCATAACTGGAGACTGACAACTGGGGACTGGGGACTGGCAACTGAAAACTAACCACTGAAGGCTGGGGACTGAATCCAGAGAGCTGAGAGCTACGAGCTAGCCGCTAACAGCTCAAAGCTGATCTCCAAAAGCGAAAATCCCCCTCCCCTGCCGGTTCCCTCTGTCTGAGTGTATGTGGATTCGGGTATGATGATCGGGCCTGGGTTCTGGGTTTCATGAACCTGCCGGGTAAATCGGTTTTCCTGCGAAATCGCTCCCCGGCTCCATTCCTTGTGTTTCCCCCTCCGGTGCTGCGCGGAGGTTTTTGAAAGGTCGTATGGCGCGTTTGAACAAATATGTAGTGTTTCTGGCGCTGATCGCCACGTTTGGCGGTCTGCTCTTCGGTTATGACACGGCAGTGATCAACGGCGCGGTGGACAGCCTGAAGGCTTACTTCATCAATCCGCGCTTCAGTGACCTGGCCAACCCGGCGCAGGCCGACGCGGCGAGTTCGCTGCTGGGCTTTGTGGTGTCAAGCGCGCTGATTGGCTGCATTATCGGCGGGCTGATGGGCGGCTGGGTGAGCACGGTGATCGGGCGCAAGCGCGGGCTGGTGATTGCCGCGGTGCTGTTTCTGATCTCCGCGCTGGGCGCTTCGGCGCCGGAGTTTCCCTTTGCGCCGATCGGCCACGGCGGCCCGGCCTATATGTGGAACTTTGTGATTTACCGCATTCTGGGCGGCATTGGAGTGGGCCTGGCCTCGATGCTTTCGCCGATGTACATTGCCGAGATCGCACCGCCCAAGGTGCGCGGCAACCTGGTGGCGTGGAACCAGTTCGCGATTATCTTTGGCATGCTGGTGATCTACTTTGTGAACTACGGCATCTCGAAGGGCGGCAACGGCGATGCGTGGCTGAACTCGATTGGCTGGCGATATATGTTCCTGTCGGGCGCGATTCCGGCCTCGATCTTTTTGCTGCTGCTGCTGTTTGTGCCCGAGACGCCGCGCTACCTGATGATGAAGGGCCAGGAAGCGAAGGCCCGCACGGTGCTCGACAAGCTGGTGACCAAAGAAGAGGCCGATCGCGAGCTGCGCGAGATTCGCGCGTCGCTTAGCCAGAATCACTCGGGCAAGCTGTTTTCGTTTGGCGCGTTTCTGATCTTCAGCGGCATGCTGCTGTCAATCTTCCAGCAGTTTGTGGGCATCAACGTGGTGCTCTACTATGCGACGGACATTTTCAAAGGCATGGGCATGAGCACCAACGCGGCGCTGATGCAGACCATCATTGTGGGCGCGGTGAATTTGACGTTTACAGTCATCGCCATTCTCACGGTGGACCGCTTTGGACGGCGTCCGCTGCAGGTGGTGGGCGGACTGATCATGGCCGCGAGCATGACGTGGCTGGGCATTGAGCTGTGGACCGGCGGCAAAGGCCTCGGCGCGCTGATTGCCATGCTGGTCTACACGGCCGGATTTGCCGTCTCATGGGGCCCGGTAACATGGGTGCTGCTGAGCGAGATCTTCCCCAACCAGATTCGCGGCAAGGCGATGGCCATTGCGGTCGCCGTGCAGTGGGTCGCCAACTATCTGGTGAGCTGGACCTTCCCGATCCTGAACAACAATCCATTCCTTGTGAAGCACTTTCACCATGGCTTTGCCTACTGGATTTATGGCGTGATGAGCATTCTGGCGGCGCTGTTTGTGTGGCGCAAGGTGCCGGAGACGAAGGGACGCACGCTCGAGCAGATGGAATCGCTGTGGGGCTCGCTCAAGAAGGCCGCCATCGGCTAGTGCGGCTGCGAATGCAGAAAAGCCCCGGACCGCTGCGATGCGTGTCCGGGGCTTTTTTGTTTTTGTGTGCGGAAAAGTAAGCGCGTCAGCCGCGACCGGCGGCGACAATTTCGCGCGAGACGCCTTTGCAACCGCATGAGTTACGAATGACCAGCTCGGTGGGCAGCACGAGGCGGGTCTTGGGCAGCTCTTTCATTGGCGCGCCGGTGCGGATCATGTCAAAGAGCAGCTTGGCTCCGCTGCGGCCCAGCTCATGCGCCGACTGCCGCACGACGGTGATGGGCACGGTGAGCAGCGAGGCCAGTTCGAGATCATCAAAGCCCACCAGGGCAAGGTCGCGCGGCAGCTTGATGCCCAACTGCTGCAGCGTGTGCAGCGTCTGAATGGTGGTGACGTTGTTGAGGGTGAAGAGCGCGGTGGGCGGCTGCGGCCCCTCCAGCTTGCGCTGCAGTGTAAGCGCAACCGACCTGGCTGACTCCACCTTCCATATCTGCGGATGCAGCCCGGCCTCTTTCATGGCGGTGGTGTAGCCGTGAATGCGCTCCTGAATGGAGAGCAGATCGGCGTCATAGCCGAGGCAGGCGATCTGCTTGTGGCCGTGGCCAATGAGGTGGCGCACGCCCTCTTCGGCGCCGATGGCGTTCTCAACGAGCACCTCGCTGGCGCTGAGCCCCTTGACCACGCGGTCAAGCGTGACGATGGGAATGCCCGCGGACTGCACAGCGAGCAGGCCGGGCGAAGCCTTCATCTCCATGGGCACGAGAATCAGGCCGGCGACATTGCGCGCGACCATCATGTCGATTTCTCCGGTCTCCACTTCAGCGCGGTTGGAGGAGGTTTGAATGAGGGTCATGTAACCGTGGCGGGTCGCTACCTCCTGCACGGTGTGCGCGCAGGCTGAGAAGAAGGAGTCAGCGAGGGTGGGCACGATGAGGCCGATGGTGCGGGCGCGCTGCCCCTTGAGGATGCGGGCAGCCTCATTCGGCTGATAGCCCAGCTTGGCGATGGCGCGCTGCACACGCTCGCGCACCTCGGCGCTCACATAGTTGCCGCCGTTCACGACGCGGGAGACGGTCATCTGCGCGACGCCGGCCTCGCGGGCCACGTCGCTGATAGTGGTTTTTCGCTGTGGCTTATCTTTGCTCATAAGTGAGGTCTACACGCTGACTCTATAAGCGCAGACGGGCGCGGCGCAACGAATGTTTCAGCAAAGTGCAAGAGCGGTCACGCCTCAAGCGCGCGGCAGAGGCCGCGGCACAAGCGGCAGCATGGCCGCGCCGAGCAGGCCTGCATCCGAGCCGAGACGCGCGCGGCAGATGTGCGTTTTGCCCGCTTCATATTGGTTGGGGTCGCGAGGCTGCGACATGCGGTAGACGTAGCTGAACTCCTCAAGCGTGGCAAACATGCGGGGCGCAAAGAGATTCCACGCGGCCGAGACGCCGCCGCCAATCGTGTAGAGGGGCAGGTTGAGCGTGTTGACCAGATTGGCCAGGCCCAGCCCGAGCGCGTGACCGGCCTGCTCATAGATGCTGCGGGCCACGGCATCGCCGGCCTCGGCCATCTGAGCGAGTTTGGCGGCGTTCAGTTGCGTGCCCGCTTCATCAGAATGCGCCTCAGTGGCCGCGACCAGATTCAGCTCGCGCGCGCGGCGCACAACAGCGGTCGCCGAGGCATAGACTTCGAGGCATCCGCGCGCCCCGCAGGCACAGGGCGGGCCGTTCAGAATCAGCGGACCATGGCCGACTTCGCCCGCCGCGCCGTTGAGCCCATGCCAGAGATGGCCATCGAGCACAATGCCGCCGCCCACTCCAGTGCCGAGCGTGATCATGCAGAGGGAGTCCACGCCATACTCGGCGCCCGCGCCCAGGCGGCACTCGGCCAGCGCGGCCATGTTCGCGTCGGAGTTGACCCATACCGGCCAGGGCAGGCGCTCGGTGATCTCGCGGCGCAGTTCCACGCCGTCCCAGCCGGGCAAGTTGGGCGGCTGGTGCAAAACGCCGTCGGGTAAAGAGAGTGGTCCGGGACTGCCGACGCCGACACCGGCAAATTCGTGTGTTGCGACCAGTTCCTCATGCACCACGCGAATGGCCTCGCACATGGAGTCAATGACCGCGGCGGGGCCAGAGGCCGCATTGGTAGGAAACGCGATGAGTTTAAGCCGCTCGCCGCGCACGGTGAACGCTCCCACACGCAGATTCGATCCGCCCAGGTCCACACCGATTGAAAACACTTCCATTCTTCTCTCCCCGGCGGAACCGCCCGGCTTTGTGCGGGCAACAGGCCCGGAATCCAATCCCCTTCGCAGTGTACGCGATTGTCAAATTTATGAGAACGCAATCACAAGTATGCAGCCAAAATGGCCATCGACCGTTCCTGCTGTGGCACCGGCTAAATCGAATTTAATCTACAGATGCGGCACATCTCCATGAAGAGTTCGTTATGGCTCAAGCAAATCGCGCTGCACGAGAAATGATATCGATACCAGTTCAGCCGCTTTATTTATCCCAGATGCATCAGGCAAAGCGCGGCGGGGGAAAGAGCGCCACACCGCGCACCGTGGCGCTTTCACGGCCCGCCTGCAGGGCAACCCGCTGACGGGGTATCGCGACTTCCGCTATGACCACCCAGGCCGGCCGCAAGGATGCACCGCTTACGCTTCACCTGCCCTCAGCCGGGGTGGTTGTTGGTGACTATGGCGGGTGCTGAAGCAGTAGCCATAGCAAGAGCATGATTCCGTCTCCTGCTTCATCGTGATGGTGGCTCCGCCGCAGATCACTTCCCGGCACTTATCTACAGGCCGCAAACCCGCATGCAGCGCAGCTCGCGCCGCTCGAACCAGAACGATAAATGGGGCCCTGCCTCGGCATCACCGCGCTGCGGTGGTAAGTTGAGGCCGGGGGAAGCAGATGAGATTGAGTGCCGCGAGCGCACGCGCGTATGGCAGGGATAGATACTTCGCAAAGCAAAGCCTGCTCTCGGCTGGATGCCTGCTGATGGCGCTCACCGCTCTGGCCATGGCGCGTCCGGCCCAGGCCGTAGTGCATGCGTCGCTGCTCATGGATGCGCGCTCGGGCAAGGTGCTGTATGCGTATCACGCCGATGAGCGCACGCATCCTGCCTCGCTGACAAAGCTGATGACGCTCTATCTCACTTTTCAGCGGCTGCAAGACGGACGCATGAGGCTCGACGAGCGCCTGCACATCTCTGCGCATGCCGCCGGGCAGCAGCCCTCGAAGATGTGGCTGCACGCGGGCGGCACCGTATCGGTGAGAAGCTGCATCCTTGGCATCATTTCGCACTCGGCCAACGATGCCGCCGTGACCCTTGCCGAGGGCATGGCCGGCACCGAATGGCGCTTTACGCGCCTGATGAATGAGCAGGCGCGCCGCCTTGGAATGACTCACACCATTTTCTACAACGCCTCGGGGCTGCCCGACGGCCGCCAGTGGACGACCGCCTACGATATGGCCAAACTGGCTCGCGCCCTGATCTACACCTTTCCGCAGTACTATCATTTCTTCAGCGTGCATGCGTTTCGCTATCAGGGGCGGATGCTTTACAGCTTTGACCGTCTCCCGCAGGAATACACAGGGGTTGACGGCATGAAGACCGGCTACATCAACAGTTCGGGCTTCAACATCGTGACGTCGGCGGTTCGCAATCACCACCGCGTTATCGGTGTCGTTCTAGGCGGCGCCACGGCACACTCTCGCGACTTGCAAATGATTGCCCTGCTCAACCGCGGCTTTCGCTCCCCGCTGCTGACGGCGCACATTACGAGTCATCCCCGCCTCGTACACCATCGCCCAGCGAGAAAAGTACTCGCGAGTCTCCCTGAGAATCCGAACCAGCCGGAAGACAACACCTGGGTGATTCAGGTGGGAGGTGGCCTTCGCTCTGCCGACCAGGTGCGCCGCGTACTTCACAGCGCGCGGCTTTCGGCGCCTTCCTGGCTGCATCCTCGGGATGCCGTTGTCGTGCTGCTTCGCGGCCGGCGGTATCGCGCACGCTTTGCTCATCTCAGCCGGGCCAGCGCCTTTGAGGCCTGCTCCGCGCTTCGATCGCGTCGCTTCACCTGCCGCATTCTCAGCCACGCACCCGAGCGTCCGCAATATATGGCTTCCGCCGCCGAAGGAGCGCCCGCGAAGGCACACTGACCGGAAGCTGGTCGCCTCGCTGTTGCATGATTGCCCGCGCTGCCGAGCTGTCTGCACTGCCAGTTGCAGCCTCGGCCTGCGACGAATAAAGTGAAACTAGCGCGTGCGTATTTATTGCAGGACGCATAGCTCTGCCAAGCGGGAGTAGTTCAGTGGCAGAACGTCAGCTTCCCAAGCTGAATGTCGCCGGTTCGATCCCGGTCTCCCGCTCCAAATGCTTTTCTTTTTGTGGGTTCAGTCTCCACTCCTTGTGAGATTTCTTCCAATTGCATTCCGCAGATGCCGATGGCCGGTTTCACGGCTGCGGTCTGGATTGCCCATGGTTGCTGTGCTGGGGAGCAGGGCTGAAAGCCCCACTCTCCTATTGAGGCTTGGCGGCATGGCTAAAGCCATGCCCTGATACGGGGTCCTGCGTGAAGGAGCCAGGGCTGAAAAGTCCTCTTTTTTAGCGGGGATGTATGGGCGGAAGCGCGGAACCTTCACGGAGTGGCGTGTGGATGGGCATGGTGGGAGAAACTCCGGGCGGTGCTTTGCGACCGTAGCATCGCCGGGATTCTTCCCACCCCGATTCGGCCAAAGGCAGGCCTCAGAATGACGCATCGATGGAAGGAAGTTTTTTGCTTCGTTAGGCGAAGAATTGTGGGCCCGGGTCCGGACACACGGACCCGGGGCACCCGGATGTGTTGCAGGGGCTGAAGCCCTTCTTGTATAGGCGGTTTGCGGCATGGCTGAAGCCATGCCCTGATACGGGATCCGGCGTGAAGGAGCTGGGGGTGAAAAGTCCCCCTTTTTTTAGCGGGGGATGTGCGGGCGGAAGCGCGGAGCCTTCACGGAGTGGCGTGTGGATGGGCATGGTGGGAGAAACTCCGGGCGGTGTTTGGCGACCGGGAGATTGCCGGGATTCTTCGGCCGTTGGCCTCAGAATGACGCATCGATTGCCGAGAGGCTTTCTCTCGGGGCCGAAGCTAGTACTCTTCACGCCCCCTTCCCTGTCTGCTGGCAATGCATGCTTGCAAGAGATGGCTCGGGATGGTTGGGGATGGCGATCCGGCGAAAACCCGCAGCCGCTAGAAAATCTGCAGCCAGGCCAGCAGAGAGACCGCCGCCAGCAGCACTCCGATGCCGGTGCAGGCGTAGTAGCCCCACTCACGGCTCCAGGGCCAGCGCGGAATCGATACGAGGAACATCAGCAAGAGCACGATCAGCAGGAACACAAGCACTTCTATTTCTCCTCAAACTCTGCCCACAGCGTGGCGGGCGGGGGGCTTCTTGTTTGGCTCCCTGAGTCTTGTTTCGTCTTCTGGATGCTCCGGACGCTGGTATGGATGCCCGTCCGTGCCTTGCATCCTGTTCTTATGCATTATCGGCGATGAAGGCGTCATCGATCATCCGTAGTCCGCCCCTCAGGTCCGCTGTCCTTAGTTCCTCCGCTCGCCGATGCGCGTCCGCGCCTCGGCGAGTACGTCCAACATCATTTCGCGGGTCAGCTTGCCGGTGTTGGTGTTCTGCAGGCTGGGGTGGTAGCTGGCCATCAGGAAGCGTCCGCCGGGAATGGCGTAGCAGACGCCGTGGCCAAATTGCAGCGGACCGCGCCGCGCAATCTGCCCGGTGCGGATAAGGTGCCCGACGATACCGTCAAAGGCAATCTTGCCGAGCGCAAAGATCACGCGCACGCGGGGCAGGGCGGCCACCTCCTCATCGAGATAAGGCGCACAGTTGGCCAGTTCCGCGGGCAGCGGCTTGTTGCCGGGCGGGGCGCAGCGGCCCACGGCGGTGATCCATGCATCGAGCAGCCGCAGGCCGTCGCCGCGATGCGTCGCTTTGGGCTGCGAGGCAAAGCCTGCCTCATACAGCGCGGGATAAAGAAAGTCGCCCGAACCATCGCCGGTGAAGGGCCGGCCTGTGCGGTTGGAGCCATGCGCTCCCGGCGCAAGGCCCACCAGCAGCAGCCGCGCCCCGGGGTCGCCGAACGAGGGCACGGGCTTGCCCCAGTAGTCCCACTCGGACCACATGCGGCGGCGCTTCCGGGCCACTTCTTCGCAGTATTCGCGCAGGCGCGGGCAGCGCTCGCAGCTCACCACGCGCTGCTCGAGCGCGGCGAGCGCCAGGGGCAACGGAGATGGCTTGGCGGAGACGCGGGCAGGCGTTGCGGCCGGATTGTTTTGGGCTTTGGCTTGCGAAGCGCGGCGGGCAGGCATCACACAAATTGTAGCGGCCACAGACACCGATGGCCTCGGGCCGCCGGCGCCCGGTAGACTGGTGGCCGCCTTTCATCCATCCAAAATCCTTCTGTTGAGGTGCTGCTGCATGTATCGTTCTTCTCGTCTTTTGTGGCTGGCCGCCGCGGTTCTGGTCGCGGCTACCGGATGCAATCACAAACAGAACTCCGCGCCGATGACCAACAACACCAAGCCCGCCGTACCCGGCACCGGGCAGAGCGGCGCCAGCGCCACGGCGTCGGCGGTCGGGTCCACCAAAATCAATGGCGAGCCGGTCGTCCACCTCAGCCGCCAGCAGGTGGGCAACGGCGCGCAGTTTCTGGGCATGACGGTGATTCCGGGCCGGGGCATGAACGTCTTTCAAATCACGGCCTATGTGCCGGGCCAGGGCAAGGTGCAGTTGCTGGCCTCGCCGCCGCTGGCCAAGGCCGCCAGCCTGATGAACGGCCAGAAGATGGACAAGTACGGCGCGGCCAGCTACAGCTTTGGCGGAGCCTTCCTGATTCCCTACCCCAACCGCATCTTTGGCCAGTACTCGGCCAAAAACCACACGGTCACCGCCGACTGGCACGGGCAAAAGCTGGTGCTGCCGGCCAATGCCGGCCGGGCGGCCATGCATGGGCTGATTCTCAGCTCAAAGGTGCAGAACGTGCAGGTGCTCAAGACGGCGGGCGGCGAAACGCTCACCGGCACCCTCAACGCGCGCCGCTTTGGCGGCCGGTGGCCGTCGGTGACCGATCTGCAGTTTCACATCGCGCTGACCGGCGATGCCATCGACGTGAAAATTACGGCCACCAACGCCGGGCAGAAGCCGGAGCCGATGTCGATTGGCTGGCATCCGTACTTCCGCCTGCTGAGCGGCGACCGCGCCCAGGCCCGGCTGTATGTACCGGCCACCGAGCGGGCCACGGTCAACAACTATAAGGAGGAGAAACCGACCGGCAAGCTGGTCGCGGTGAAGGGCACGCCTTATGACTTCAACACGCCGGGCGGCCGGCCGCTGGGCAGCACCTATCTCGATGACAGCTTCACTCACCTTAAGCGTACCAACCACGCCGTGGATGTGCGCCTGAGCGATCCGGCGGCGCATTATGGCATGGAGGTGATGGCTCTCTCGCCCGAGATTCGCGCCGTGCAGATCTACTCCCCGCCGAGCCAGAAGTTTCTGGCCGTGGAGCCGCAGTTCAACCTGGTGGACCCCTTTGGCAAGGAGTGGCATGGCCAAAACACCGGCATGGTAACGCTGCCGGCCAGCGCCTCGGTGACGTGGCACGTGCGGCTGCACCTGTTCACGCCCGAGGGCAAGTAAGCGGGTCAGCAGGTCAGCAAGTTAGCGAGTCAGCGAGTCAGCAAGTTAGCGGGTCAGCGGGTTGGCGGGTTAGCGGGTCACCTACGGGCAGATTTCTGAAACTTCCGATTTGCCGCCTCTACCCATCGTGGGGGCGGACAGGAGCCGAGGTGCGATTGCGAACCGCTGGGGACTGGGGACTGAGGACTGGGGACTGACCGGGCTGACTCGCTGACCCGCTAACTCGCTGACCGCTGACCGCTGACCGCTGACCGCTGACTCGCCGACCTGCTGACCGGCCTGCAAGCTATTGATTCCATTCGCCATACCTTCCTGCATCCTTTTGCCGATTCAGACCATCAGATAAGTTGACAAAAACTCACTCAAGTGCGAAGCTGGCTCTACCAGCCTCAGCACCAAAAGGGTTTGCATACAGGAGCAGGGAGAGAGCAATGGCAAAGATTATTGGAATTGACCTCGGAACCACCAATTCCGTGGTGGCCGTGATGGAAGGCGGCGAACCGAAGGTGATCGCCAACGAAGAGGGCGGCCGCACCACGCCTTCGGTGGTGGGATTTACCAAGAGCGGCGAGCGTCTGGTGGGCCAGGTGGCCAAGCGCCAGGCGATTACCAATCCGGAGAACACGATTTACTCCATCAAGCGCTTCATGGGCCGCCGCCAGAATGAAGTGAACGACGAAATGAAGATGGTGCCCTACAAGGTCAAGCAGCAGGGCGACCACATCGTCGTCGAGGCGCAGGGCAAGGACTACACCGCCCCCGAAGTTTCGGCCATGATTCTGCAGAAGCTCAAGAAGGCCGCCGAAGACTACCTGGGCACCTCGGTGACCGAGGCCGTCATCACGGTTCCGGCCTACTTTAACGACGCGCAGCGCCAGGCCACCAAGGACGCCGGCAAAATTGCCGGGCTCGACGTCAAGCGCATCGTCAACGAGCCGACCGCGGCCGCGCTGGCCTATGGCCTCGACAAGAAGAAGGACGAGACCATCGCCGTATATGACTTTGGCGGCGGTACGTTCGACATCTCCATTCTCGAAGTGGGCGAAGGCGTCATCGAGGTGAAGTCGACCAATGGCGACACACACCTGGGCGGCGACAACCTCGACCAGAAGATCGTGGACTGGCTCATCGACGAGTTCAAGAAGGACGAAGGCCTCGACCTGCGCGCCAAGGGCAACGAAATGGCCCTGCAGCGCCTGAAGGACGCCGCCGAGCGCGCCAAGATCGAGCTTTCGACCGCGCTTGAAACCGAGATCAACCTGCCCTTCATCACCGCCGATGCAACCGGCCCCAAGCACCTGGTGAAGAAGTTGACCCGCGCCAAGCTGGAGCAGCTCGTCGAGGACATTCTGCAGCGCTCCATTGAGCCCTGCAAGAAGGCCATGGCCGATGCCGGTGTGGACGCGAGCAAGATTGACGAAGTGGTGCTGGTAGGCGGACAGACCCGCATGCCCCGCATTCAGGAGATCGTCAAGCAGCTCTTTGGCAAGGAGCCCCATCGCGGCGTGAACCCCGATGAAGTGGTGGCGATTGGCGCGGCCGTGCAGGCGGGCGTCCTGGCCGGTGAGGTCAAGGATCTGCTGCTGCTCGACGTGACGCCGCTGACCCTGTCCATCGAAACGCTGGGCGGCGTGGCGACGCCGATGATTCCGCGCAACACGACCATCCCGACCAAGAAGACGGAGACCTTCTCGACGGCGGGTGACAGCCAGACCGAAGTCGAAGTACACGTGCTGCAGGGCGAGCGCCCCATGGCCGGGCAGAACCGCACGCTGGGCAAGTTCAAGCTGAGCGGCATTCCTCCGGCGCCGCGCGGCGTGCCGCAGATCGAGGTCACCTTTGACATCGACGCCAACGGCATTCTGAACGTGACCGCGAAGGATACGGCCACCGGCAAGGACCAGAAGATCACCATCACCTCCTCCTCGGGACTCAGCAAGGAAGAGGTGGAGCGCATGGCCAAGGAAGCCGAGGCGCACTCGGCCGAAGACAAGGCCAAGCGCGACGAGATCGAGGCCCGCAACCAGCTCGACAACCTCGTCTACAACATCGAGAAGATGCTGAAGGAGAACGGCGACAAGGTTTCGGGTGAGGAGAAGGCCGAAGTGGAGACCGCCCTGGCTGACGCCAAGAAGACGCTCGAAGGCACTCCGACGGCCGAGGAACTGAACGCCGCGCGCGAGAAGCTGACCGCCTCTTCGCACAAGCTGGCCGAGGCCATGTACAAGGCCAACGCCGCTGCCGGCGCGGCTCCCGCGGGCGAACCTGCCCCCGGCGAACCGCAGGCCGAGCAGAAGAAGGACGACGGCGTGATCGACGCCGAGTACGTGGACGTGGACGAGAAGAAGTAAGCCGCCCGCGCCACAAACCAGAACCACGAGCAAGCCTCCTGCGTAAGAACAGGAGTGGAAGCACGAAAGGGCGTCTCTGCAGAGACGCCCTTCGCATAACAGAGAGCATCCGTTTCCCCGGAGCGAGCAGTACAGCAGTAGAAGGAGAAGTAACCGAGATGACCGACACGCTTTGGATGTGCGAGCAATTACGCGCCGGACAGGTCTACAACAAGGTGAGCTTCAACACGAAGAAGGAAGCCGAAGACTTCATTGCGAAGATGCAGAGGATGGAGCCGGATCTCTTCTGGCGCATTGAGCCGGTCGAGGCGAAGATGGTTTGGAATTAAGGATCGATGCGGCGTTATTACTGAGGAGAAGAAACCCGGCGATGAGTTCATTGCATAGGAACTACAGGGCTTTCTCCGGACATGCCAGGCCGGGCATTGTGGGAGAAACTTCGAAGCACAAACACGGTGTTAGCATTGCCGGGATTCTTCGCTGCGCTCAGAATGACGCCATTGAAAGTTGAGAATGACGCCGTGAAACTTGAGAAGCTACGACGTGCAAGTTAAGAAGCTGCGGCTTAAAGGTTGAGAATCTGCAAGAGATCTGGCAACTTACGGAATCATTAAACATAGCGTCATTCTGAGACCATCGGCCGAAGAATCCCGGCGATGTTTCGATTGCAAATGCGTTGTGAGGTTTCTCCCACTAATGCCGCAAAGCTGGGTGTACATTCTGGCGAGTCGAACGGGAACGCTATACACAGGAGTCACGAGCGATCTCACGCGCAGGGTTTTGGAGCACCGGAGCGGCGTCCGTTCCGGCTTCGCGAGCAAATATGGCTGCGATCGTCTCGTCTACTATGAAGAATCCGACGACATCGCCGTGGCCATCGCGCGAGAGAAGGCCATCAAGGGATGGACGCGCGCGAAAAAAATTGCACTGATTGAAGCAAAGAATCCGGACTGGAATGATCTGGCAGAGCATCTGGGCAGCCGAATTCTGATGCCGAATCAAAGCATGGCGGAAGAGGATAAGAAAGAAGCGCAGCGCATTCGTTTGCCCCTTCCCGAAACTCGTAAGCAAGAATGATAGGGAGCTGGCAATTGTTACAGCCTGCACACTCAACGCAGCGTCATTCTGAGGCCATCGGCCGAAGAATCCCGGCGATGTCTCGATTGCAAATGCATTGTGAGGTTTCTCCCACCATGCCAGACAGAACATCATGGGAGAAACTCTAAACAGCAAATGCACAACCAGCATCGCCGGGATTCTTCGCTACGCTCAGAATGACGCCATCCAAGTTGAGGTCAAGTAATGCCTGAAGGCAACGAAATCCACCGCTTCGCCGAGCGCCATGCCGCCGCGCTCGCGGGCGGGCGTGTCTCTGTGGACTCGCCCAATGGAGCCTTCCCGGACGCCGAAGTCCTGCATGGGCGCAAGCTGCAGGCCGTGGAGGCTTACGGCAAGCATCTCGGCTATGTCTTCGGGCGCGACACGATTCTGCATGTGCATCTCGGCATGTATGGCGACTTCCGTGAGGGCGCGATGCCCCTGCCGCCCGAAAAGGGCGCGCTGCGGCTGCGGCTCTGGAACAGAGCGAACTGGGTCGAGCTGCGCGGGGCAACCGACTGCTCCATTTTCGACGGGGAGAAGTGGCAGGCGCTCGTCGCCCGCCTGGGGCCAGACCCGCTGCGGCCGGAATCGGACCCCGAGCCCGGCTTTGCCATCATTGCCCGGCGCAATACGCCGATAGGGCAATTGTTGATGGATCAATCGGTCTTTGCCGGCATCGGCAACATTTACCGGGCAGAGTTTCTCTTTCGAGCCGGGCTGCACCCGCGCACGCCGGGCCGCGAGGTGCCGCGCCCATCCATCGCCGGCATCTGGAAGGACGCCCGCAAGCTGATGCCGCTCGGCATGATCGACCGGCGCATCGTGACCACGCTGGCCAAGGACCGCGCGCTTAAGCGCGGGCCCGAAACGAATCAAGACCGCGCGCTTAAGCGCGGCGAGAAGACAGACTCAGCCCGCTCGCGCAAGCGCGAGGCAACAATGGATAAAGCAAGCCCGCGCAAGCGCGGCGGGGCCACCGCAGACCAGGCCATCCCGCACCAGCGCGGGCCGGCGCAAGATGACCAGATTCACTACGTGTACCGGCGGCACGGCAAACCCTGCCTCCGGTGCGGTACAAAGATTGAGAAGGAAGAGATGGCCGGGCGCACCGTCTACTGGTGCCCCGCCTGTCAAAAACGGTAGCTCATGGCCAATCCGCAGCAAAAAGACTATTACGGCACCCTCGGCATCAAAAAGACGGCCACGGCGGACGAGATCCGCAAGGCCTTTCGCAAACTCGCGCGCAAATATCACCCCGATGTGAACCCAGGCGACAAAAAGGCCGAAGAGAAGTTCAAGGAAATCTCAGAGGCCAACGACATTCTGGGCGACGAAAAGAAGCGCAAAATCTACGACCAGTTCGGCTTCTACTCCGACCAGATTGACCCGGCGGCGGCTGAGGCGGCGGCGCGGCAGGGCTATGCGCCGGGCGCTGGCAGCCCGCGCGGCGGCGGCCAGCAGGGCGTTCCCTTTGACTTCGGCGGCTTTGACTTCAGCGACTATCAGGGCGGCGGCGCGCAGCAGGGTGGCGGCTTTGGCGGCAGCTTCCGCGATATTTTCTCCGGCATTTTTAACCAGGGCGGCGGCCGCCAGCCGCGCGGCCCCCAGCCAGGCACCGATCTGGAGTACCAGATCGAGGTCGATTTCTGGACCGCCATTCGCGGCGGTACGGCGCGGCTGCAGATTCAGCGGCAGGAGGTCTGCCCGACCTGCCACGGCAAGGCCTCCACGGGCGGCCCGCACGCCTGCCCCGAGTGCCACGGCTCCGGCCAGGTCACGCAGATGGGCGGCCGCATGAAGTTCAACATTCAATGTCCGCGCTGCGGCGGCTCGGGCAAGGTGCAGAACGCCTGCCCCACCTGCCACGGCGACGGCACGGTCACGCGCTCTGAGCCGCTGGAATTTCGCATCAAGGCAGGCACGCGCGACGGCCAGCGCATCCGGCTGGCGGGGCGCGGCAACGCCGGCACGCACGGCGGCCAGCCCGGCGACCTTTACCTGATCATCCGCATGGGCACGCACCCGGTCTTTCAGCGGCTGGGCGATGACATTCACCTGACCGTGCCGGTCACCATTGCCGAGGCCGCGCTCGGGGCCAAGATTGAGGTGCCCACCATCGATGGCCGCGCACAGTTGAAGATTCCGCCCGGCACGCAGAGCGGCCAGAAGCTGCGCATGCGCGAGCGCGGCGTGCCCTCAGCCACGCGCGAGGGCCAGCGCGGCGATGAAATTGTCACGGTGGAGATCGTGGTGCCGCAGCTTCGCGACGAGCGGTCCAAAGAGATTCTGCGCGAATTCTCAAAGCTCAACCCGGAAGACCCGCGCGAAGCCGTCTTTGCGAAGGTTTAGGGCCGAGGTTTAGGGCCAACAAAGAACGCAGAGTGTCCCACATCTCGACGAGATGTGGGATTCTCAGACTGTTGACAAAGTTGAATTGGAGCAGAACAAACATCGCGCAGAGGCTAAACCCCATGATTTCATTGGGGTAGATCGGCATGACTGAAGTCATGCCCTGTTACAAAACGATTGCTGCATAGGTTTGCCTCCAACCTCGATTCCCTTTCCCACGAGAGCCGCCATGGTCACCCTCACCACCGAACGCCTCATCCTGCGCCCGCTCACGCTCGACGACACCGATGCCCTGCTCGCCGTCTGGGGCGATGCCGAGACCATGCGCTATTACCCCTCCACGCTCAACCGCGAGCAGATGGTGGCGCGCATCGAGGCGCAGATCGAGCGCTACGCCACCGGCACGGGCCAGCTTGCCGTGCTGCTGAGGGACTCAGGGGAGTTGATCGGCGGCTGCGGCCCGGTCTGGCACGAGGTCGAGGGCGTTCAGGAATTAGAGGTCGGCTACCACATTCGCCGCGACCACTGGGGCAGGGGCTACGCGCCCGAGGCGGCGCGGGCCGTGCTCGATCATGCTCGCGTTACACTTCAAAAGGATGACTGTATCTCGCTGATTCGATTAGAGAACTACCCCTCGCGGCGCGCTGCCGAAAAGAACGGCGCGGTGCTCGAAAAGATCGTCCACTGGCGCGACTATGACCACTGCGTCTACCGCTATCTTCAGGCTGGCTTCAGCGGCCAACGGTAAACTGGGTAGGATGAGTCTTCTCACACAAGCCCCGGCGGAAACGCAGGCCGAAACACAGACCCCAACCGAGCGGCTCATGCAGCCCCTGATGACCCAGGCCCGGGCGCTGCTGCGCCGTTACGGCACGCTGGGCCCCGTGGCCTTTGCCATGCTGATGGGCGGGCAGGTGGAGCGCATCTCGGTCACGCCGAAGCGCCTGCCGCCGGACCCTGAAGAACTGAAGACAGCCCTGCTCGAACATCTGGCGCAGCAGTCGGCCACCGGGCAGTGGCAGGGTGCGGCCATCGCGGCGCACTTCCCGCTGGAGCAGCCTTCGCCCGAGGGCTTTGAGGACGCCATTATCGGCCATGTCGAAATGAAGGATGGTTCGGTGCTGCAGGCCACCCTGCCGTACCGCGTGACCGGGGGCCAGTTGGGCGGAATCATTCCGAGAAAGGTTGTCTTCGGAGAGATTCACGTGAACAATACAGCCAGTACCCTCTTTCAGTTTTCCTGAAGCCATGCCGACCAAACGCAAATCCAAGGGCGCGTACATGATCTCGGCGGTCGCCGAGATGTACGACATTCACCCCCAGACCCTGCGCCTCTATGAGCGCGAAGGGCTGCTGAAACCCTCGCGCACCGAGGGAAACACACGGCTATATACTGATGAGGACCTCGAACGGCTGGAATTTATTCTGAACCTGGCCCGCGACCTTGGCGTGAACATCGCAGGCATCGCCATCATTTTGCAGATGCGCGAACGCATGGAAGAGATGAACCGCCAGATGCAGGACTTCGTGGAGTATGTGCGCTCAGAGATGCTGACGCACATGCAGCAGGGCTTTTCGCAGAACAGCCCTCAGCCCGGAGCCATTGTGCCGCTGAAACGCCCGATGGTGGTTCCGCACAGCAGGAGCAAGCGCTAAGCTTTGACCGCAATGCACATTGTCGCGATGGCCCAGAGCCTGATGAATGCACAGGTAAGCCTCTACGGCTTCGGGGTGCTGACCCCGGCCGGCAGCCTGCTGGCGCGGCTGCTGCTGCTCGTCGCCATCGTGGGGCTGATCGCCTCCACCGTCTTTACGATGCTGGTCATCGCGGGCACGTTCCGCTTCCGCAATCAGAAGACGGACGAGGGGGCCGAAGAGTTTCTTCCGCCGCTGAGCCTGCTCAAGCCACTGCACGGCGAGGAGCCGGGCCTCGAAGCGCACCTCGACAGCTTCTTCCGGCAGGACTACCCCAACTACGAGATTCTCTTCTGCGCGCGCAGCGCCAACGACCCCGGCATGAAGATTGCCCGCCGCGTGGCCGCGCGCCATCCGCATATTCCGGCGCGTTTTCTCAGCACCGGCGAGCCGCAGTACATCAACGCCAAAGTAGCCTCGCTGGAACTGATGGGCGCGGCCGCGGAGCACGATCTGCTGGTTATCAGCGACAGCGACGTGCATGTGGAGCCGGGCTATCTGCGCACCATCGCCGCGCCCTTCCGCAATGAGCGCGTGGGCGCGCTCACCTGCGTTTATCGCGGCGAGGCTCATCGCGGCCTGTGGGCGCACCTTGAGGCGGCGGGCATGTCGATTGAGATGACCGCCGGCGTCGTGGTCGCCAACATGCTTGAGGGCATGCAGTTTCTGCTGGGCCCCACCATGGCCATGCGCCGCCAGTGCGTTGAGCAGATCGGCGGCTTTGGCGTGCTGGGCAGCTACTGCGCCGACGACTTCATGCTCGGCAAGCTGATTGCCGAAAACGGCCATACCGTTGTGCTCTCGCAGCATGTCATCGATCACGTCATCGTGAGCGACGGCTTCGTCGAGACGCAAAAGCACCAGATTCGCTGGATGCGCTCCACGCGCTTCTCGCGCCCCAAGGGCCACTTCGGCACCGGACTCACCTTCAGCGTTCCCTTCGGCATTCTCGCCTTTGTGGCCGCGGGCGCTCTGCAATATCCGCGTCTCGCATTCTTTCTGCTCGGCTACTCCATCGCGGCGCGCATGCTGCTGGCTCTGGTGGTGGGGGCGTTTGCCGTGCGCGAGCGCATACTGATGCGCACCGTGCTGCTTTATCCGCTGCGCGACCTGCTTGGTTTTCTCTACTGGGCGGCCAGCTACCGCAGCGATCTCATTCTCTGGCGCGGGCGCGAGTTCCGCCTGCACAAAGATGGCCTCATGGTCGATGCCGCCGCCGGTTACCAGGAAGACGAGACAGCACTGTCGGCTGGCATTTAAGCTGTTTGCAGTGTTTGCGGAGCGCGGCCATTCCCGGCTCCGGTTGATGTGCTTGCTGCGAAAGCCCCGATCATGACCCTTGTCTCCACTTCCCCCTTGAAAGCCGGCGCTCGATGAAGGCCGGCCAGACCGCAATCATCATTGGCGCGGGCCCGGCCGGGCTCACGGCGGCTCTCGAGTTCACGCGCCGCTCCGGCATTCACCCCATCGTGCTGGAGGCCTCGCCCACGCTGATCGGCGGCATCTCCTGCACCATTGAGCACCACGGCAATCGCATGGACATCGGCGGCCACCGCTTCTTCTCAAAATCTGACCGCGTGATGCAGTGGTGGACTGACCTGATGCCCATCGCCGCCGGAGCCGCCGGCGCGGCCGAGCAGGCCATTCGCTACCAGGGCCAGCAGCGCACCGTCACCACGCACACCGCGGCCTCAGCCGACGACGACCTCGTGATGCTGGTGCGCCCGCGCAAGAGCCGCATCTATTTTCTGCGCAGCTTCTTTGACTATCCGCTGGCGCTCAATGCGCAGACCATCCGGCAGCTTGGCCTCGTGCGCATGGCAAAAATCGGCCTCGGCTATCTCAAGGTCAAGCTCTTCCCGCGCAAGCAGGAAGCGACGCTCGAAGACTTTCTCATCAACCGCTTCGGCACCGAGTTGTACCTGACTTTCTTCAAGTCCTACACCGAAAAAGTGTGGGGTGTGAAATGTAACCAGATCAGTGCCGAATGGGGCGCGCAGCGCATCAAGGGCCTCTCACTGCGCACGGCCATCGCGCACTTTCTCAAGAAGACCTTCGGGCCAAAGTCCTCGGGCGACCTCGCGCAAAAGGGCACCGAAACCTCGCTGATCGAGCAGTTTCTCTATCCCAAATTTGGCCCCGGCCAGCTCTGGGAGCACGCCGCGAAGCTGATCGAGCAGCAGGGCGGCGAGTTGCGCCGCGGCTGGCGCGTAACCGGCCTGCACGTCGAGAGCAACCGCGTCGCATCCGTAACCGCCGTGGACACAGAAGGCCAGACGCACACGCTCGCCGCCGATTACGTCTTCTCCACCATGCCGGTGCGTGAGCTGGTGCGCTCGCTTGACTGCCCCGTGCCGCCCAACGTGCAGGAGGTGAGTGACGGCCTGCAGTATCGCGACTTCATCACCGTGGGGCTGCTCGTCGATCGTCTCGCCGTCTCCGAGCCCGATGGCTCGCCGCTCAAGGATACCTGGATCTACATTCAGGAGCCCGACGTGCTCGTGGGCCGCCTGCAGATCTTCAACAACTGGAGCCCTTGGATGGTCGCCGACCCCTCGAAGGTGTGGATCGGTCTCGAATACTTCTGCTACGACACCGACGAGTTGTGGAAGATGGACAACGAAAGCCTCGCAAAGCTGGCCATCGGCGAGGTGGAGAAGATCGGCATTTTGCGCGCCGCCGACGTGCGCGACTGGCATGTGGTGCGCGTGCCCAAAACCTACCCCGCCTACTTTGGCACCTACGAGCGCTTTGATGAGATCAGCAGCTATCTCAACGGCTTTGAAAATCTCTTTCTCGTGGGCCGCAACGGCATGCACAAGTACAACAATCAGGACCACTCCATGCTCACGGCCATGACCGCCGTCGATCAGATCGTCGCCGGCGAGATCGACAAGAGCGCGCTCTGGCAAATCAACACCGAGCAGGAGTACCACGAAGAGAAGAAGTAGAGGCGGGACGTGCTGGGAGAAACTCCAGACGATATAGCCGTTCCTGAAATATCTCCGGGATTCTTCCTGTCTCGCGAACGAAGGCTCGTTCCCGGGGCCCGGTTTAGGCCGTTGGCCTCAGAATGACGCAGCCTTGAGTGCTTCTGTAACTTGTAAACTCCCTGGCAGCCACTCATTGTCAGGCGTCATTCTGAGCGAACCGGGGTACCCGGCATGCGCAGCACGCTGGGGTGGGAGCGAAGAATCCCGGCAATGCTTGCATCGCGATTGCCGTTTGGAGTTTCTCCCATAATGTTTGATCTGGCATGGTGGGGGAAACTTCACCATGCGTTCACGACCGAAACCTCACTGGGATTCTTCGGCCGTTGGCCTCAGAATGACGCCGTTGAAGCTGAAAGCTCCGATAGACGTATTACTGCCGCAAGGCGCGGATGCCTGAAAGGCCAGCCCTACTTCTCCCAGTGGTCCTTGTGCTCGCGCACCCACCAGCACACCGGGTAGCGGCTGTGAGGAAACAGCGACTCCGCGCACGTCACCTGGTCGGTGCCCGCGTAGTCGTACTCCATGCGATGATTCTTGAGCGGCGTGGCCACCATGGTGTTCACCGCAATCACCGCCGTGCCGCCGCCCTCGGCGCGCCGCACGGCGTAGACGGCCAGGTCCACCAGATAGGCCGCCACCAGCAGCACCACCAGATACTTCGCCAGACGCCCCAGCCACTCCCACAGAATCACGCGCGGCTCCTCATCGCCCTGAGTTTACTCTGACGGCGCGGCGTGCGTTATCCTTTCCCTTCGCCCTCGCGAAATGGAGTTGCTCACCGCCGTGAATCCCAAAGTAGACATCCAGAAAATTCAGGCCGCCATCGCCGCCAGCGGAGCCGACGCGTGGCTCTTCTACGACCACCATCACCGCGATCCGCTCGCCTCGCAGATTTTGTCTCTGCCCATGGATGATCTGGTTTCGCGACGCTGGTACTACGTGATTCCCGCCCAGGGTGAACCGCAAAAGCTCGTCCACAAAATTGAGTCGGGCAAGCTCGATTCCCTGCCCGGCGAAAAGCGGACCTACGCGGCCTGGCAGCAGTTGGAGCAGCACCTGCGCGAGATGCTCGCGCCCTACACGCGGCTCGCCATGCAATATTCGCCGCGCAACGCCATCATGTATGTCTCCATGGTCGATGCGGGCACGATTGAACTGCTGCGCGAGTTTGGCAAAACCATCGTCAGCTCGGCCGATCTGGTCAGCCAGTTTCAGGCCGTGCTCACGGAGCAGCAGATCGCCAGCCACTTCGTGGCGCAGCAGGCCATTGACGAGATTCTTGCCGCTGGCTTTGCCGAGATTGGCCGCCGCTCGGCCGCCCAGGAGCACTTCACCGAGTACGACATGGTGCTGTGGCTCGAAGACTCCATGCGCCGCGCGGGCCTTGTCTGGGAGCATCGGCCCAATGTGTCTGTCAACGCCAACAGCGCCGACTCGCACTATGAACCGAGTGCTGAAAACAGCCGCCCCATCCGCACCGGCGACTTTCTGCTCATCGACATCTGGGCGCGGCAAGACCCGGCGCGCGCAGGTTTTGAAACCTGCTTCTACGACATCACCTGGACCGCTGTGATCGGCCGCGAGCCCACCGAAGAAGAGGTGCGCGTCTTCACCACCGTGCGCGATGCGCGCGACGCCGCCATTCGCGCCGTGGAAGAGGCCTTCGCCGCCGGGCGCCCCATTCAGGGCTGGGAGGCCGATGACCGCGCCCGCGCCGTCATCACCGAGGCGGGCTACGGCGACTATTTCACGCATCGCACGGGACACAACATCAGCAGCACGCTGCATGGCAGCGGCGCACACCTCGACAATCTGGAAACGCACGACGAGCGCCGCCTGCTGCCGAACACCTGCTTCTCGGTCGAGCCAGGCATTTATCTTGAGCACTTCGGCGTGCGCAGCGAGGTCAACATGATGACGTCGGCCACCAGCGCCCGCGTCACAGGAAACATGCAGCAGCAACTGTTACGAATCTGAGAGGCAGGGGTGATGCGGCCAGTTGTCAGTTGCCAGTCCTCAGTGGTTGGTTAGCGATTGCCTATGGTTTGTGGTTCCAGGCTCCCCGGGCGTCATTCTGAGCGAACCTGGGTCCCCGGCGTGCGCAGCAAGCTGGGGTGGGAGCGAAGAATTCCGGCGAGGCGTCGGTGGCCACCGCTGCCGTAGGTTTCTCCCACCATGCCCGATCGAACATCATGGGAGAAACTCCGAGCCGCATCTGTCTCTGAAACATCGCCGGGATTCTTCACCGCTGCGCGGTTCAGAATGACGCATCAGGGAGGGGCGAGGCAGAGCGTAGCTCCCGGCGGCTAGATGCCGCAGGCTGGTCCCTGGCAAGGGACGACTCTCGCCTCGCAACCGACCACTGACAACTGAAGACTGACAACTGGGGACTGAGGACTGGGGACTGACAACTGACCGCCTCACCCCTGGCCGCTTCACCCCTGTCGGCTCCACCACTGCCTCTCCGTGTATATTCAGTAGAGATGCCTGCCAAAGCGAATCCATCTGAGCCGAAGCAAGGGTTTCGTTACCTCGCATTGCTTGCCGGTTGGCTCATCCCCGGCGCGGGACACCTGATCACGGGCCGCTGGGTGCGTGCGCTGCTGCTCTTTGTCTCCATCACGGCCATGTTTGGCCTGGGGCTCGCCATGCTGGGGCATCTCTACCTGCCGAACACCGGCAATCCGCTCGACATTCTGGGCTTCGTCGGCGACCTGGGCAACGGCCTGCTCTACTTTGGGGCGCGGCTGCTCGGCGCGGGCACCACGGCAACCACCGTGATCAGTGAGGACTACGGCACCAAGTTCATCGTTGTGGCCGGCCTGCTCAACTTCATCGCCGCCGTCGATGCGCACAACCTGCAGATCGGGAGGAAGCAGTAATGGCGATGACCCATTTCAATGCCGTGCTGCTCTTCGCTACCTTTGCGTCGGTGGTCTTCGCCATCACGCAGCGCTCCACGCCCAAGGCGATGCTGCGCTACGGCATCTATTGCTGGCTCTGGTTTGTGCTCTCGGTGATCGTGATCGCCTGGGTGCTGCACTGGATTCATCCGTAAACCAGCGAGTCAGCGCGCCTTGCGGCGCAAGCAAGTCAGCAAGTCAGCCACAAATTCCTTCCGCCATTTGTCATCACGAGCGAAGCACAGCACGCGTAGTCGAGAGATCTGCGGTTTCCGTCTATGCCCGGAAAATCTTGCTTCCACCAACACGATGGCTGGCTTGCTGGCTCGCTGACTTGCTGACCGGCTAACTCGCTGACTTGCTGCCCCTCACGCCGGCGTCAGCTTCATCAGTCCGCCATGCGGCAGGTCTTCCACGCGAATCCTGCGCCGCGCGCCAAAGATCGCAGTCACGGCCTCGGCGGCCTGGTAGCCGCTGCGCACGGCGCCTTCCATGGTTGCGGGCCATCCGGTCGCGGTCCAGTCTCCGGCGAGCACCATGCGCGGCCACGGGCTCTCCGCGCCGGGCCGCACGGCGTCGAGCCCCGGTCGCACCGAATACGTGGCCCGCACTTCTTTCACCACCGCAGCCTTCACCAGCGTGGCCTCGCGCATGGCAGGAAAGAACCGCCCCAGCTCGGCCACGGCCAGATCCACAATCTCCTGCCGCTGCATGGGCACCAGCGCGCGCGAGGCGCTCACGACCAGCTCGATGTAGTGCTCGCCGCTCGCCCTGTGTTCCGGCTGCAGCGCCGATTTGTTGAAGAGCCACTGCACCGGCGAATCCAGCAGCACCGCATGCTCGAGCGGCGTGATTTCGCGGTCAAACCACAGATGAATGCCCGTGATGGGAGAGTGCTCAAAGGCCGCCAGTTTCGCGCCCAGCGTCTCTTTGCCCGGAGCGTCGGGCATCTGCGGCAGCAGCCTGGCCATGCCCTCAAAGGGCAGCGCCAGCACCACGGCATCGGCGTCAAAGGTCTCGTCCGCGCTCAGCACGCGCCAACGGTTTTCTGTTCCGCTGCAGGCAATGCTCTCCACGCTGGTGCGCAGCCGCACCTCGCCGCCGCGCGCCGTGATGTAGTCGATGGCATGCCCATACAGCTCGCTCAGCGGAATCGACGGAATCCCCATCTCCCCGGCGCGCGCCGACGACAGAAACGACTCGCGAAAAACCTTCGCCGCGTAATGCACCGAGATGCGCTCGGGGTCTTCATTGAGCGCGCTCACCAGCACCGGCTTCCAGAAGCGTTCAATCGCCCCATGCGTCTGCCCATGCCGCGTGAGCCACGCGCCAAAGTTCTCGCCGGAATCCGGCGGCAAGCCCCACACAAACGCCAGCAGCCCGCGCGCAATCGCAATTTTGTCGGCCACGGTAAAGCACTTCGCCGCCAGAAACGACAGCGAGCTATGCATCGGCGCAGGCAGCCCCGTGGAGCGCAGCACGCTCTCGCGGCCGCCCGGCTCCACAAAGGTGAACTGGTTGTACCAGCGAATCGCATTGGGCACGCCCAGCCGCGCATACAAATCAATGAGGTTGGTGCAGCGGCCAATCAGCACATGCTGGCAGTTGTCGATCACCTCACCGGTGCCCGGATGCTCATACGATGACGCGCGGCCACCCACGTAGGGCCGCCGCTCCAGCAGTTGCACGCGATAACCGGCGTCGGACAGCGCGCACGCCGCCGAGAGTCCGGCCAGGCCGCCGCCCACCACCACCACGTTCTTCTGCATTGGATTGGTCATCGATTCTGCCATCGCCGCGCTCACTGCGCCATCCTCACCGGCCCGCTCCGCGCAGGCGGTTCCACAGCACGCCTGCCAGCCCGCGCGACAGAATCACCAGCTTCAGCGGAGTGCTTACGCTGATTCTTTCAGAGAAGACGTCATACTGCCGCGCCTCAATCTGCTCAAGCAGGCGATGATAAATCCCGATCAACACGCCCAGCGCCGGTCTTGCATCGGGCGAAATCAGCGGCAGCAGCGCATAGCCCGAGCGGTAATACTGCTGCGCGCGCGCGGCTTCTTTCTGGAGCAGAGCGCGCTGCCCGGCCGTGAGCTGCCGCCCGTCTTTGAGCGCGGCCAGTTCCTCCGCTGTGACGCCCGCCGCAGCCATGTCTTCCTGCGGCAGATAGATGCGCCCGCGCTCCACATCCTCACGCACGTCGCGCAGAATGTTGGTCAACTGAAAGGCGATGCCCGTCTCCTCGGCCAGCTTTTCGGCGCGCGGGTCGGTGTAGCCAAAGATGCGAATGCAGACCAGCCCCACCACCGAAGCTACGTAGTAGCAGTAGCGGTAGAGGTCCTCAAAGGTGGCGTAGGTATCAAATGCTGCCGCGCCTTCTTCGCGATAGAGGTCCATCGCCGTGCCCTGCACCAGTTGGTCCAGCAGTTCGGTCGTGATGCCGAAACGCTGCTGCGCGTCGGTCAACGCAAGGAACACGGGGTCTTCGCCCGGCGCTCCGGCGGCGGCGCTGTGCCAGGCATCGAGCCACGCCTGCATCTTTTCGCGGCGCGCGGCCAGCGGCAGGCTCTCATCGTCTGAGAGGTCATCGGCGTGCCGCATGAAGGCATACACCGCGCAAATGGCATTGCGCTTGGCCTCGGGCAACGCCACAAAGGAGTAGTAAAAGTTCTTGGCCTCACGGCGGGCGATCTCTCGACAGATCCGGTAAGCCTCGCTCACCCGTGGCGTCACGCAGACCGTCCCAGCAGCTTGGCGCTCAGCGCGCTCAGCAGCAGCAGCAGCTTGCGCGACCTGGGAATCGACGGCCGCGCCCGCAGCACGTCATAGCCCTGCGCCTCAATGGCGCGCAATATCTCAAGCCCGCCGCGCGTGAACAAATCCAGATCCAGCGCCAGCTCCGCATCCACCATACCGGTCAGCGGCTCACCCTTGCCAAACAGCTTGTGCGCGTAGCCGACCTCATAGCGCAGCAGTTCGCGAAACTCCGGCGTCGCCTCACCGGCGGCAATCATCGCCTCGGTGACGCCATAGCGCTCCATGTCGTCCTGCGGCAGATAGATGCGGCCCTTCTTGTAGTCCACGGCCACGTCCTGCCAGAAGTTTGCCAACTGCAGCGCCGTGCAGGTGTAGTCAGAGAGCGCAAAGCGTTCTTCATCGCGATACCCGCAGGTGTAGAGCACCAGCCGTCCGACAGGGTTTGCCGAGTAGCGGCAGTAGCCATGAATCTCTTCCATCGTGCGAAAGCGCGTCACCGTCTGGTCTTGCCGAAAGGCGACCAGCAGATCGGCAAACGGCTCTTTGGGAATCTCGCACGCGCGCACCGTCTCGGCCAGCGCTACAAACACCGGGTGCCGCGCCTCGCCGCGATAGCAGGCGTCCAGTTGCTCGCCCCACAAATCCAGCAGAGCCAGCGACTGCTCCGCGTTGCCTACCTCATCGCCCAGATCGTCAGAGATGCGGCAGTAGGCGTAAATGCTGTGAAAGTGTGGCCGCAGACGCTTCGGCAAAAACCATGAAGCGACGTGAAAGTTCTCGTAGTGCGACTCGGTCAGGCGGCGGCAATAGGCGCGCGCCTCGGCGAGCGTCGGCGTCTCGGCGGGCATGCGATACTCGGGCGGCAGCGCCGCCCATCCCCGCTCCATCAGCTCGGCTCGCGTTGTCTCCATCGTGTCCACAGGCATAGTCTCCGGCATGTTGGGGGGCCAGTCCGGCTCCTACGGCAATATCGCCGTCTTGATTTCCTGCGTGCGCGACATCAGGCGGCGAAACACATCATTCAAGTCCTCCAGCCGCGCGCGGCCCGTGATGTACTCCGCGCTCTGGAACTTGCCCTCGGTCACCAGCGCAAAGGCCTTGCGCGCCGCATCGGGTGTGTGATGAAAGCTCGCCTTGAGCGTGATGTCGTTGTAGTGCAGCCGGTTGGTGTCAAGCGCCACGCGCGTGCCCGCCGCCGGACCACCAAAGAAATTCACCAGTCCGCCCGCGCGCACCATGTCCACGGCCCACTCCCAGGTGTCGGGAACGGCCACGGCCTCAATCGCAATGTCCACGCCGCGCGCGTCTGGCGTCAGCGCACGCACCGCCGCTACCGGATCGCTGGTCTTCGTGGTCTGCACCACCTCGGCCGCGCCAAACAGCCGCGCCAGCCGCACCTGCTCATCGTGCTTGACCACGGCAATCACGCGATACCCGGCAATTTGCGCGACGTTCATAAACATCAGGCCGATCGGCCCCGCGCCAATCACCGCCACCGTGTCGCCCGGCCGGGTCTCGAGCGCCGACTCGCACTCATCGAGGCCGCGCACCACGCAGGCCAGCGGCTCGGTCAGCGCCGCATGCTCATAGGCCACGCCGTCGGGAATCCGCAGCGTGTTCTTCTCCACAATGCGCGCCGGCACGCGAATGTACTCGGCATAAGCGCCGTTGTTGAAGAGCAGATCGTCGCATAGGTTCGGCTGGTTGCGCTCGCAGTGAAAACACACGCCGCAGGGCGCAGAGTTCAGCGCCACCACGCGGTCACCCTCGCTGAAGCGGCGCACGCCATCGCCCACCGCCGTCACCACGCCCGCGAACTCATGCCCAAACAGCGCAGGAGGCGTGAGCATCTTGGCATGGTAGCCGCGCTTGTACACCTTCAGATCGGTGCCGCAGGTCAGCGCCGCCTTGATCTCCACCACAATTTCGCCCGGGCCCGGCTCCGGCACGGCGACGTGCTCAATGCGCACATCCTGCTGCCCATAGAGCACCGCCGCGGTCATCACCCGCGTCGCATTCTGTACTGTGCTCATGCCTGCTCGCCCGGTTGAATGAAAATCTTCATTGACCCCGCGCTAGGATGCGAAGCCACCTCGATTGCCTCCACCGCCTGCTCCAGCCCGAAGCGATGCGAAATCAGTTGCGTCAAATCAAACCCGTTGCGGTAGCCGTCAAAGACCACCTGCGCGCCCTCGTCCTGAATCTCCACCGAGGCGCTGTACGAGCCCACCAGCGACTTCTCATCCATGCACACCGCCGCCGGATCGATCACCGCATCTCCATGCTGCGTCTGCGCAAAGAGCAGCACCCGCCCGCCGGGCCGCGCCGCATCCATCGCCGTCTTGATGAGCGCATTGCCGCCCACCGCCAGAATCACGGCATCCGCGCCGCGCCCGTCGCTGGCCGCATGCGCTGCCGCCACCACATCCTGCTTGCCCGCATCAATCGGATGCTTGAGGCCAAACTTTGCCGCCGTCGCATGCCGCTCGGCATAGAGATCAGAGGTCAGCACCTTCGCGCCCGAGCGCGCCGCCAGCGCCGCCAGAATAATCCCGATTGGCCCCTGCCCTATCACCAGCACGGTTTCATCCGCCGCCAGGTCAAGATTCTTGATGGCCTTCAGGCAGGTATTCACCGGCTCCACAAATGCGGCCTGCTCAAACGGCACGCCGTCGGGAATCTTCACCAGGCCGCGCTTCACAATCCAGTCCATCACGCGCACATACTCGGCAAAGCCGCCGCCCGAAGGCTCAAAGCCCGCCGTGCAACCCACCTTTTTATAGACCGGGCACTGCGCAAAGGTCCTTTTGCGGCAGTAGTAGCACTCCCCGCAAGGAATGTGATGAAAGACCATCACGCGGTCGCCCACGGCAAAGCCTTCGACACCCTCGCCCACGGCCACAATTGTGCCGCTGGTCTCATGCCCAAAAATGCGCGGCGCGGAGTGCGAGCCCGTATGAATCTTCTTGAGATCAGTGCCGCAGATGCCGCACGAGTGTACCCGGATCAGCACCTCCCCGGCCGCAACCTGCGGCACAGGAACACTTTCCACGCGCACGTCATTTACTCCGCGATAGACCGCGGCGCGCATGGTCGCGGAGATCGGCGCAGCCCCACCTGCGACATCCTGCCTGGGGAGAGTCGTAGCCATATTCCTGTATAGGTTACCGCGATCTGCCGCGTTCTGCTCGGAGGGGGTGGCATGCGGCGTCAGTAGTGGCCAGTTGTGAGGGATGAAGCGGCCACTGGGGGCTAATAACTGGGGACTAGCAACTAGCGCGCAAGCGCTCCCACCATCTCCCGCACCCGCACGGCCAGATTCTCCGCCGCCTGACTGCTGTGCGCGCCCATCCGCGCCAGATTCCGCCAGTAGCCGGGCCGCACCGCCACATGCGCCAGAAAGGCCGGCATCCGCAACTGGCCCTGCTTTGAGATGAACCGGCTGAAGTCCGGCAGACGGTCCGTCGCGCCGTCCGAGATGCCCTTGCAGCACCGGAACTTGACGCCGCGCTCCCGCGCCAGCCGCGCCACCGTCGCAGCCTCCATGTCTACCATCACGGCCTGCCAACGCGCGGCAAGCTGACGCTTCTCTTCCACGCCCGCCACATGATCGAGCGTCACCAGCCGGATGCCGTTGGCCTGCTCCATTCCATGCGGCTCCGCCTCAAACCGCTCGCCCGTCTGCGCGTCGATCACCTCGGCGGCGGCCCAGGCATCCGGCGGCTTCGCGCCGCAGCTCAGTGACCCGGCCCAGCCCACGGAAAAAAGCATCTCGATCGGCGCCTCCGGATCAGCCGCCGCAAACACCTTGCGGCAGGCGCGCCGCGCGGCCTCATGGCCCATGCCGTCCGCCGCGGCCACACAGGCCCGCCCGTGGATCATGCCCGTCCACACACTCGGCTCGATCTTCTTCCAGCCGGCCACCAGCGGCTTCAGCTCCGCCGGCAGCGCCGCGATGATGCCTATGCTCCCCACGCTCATGGAGTTCTCCGGCTCCCCATCCGCTTACGCCAGCGGCGCATACCCATGCGCCCGGAACCACGCAATCGCCTCGCGCAGCGCCTCATACACCGGCACCACCCGAAAGCCCAGCTCCCGCTGCGCCTTGGCCGAGGAGGCAAACATCTTCTTCCGCCCCATCCGTACCGACTCGACCGTCGCGCGCGGCTCCCGGCCCAGCAGCTTGCCCTGAATGGTCTCGTCAAAGAACGCAAAGGCCATCGCCACGCCGTGCGAAACCTTCATCGTTGGAGACGGCAGCCCGGTGATGGCCGACATCTTGTCCAGAATCTGCTTGAGCGTCAGGTTTTCGCCGCCCAGGATGTACCGCTCGCCCGGCCTGCCCACTGCCGGATCAAGCGCCGCCACATGCGTCCGCGCCACTTCCTTGACGTCCACCAGGTTCAGCCCCGTGTCCATGTAGGCCGGGAATTTCCGGTTCAGAAAATCCACCACAATGCGCCCTGTGGGCGTCGGCTTGATGTCGCCCGGGCCAATCGGCGTCGTGGGATTCAGCACGATCACCGCCTGCCCCGCCGCGGCCGCCTCCAGCGCAACCTGCTCGGCCAGAAACTTCGACCGCTTGTAGTGCCCCACCATGTCGTCCACGCTCACCGGCGTGGCCTCGTCCACAATGGTGCCATCTTCGCGAAAGGCCATCGTGGCCACGCTCGACGTATAGACGCAGCGCCCCACACCCTCTTCGCGCGCCATCTGCAACAGCGCGCGCGTGCCCTCCACATTGGCCGCATACATCTGTTTGGGGTCGCGTACCCACAGCCGGTAATCCGCCGCCACATGCAGCAGCGCCTCGCAGCCGCGCACCGCCGTCCGCAGTGACTCCGGCTCCATGAGGTCGCCGGTCACCGTTTCGGCATTCAGCCCTTCCAGATTGGCCAGGTTGCTCGTCTTGCGCACCAGCAGGCGCAGGCTGGCTCCCTGCGCCGCCAGTTCTTTTGCCACATGGCTGCCGACGAAGCCCGTCGCGCCGGTCACCAGCACCTTCACCGCGTGCCGCCCTCGAGCGCGAGCCACTGCCCCAGCTCCTGCGAAGGCAGCCGCACGCTGATGTAAAACGGGCCAAACTCCGCATACAGCGCGCTGGCCTCGTCAAAGCGCATCTCGTAGATCAGCTTTTTGAAGACCTTGGGATCATCGGCAAACAGATCGACTCCCCACTCCCAGTCATCAAAGCCGATCGAGCCGCTGATGATCTGCCGGACGGAGTCCGCATAGCGGCGGCCAATCATGCCGTGGTCATGCATCATGCGCTGGCGCTCGGCCATCGACTGCGTGTACCAGTTCACTTCCTCGCCGCGCCGCCGGTCCATGGGATAAAAGCACAGGTACTTGCCCTCGGGGATGCGCGGAAACAGCCGCACGCCCATCGCCTCGGCCTGCCGCGCCACCACCTCGGCCACGCGCTGGTTCCACACCTCGGTGTGCGGCTCAATGCCCTCCATCGCGAGTTGCGCATAGGTCTTCGCCGAGGACTCATACAGCCCCAGCTCCACCACCGACACATACGACTCGCTCGGCTCCAGGTAATCGCTCAGCTCCAGCTTTGCGAGATCGCGCTCCAGCCGGGCCAGCTCTTCCATGCTGTCGCGAAAATGCACAAACAGCAGATCGCCCTTGTGCCCAAGCTGCGCAAACACGGCACTCTGGTTCGGATGACCCTCCGCCGCGCCAGCCTCCAGCGGCCCAAGAAACGCCTGCGCTTCGGCAACCATCCGCTGCCGGTCGCCCGCCTCCAGCGCCCGCCACGCCGGCCAGTCAAAGCGAAACATCTGATGCAGCACACACGAACCATCCAGCGTCAGCGGAGCCGGATGCAGGTCGGCAGACATCTCCCGATCAGAAACCATCATTCGAGTCATAGGTGAACGATCTCCCTGCATCAGTCTATCGGCAACCGGGGCAGCGGTCAGTAGTCAGGGCTGAAGCGGTCAGCAGCCAGGGCAAAAGCGGCCAGGGGTGAGGCGGCCAGTAGCCAGCGGCCAGTCCTCAGTGACCAGTCCCCAGTTGTCAGTCCACAGTTGTCAGTCTTCAGTTGTCAGTCTTCAGTGGCCAGCGCTCTTCCGTTTCCCGCGTCGTCCTTCACAGGCGTCATTCTGAGCCGCAACGCGACGAAGAATCCCGGCGATGCATCGAGCACGGATGCAGTCCGGAGTTTCTCCCATGATCTCGATCGGGCAGGGTGAGAGAAACAACAACCGGCATCTCGCCGGGACCACCAGCAGCCGCGAACTAGATACTGGAGACTGACCACTGGGAACTGACCGCTGGCCGCTTCACCCCTGACCGCTCTTTGCCTGGCCGCTTTATCCCCATCGGCTGACCCGCTGACTCGCTGACTCGCTGACTCGCTAACTCGCTAACTCGCTGGCTTCGAAACCGCCTCATCCGCATAAAACGCCGCAATCTCGGCTGCGTACTTCTCATTGATCACGCGCCGCTTCAGCTTCAGGCTTGGCGTCAGCTCGCCGGTTTCGAGCGCCCACTCCTCGGCCACCAGACGGAAGCGCTTCACCGTCTCAAAGTTCGCCAGCGTCTGGTTCACCTCATCCACCAGCGCCTGGTACACGGCCACAATCGTGGGGTGCCGCACCAGCTCCGCCCGCGGCCCCACCGGAATCCCCTGCTGCGCCGCAAAGCTCTCAAGCGCCGCAAAGTTCGGCGAAATCAGCGCCGAGGCAAACTTGTGCCGGTCGCCCACCAGCGCCGCCTGCGCCACCAGCAGATGTGCCTTCAGCTTGTTCTCAATCGGCTGCGGAGCGATCAGCTTGCCCCCCGACGTCTTCAGCAGCTCCTTCTTGCGGTCGGTCACATACAGAAATCCGTCTTCGTCCAGCCGCGTGATGTCGCCCGTTCGGAACCATCCCTCCGCGTCAAACGACCCGGCCGTTTCCTCCGGTTTCTGCCAATAACCCGGAAACACATTCGGACCCTTCACCAGCAGCTCGCCATCCTCGGCCACACGGCATTGCACATTCGGCAGCGGCCTGCCCACCGAGCCCATCCGGTAGGCCACCGGAGTGTTCAACGCCAGCACCGGCGAGGTCTCCGTCAATCCGTAACCTTCAAGGATACGAATCCCCACCGACGCAAACCACCCCGCCGTCTCCAGCCCCAGCGGAGCGCCGCCCGCAATCGCAAACCGCACCCGCCCGCCAAAGGCCCCGCGAATCTTCGCATAGATGAGCCGGTCGGCCAGCTTCCACGCCGAGGCCCGCGGCGTCTTGCCGGCGGCAATCTCGGCCATGTGCCCGCGGCCCGTCGCCAGAGCCCACTTCAGCAGACGGCGCTTCACCGGTGACAGCGAAGCCTTCTGCTCCACCGCCTGGCGAATCTTTTCATACACACGCGGCACCGCCACAAAAATCGAGGGCCGCACCTCGGTCATCGCCTGCGGCAGCCGGTCAAATTGCGGACAATACGCAATCGACACATGCTGCGCATACAGCGCATAGTCCAGATGCCGGGCCGTGATGTGCGAGAGCGGCAAAAATGAAATGCACGAGTCCGTCGGCAAAAAGCCAAACTCCGCCGTCGAATAATTCACGTTGCTCGCCACATTGCCATGCGTGAGCATCACGCCCTTCGGCTCGCCCGTCGTGCCCGAGGTGTAGATGATGGTCGCCAGATCCTCCGGCGCAACTTCCTTCGCCGCCAGCTCAAACTCCAGATCGCGCTCGCCCGCCGACGCGCGCCCCATCAGCGACGAGAACAGCGTCGCCCCCGGCGCGGCCACGTCATCCATCACCACAATGCGTTCCAGTTGCGTGCGCCCGCGCACGGCGGCAATCTTTTCATACTGCGCCGCCGACGAAACAAAGATCACCCGCGCGCCCGAGTCCGCCAGCAGCGCCGCAATCTGCTCGCCCAGCAGCGTGGGATAAATCGGCACATCCACCGCGCCCACCGCCAGCGCGGCAAAGTCGGCGACGGCCCACTCCCAGCGATTCTCCGCCAGCAGCGCCACCCGGTCACCCTTGCCGATGCCCCACGCCCGCAGACTGCGCGCCACGGCCAGCACCCGCCGGTACACCTCGGCTGAAGAAACCGGCTGCCAGCCACTCGCCTCCGCATGCACGCGCATGCACTCCGGCCGCTCACTCGCCACGGCCGTGAAGAATATATCGTTGATAGTTTTCAGGTTGAGCACAGCGGACTTCAGCCTATCCAACGCAAGCCCCATCCGCAATCCCCTTGGCCAAAGCGGGTGCCCCGTCCAAGCTCCGCTTGGGCGGGACCGCGATGCCAGCCGGACACCCCGACATCCCACCCCTTTGTCATCCCGGCCAAACGAAGTGAGCGGAGGGACCTGCATTCCCTCTCCAACAACTCCTGATTGCGCCCGGGTGCCCCGGGTCCATCCGTTCGGACCCGGGAGCGCCCCCCTGCCGTAGCGATTGTCTTTCCCGCAACACCCCTCACGCCCACGTCATTCTGAGGCCGAAGGCCGAAGAATCCCGGCGACGACTCAGCAACCATCCCCGCCCCAGTTCTCTCCGGTTCGCTCTTTGTCTCTCTCTTCGTCCTGACTATCCTGTCTCAGAAATAATCGAGATCGATATCTCACAAGAATGAGGTAATACCGAGTAAATCAAGCAATGCCGGAGCCCTACTTGAAGGCTATCGGCTCTTGAAAAACTCAACTATCCTCATTCCGTCAGATCGGATCAGTCAGGTGAACCACATCATCGTAAGGACTCAATGTGCCCGATGCAGGTGGCCAAATGCTACCTTCCTGAGGCGGGAATGGCGCCTCCCTCACAAGAGGGACATGTCGTTTGGGCTGATTCTTGATCGAGACATTAAAGTCTTCATCTATGAGGCTAGGAGCAGTTGTCGACAGCGACAAGGCGGGCGAAAGAATCAGACGCCATTCGCGGTCATCGCGAAATTCATGGCGCTTGAAGGACGCTATGATCGTCAGCAAGCACTGCCCAATATCTCTTCGTGGGGTTGACGCCATCCAGCCCCGAGGATCATGTTCTTCTGAACCAACAGAGTGCTTCACTAGAAGAATTGAGGCTCCTCTTAAGAATCCCTCGATGGCTTGCCGCTGGTCATTTTCACAATAATTGACAGGATTGAATCGGCGATCAAATTTTGAATGTTTAGGCACGAGCGGCAGAGGACCACTGGACTGTCTATTGAAGCGAAAACGTACTGATCCGTACCTTTGTAGATGAAAGGACGATGCTTCGTCTTCACAGAAGCATGTGATGAATAACATGAAGCGACGACTCCGCATGTAGTCACATAGTCCAGAGAGCACATCTTGCACGAAAACACTGCGTTCCTTATTGAGCAGTTTCATCACAACTTCTTCAACCAGAGTTATGCCATGACACAACTCCGTCTTATCGCTCTGCTCTGTTAAACATGTTGCCCATAGGGTTCTAGTGGCCATGATTTTCTCGGCGGACTCTTTGCTGGTGTAATGACAGAAGACTTGAGGTTGAGGCCCTTTCAAAATTGATGCTGCGATCTGACCTGTCAAGCCGGAGAGGTCTCTCACAAACTCCCAATTTTTCAACCCGAACGTCATATAAACCGCAGTCTATAGCCACAACGACCTCAGAGAGCGTCAGAGAGCCCATGGCAAATCGGCGGGGCGCTCCGTATCACCAGTCCCCGTGCCGGTAATTCCCCCCCCAATTCGCTACACTGTAAATAAGGAATCAAAAAAGCCCACGGAGGCAGGCGCTCGCGCCTGCCTCCTGTCATTTGCGGGGCCAAATCCATCCCGAACCGAGACTAATCCGCGTTGATTCTAAAGGACTTGCGAGCCTAATGTCCCGCAACCCAAGCAGAATCAATCACTTCCAGGACGTTAATGGAAGTTTTTTTTCAAACCCACGCCATCCCAAAACGGAACGCCACCGAACATCCCCCAGCCGCAAAGCCCAACATCTCACTCCGAACGGGAAACGGACGACGGCCAACAGTCACTGGGGGGCCTGCCTACGGACCACCGGCAACTGAGGATTGAGGACCGGCCACTGACCACTGGGAACTGGCCACCGGCAACGGATCACTGACAACTGGGGACTGAGGACTGGGGACTGACCACTGACAACTGCCTCCGCCGCCCTGCCCAGTGCCGCCAGATCGCATAACTCATCGCCGCCAGCGCCGCATCGGTGGCGAGGCTTGCCCACGCGGCCCCCCGCCACGACCACACCGGAATCAGCCACGCGCACAGCCCCAGATTCAGCCCCGCCGCCGCCGCCTGCGCCGCCGTGCGCCGCCACTGCGAAGTCGAGGCCGTCACCGCTGTCCCCCAGGTGTAGTGCAGCAGCCGCAGCACCGGCAGCAGGCACAGCCAGCGCAGCGCCTCCACCGCGCCCGCAAAGGACGCCCCCAACGCCACCGGCAGCACCGGAGCCACCAGAAACAGCAGCACCGAGACGAGCACCGTGGCGGGCAACGCGCGCCCGAGCAGACGGCGCATCAGCGCCTCGATCTCGCATACCGCCTCAGCCCTGCCGCCGGCTTCGCTTCCGCCGCGCCCGCCCGCCCGAAAAAACCGCGGCGTCGCCGCCGTGAAGAGGCTATAGATGGGCATGGTCGCCGCATCCACCACGCGGTACGCCGCCCCATAAATGCCCGCCGCCGGCATCTGCCCGGCACTCACCAGCAGCGTCTTGTCCAGATCGTTATAGGCGGAAATCGACGAGCTCGACACCGCGAAGCTCAGCCCCTCACTCAAGTCCCCGCCTCGCACGCGCCCCAGGCGCGGCCATCCCAGCTTCCACGTCAGCAGCACCAGCGCCAGCAGGGCCGCCGCCGCGCTCGCCGTCCAGTACATCGCCACCCAGCCCCCGGCCGTCGCCGCCACGCGCCCCGTCTCCACCAGCCGGAAGAACACCGCCGCCACGGCCGCGCGCGCCGCGCTCATCCCTGCCGGAAGCACCGCCGCCCAGCGCATTTGCCGCGTGGCCTGCAGGGCGCGGCTGGCCACCTGCAGCAGCCGCCCAAACAGCCCATCGGCCAGCGCCACATAGGGCAGCAGAGGCCACAACGCGCGCGCGAAAATCAGATGCCCCAGCGTCACGGCCAGCAACAGCAGCACCGCCGCGCCCGCCACAGTCACCTCAAGCGCGCGCCCCCAGCTCACGGCAAATTGGCGCGGCTCGCGGCTCACCTCGCGCAGCAGCAGCATCTCCATGCCGAGGCCGCTGAACTGGCTGCCCACGCTCACCAGCGCCACCACGCCCACAAACGCGCCATACTGCGCGCTGCCGAGCGCCCGGCCAATCAGCACAAAGTAGGCGGCCTGCAGCAGCGCCGCGCCACCCTGGCCGCCCATCATCCAGAGCGCGTCGTGCCTGAGAGATTGCGGCTTCAATGACTCACGCGCCAAGGCCCGCACTCCCCTCCGGATCGACCCGCTCCATCCTTCCCGCGCTCCCCTGCTGAATCCACGCGTCGTACCCCGCCTCCAGACGCTCCGTCTGCACCGCCAAATTCAGATGCCGCTCCACATGACGCCGCGCCTCCTCACCCATCTGCCGTGCCCGCGCCGGGTCGCGCAACACGCGCAGCAGCGCCTCAGCCAGCGCCTCTTCGTCGCCCGCCTCGGCCAGCCACCCGTTTACGCCGTCTTCCATCGCCTCTTCGGCGCCCGAGCCGTCAAAGGCCACCACCGGCAGCCCGCGCTCCATCGCTTCCGGAACCACCGTGGGCAGTCCCTCGCAATCGCCGTTGGCCGCGCGCACGCTGGGCACCGCGAGCACGGTGGCCGTCTCCATCACGCGCCGCACCACGGCATGTGGAGCCGCGCCGGCAAAGGTGCAGCGGCGCAACCGTTCGCGGGCCTGCGCCTCGAGCGCGCCCCGCAGCGGCCCGTCGCCCATCACCGTGAGCCGCGCGCCCGGATGCCGCTTCTCCACCCGCTCCATCGCGGCCAGCAGCTTCGCGCAGCCCTTCTTCTCCACCAGACGGCCTACAAACAGCACATGCGCGCGCTCCCGCTGCGTGGCCGCAGGCGAAAGCCACGCCTGCACCGGCACGCCGGTGCGGTGCACCCACAGCTTCTCCTCAGGAAAACCCCGCGCCACGGCCACGCGCCGCAGATGCTCTGAGACGCACACAAACGCCGCCGCGGCGCGCCACAGCTCCTCGCGCCGCCGCAAATAGATGCGCCCCAGCGCCGTGCGCGCGTGCGCCGCATCGCTCAATCCAGCGTCATAGCCATGCAGTGTCACCACCAGCGGAAGCCCCAATCTGCGCGCCACCGGCAAAAAGGCGCACGCATCCGTGGCAAAGTGCGCATGCAGCAGATCAGGCTGCCACGCCGCCAGCTTCGCCTCAAACGCAGGAGCGCTCCCGGTCCATCCATGCGCCAGCCGCGCCGCGCGGCCCGTCCAATTGCCGCAGGCGTCGAGCACGGCCACCGTTCCCGGCAGCTCTGCCAAGCACGGCACCCGCTTCAGCCCCGCAAACCCGGCACGATAACGCCGCAGCGCCGCGGCCTGCGCGGCCACAAACGTCTCGCTGGGCGGCAGCAGCTCAGCGCGCAGGTAGAGCACTCGGCGCATACGCCGCCCTCGCTTTCGCGCGCCCGCGCAGCCGTGCCGGAATCCTCTGCCGCAGCCCGCCCGGCTCCAGTTGCACCATCGCCATCACCAGAACGGTCCAGAAAATGCCGTTCGGAATCAGCACCGTATTCTCATCGAGCCCATACAGGCCCACCACCAGCAGCAGGCTCACGGGCCACAGCAGGTCGCGCATCTGGACGTGTGGAAGTCTCCGGCTTTGCTGCCGCGCCAGCCGCTGCCCCACGCACAGCCACGCGCGCCCATAAGCCAGCAGGAACAGCCCAAGCCCGATCGCCCCGGTCTGCAGCCACAGATCGAGATACCCGTTGTGCGCGTGAAACACCAGAAAATGCACGGCCGAAGATACATCAAACGATGGCCCCGTCCATCCCCGCCAGAAAGCCGCATAGCCCCAGCCAAGCCACGGCTTCCGCATCACAAACGGCCACACTGCCTGCCAGATTTCCGTGCGCCCCGAGAGCGTGGCGTTGCGGCCCATCCACTCCATCAGCCGCGTGCGCCCGGCATACAGCAACGCGAGCGAAGCCACGCCCGCCACGCCGGCCGCCAGCAGCGCGCCCGCGCGTGTACGGTGCTCCGCGTGGCGCAGCACCGCAAACAATACCGTCACGGCCAGCAGCACGGCCTCCAGAACCCACGCGCCGCGCGAGCCGCTCAGTCCGAGCACCCCAAAAAAGAGCACCGCGCTCGCCGCCACAACCAGGCCGCGCCGCCGCATCGCCAGCACTACCGCCGTGGCCAGCACCATCATGCGGCCGCAGGCATTCTTCTGCGTGAAGACGCCCTTCCAGTCATGCAGATGCCCCGCCGAGCGATCGAGCCCCACCGCCGGAAACGCCACCGCCGCCACGACCGAGCCCAAGGCCAGCAGCACCAGCACCCACCAGAAGATGCGTAACTGTTTCTGTGGCGAATACCGCACCGCCAGATACAGCCCAAAGCCCGCCGCCAGCGCAAACTCCGCACCGCGCCGCATCGTCAGCGAGCGATCCATCGACCAGACCACCGTCGCCAGCACCCACACCGTCAGCAGCAGCGCAAATTGCATCCGGGGCAGCACCGCCAGCAGCCGCCGGTGCCACTTGAGTAGCAGCAGCAGAATCGCGCCATACACCAGCGCCTGCGCCGCCATGCCGCCCACGCGCATCAGCGGCGTCGCCGCGGCCACATTCGCCGCCAGCGCCTGCGCGGGAGCAATCCCCGGCACCGCACCCTGCACGGCAAAGAACATCAGCGCCAGTACGCTCGCGGACTCTTCCAGCGGCAGCCGGAAGGGCCGATGCCACACATCGCGCCTGTGCGGATTTCGCAGGCTGCGCGCCCGGCTCACCCGCATTTCGCGGCCTGGCCCTGGGCCGGGTAGAGGGTTGCGCTCAAGGCCGGGCATAGATCAGCGCAGCGCTTGCCGAGGCCAGAATGCCAGCCCCGCCCAGCATGATGTTCTTCCGCGCGCTGAAGGGCACAAACAGCACATCGTCGGCCTTCAGCTCCATATCCGGCTTGTCGCCGCGCTCCATCGCGCGCAGCGGAATCGGCTCCTCTTTATACCCTGTCTCTGTCTTGCGCAGCAGACGCGCATGCCGGTCGGCCGCCGTCTTGTTCGCGCCCGCGGCCAGCGCCAGCGCCTCAAGCACCGTCAGCCGCGAATTGTCCTGCATCACATACCCACCCGGATGCCCCACATCGCCCAACACATACACAATGCCTGCCTTCGGCACCAGAATGCGGTCGCCGGGTTCCACGCTCACGTCGGCCTTCAGCTCATCGGCGGAGTTATTCGGCAGAAAGATGTGAATCTGCTCGCCCCACGGACCGCCACGCTCAATCGTGATGTGGCGGTCGGCCTCCTTGGTCAGCCCGCCCGCCATGGCCAGCACGTCGAGCAGGCTGCGCGAGGTGGTGATGATGACCGTGCCCGGGTGCGCCACTTCGCCCAGCACCGCCACCGTCTGCGTAGCGAACTGCTCAATCGTCACTGAGACCTGCGGATGCTTCAGAAAATCGCCCTTCTCATAGGCCTTTGCAATGCTGGCCGCCGCCTGCACCGAAGACTCATCGCTCACCGGCACCGCGCCCACCAGCGGCAGCGTCACGTCGCCGGAGTCGAGCACGCGCACATGCTGCGTCAGCTCCGGCTCGCGCAGCACCGTCACCTCCAGCAGATCGCCCGGCCCAATGCGCAGGCTCTCCGGCGGCAACGCGCGGCGCAACAGCTTCGGCGGCGATTGCGCACCGCTCACGCTGGCCATCAGAAGCCACAGCAGAACTCCGCTAACACGCCATCGCATACGCACGCCCCCTTGCGGCTTCCGCGCCATTCAGCACCACGCCCACCGCGCCCTCGCGTGGCATCTGCTGCTCCAGTTGCGTGAGCGACTGCACCGCGTCATCTCGGTGCGTGTGCCCTTCGCGCAGCACCAGCAGCGCCGCGTCCGCCTGCTGCGCCAGCGCCGCGCCATCGGCCACCGGCAAGTACGCCGGCCCATCGAGCACGATGTAGTCGTAATCCAGCCGCCACATGCGCATCAGTTCTTTCATGCGCACAGACTCCAGCAGCTCCGCCGGATACTGCGGCAGCGCTCCGCGCGGTAGAAATGCCAGATTAGGCAGCGCATCATCGCGAAAGATGCTCTCCTTCAAATCCGTGCGGCTCACCGCCTCGAGCTCGCCACTCAGGCCACGCACCCCGTCGGGCAGATGCATCTCCTGCCCCGCGCTGCGAAAGTCCGCCTCCACCAGCAGCACGCGCGACTTCTGCCACGCAAACGCCCGCGCCAGTTGCGCCGCGACCGTCGATTTGCCCTCGCCGCCCGCCGGGCCCGTCACCAGAATCACCTGCGCGCGCCGCCCACTGTGCCGCGTCTGCACCGCCGTGCGCAACAGCCGGAAAGGCTCGCTCAGCCCCGCGCTTTCCGCCGCCGGAACCGGCAGCGTCGGCGCATTCTCCGCCACGGCATGCACCTCCACCATGCCCGGCAGCGCGCCAGCACGCGCGCCTGTCTTCGACAGCCAGCGCGCGCGCCACTCTTCGAGCATCTCCCGCCAGCGTGGCCCCGCCCCAGCGGCCCGTGGAATCACCCCCAGCAGCGGCTCACCCAGCAGCTTCTCCGTCTCGCATCTGCCATACAGGCGGCGATCCGTCAGCTCGCTCCATGCCATCGCGAGCAGGCCCACGAGCAGACCTCCGGCCAGCGCGATGGCCTCGTCTTTTTTGAAGTTCGGGCTCGCCGGATGCTCCAGCGGCGGCACGCGCCCCGGATTCACCACATGCATATTCGTCGAGGCCAGCCCTTCCAGAATGCCCGCCTCTTTCAGCTTGGCCAGCAGCCCTTCATAAAGGTTGCGGCTGGTGTCAGCCTCCTGCTTGGCCAGCGCATAGGCCACGGCCTTGTCATTCAACTGGTTCACCAGCGCCTTCTGCTGGTCAAAGTCCGCCTGCGCGCTCGCCTCGGTACGCGCCGCAATCAGGTAGTCGGTCTTGGCGCGCTCGCCCAGCCGGTGGACCTCCTGCGCAATCGAGGCCTTCACTGAGGCCAGCTCCGAGTTCAGCTCCGCCATCTCAGGAAAGCGCGCGCCGTAGCGGTCATTGTCGAGCGCAATCTGCGCCTGCACCTTGGCCTCTTGCGCGCGCAGCGTCTGTATCAGTGCCAGCGAATTCTGCACGCCCGTCGATTGCGCCGCATTGCCGCCCAGATCTGAGATCATCTCCGGGTCGCCGCCCTCGGCCGTGCGATAAATCGCCTGCTTCAGAATGCGGTCGGCCTCATCCGCCGCCAGCGTCTGGTTCAGCGCGCTCAGCCGCGCCAGCATGATGTTGTTCTGCTCGTCATCGCCAAACATGCCGGTCTCGCGCTGCAGTTGCAGCGCCCGCGCCTGCAGCGCCTCGGTCTGCGTCTTCAGCTCGGCAAGCTGGCCGCCCAGCCAGCGCGTGGCCTGCGCCGTCTCGCTGGACCGCGCCTCGAATCCATAGTTCATCAGCGCCTGCATCAACGCGTTCGCCACCGCCGCCGCGCGCGCGGGGCTCTCATCGCGGTACGTCACCTCGATCAGCCGCGAGCCGCCCACCGCGCTCACCGCCAGATGCTGATGGAAGATCTTCAGCGCCACATAGCGCCGGTTCGGCGCGTCGGCCAGCGGCACGCTCAACGGCTCCAGAGGATGCCGCCAGAACGTCACCCATCCGGGCAGATGCCATCCCCCCGGCTTGTGCCCAAAATAGCCGGGGGTCTGCTCCAGCCCCAGTTGCTCGATCACGCGCAGCGCCAGCGTGTCCGACTTGAGAATGTCCACCTGCGTCTCAAGCATCACGTGTGACTCGAGCGCGTCCTGCGCATCGCTCGCCTGCGCGCCCATCACACTGCTCTCCAGCCCGAAGCTGTCGCCGCGATTCTGCTCCAGTTCCACCGTTCCTGTGGACGCAAACTGCGGCGTCTTCACCGCGCAATACAGCGCTGCCAGCAACACGCAGGCCGCGCAAATGCCCACCAGCAGCGGCCATCGCCGCCGCCACACCGCTGCGACTCCCGCCAGCGTCCATCCTTCAGCGCCCGGCACTTCCGCGGTCCAATCGGGCACGCGCCGCTGCGGCGGAATCTCCTGCTTCTCCCGCGCCGTCCGCGCCGCATCCATCCCGTCAAAATTCACTGGTTCCTCAACAACACAACCGATCCGTCAAAATCGAATTGAAAGTCCATCTCCGCCAGGCCGCGCCGCGCCATCACGTCCCGCAGCCGTTTGCGGTCGCGGGTCTGAAACAGAAAAAATCCGCTGCTGCCCGCGCCCACCAGCTTGCCGCCGCTGGCGCCGCCCTCGCGCCGCGCGGCCTCATACAGTTCATCAATCCCCGCATTCGTCATTCCTGCCGAGCGCCCGCGCTTGCGCAGCCAGTGCTCATGCAGCAGCGGGCCAAACTCCTCCACGCGCCCGCTCTCAAGCACCCGCTCAATTTCGCGCCCCAGCGACTTGGTGAAGTGCAGGCTCTCAAGCATGCTCGCGTCGTTCTGCTCGCAGCGATGTTTCTGGTCCTGCAGCAGCGCGGCGGCGCTGCGCGTGCGCCCCAGAAAGAACAGCATCAGCGAATCCCGCAACTCCTTCAGCGCCGCCTCTTCCATCGCCAGCGGACGCACCGCCACCGAATCATCCTCGCGATACTCCTGGCACAGCAGCCCACCATAGGCGGCGATGTACTGGTCCTGCTTGCCGACCGGCTCGGCCAGCCGCTGCATCTCCACCTCGATGGCCTCGCGCGCCAGCGTCTCGGCCGTCACGGGCCGCCGCTTGTAGGCATAGAGCGCGTGCGTGAGTCCCACCGTGAAGCTCGCCGACGAGCCCAGCCCCGTGCCCGCCGGAACATCGGCCACACTCACCACCTCCAGCGGCTTTTCCATCGCATGCAGCGTGAGCACCTCACGCAAAAGCGGGTGCCGGATCTGCTCGCGCTCCTCGACATGCTCCATCTCGGAGTACTTCAGAAAATAGCCGGGCAGAAAGCTGCGGTTCACCGAGATATAGACGTACTTGTTGATCGCCGCCGAGATCACAAACCCGCCAAACTCGCGGTAATACGAGGGCAGGTCGCTGCCTCCACCCCCAATAGAAATCCGCAGCGGAGTGCGCGTCATGATCATGCCCGGGCTCCCGGCCGCGCCATCGCACGGCGGTTCAGCAGCGCCTCGGTTTCATGCAATCCTTCAAACGAGCCAATCTCATAAAACCGCTGCTGCACCTCGTGGCATGCCAGCTCTCCGCGCGCAATGAGTTCGTCAAATATCAGCCGCAAGTCAAAGACCCGCCCGTCTGGAATCCCCTGAAACGCCTCGGCGCGGAAGACCGAAAGCCCATAGTCAATGTGCGTCAGCCCCGCACGCTGGCTGCCTTTCTCATAGCGCAGCACGCGGCCTCCGCCCGTTTCCACATTGCTCGCGTCCCAGCGGTTCTCATTGCGAAAGACCGTCATCAGCCCCGCGCAGCTCTGCGACTGAAAGTCCCGCCACACCGGCGCAAGCGGCGCCGTCAGCAGGCTGTCGCCATACATCACCAGAAATGCCTCGCCCAGCAGCGGCAGCGCCCGGCGAATCGCGCCACCCGTGCCCAGCGCGCGCTCGCCATCGTCGGAGTAGCGCAGCGCCACGCCAAAGGCCTCGCCATCGCCCGCGTATTCACGAATCTGGCTGGCCAGATGGCCCGAGCACAGCACCACATCGCGCACGCCCTGGCCGGCGAGCCAGCGCAGTTGATGCGCCAGAAAAGGCTCGCCCGCCACCGGCATCAGCGACTTCGGCACCGTCTGCGTCAACGGATAAAGCCGCGTCGCCCGCCCACCGGCGAGCAGCGCCAGCGGCGGCATGGCCTCAGAACCAGAAACTGCGCTCATCGGCCAGCAACTCCGTCATCGCCCGCATCATCGCCTCGCGGCTCGAATACACCGGCTCCCAACCCAGCGCCCGCACGCGGTCGGTGCGCAGACGCACCACCGGAACATCGCCCTTCCATCCGCGATCGCCTCCCGTGTACTCCACCCGCGTGTCGTCTTCATTGCGTTGCAGGCAGCGAATCGCCATCGACGCAATCTCATCGACGGTCAGCGCGTCCGGGGTGGCCACATTAAACACATGAAAACCGTCCATCACATGCGCCTCGGCGCGCAGCATGGCGTGCGTTACATCCGAAACGTGAATGTACGGCTTGCTCTGCCGCCCGTTGCCCAGCACGCGCAACCGGCCCGGCTCCAGCCGCAGCCGCCGCAAAAACTCAAGCCCCACGCCATGCGTCTGGCGCGCGCCCACCACGTTGCCAAAGCGAAACGCACACGCCGTCATGCCAAACATCGCGCAATAGCTGGCAATCAGCGCCTCACCCGCGAGCTTGCTTGCGCCATAGGTCGAGATCGGCAAAAAAGGGCCGGCATATTCATCCAATGCCTCTTCACCGCGCTCGCCATACACACCGCTGCCTGAGGCATACAGCAGCCGCGTCACGCCCGCCTGCCGCATCGCTTCGAGCACCTGATGCGTCAGCATCGTGCCCTGGTAAAAGTCGATGCTCGGCTCCGTCGCTGCTTTCGCAATGTCAGGGTTCGAAGCCAGGTGAACCACCACGTCATGCCCGCGCATGGCTTCCCTGAGCGGCTCCAGCTCGGCCACATCGCCCATCTTCAGGCGCAGCCGCGCATCGTGCTTCCACACTTCCAGATGCCAGCGCCTGCCCGAGGAAAGGTTGTCATACACCGTCACCTGCGCGGCCTGGCCCTCCATCAGCCGCGTCACTACATGGCTGCCAATGAATCCTGCTCCACCGACGATAAAAAATTTTCGCCCTGCCGCGGACATATGCCACCAGCTCGCTTCGTTGTCCCACTGCCTGTACTGCATAACTTTGAGGAGAATTGTGCTGAAGCTAACACCCACACCAACGCGCAACAAATTACTTGCGTCACATTGTCCTTACTTAGAAGCCGGAGTAAGTTCGTCCTAACTTAATCCCCCGCACCTGTTCTTCAACCGGCACGCACGCCGCACGCACGCAAGGAGCCCAGCCGATGTCCGCGCTACTCCAGCAACGCCTCCGCAATGCCGGACCCGTGCCATGCACCGTGGGCATCCCCATCTATCGCGGCATGCCGTGGCTGCGCCAGGCCATCGAAAGCCTCGAGCAGCAAACCTGCCGCGGCTTTGAAGTGCTCGCCGTGCTCGACGGGCCCGATCGCGAGAGCAGCGTCTATCTGGCTTCCGTTACGCGGCTCAACCTGCGCGTCATCGAGCGCCCGCATCGCGGTCTGGTCGCCACGCTCAATCATCTTCTGGCCGAGTGCGCGACGCCCTGGCTGGTGCGCCAGGATGCGGACGACATTTCGTACCCTGCACGGTTACATAAGCTCACTGAGGCCGCCCATCAATATCCCCGCGCCGGACTTCTCTGCTCCCGCGCCCGTTATGAGCCGCGCGGCCGCGCCCGGGGGCGCTTCCGCTCCTCGCATGGCTCGCCCTTTGCGCTGCGCCGCGCCGTGCACGCGGGCCGCCTGCTTTCGTTCTGTCATTCGAGCGTCGCCCTCAATGTCGCGGTCGCGCAAGCCGCTGGGGGCTATCGCGACATTCCCCACTCTGAGGACTCGGACCTATGGTGGCGCATCGCTCTCCAGGCAGACATTCACTGCCTGCCCGACGTGCTCACCGGTTTTCGCCAGCATGAGCAAAGCGTCAGCAGCCTGCATCATGAGGCACAGCAAATCTCCGGCCTCTATGTGCAATATCTGCTGCTCTCTTCTATTTGGGGACTCGCGCCGCGCCCGCTCGCTGACGTGCGCGAAGCGCTTGCCGCGCTGCTGCCACAAAGCACTTTGCAGGCCCGGCAATCGCTGCGCCAGGCCAACATGGCCCTCGCCAGTGGCCAGTGGCTCACCGCGGCTGGATGCCTCACGCAAAGCCTCATCCTTGACCCGCTCTACCTGCCGCGGCGCGCCTGGCAGGAATTCAGCCCGCAACTGCAAACCAACGGCCTCGCCCCCCAGGTCTTCTGGAAGGAAAAGCATCTGTTATGGACGTAACCGTGCCCGAAGCAAATCCCCGTGCGGCTTCCCGGCCCCTGCCGCGGCCCGACCCCCTGCTGCTGGCCGGCGTGCGCATTGACCGCATGCCCATGAGCCGCACGCTCGACTGGATCGCCTCCGCGCTGGAGTTCCGCCGCCAGCATCCCGGCAAAACCCGGCCGCTGCAGATCATGGGGCCCAACGCACACATCATCTCGGCCGCGCAGCATGAGCCCGCGCTGCTCGATGCGCTCGCCCATGCCGATCTCTGCGTGCCCGATGGCATCTCCGTCGTGCTCGCCGGCCGCGCGCTTGGCTGCGCGATTCCCGAGCGCGTGACAGGCGGCGAGCTTATGGAACAACTCTGCGCCCTTGCCGCGCGCCTCGGCTACTCCGTCTTCTTTCTGGGAGGACTCTCCGGCGCGGCCACCGGTGCCGCCCAGGCTCTCACCGCCCGCTATCCCGGCCTGCGCATCGCCGGAACCTTCTGCCCGGCTCCCGGCTTTGAGCAGGACCCCGTGCGCGCGGCCCAGGTCATCGAACGCGTCTCGGCTGCCGCGCCCGACATTCTCTGCGTCGCTCTCGGCGTGCCCAAGCAGGAAATCTGGATGCACCGCAATGTCCCCTCGCTGCCCATCCGGCTCGCCATCTCGGTCGGCGCGGCGCTCGACACGCAAGCCGGACTGCGCCGCCGCGCCCCCGCATGGACGCACCGCATCGGCATGGAGTGGGCCTGGCGGCTCACCCGCGAGCCGCGCCGTCTCGGCCGGCGCTATCTTGTCGGCAACACGGAGTTCCTGCTGCTCGCTACCCGTGCCTGGTGCCGTCAGCGCTTCTCCACCCTGCCCGGCGCGCAGTCCCGCACCCGCTGGGCATCGCTCTCCCGCTGAGGTCTCTCATGTCTGCTGCCGTGCCCGCTCTGCATCTCGATCTCTTCGCCGACACTGCCGACGTGGCCTCCATGCTGCGGATGAGCGCCCACCCCGCCGTGCGCGGCTTCACCACCAATCCCACCCTGCTGCGCAAATCCGGCGTCGTGCATTATGAGAGCTTCGCCCGGCGCGTCCTCGCGGAGATCCCCCACAAGCCCATCTCCTTTGAGGTGCTGGCCGAGGAGCCCGCCGACATCGAGCGCCAGGCCCATGCCATCGCCGCCTGGGGCCCACACGCCTGGGTCAAGATCACCCTCACCAGCCGCCGGGGCCAGTCGCTGCTGCCCGTCATTCAACGGCTCTCCCGCGATGGAGTACCGCTCAACGTCACCGCCCTCTTCACCCTGCGCCAGCTCGCCGCCGTCATTCCCATGCTGCACACCGCGCAGCCGGCCATCCTGTCGATCTTTGCCGGGCGCATTGCCGACACGGGCCGCGACCCGCAGCCCATCTTTGCCGCGGCCCGCGCCATGCTCGCGCGGCACCCGCAGGTGCGCCTGCTCTGGGCCAGCCCGCGCGAGGTCTACAACGCATTTCAAGCGCAGGCCTCAGGCGCCAACATCATCACCATGCCACCGGAGATGATCGCCAAACTCACCCACCTCGGCCGCGACCTCGAAGAGTACGCGCTCGAAACTGTGGAATCCTTTTATCAGGACGCCATGACCTGCCAGCCTGGCATCCCGGCGCACACGCCCGGCCCCGTCTCTGCGTCCCCTGTTCCTGCGTCTACAGACGCGCCGGGCAGCATTCCCTGGCCGCTCTCTTAGAACTCTCCTGCGGAAAGCCTCCCGCAAAATCGCCAGAACTTCCCGCCAACGCGCAGGCCATCTGAACCTCGCCCCCCAAAAGAAGCAGCCCCGCTATTTCAACGGAGCTCACGCAACTTTCCGATCGCCAAACGGCAACCTGCAAACTCGCTCTTTCGATGGAATCGCTACAAGGTCGCCGCCACCCAATCCTCGCGGCGCAGGCTCCTAGGCCGTAAAATCCGCTGCACCGCCGCCGGCAGATCCGGCGCAATCATGGCTGCCAGCCCATCATGCACCAGCCCGTGCCCCACGCGAATTGCCCGCACCCCGGCGCGCGCCGCGCACAGCGAATCCGTCTCCCGGTCTCCGGCCATCCAGCTCGCTCGCAGGTCCACGCCATGGCGCGCCGCCGCATAGTGCAGCCAGTACGGCGAGGGTTTGCGGCAGCGGCACAGCCCGCCCAGCTCCGGAATCCGCGACTGCGGATGATGCAGGCAATAGCAGTAATCCAGAAAGCGGATGCCGTTGCGCCGCATCTCGCGCCGCAGCGCATGGTGCATCTCGCTCAACTGGCTCATCAGCGATTTGCCCAGCGCCGCATTCGGCTGGTTTGACACCAGAATCAGCGCATACCCGGCATCCTGCAGCGCTTCGAGCGCAGGCACCACGCCGGGCAGCAGACGAAAGTCCTCGATCGAGCGCGGACCCTCCCACTGGTTCGTATCCTGATAAAACACGTTCTCCGTGATCACGCCATCGCGATCCAGAAAGAACGCCGGTCTTGGCCGCTTCATTGCAATGACTCCCACTTGGTCGTCTGAGCCTTCAGCCGCGGATGCGAAACCAGCAGATGCAGCACCACGCTCTGAAACTCCTCGGTATGCGGAGTCACCGACTCGCCGCACACCGTCGGCACCACCACGCAGGCATCGGCCGACTGCGCCGTGTAGCCGCCGTCGCGACCCACCACGCCCAGAATGCGCGCACCCACGCGCTCGGCCAGCCGCAGGCTCTCCACCAGGTTCACGCTCACGCGCTGCTCCAGGCTGCCGCCCCCGACCGAGAACACAAACAGCGCATCGTAGGCGCTCAACCGGCTGCCGCGCAGCCACTGCGCATAGCTGCCTTCCCAGCCTTCATCGTTGATGCGCGCCGTCAGCTCCGCCATGTGGTCGCTCGGCGCATAACACTCCATGCCCGCAATCTTGCGAAAGTCGTTCACCGCGTGGCTGGCATTGGCCGCGCCGCCGCCCACGCCCAAAAAGAACACCCGGCCCCCGGCTTCGCGCACATCCACCAGCACCGCCACCATGCGCTCAATGGCCTCCACATCCAGTTGCGCGGCAATCTCCTTCACCGCATCCAGATACGATTGCGTAAAGGCTGTGTCCGTTCTTACCAGCGAAGCATAAGTGCCCATAAGTTCCTCTCTTCCCGTCTTACCCGCCATATCCGGTTGCGCAGCGACTTGCGCCACCCCACCGGAAACACGGCAAACCCCAGGAAATACAGCGCAGATCGAAGCCCCGGACGGCCCTCGGCCACAAAGGCCAGCGCAATCTCGGCCCAGGCTCGCAGCGGCGTGCCCGCCGCCCGCGCCTTCCACACGCACTGCACCGCGACAAACCAGGAATACGCACGCGGATCGATCCTTCCGCGATGCTCCCGAATCCAGTCCAGCGATGCCCGCCAGTCCGGCCGCTGGCTCACCGTCTCGCGCCCATCCTCGGTGCGATACACGGCCAGCGCCTCTTCGAGCACCTGCACCCGCACATCTCCGCGCCGCGCCACGCGCAGCAGCCAGTCCCAGTCCTGATGCACGCGCAGCCCCGCGCGAAACGGCGTCTCCAGCAGCAGCGCGCGCGGCGCCACGAGCGTTGAGGTCTGCAGAAATCCCCCGCCCTGCGTGAACCCCCGGCGGCAAAAGAGGTAGTTCGCCATCGGCTCCACGCCGTCATACACGCGCCGTGGAAACAAATACTCACTCGAAGCCGTGCGCACCCACTGCCGGCACGCCATCACCACATGGCCGCGTGCGGGCCGGGCGGCGTGCGCCGCCTCCATCTGCCGAGCGATCTTCTCCGGCAGCCATTCGTCATCGTCATCCAGAAAAGCGATCCACTCACCCCGGGCTGCTTCCACGCCGGCCTGCCGCGCCGTTGCGCCGCCCACGCCGCCGGTGCGCAGCACGCGCACACGCTCATCCCCAGCCCACAATAGATTCCACGGCTGGTCGGCCTGCCCCTCGCGGCTGTCATCCACCAGCACTACTTCGAGGCCCGCATACGTCTGCGCCAGCGCGCTGCGCACCGCGTGCCCCAGCCAGGGCGAACGCCCCGCCGTCGGCAGCACCACGCTCACAAGAGGCCGTTCGGTTCCGCTGCGAGTCTCGGGCATGCGCTCCCACTCCGTTTTGTGTGACGTTATGACGCTTTTATAACGGGCAGCGAAGCAAAAATGTCTGGAGAATAGCGCTTCGGCATGCACTTCGGTAATGCGCGTTCCGAATCAGGAATCGCTTTCCCGTTCTGCAAACGTAACTGCCCTCAGTAACTCCTTCGCATGCCCCATCGGCTTGCCTCAGACATGGCGATTTTCTCGCCTTGCCTCACGCCGCCGCCCCATAATAGAGAGCGTGCCTCGCGCATTCGTCATCGGCTCAGGACCCAACGGCTTCGCGGCAGCCATTCACGCCGCCATGGCCGGCATGCGGGTCGAGGTCTTCGAGGCCGAGCAAGTGCCCGGCGGCGCGGCCCGCACGCTGCCCCTCACCGCGCCCGGATATCTGCATGACTTCGGCTCGGCCGTGCATCCCATGGCCGCCGGCTCGCCCTTCTTCCGCTCGCTTCCTCTCGAACAGCACGGGCTCGAATGGATCCACGCCGACATTCCGCTCGCCCATCCCTTCGACGACGGCTCCGCCGCCGTGCTGCTGCGCGATCTTGACGCCGCCTGCTCCGCGCTCGGGCGCGACGGCCGCGCCTGGCGCAACCTGCACGAGCCGCTGGCCGCGCATTGGGAGAGCTTCGCCCAGGACGCGCTCGGCCCGCTGCTGCGTTTTCCCGATCAACCCTTCCGCATGGCCGGCTTCGGCCTGCATGCCATGCAGCCGGCCACGCTGCTCGCGGCCACGCGCTTTCGCGACGCCCGCACCCGCGCGCTCTTTGCCGGCCTTGCCGCGCACTCTTTCATGCGTCTGGACGCGCCCTTCAGCGCCGCCGTGGGCCTCATGCTGGGCGCGGCCATGCACGCCGTGGGCTGGCCCATGCCCCGAGGCGGAGCGCAATCCATCACGCAGGCCCTGCTCGCCTCTCTCGAAGCGCTCGGCGGCAAACTGCACACCGGCCGCCGCATCGAGTCACTCGCGCAACTGCCTGACCCCAGCGGCCTCGTCTTCTGTGACGTCACGCCGCGCCAGTTGCTGCAGATTGCCGAAGGCCACTTCACCCCGGCCTACGCGCGGCAGTTGCGCCGCTACCGCTACGGTCCCGGAGCCTACAAGATCGACTACGCGTTGCACTCGCCCGTGCCCTGGGCCGCGCCTGAGTGCCGCCGCGCTCTCACCGTGCATGTGGGCGGCTCCATAAGCGAAATCGCCGCCGCCGAGGCCGCCGTGCTGCGCGGCCAATCGCCTGAGAAGCCCTTCGTGCTCGTCGCGCAGCCCTCACTCTTTGACAGCTCGCGCGCGCCCGCCGGCAAGCATGTGCTCTGGGCCTACTGCCATGTGCCGCATGGCTCCAACGTCGATATGACCGAGCGCATCGAGGCGCAGATCGAGCGCTTCGCCCCCGGCTTCCGCGACTGCATTCTGCTGCGCCGCGTCTCCACGCCGCGCACCCTCGAAGTCATGAACGCCAACCTCATCGGCGGAGACATCAACGGCGGCGCATTCACCCTCCGCCAGCTCCTTCTGCGCCCCACCCTCCATCAGTACGCCACGTCGAACAAGCGCATCTATCTCTGCTCGTCCTCGACGCCGCCCGGCGGAGGCGTGCATGGCATGTGCGGCTACCACGCCGTTGAAAAAGCGCTGCTCACGCACGGCAGCTAGCGCGCGTCCTCACCTCCCGGCCCGCACAGATTCCCGACCCTGCCACCTGGGCTCAGGATGAATTTTTCACCGCAATGTAAACATTTACATTCCCGTGATTGCCCGTTCCTGCATCCATGGTGTGTAATCACCGCGCAGAGCAACTCATGAGCTATATCCTCTCTCTCGATCAGGGCACCACCAGTTCGCGCGCCATCCTCTTTGACCATGAAGGGCGCATCGCCGGCGTCGCGCAACACGAGTTCCGGCAGATCTATCCGCAGAGCGGCTGGGTCGAGCATGACCCCATGGACATCCTCACCTCGCAGATGAGCGCCGCCGTCGAGGTGCTCACCCGCGCCGGTGCGCGTCCCCGCGACCTTGCCGCCATCGGCATCACCAACCAGCGCGAAACCACCATTGTGTGGGATCGCGAAACCGGCAAACCCATCGCCAACGCCATCGTCTGGCAAGACCGCCGCACCGCCGATCACTGCCGCCAGCTCGCCGAAGAGGGCCTGGAAGACACCGTGCGCGCCAAAACCGGCCTACGCCTCGACCCCTACTTTTCAGCGACCAAGGTCGCGTGGCTGCTCGATCATGTGGACGGCGCGCGCGAACGCGCCCGCGAGGGCAAGCTCGCCTTCGGCACCGTCGATAGCTGGCTCATCTGGAATCTCACCAGCGGCAAACGCCACGTGACCGACACCACCAACGCGTCGCGCACCATGCTCTTCAACATTCGCGAGGGCCGGTGGGATGAGGAACTTCTCGACCGCCTGCGGATTCCCGCGAGCATGATGCCCGAGGTCGTCTGGTCGAGCCAGCCGGTCGGTGAGGTCACCACCTCGCTCGGCCTCGGTTCCACGCCGATTGCGGGCATCGCCGGGGACCAGCAGGCCGCGCTCTTCGGCCAGCTCTGCACCCGCGCCGGCGACTCTAAAAACACCTACGGCACCGGCTGCTTCCTGCTCGAACACATCGGTACGGAATTCCTGCAATCCAAACACCGCCTCATCACCACGCTCGCCGCCAGTACGCAGCAGCGGCTCGAGTATGCGCTCGAAGGCAGCATCTTCATCGGCGGAGCCGTCGTGCAGTGGCTGCGCGACAATCTGCGCCTCGTCTGGAACTCCAGCGAAATCGAACCCCTCGCCATGTCCGTGCCTGACGCCGGCGGCGTCGTCTTCGTGCCGGCCTTCGCCGGCCTCGGCGCTCCGCACTGGGACCCCAACGCCAGCGGCCTCATCATCGGCATTCATCGCGGCACCACGGCCGGGCACATTGCGCGCGCCGCGCTCGAGAGCATCGCCTTTCAGGTGGGCGACGTTTTTGACGCCATGCAGTCCGAGACCGGCCACTCCATTCATGAGTTGCGCGTCGATGGCGGGGCGGCGGCCAATGACCTCATGATGCAGTTCCAGGCCGACCTGCTCGGGCTGCCCGTCGTGCGCCCCGCCATGATGGAAACCACCGCGCTCGGCGCGGCCTATCTCGCCGGGCTTGCTTCGGGCTTCTGGAGCAACACCGAAGAACTTCGCGCCCATCGCAAAGAGGACACACGCTTTGAGCCTCATGCCGATGCGGCCCAAATCGCTCATAGCCGCGACCGCTGGCGCAATGCCGTCGAACGCTCGAAGGGATGGAACAACCTGTGAACCGCGAACAGATGCTGGCGCGCATCCAAGCGCATCCTGAACCCTGGGACATGATCATCATCGGCGGCGGAGCCACCGGGGCCGGTGTCGCCGTCGATGCCGCATCGCGCGGCTTTGACGTGCTGCTGCTCGAGGCCGTGGACTTCGGCAAGGGCACCTCCAGCCGCAGCACCAAGCTCGTGCATGGCGGCGTGCGCTATCTGGAGCAGGGCAACGTCTCGCTTGTCATGTCGGCCCTCAAAGAGCGCGGACTGTTGCGCCAGAATGCGCCGCACCTGGTGAGCGACCTAGCCTTCATCGTGCCCAACTACGCCTGGTGGCAAACGCCCTTCTACGGCGCGGGCCTCAAGGTCTATGACCTGCTCGCCGGCCGGTACGGCTTCGGCAAGTCGCGCATTCTGTCAGAGCAAGAGACCATCGAGCGGCTGCCCAACATCGAGCGCCATGAGCTGCGCGGCGGCGTGGTTTATTACGATGGCCAGTTCGATGACGCGCGCCTGCTTATCGACCTCATCGCCACGGCGGCCGACCACGGCGCAACGCTCCTCAACTACATGCCCGTCATCGCCATCAACAAGAGTGCGGCCGCCTCTCAGCCAGACGAACTCATTCGCGGCGTCACCGCGCGCGACAGCGAATCCGGCGAGACCTTTGATCTTGAAGCCCGCGTCGTCGTCAACGCCACCGGCATCTTCACCGACGAAGTGCGCCACATGGCCGACCCCGATGCCGACAAAATGATCGCGCCCAGCCAGGGCATTCATCTCGTCTTTGACAAATCCTTTCTGCGCGGCGACAGCGCCCTCATGGTGCCGCGCACCAGCGATGGCCGCGTGCTCTTCGCCATTCCCTGGCACAACCACACCGTCGTCGGCACCACCGACACGCCCATTCCCGAGCCGCTCTATGAGCCGCGCCCGCTTGAGGAAGAGATCGAGTTCATTCTCGAGACCGCCGCGCAATATCTCAGCCGCCCGCCCAAGCGCAGCGATGTGCTCAGCGTCTACGTGGGCGTGCGCCCGCTCGTGAAGTCAGAGCATGCCGGCAGCAAAACCTCTTCGCTCTCGCGCGATCACGTCATCCACATCGACAACTACGGCCTGCTCACCATCACCGGCGGCAAATGGACCACCTACCGTCACATGGCCGAGGATTGCGTCGATCACGCTATCACGCTCGGCCCGCTCGAAGACCGCCCCTGCCAGACGCGCAACCTGCGCATTCACGGCTATTGCGAAGACACCCGCGGACTCGGCCATCTCTACGTCTACGGCGCGGAGGCTGACAACATTCGCGCCATCGCCGAAGCCGAGCCGCATCTGGCCGCGCCTCTGCATCCGCAACTGCCCTACACCGGCGCTGAAGTCGCATGGGCCGTGCGCCACGAGATGGCCCGCACCGTCGAGGACGTGCTCGCCCGCCGCACACGCGCGCTCTTTCTCAACGCGCACGCCGCCATCGAGATGGCGCGCCCCGTCGCCACGCTCATGGCCGCCGAACTGCGCCTGCCCGCGAACCACGCTCAAAGCTGGATCGACGCGCAGACCAGCGCCTTCGTCGAACTCGCAAAGCAATACACCCTCTCTGCAACGCAATCCACCGTCATCACGGAGAAGCCATAATCGATGCGCTCCCCTCTGCTCGGCGAATTCCTGGGCACCATGGTGCTCATTCTTCTGGGCGACGGCGTCGTGGCCGGCGTGCTGCTCAAGCGCTCCAAGGCCGAGGGCAGCGGATGGCTCGCCATCACCGCCGGCTGGTGCTTCGCCGTGCTCTGCGGCATCTTTACCGCGATTCTCTGCGGCAGCAAAGCCGCAGACATCAATCCGGCCTTCGTCCTCGCAGGAGCCGTGCAAACAGGCGCCTGGGGCACCGTCGTGCCCTACACGCTCGCCGAGATAGCCGGCGCATTCGCCGGAGCCGCCCTCGTCTGGCTCCACTACTGGCCACACTGGAAGATCACCGAAGACGCCGAGGCCAAGCGCGGCATCTTCTGCACCATTCCCGCAATTCGTAACTATTTCTGGAACTTTTTCAGCGAAGCGCTCGCAACCTTCGTCCTGGTGCTCTCGGTCGGCGCACTGAATTCACGCTTTGCCGCTCCCAATGGAGCCGCGCCCGGCCTCTCGCCCTACCTCGTCAGTTGCGTCGTCTGGGGCATCGGCCTCTCGCTCGGCGGCACCACCGGCTACGCCATCAATCCCGCGCGCGACCTCGGCCCCCGCCTCGCGCACTCCGTGCTGCCCATCCCCGGGAAAGGCCCCAGCGACTGGCGCTACGCGCCCATCCCATTCCTCGGCCCCATGTTCGGCGGCCTGCTGGCGGGCCTGCTGCTCAAGGCCATCCTCGCCTGACATCTTCCGCGCATCCCTCAACAAATCCGGGTGCCGGGTGCCCCACATCTCGCAGAGATATGGGTACTCACCGAACTCTAAAAGTGCCGCAGCTTCTCCTGCGCGGGCAGCTCCACGGGCTTCGCCGCCTCGCGTTCGAGCGAGCGGCTCACCAGGTCGCGTGAACCCAGCCCCACGGCCAGCGAAAGCGCCAGCACGATGCCGCCAAACAAAATGCCGAAGGCCATGTCCACAATCTGCTGCCCCAGTCCCAGGTGATCGAGCACCATCGCGCCCGTCAGCACCAGCACCAGCCACTTCACGCCCAGGCTTAAGAGCCGCGCATAGTCCAGGTTCATGTTGACGGCGGCAATCAGCACGCTACGCGACAAAAAGCGCGCCAGCACATTGCCCACCAGCAGCAGAATCGCCGCCCCAATCAGGCGCGGAACAAACGCGAACATCGCATGCGACACCACCGGCTCTGACGACGCCGCGTCAAAGGCCGACACGCCCACCAGCAGCCCCGTTACCACAAAGACCCAGAAGACGATGCGCGTCACCAGCAGAGTGGGCGTGTAGGCGGGTGTCCACTCGGCAATGGCCGAGGCGCCGCGCGTCAGCCTCGCGTCAAAGCCGAGCGCCGTCAGCACTGTGCGTGTCACCCAGGCCGCCGCCCAGGCCAGCGCCAAAAAGATCAGCACGGCCACCAGGGCCGCCAGCAGCCCCGGCAGCAGCGTCGCAATCTTCTCAAACACGCGCTGCATCGACTGCTCTAATGCCTGCTCAATCTGGTTCCACATCTTCGTCCTCCTTGCTTCGCGCCAAACATCGCTTATGGATTGAAGCGGTCAGGCCATCTCCAGCGCGAAACCAGATACGGTTTGTTCTCTTCAAAGGCCCGCGCCAGCCGCTCCTGCCGTTCGGCCACTTCGGCGGCCGGCAGCAAGGCGATCTCCTGCACATACGACGCCACCCAGCCCAGATACAGCGGAGTCAGCGCGCCCATCAGATGCGAGCGCCCAATCGTGCGCAGCCGGTGCGCCAGCGCAAAGTCATACACCATGCGCGCCCACAAGGCATCCGGCATGCGAAAGCTCTCCACCGGCTGACGCGCCAGCCGCTTCAGCTCCAGCAGCGCGACCGGAGGCAGCACCAGGCTCCACAGCTCGCCCAGGTTGCGCGCCGCCAGTTGAAACGACTCCACCATGGGACGCGCATCCACCGCCTCCTCGGCCATCACCGGCGCATGCGGCTCGCCCCACACCGGGGCCGGTTGCGAACCGCGCAACCGCTGCCAGCTCGCCGCCGTCAGCTCCACCTCGGTAAAAAACGCGCCCACAATCTGCGAAAGCACCGCCGTCAGGTCCAGCCCCTCCATCGGCGCGTGATGATGCGCCCGCAGATGCACCTGGCACACGCCCGCATTGCGCGGCATCGGCTCCTGCACGGCATGCGACAGCGGCCACAGCACGCTCTGCGCGCTCGCGCCATGGGTCCGCGCCACGCATTCGGCATAGCGGCCCGACGCGGCAAACTCAAACGGCAGCGGAAACTCCACCCTCCGCGCATACAGCGCGCGGCTCATCGGCGCGAGAATCGCCGTATTCAACAGCCCCTCATAACGCGTGATCGCATACACCGGCAGCGCCAGATCGCACTGCCGCGCCAGCACGGCCCCGGCCATCGTCTGCACAGCTTCGCCATGCAGCGCTTCGAGATCCGCGGCCAGCACCACGCACGCCGCGGCCTTCAGCTCCGCGGCCAACGCCAGCACGCCGCGTTGCGCTGCGGATATCTGCGCCCACGCGCCGCCATCATTGACTGCCGGCACGCGATACGGCATCAACTCAAAGCCGTCGCCTGGCTCCACCGGCGTGGCATCTTCGCCGCCCGGCCACGCCACCACCACGCGCCCCGGCCCAGGACGCCCGATCTGCGCCAGCACCTCGCTCACGCGCGCCCGCAGCTCGTCCAGGCTCACCGCCCCGGTCACGCCAATCAGCAGATCCACGGCCGCCTGCTGTCCCACTCCGCTGCCGGTCTCTTCGAGAACCTCCGCCTCAGCCATTTCGATTCCCTTTGGTCTATCGGTCTATTGCAACTATGGAAGATACAAAATTCCGTTCAACGGCGCACGCACCCATCCGGGGCGATGATTCAACTCATACACCAGTTCATACAGCGCCTTGTCGAGCGTAAAAATCTGCAGCAGCACATCAAACGCCTCGGCCGTGCGCGGCACAATCGTCGACTTGCCCATGGTCTTGCGGTAGGCGCGCAAAAACTCCGCCGTCACCGCCGTCTCCCACAGCCGCGCCCACGGCTCCAGCCGCTCGGTGTCTGCCGGTCGGCGGGAAGAAAAGTGCGTCATCGCCGAAAACGCCGCATAGCTGAACGAGCGCACCATCCCCGCCACATCCTTCAGCGGAGACTGCTTCGTGCGCCGCTCCTGGAGCATGCGCGCCGGCTCGCCCTCAAAGTCCAGAATCACAAAGTCGCCCTTCGCGCGCAGCACCTGGCCCAGATGATAGTCCCCATGCACGCGCGTCTTCGCGCCCGCATCCTGCAGCGCCGTGAGCCGCTGAAAGCGCTCCAGCAAGTGCGTGCGGCGGCTCAGCACCAGCCCGGCCGTCTCCACGGCGTCATCGGGCAGCCGCGCCAGGTTCGCCTTCAGCGCGTCAAAGGCGCGCGCCGCATCGGCCTGCAGCGCCGCCCGCAGCGCGGCCAGATCATCGGGCTCCATCCGCACCGGCGCAAAGTCCACATCGCGACGGTCCACCGCCAGCGACAGGTGCATCTCTGCCGTGCGCCGGCCCAGCGTCGAAGCTCCTTCAATCGAAAGTCCCGCATGCTCACGCGCCGCTGCCGGAATCCCGTTCAGCTTCTCGCGCAGCGCGCCCGTGCCCGGCAGCTTCACCTCGGGGAACGATGCCGCCACCGCGCTCTCAAAGTAGCGGTCCAGTTCTTCGAGCATCCACGACCAGCCGTCGCCCTCGTTCTGCACCAGCCCCTGCAGCATCGCGAGCGTCGAATCCTCACCCCCATCACGCGAGACAAACTCCAGCGCGCCCGCAAACGGAGCGATGTTGCGAAACTCTGTCCGCTCCGTCAAAAAGCGGCCAATCTCCATGTCAGGATTCAGCCCCGTCTGCTGCCGCCGGAAGAGCTTCAGAATCAGCCGATCGCCAAAGATCACCGACGTATTGCTCTGCTCGGCGGACCCGCGCCGCACCGGCAGCGCAGCCTCGCCGCCGCGCAGCTCCGCAAACAGGCTGCTCGCCGTGCCGCGCACGGTGCCATGCTGTGCCGCCGCTTCTCCGCCCTGCGCCATCAGCCGCAGCAGCGCCTGCGCGCTCTCATCGCGCATCATGCCGTCATAGAGCACGCCCGCGCCGCGCGTAGAGAAGATCTTCGTCAGCACCGCCTGCCCGTGGTGCTCCACCACCGCTTCGCACTCCTCGCCAAAGGCCATCGCCATCGGCGCAAGATAAGTGTCCGGCTCTCCTTCGGTGTAATGCACATCCACCCACACCAGTGCCAGGTGCCCGCCATCCAGCAGCGACCAATCTGTCACTTTCACAGTTTCAATTGGCCGGGACTTGCCGCCAAACCAGCGCTGCCGCTGCACATACTCCGGCAGCAGCCGCTCCAGCGTCTCGCGGCCGCGGCCTTCCAGCACGCCCGGCCAGTCCGTCTCGTTCTTCACATGCAGCAGCTCGTCGGTCGCCCCCGGTGACGGAACCTCCACCGGCTCTTCGCCCGCCTGCAGCTCCAGCCACAAAAATCCATACGGCCCCAGCGTCAGCGGATACGCCTGCTTCCCGATCGCCGGAAACTCCACATACCCCAGCATCTCCACCGGAATCATGCCGGCATACTCTGACAAATCCAGCGCCACCGGCTGCGCAAAGCGCGACAGGTTCGCCACGCACAGCACGCGCTCGCCGTCATACTCGCGCACATAGGCCAGCACCTTCCGGTTCTCCGGCTCCAGAAACTTCATCGAGCCGCGCCCGAAAACCTGGAACAGCTTGCGCAGCGCAATCATGTTGCGCATCCAGTTCAGCAGTGACGACGCATCGCTCTGCTGCGCCTCCACATTGATGGCCTCATAGCCCCACACCGGGTCCATGATCACCGGGCTGAAGAGCTTCGCAGGCGTCGCGCGAGAAAATCCCGCATTGCGGTCGCCCGTCCACTGCATCGGCGTGCGCACGCCGTTGCGGTCGCCCAGGTAGATGTTGTCGCCCATGCCGATCTCATCGCCGTAGTACAAAATCGGCGTGCCCGGAAACGAAAACAGCAGACTGTTCAGCAACTCGATGCGACGGCGGTTGTTATCGAGCAGCGGAGCCAGCCTGCGCCGGATGCCAATGTTGATGCGCATGCGAGGATCGGCGCTATACGCCAGGTACATGTAGTCGCGCTCATCCTCGCTGACCATCTCAAGCGTCAGCTCATCGTGATTGCGCAAAAAAATGCCCCACTGGCAGCTCTCAGGAATCGCCGGCGTCTGCGCGATGATGTCGGTGATCGGCAGGCGGTCTTCCTGCCGCAGCGCCATGTAGATGCGCGGCATTAGCGGAAAATGAAACGCCATGTGGCACTCATCGCCATCGCCAAAATACGGCCGCACATCCTCGGGCCACTGGTTCGCTTCGGCAAGAATCATGCGGCCCAGGTAGCCGTCATCCATCGCCTTGCGAATCGCCTTGATCAGCGCATGCGTCTCCGACAGATTCTCGCAGTTGGTGCCGTCGCGCTCGATCAGGTAAGGAATGGCGTCGAGCCGCAGCCCATCCACGCCCATGTCGAGCCAGAAGCGCATCACGCGAATCACTTCCTCCAGCACCGCGGGATTATCAAAATTCAAATCCGGCTGATGCGAAAAGAAGCGGTGCCAGTAGTACTGCTGCGCCACCGGGTCCCACGTCCAGTTCGACTTCTCCGTGTCGGTGAAGATGATGCGCGCGTCCTTGTACTTCTGGTCCGAGTCGCTCCACACATAAAAGTCGCGCTCCGGCGAGCCTGCCGGAGCCTGCCGCGCGCGCTGAAACCACGGATGCTGGTCGGACGTGTGATTGATGACCAGCTCAATCATCACCTGCAGTCCGCGCTCATGGGCTGCATTCAAAAAGCGCTGAAAGTCCTCAATCGTCCCGTAGCTCGGGTTTACGCTCGTGTAGTCAGAGATGTCGTAGCCATCATCCCTGAGCGGCGAAGGAAAAAACGGCAGCAGCCACAGGCACGTCACGCCCAGGTCCTGCAGATAATCCAGCTTCTCAATCAGCCCCGGAAAATCTCCAATCCCATCGTTGTTGCTGTCGTAAAAAGCGCGCACGTGCAGCTCATAAATCAGCGCGTCCTTATACCAGAGCGGATCAGAAGCCGATCCCGGCTTCCGCACAAACACCTGCCCTGCCGTCCGTCCCTCAGCGGTAGTAGTCAAAGTCTTTTTCCGTCCTCACAGATTTGCGCACGCTCAGCACGTGCGCCGGTATCTTCTCCGGATTCAGTTCTACAAAATTGCGCCCGCCGTGCCAGAGGTAGCGCTCTTCCGACAGCAGATCATACACCTCATAGCTCGCGTCCTCGTCCATGCCGAGCTTCCACAGCGCTAGCGTCACCCAGCCCGACTGCGTGTTGTACGGGTCCAGATTCACCACCGTCAATACGGTGTCCCCGCCATCCGCCGTCTGCTTTGAGTACGCAATCAGGTGCGGATTATCCGTCTCATGAAACACCACATGCTCATTGGCCTGCAGCGCCGCATGCGCGCGTCGTGCGGCATTCAGCTTCTTCATCAGTTGCGGAATGGGCCGCTTCGCATCCCACGTCCAACTGCGAATCTCGTACTTCTCCGAGTGCAGATACTCCTCCGCGCCCGGGCGCAGCGGCTCATGCTCCAGCGCCTCATAGGCTGGCCCGTACACGCCATAGTTGCTGCTCATGGTCGCGGCCAGCACCAGCCGCGCCTGAAAGAGCGCCAACCCGCCCGTCTGCAGACTCAACGGCAAAATGTCCGGCGTGTTCGGCCAGAAATTTGGACGCAGATATTCCTTCACTTCCGTCTGCGTCAGCTCCGTCAGATACTCCGTCAGCTCTTCCTTCGAGTTGCGCCACGTGAAGTACGTGTACGACTGCGAATACCCGAGCTTCGCCAGCCGCTCCATCACGCGCGGCCGCGTGAACGCCTCCGCGAGAAAAATCACTTCGGGATAATCGGCCTGGATCTCCCCGATGCACCACTCCCAGAAGCCAAACGCCTTCGTGTGCGGATTGTCCACGCGGAAGATCTTCACGCCCTGCTCAATCCAATAGAGGAAGACCCCATGCAGTGCCTTCCACAGCCCCTCCCAGTCCTCGCTCTCAAAGTCGAGCGGATAAATATCCTGATACTTCTTTGGCGGATTCTCCGCATACTGAATCGTTCCATCCGCACGATGCTTGAACCACAGCGGATGCCGCCGCACCCACGGATGATCGGGCGAGCACTGAAACGCAATGTCGAGCGCCAGCTCAATGCCCAGCGCCTCGGCCTTCTGCCGCAGCCGCTGAAAGTCCTTGAGCGTGCCCAGCTCCGGCAATATATCGGTGTGCCCGCCCTCGGCCGCGCCAATCGCCCACGGACTGCCTACATCGCCCGGCTCCGCCGTCACCGCGTTGTTTTTGCCCTTGCGAAAGCTGCGCCCGATGGGATGAATCGGCGGCATGTAGAGCACATCAAAGCCCAGCCCAGCCACATACTCCAGCCGCGCCTCCACATCGGCAAACGTGCCATGCGCAAAAGGAATCGCACCCGCCGAACGCGGAAACAGCTCATACCAGCCTGAAAATCGCGCCCGCTCGCGCTCCACCCGCACCGGCAGCACGCGCTCATATAAGGTGATCTTCGCTTCGTCAGGATAGCGCTCCACCAGCGCCAGCAGAGCCTCATCCAGCGCCGCCTCCTGCGCGCTCTTCTGTGTGCTGGGGCCGCCGGCCTTCAACCGCGCCGCCCAGCGCCGCAGCTCTTTTGCGTCAGCCTCGCCCGCGCGCGACGCGGCCTCTTCGACCAGCTTCGCGCCATTGAGCAGATCAACATCAATCTCCTGCCCAGCGGCAATGCGCTTCTCCAGATCACTGCGCCACGTCTCAAAGTGATCCACCTCGCCGGCCACCGTGTACTGGTAAGCGCCCAGCTCGGTCACCGCGAACTCGCCCGCCCAGCGGTCGTTGCCAAGCGCGGTCATCTTCACCTGCTGCCACGGGCCGGGCGCTTGTCCATTTTGGGGGCCGTGCGGCACGTAGCGATACAGCAGCCAGGCCATCACATGGTCGTGGCCATCGCCAAACACATCGGCTTCCACACGCACGCGGTCTCCCACGGTGCGCTTCACCGGGAAATGCCCCGCATCCATCTCCGGGGCTACTCCCTCAATGACAACACGCTTCCTTCCGTCTGCTTGCAAGGCTCTCTCGTTCTCAGTGAAGTCGGGGACGCGAACGCCCCGAGTGATTTAGAAGCGCGAAACGAGCCATACGCCGCCTGCGATGGCCACGATGTCTTCGATGAGGGCAACAGGAAAATCCTTCACGCCCCGCCGCGTGATCGCGCGCCGCGCATAAAAGCCCGCGAACGCGCCCACCACCGCGCCCACAGCGCCGCAGGCCACACCCGCCGCCACGGCCGCATGGCCATTCATCGCCAACGCCCATCCGCACAGGCCGCCAAAGACCATGCGCGCAATCAGCGGCCCGATGTCGGTCCGGTTAGGAATCTGCGGCAGCTTGTCGCCAATCAACTCGCCCACCGCCAGCAGCGAAAACACCACCAGCGACACGGGATTGCCCAGAAACGCCAGCGCCGTATGCGCCACCGCCAGCCAACCCAGATGAATCCCCCAGCACACCAGCGCCACACCACTCATCGAGCGCCAGCCCGTGAAGAAACCCATCGCAAAACAAAACAGCAGCACCGTGCTCGCCATCATCATAGCCATATCCCCGCCATGATAAACCCGCCCGCGGAGATGCCCGGCTTTCAGTCCACAGTTGTCAGTCGTCAGTTGTCAGCGATCAGTCCACAGCGGCCATCCCATTTCAACGATGCGTCATTCTGAGCCGCAGCGCGGCGAAGAATCCCGGCCATCCGTCGCACACAAATGCCGCGTCAGGTTTCTCCCACCATGCCCCAACGAAAAGGGCCGCCCACCGGGCGGCCCTTCTGACAACTGAAAACTGGGGACTGACAACTCCCCTACGACTCGTGCAGCAGGTTCGGCTCCTCGGTCGCGCGCAGGCGCACCAGACGATCCACCGCATATGGCGCGCGATGGTTGTTGGTGTGGTAGTGCCGCACCTGCAACTCGCCCAGCAGGCCAATCGCCAGCAATTGAATGCCGGCCAGAATCGCCACGCCCGCAATCACAAACAGCGGCCCATGCTGATCCATCACATGCTGCTGCGTAAAGATCTTCAAACCCGCCAGCAGCACGCTCACCGCTCCGCCCAGCACGATGCTCATGGCCCCCAGGCTGCCGAAAAAGTGCAGCGGACGCGTCATGTACTTGAGCAGGAAGCGAATCGTCAGCAGATCAAAGAACACCCGGAAGGTGCGCCCGATGCCATAGTGCGACTTGCCGCGCTCGCGATGCACATTCTTGATGGGAATCTCGCAGATGGTTGCGCCATACCACGAGGCCAGCGCCGGAATAAACCGGTGCATCTCGCCATACAGCGGAATGTTCTGAATCACCTCGCGCCGGTAGGCCTTATACGTCGTGCCAAAATCGTGAATGTCCACGCCCGACAGCTTGGCCATCAGCCAGTTGGCGCAGCGCGAAGGAAAACGCCGCAGCACAAAATTATCAATGCGCTGCTTGCGCCATCCGCTCACCACGTCGTAGCCCTCTTCGAGCTTTTCGAGAAAGTTCGGAATCTCCAGCGGATCGTGCTGCAGATCGCCATCCATGGCCAGCACAAACTCACCCTGCGCATGGTCAAAGCCGGCTGCCAGCGCCGAGGTCTGCCCAAAGTTCCGGCGCAGCTTCACCACCAGCACGCGGCTGTCCACCGCGGCAATCTCTTCCAGCAGCTTGTAGGTGCGGTCGCGCGAGCCATCGTCCACCAGCACGAGTTCAAAACTGTCTCCGACATGTTCCATCACCGCTTTCAGGCGGTCGTACAGGGCGGTGACATTTTCTTCTTCGTTATGAAAAGGGACGACAATGGAATACTTGGGCATATTAACTAGTATATGCAGCGGCGTGCCACGGGGACTCACATTTTTCTGCAGTCTCCGGCCGGTTACCTACATCTATCCAAATATGCTCCCCCACGGCTCCCTTTCAGAATCCGCGATTCGCCGCCTCGTCGATACCTTTTATGCGCGCATCCGCGAGGACGAACTGCTCGCCCCCATCTTCCACAGCGCCATCGGCGACCGCTGGTCCCAGCATCTTGAGACCCTCACGCGCTTCTGGTGCTCCGTGATGCTCTCTGCCGGAACCTACAAGGGCAACCCCATGGCGGCGCACCTCAAACTGCCCCGCCTGGGCCTCGTGCATCTCGACCGCTGGCTCGGCCTCTGGCGCGTCACCACCAGCGAACTGCTGCCCGCCCCCGCCGCCCTCGAACTGCAGAACAAGGCCGCCATGATGGGCGAACGCATCCTCGAAACCATCGCAGCCCAGCAATTCCTCGACCCCACGCGGTAGAGTCCACAGTTGCCAGTGGTCAGTTCTCAGTTGTCAGTCCCCAGTTGTCAGTCCTCAGTGGTCAGTTCTCAGTTGTCAGTTGTCAGTTCTCAGCGGACGGTTACCAGTTACCAGTCCCTACTCCCCAGTCCCTCCCAGCGATGCGTCATTCTGGGCCGAAGGCGAAGAATCCCGGCAATGCTTCGGCAGCGAATGCGGCTCAAAGTTTCTCCCATGCATTTGCCGGCAGTATGGGAGAAACCTGAGATGGCATCGGTACGCGCCGAATCGCCGGGATTCTTCGGCCAAAAACAGGCCTCAGAATGACGCAAGGAAAAGGTTGAGTGCTGACGAAAGATAATCGGCCGGTGACACCTCGGCAACCGGCAACTGACCACTGGCAACTGATCACTGACAACTGACCGCTTCACCCCTGACCGCTGACCGCTTTACCCCTGACCGCTCTACCCCTGACAACTGACCGCTTTACCCCTTCCCCATCTCCTCCACCGCCACCTGCGCCGCCTGCTCGCATGCCGCGCGGTCCACATTCCGGTGCGACACAAACCGCACCGCGTGCGGACCCACCGCGCTCGCCGCCACGCCGCGCTGCTTCAGCCGCGCCACCAGCGCCGCCGCGTCGCCCTGCCCGCGCAGCGTGAAAATCACGATGTTCGTCTCGACGGCCTCAAGGTCCAGCTCGACCTCTTTGCAATCCGCAATGCGCTCGGCCAGCAGCCGGGCGTTCGCGTGGTCTTCCGGCAGCCGCTTCGGCATCTCTTCCAGCGCAATCAGCCCTGCTGCCGCCAGCACACCCGCCTGCCGCATTCCTCCGCCGAGCATCTTGCGCACCGGGCGTGCACGGTCAATGAACTCCCGGCTGCCCACCAGCAGCGAACCCACCGGCGCGCTCAACCCCTTCGACAGGCAAAACATCACCGAATCAAAGCCCCGCGTTAGCCGCGCCACCTCAACCCCCAGCGCCGCCGCCGCGTTGAAGACGCGCGCCCCATCCAGATGCACCGGCAGACCGGCATCCTTCGCCCCGGCCCAGATCTCTTCGAGCACCTCTAAAGGAGTGACCGTTCCGCCGGCCATATTGTGCGTGTTTTCGAGCGAAATCAGCCCGGTCTGCGCGCGGTAATAAATCTTCGGCGAGAGCGCCGTCTTGATATGCTGCCACGTCAGCACGCCGCGCTGGGCGGCCACCGTGCGCAACTGGCATCCGCTAAAGGCGGAGACCATCGCCATCTCCCAATCCACAATGTGGGCGCGCGCCTCGCAGACCACTTCCTGCCCGGGCCGCGTGTGCAGCCGGATCGCCGTCTGGTTCCCCATCGTACCGGTGGGCATAAAGAGCGCCGCCTCGCGGCCAAAAGTCGCCGCCGCACGCGCCTCCAGCCGGTTCACCGTGGGGTCTTCGCCATAGACGTCATCGCCCACCTCGGCCGCGGCCATCGCCGCCCACATCTCCGGCGTGGGCACAGTGACCGTATCACTGCGTAAATCAATGATGGTGGAAGGCTTGCCGTTCGCGGCACTCAAAGCAGCAGAAGCAGAAGTAGCAGACATGATTTCAATATAGCGAGTCTGAAGGAAGGCGAGTCAGCCTTCAGGGATGAAGTGGCCAGTCGTCAGTCCTCTGTTGTCCGGTCGTCTTTGTTTAATCCCGACGGTCAGCCCATAAATCCCGCGAGGCGTCATTCTTGTATCCCTGAGAGAGCGGCACTTTAATGCGGAGATGCTGCCGTGGGGGAACCGATGCATCGGGCAAGGAGAATCCCGGCGATCTCTCGGTCGCCACCACCGCCCGACGTGTCTTCCACCCTGCCAACCCTCGGTTATCCGACCGAGTGAGTGTGCGTTCGCATCTTGCTGTTGAGAAGGTGGACAAGTAAGCTCTTTGAGCTATTTGAGAATTGTGCGGCGAAATCTGTGTGTCGTTTTCGCCGCGTAGCACTCCGTATCTGGAGATAGATCATGACACCGGGAGAAGCTCTGTCCGGTACATCGAAGAGAGCTCCTGAACTTTGCGGAGAAATGCGGCCCGTTGGGCTGGTTCCAGCTCGGGAGGAGCGGTGGTGCGGCTCTCGACCGCAACTCCCACTTCCATGAAGAACTTCTCCTGCCCGGCCGGCGAACAGATGCAGAGCATGCGCAGCGGTTGCGCGGCGATGTTTTTGAAGTGATGGGGCGCATTCGCAGGAACGTGCAGCGTTTCGCCGGCCTTGACTGTGATTTTCTGACCGCGGAAGGTGGCTTCCATTTCGCCGGTGAGCAGAACAAAAGTCTCCTCAAAATCATGGCGATGGGGTGGGGGACCGCCGCCTGGAGGAATGTGCATGTCGATGATGCTGAATCGCCCGGCGGTTGCCTCACCGGGAACGGTGATGGTGTACGTTCCTCCTGCGACGCCGATATGGGGAAGGCTCCGATCGCTGTCAGGTCGTGCCAGAGTATGACTGCGGTTGAGGTCATCTGGCGGAACAACCGGAGAGGGTTGGGTGGTTGGCATCGTACCTTATCTCCTTTAGAGTGTGCTGGGAAAGCAGACGATTCTTGATCGAAGCTGCCTCTGGCCCGCTGAGCACAGGGGCTGGAGGCCCAGCGGAATCAGTCCTTCCATTGTGCAGCCGTCTCCTCTGCGAAGCTCTTATAACTGCGCGGAGCGTGGCCGAGGAGGTGCGTGAGGCGCTCCACCTCGCTGGCAGTCGAGGCAAAACCGCGCTCAAAGTAACCCTGAAACATGACCCGTAAATCAAAGGCGGTCCATGCGGGAGCCATGGTGCGCATTTGCAACTCCCACTGATCAAAATTGTGCCCGGTGTATCGAATCTCCTTGCTGAGCAGCGTGCTCCACAGGGCGGCATTGGCCGGGCCGTTGATGAGTGAAGGGCCGACCAGATCATACGTCTGGCCCTCGTGGCCTTCGCCGGTGAGGGAGATGGCAGCCGCCTCTGCAATGTCGCGAACGTCCACGGCGCAGATACCCTCCGTGCCGATGGGCATGGGGTAGATGCCCGCGCCGGTGAGCGCGCCCTTGAGAGTGCCGTCATTTTGTATGTAGTAGCCGGGCCTGAGGATGGTGTACGCAACCCCTGACTCACGCAGCGCGTTCTCGATCGCCAGCTTCGATGCGAAGTGCGGTACATCCTTGAATTGCTCTGCCTTGAACACCGACAGATACGTAATATGCTTGACACCTTTGCGCTTTGCGATTCCGTAAGCAATCAGCGCTTGCGTGAGTTCATCGGCGACCACCGCGTTCAGCAGGAAGAGTTTGTCTACGCCTTCGAGTGCCGCTTCGAGTGAGACGGGATCCATCAAATCGCCGATGGCCACTTCTGCCTGCGTGGGCAGTTTGCCTGCCAGCGGGTGCTTGCGGGCCAGCACGCGCACTTGGGATCCTCGCGTCAACAACTCGCGGACAACCGCTCCGCCGACATTTCCTGTTCCACCTGTGACGAGTACTTTCATGCTTCTCCTCTTTTCGGGCGGCCAGCCGATTGCTTTCTCTGGTCGCGCTTTGCAGATGAGACGCACCAGCCCGGCCGGTCGAAGCATCCACTAGAGCAAATCAATTTTGCACAAGAGCAAAACCGGATACGCTGGAGCGGGAGGGGGCGCGTGAGAGTTCCGGATTTGAATGATGTTCGCACCTTTGCGGCAGCGGCTGAGGCAGGCACCCTGAGCGCGGCGGCGAAAGAACTGGGCGTGCCGCCATCGACCGTGAGCCGGTCTTTGTCTCGGCTAGAAAGATCTTTGGGCGTTTCGCTGGTACGGCGCAACTCGCGGGGGATTACACTGACTGACTCCGGACGGGAGTATTTGCAGACCTGCCGCCGTGCGCTGCGAGTGCTACGGGATGGCGCAGAGGTGCTGGAAAGCCGGCGGGAGCACCCCAAAGGGCTCTTGAAGATTGCGTGCCCGATCACGATGGCGCGCGATGTGCTGGCTCCATTGATGAAAGCATTCATGGCGCTTTATCCCGATCTGCGCGTGGAAATTGAGCCCTATGCTTCGGGCTGGGATCAGGAGCCGCGCGACGATGTCGATGTGTTCTTCAAGCTGCGCGCGCCCAGGGATTCGCTACGGCGCGTGAAGCCTTATCCGGGGCCACTCGCGCGCTTTTCGCCAGCCGCGAGTATGTAGCGGCGCACGGCAGCCCCGCATCGCCGGAAGAGCTTGCGGCTCATCAATGCATCGGCCACGGCACTTGGAAGCTCACCCGCGGCAAAAGTGCGATGAGCCTCGTTCCGGAGTTCCGCGTAGTGACCAGCGACCCACACATTCACCTTGCGCTAACGCTGCAAGGGCTTGGCATCAGCATTCTGCCGCTGTGGATGGCGGACTGGCCGGAGGCTCGCCACAAGCTAACACCGGTTTTGCCGCGCTGGAAGCCGGATCCTATTGCGGTGTGCGCGTTGTTCGCGGGCCAGTCGCGGCTTACTCCCAAGGTGCAGGTGTTGCTGGAGTTTCTGGACGAATACTTTGGTACCCCAAAAGACCCGCGGCTTCGGCAGGGGTGGAAAAAGGAGTACTTCACTTCTTTGTCGATTCCACCGACGCATAGAGCATGGATATAGGAAGCGCAATATCGCGACGAGACTATTAGAAGGCCACAACTGCGCCATGGGAATCGAAAGTCGCCCCCAGCCCGCGGCATACTGAGCATAATGCCTTAGCATGTACCACCGAAGCCGATTAGGGCCCTGTTGCCTTCTTTGGGCACGAACGCCAATGCCTTCTTCGTTTAGATCCGCGAGGCTAAAGACGCTCTGGGGCCACCGTATACGATGCTGAGCAGATCGGGCCGAATGCTCCTGATATTAGCCGTAGGCAGCACGAAGCCACGCGCTCGACATCGAATGCTTCTCATACCATTGGCGAGCAGTTCCAGACAAGGATTTGACCTGCCGCAATGGACTCGCTTCCCACAGCGGCAACGCCGTTGAGAGTAACTTCCCCATTAATCAGTCTTTGTTGCCAGACTTCCGGAGAGGAGTGCAGATAGAGGCTGGCCAAATGAAAGAGCAGTGTCTGCCCATGGTGGTTTCAGCCAATTGTAGGGGGGAGGCATAACCGTGGTTGCGCATCTAGCTCGAGTTTCAGCGATCACATATCTAGCGAAAGCAGTCGCAAAAGGCGGCCCTTCATGGAGCAGCAGCAATCGGATTCACAGATCAGACGCTCACAGAAAGGACCATCCTGAATCGATTACCCGCGCACGGCTATATCAAGTCGAGGACTACTCTTTGCTTTACAGATGAGACCTACTTATCTTCGCTCCGTACCCAACGGCTAAAGAACCCGGCCTCAGAGAAAACTTCCCGGCCTCGGGATCGACAAATCGAGGATTGGCAAAGAGAGAGTGGCGATCGCACCCTGCGGCCCTAGTGTAGCTCTGAAAACTAGAGTACGCCTTGCCATCATAAGACCACTTCGCCGCCCCAGGGCCGCCAGCGTAGTAATACACATTGTGATCGATCTCCACCGTTGGCGTGCCGGGTTCCATGCGGCCCGAGCGACTCATCATCACTCGACCAGCACCCCCAACATAGACGATATTATTCTTAAACGTATTATCCCGCATGTGATATTGCATATAGAACTCACCTGTACCGGTGCGCCATATATTATTGCGATAGAGTGTATTATTTGTGATAATCACATGATCGGTTCCGCCGCGCCTTGGCCCATATCCACCTATTGAAATTCCAGCGGTGTGGCAGTAATAAACCAGGTTATTACGGGCGATAATATAACTTGTGTCGCGCCCAGAATGTTCGCTTGCCATCTCAATGCCAAAATCTGTGTTGTGAACGATATTGTTTTGTATGATGACGTGCGTTCCACCATCTACATAAATTCCATCCGAAGATGCCTCATTGCCGTAGGCAGGATTTCCTCTGGAACTGATGTCATAAACCAGGTTCTCTTCGATCACACCGTCCCGCGCGCGATCAACATTCGGGTCTAAGGCTGTCCGCTCAAAGCCTATGACATCTATACCGATGTTGTTGTTCTCGTATACTTCGTTGCGAGAGACACGAAATTTCGTAACATTGCCGTTCAGAACCAGCGACTCACTCGATCCAGTCTGAAGATCGTGAACTTCGTTTCCGTCTATCACCAGATTGGTGATAGGAGATGCGGCGTCCGTGCCATACACAGCAATGCCGAACCCGTTGGCACCACTGCCAACTACCTTGCGCCCTTGATACATCTGCTCAATGTTATGAACGTTGTTCCGCACTAGATCAATGTGCGAACCATGACCATACACTCGAATCCCGAAGGGAACGCTCGATGGATTTGAAGTCTTGAGATTTCTCACCTCCAAGCCTTCGACCTTGACGTAGCTAACGTTGTGAAGAGAGATCAGAGCCGTCGTGCCGTCTTGCAGTATAAAGCATCCGCCATCCAGAATGGCCGTTTCTCCCGGTGCACTCCGGAAGGTAATGTAGCCTGCTTTCGCATTGCCTGACCGTGTAATCGCCAGACGCTGGCAATAAGTTCCACCTCGAACATTAATGATGTCGCCAGGCTTTGCTACATCTGCTGCATGTTGCACTGTTTTGAAGGGCTCAGCTCTGGTTCCAGCATTAAAGTCACTGCCACCCATCGACACATAGAAGCTGCTGCCGGAGGGAGCGGCCGCGCAAATTTGAGCCGCCAGGACGAAACCAATAAAAGGCAATGTCACCAACCGATGAAGCTTGATCAACGAATCCCCTCCTTATGAACTAAGCGGTCCGGTCAACATCGCCGACAGAAGTGCGCAGGCTGCTTCCGCCGGCGATGCTGCTTTTAGAATGAATATGTCAGACCGAGTTGCAGGTTTCTCGGCGATGAGCCATTGGCAGTAGAAGACACAGTACCAAAGCTGCCGTCCTGATAGCCTGTATCCGGTGGAGCGAAGCGCGGCGTGTTCGTACAGTTGAAGCAATCCACATGAGCCTCTACCTGCCCCCTGTGCTTTCCAAGGTTATAGGTCTTCTCAAGCGATACATCCGCGTCATGAATGCCGTCAGACCTTATCCGCGAGAAGTATCTTGGAGCATCGCCAGCCTGCTGATCGCCAGGATCGGCAAAGCAACTCTCATTCAGATAAGGATTTCCTGAAATCGCGGCATCTTTATAGCTGATACCAGTCTTGAACAGGCTTGCGTTAGAGCAGACGACATCCGGTCTCTGGTTGCCGTCCGCAAGCCGTGGATTGCCCATGTAAATATTTAATGGCTGTCCACTCTGGTAGGTACTTAGCGTCGTCAGTTGCCAGCCCCCCACAAAAGCGTCCAGAATCTTGTTCATCTGGCTTCCAATGAGGTCGCCTCGGCCGATTGGCAGCTGATAAATGACCGCCAATACGAATCGATTTGTGGCATCGTTGGCGCTCACAGACCACTCTTTGTTTAAATGGTCTAACTCTTGCGGGTAGCCACTGGCCAGCGTTCCGATAAAGGAATTCGCACCAGCCGATGAGTTATCCATATTCTTTGACCAGGTATAGTTTCCCTCGAAATTTAGGTAACGCCCGGCTCTCCTATGAAAGACGACCTGCAGCGCGTTGTACCAGGATGCAGCCTCTGTCAGCATGTTGCCTGAATATGTGCCATCAAACTGCGGATAGGGCCGCAACAGGTTGAGAAGTGGCAACTGGGCGTCGCCATAGCGAGAGCTCGGCTCATTGAAGATCGCTCCAGGGCCGCTGAATAAGGACTGAAAGGGGTTACTGACTAGTCCATTCAATTGATCGCTGGTGTACCCCTTACGCACGGCTGAAGGGATGAAGTTCCGGTTGTCTGTTCCGGCCCAAGGCAGGTGGGTGCTGCGATTTGCAGAGTAGTTGATGGCAATCACAATCTTCCAGGGAAGGGATTGCTGAACGCCCAGATTCCATTGGTAGATATCAGCATCCTTTGCCGCCGCCGTACCAAGATTGTTCGCGTTGGGAAGGCCCCACAGCGCCAGCTTGCCATACGTCTGCCCCTGGGCGGGAGGGATGCCACCTGGGAAAGGGTTCTCCAAGGTCGCATACTGAGTCATTCCATTGTCTTTTGAAAAGAAGACTTGAGGACTCGATGTGTAAGCCGCCCCCGGAAACTGAAAGTTAGTTGCAATGGGATAACCACTATAGATCCCAGCGCCGCCACGAATCACCAGATTTGAATTGACCAAGTATGCAAAACCGAACCTTGGATCGACATTGCTCCAGTCAATTGGCAACCGCCTATTCTTTGAAGAAGCGAAGATGGTTGTTCCCTTGAGCGTGCCCGGATATCCTGCTACAGCAATGCCGCTATCTCCGCTAAAATCGCTGAACTGGCTGTTATTGTCCCGCTCAGTGTAAGGAGTGTCCCACTGGTAGCGGAAGCCGAGATTCAGAGTCAATTTGGGAGTCGCGCGCCAGTCGTCTTCCACGTAGAAGGCTGTTTCTTTCGACTTATCCGCAACGGACTGCGAAACGCTCGTGCTGCCATAGTCTCCCCAGCCGACTAGAAGGCTCGCGAAATCATTGCCTTGAATTCCGTTATTGGTATCGTTCGGAGTTGCGGCGGTTTGACTTTGCGAGAAGCTGAATGAGCCTGTGGGATAGTTTGGCTGGAAGAAGTTGTTATAGAACAGGTGCTGCTCTCCTCCCACCTTGATGGTCTGCTGCCCGACTGTCCACTCAAAGGCAGACGTGTAGTTGAGCAGCGTGTGGGCAAACTTTGTATCCACGCAGCACTGGCTGAAGAGCGATGTCCACGGCGAGTTCTCCATCAGAATGCCCGGCATTCTCTTGAAGCCGTTCTGCTCGAGTGCGGCTGGAAACCCCACGCTGGTCGCCGCTGGAAAGTTGTTGTTCGAGGTCGGCTCCGCAACCCGGTCGAGGCCAATGGTAGAAATCCACAGCGTGTTTGCCGTCGGCGTGTAGGTGTAATTGATGCCGGTATTGAATATCTGATCGGTATACGTGCTGCCATCATTGAACTCACTATCCCCGAATACCGTCGGTACTGACCCCTTGTCAAAGATGCTGCCGTAGCGCACTGAAAGTGACGATTTAGGCGTGAACTGCTGGTCAATTTTCAGATCGAGCTGCAGTGCGTGAAATGAACTCACAGCCTCACTTCGATAGTTATTGGCCCCTGTGACCCCATCGCCCGGAGTATTCGGTTTGGGATAGAGCTTCATGATCGCCTGCCCTACAGGGTCGATCTCATTCTGTGGAATTGTATTGTTCTGATAGGCCGGACGCATGCCCGTGACGGGATCGATCTGAAAGGGATCGAAGATCTGGTTCAGCACCGGATTGCCGTTTTGGTCGTAGGTCCCGGCCTGAGAGAAGTCGCCATTGATCTCCGCGTCGGTGGGAACGGTGGCGACAATGTTTACTGGAGCGCTTGAAATCATCGACTGCAGATCGCCGAAGAAGAAGGTCTTGTTCTTAACGATGGGGCCGCCCAGTGTGAATCCATCCTGATTTTGTGAGTAGGAAGGCTTCGGGCCACTGTTGAAGAAGTCTCGTGCGTTATATGCGCCGTCCTGGTTGTACCAGAAAACGCTGCCATGAAAATGGTTTGTACCCGACTTCATCACCTCGTTGATGACCGTTCCATCTCCGTACTCTGCCGAGGTGCTGTTATTCGCAACGTTTGTCTCTTGCAGGGCCTCCGAGAGGGCTTGGTAGTAGGTGTTGGAGTTTGCTCCTTCGCCCTGCTCCGGCGAAGTAATCAATACACCATCGAGACGAATATTTGCCGTCGAGTTTCTCTGCCCGTTGGAAACGAAGTTGGTGCCTGCAGGATAGGAGTTCCGGATACCGGAACCAGCTGTCTCCGTCACCCCGGCGGAGAGATATGCCAAGCCAAAAACGTCCTGGCTGGGAAGCGGCAACTGCTCAAGATACTTTTTAGAAATGGTAGTGCCTAACGTCGCAGAACTCGTGTCGAGCAGCACTGGAATAGATTGCACCGTCACACTGGTTTCGTTGCCAGCCGCCGTCAACGTGACATCGAGCGTGGTCTGCTGGTTGACCGCAAGCACGATGCCGCTCTTCTCTACGGTTGCAAAGGTCGGTGCCGAGACCGTGAGCCGGTAATTCGACGCGCGCAATGCCGGAAACACGTAGGTCCCTTTCTGATTCGATCGGGTGGCTTGAGAGATGTTGGTTCCGACATCAGTAATGGTCACCTTCGCCCCCGAAATGACCGCGCCAGAGGTATCGGTGATCACCCCATGAATTTGCCCCTGATTGATCGACTGACCGAATGACAGGACGGGGCAAAAGGCGATGCCCAACATGATTCCGACCAGGACCACGATTCGATACACCTTCATCTTCCCTAACCTCCTCGAATGGAACAGTGCTGCATTTCCCTTTTATTACGATTGCTAGTATTTACTTTGTTTTTGGATTTGATGTCAACATAAAAATAATGATGCGATATGCAGAGCGGAGAGTCATAGTGTCGCCGCCTGCCAGACAACATGACCGTGTGCACAGGCCCAGGGTGAGCCGGAGCCTGTGGCCACTCTGCGGACGCGTAAGAAGACACGAGGCTTCCAGGCAAGACAGGCGCAGGCGACTCGTAGCAGGTCGGGAAGGCAGAACTGGTCTTGCCTACCTTCTGCTCTTTCTTCTGCGGTGCATCGCGAAATAGAGAATCAGGCCGATTGCAATCCAGCCCGCTCCCAACACCTGGGCATCCCGGGTCAAATGCAGCCAGATAAAGCCGCAGATCAAAAATCCGAGCAGAGGAATGGTCACCGCCAGCCGCACTTTTTCTTTCGAGCGGAAGCGGTAGTGAACCAGAGCGGCGATATTCACACACATGAACGCGATGAAAGCGCCGAAGTTCAGCAACTCCGCGCCGCGCTCGTAGCTCAGTAGCAGCGCTCCGGCCAGGGTCGCCCCGCCAAGCAGCAGCACATTGTTGCGGGGAATTCCCGTCCTTGGGCTGATGACGCCGAAGATGCGTTTTGGCAAAGCATTGTCGCGGCCCATTCCATAGAGCAGACGCGCCGCGCCGAACTGGGCCGCAATTCCTGACCCCATGTTTGCGACCAGAAGAGTCAGATTGAGCAGAAAGAAGAGGAAGCGTCCACCCACGCGCAGCCCGACATGCACAAAGGCCGTATCGACGAGGGCTGGAGGAAAGTGCCAGCCTGCCGGCCAGGCAAGCTGCGCCGCGTAAACCTCCACAGCGGAAAGCAGCCCAATCGCCACGCAGGTGAAGACGGTTCCCAGCATGATATTGCGACGGGGATTCTCCACCTCTTCGGACATAGTTGAAATGCCGTCGAAGCCGATATAGGTGAGCACGGCAATCGAAGTCCCGTGGAAGATCCGCGACACAGAAAACGTCACTGGATCATAAAACGGGGCCAGCCATGCCCAGCCGACTGGATGCAGCACCGTCGCGATGTAATGGAAAGCAAAGGCAAGAAAGACAGCCACCACAATGCCCATGCCAGCCGCCAGCAACGCATTGACGCGGGCGGAGGCCTGCACACCGAGCAGGTTCAGACCGGTAAAAACCAGCACAAAGGCCAGCACCCAAGCCGCATACGGAATCTGCGGCAGCATGCCCTGCGCGGCCACACTGCACCAAACCGCGCAGATGATGGGGTTCAGCATGTAGTCCATCAGCATCGACCAGCCGACAATGTAACCGGCCAGGGGATGCAACTCCTGCGCGACATATGTGTAGGCCGACCCTGCGCTTGGATACACACGTGCCATCCGGCCGTAGCTGACCGCAGTCAACAACATGGCCACCATCGCAATGAGAATGGTGGTCACCACATGTCCTCGGGCGGCATTGCTGACCACGCCGTAGATGCTCATTGGCGCGGTCGGCTGAATGATGATGATGCCGTAAAGAATCAGGTGCCATAGCTTCAGTGACCGCCGCAGGACTGGGACGGTCGGGGCGGCATCGGTGGACAATGAGGAAGCGGCGGTTTCCAGGGTTCAGCTCCTTCGCGCCTGGTGGCGACGACTAGTTCTTCGGCTTTCGAGAATATTATGGCCAATTCAGGATTCCGTATTATTACCAGTACTTACGGATAGACAGCAACCTGATTTGCACGAAACGGCACTCCACTCCGCCTATTGCGGGCAGCCCAGGGCCAGTAAAAATCAATATGCAAGCAGGATTCCACCATGTTCGGCATAGTGAACGGCGACAGGAAAAGGCAATATCTGCTTGACACTGTCTCATCCCTGCTCTAGTCTTTCGCTCTTAAGAGTAATAAAACGAAATACCTGTAGCGTTTTGTCTTTCCGGCATTCTCTCTGCCGGAAAACTGACGCCAAAATGAGCGAGGCCGCCCGCCCCGGGTGCCCAAACCCCTTGTGGAGGAATTGTGAGTCTGTTGCACCGGAGTCTCCTGAATCGCGGCCTGCTCGGCGTCATGCTGGCCGGACTGGTCTTCCCTGCCTGTTGTTTGCAGGCGCAATCGACCTCGCTGCGGGTCGAGGTGCAGCCGAATGGCGCATACAGCATCGGGGTGCCGGGCTCCACTCAGGATGTGCTGACTGCGAACGTTGCTGCAAAAATCAACGGACGCTGGGTGTATGCCCCTGACTACCCGCGCCACACGGCCACACACAGCAGCACTCACGGCTATCTCGGAGCAGCGGACGAGTGGGAGGTGACATACTCGGGGCTGGCAGGAGAACCTAATCTCGTCTACCGGCTACGCGCCTACCGGAATGCTCCCTTTGCAGATCTGAAAGTCATCGTAGACAACACCACTGGCAAGGCTATTCAGGTGCAGTCCATCCGCGAAGTGGAAGCCTCGAAGAACTCGATCGCGAATCTCGGCGCTGCCCCGTCGAGTGATCGTGTGCTCTCAGACAGCTTCAGTGAAGACCGGCCGGCAATGCAGATTCACAACCTGGGAGATGCGGCGAACCACATGGATCGAGCGGTGGGAAGCCAGCTTATCTATAACCGTCAGAGCCGCGAGAGCCTCTTCCTTGGGGCATTGACCTCCCAGCGCTTTCTCACTGTGCTGCGACTGCATACGAGCACGATTGGAGGCGCGCCAACGATCTCACATTACGAGGTCGACTCCACCGGCACAACCGAGCTGGAAAAAGAGAATTCTCTGCAGAACTCGCCCGCCAAAGATCAAATTGAGTTGAGCCTGCCGGTGGCCCCCGGCCAAAGCCTCGCCTCGGAAACCCTTCTGCTCGGTGCCAGCAAGGACTATCACAACCAACTCGAGACCTACGGCTCGCTGATAAAGAGGATTCATCACGCACGCGTATCCGCACCCCCGCTGATGGGCTGGTGGAGTTGGACAGCCTACTACTTCGGGCTAGATCAGGGGACTGCGCTCACCAACGCGGAGTGGGAGTCAGAACACCTGAAGCAGTATGGCTACAACATTTTCCATATTGATGAGGGCTATCAATACGCACGCGGAGAATACATCACGCCGAACGCGACACTTTTTCCTGCTGGCTTGACCCCCATGGAATACGAAGTCCGCGGCCTGGGGCTCGTTCCGGGCATCTGGACAGCTCCCTTTGAGGTTTCGGTGCGGTCATGGGTCTACCAGAAGCACCCCGACTGGCTCATCAAGAACGCGCAGGGCCAACCCATCCCGGCGGGCAATGTTGTCGATGGCAAAGACCAGCTCTACATGCTCGACACGACCAACCCAGGCGCACAGGCCTACCTGCACAAGACCTACAGCACACTCGTCCACACCTGGGACATCCACTACATCAAACTCGATTTCATGGACGACAGCGCCATCGAGGGCTACTACTACAGGCCACACACCACCGCCATGGAGGCGCAACGCATCGGCCTGCAGATCATTCGCGGCGCCGTCGGCAACCACGTTTATCTCGATAAGGACGGCAGTGTCATGCTGAATCCCGTCGGCCTGGTGGATTACGGACGCATATCGCAGGACACAGGACATACCTTCGGCTCCAGCCGTGATGCGGCTACCGGCATCGCGGCCCGCTACTACATGGATCGCAACTTCTTCGTCTCCGATCCGGACGCATTCACCGTCTCGACCCAGGTCATCAAAGATCAGGACTGGCACGGCGGCCAGAAAGGGCTGACGAAGAATGCGGCCCAAGTTTCCATCTCTCTCGCCGCAGTTTCCGGCGGAATGCTCGAGATTGGAGATAACCTGCCTTCCCTCGAAGATGAACCGCAGCGTCAGGCGCTGATTGAAAATCGTGACCTGATCGACATGGTGAAGCTGGGCAAGGCCTCAGTGCCGCTCGATTTGATGAGCTACGCGCCGTCAGACCAACAGCCCAGCATCTTCTACCTGAAGGAGTCGAAGCGGCAAAGCATCCTCACCGTCTTCAACTGGACCGAGCACCCGACAAAGCATTCCATTCGCCTGGCAGATCTGGGACTCGCCGCAAACGGCCAATACGAAATCACAAACATCTTCGACCACAAGAGCGCCGTCGAGCCTTCACCGGGAATGCTGCAAGTTGATCTGGCGAAGCACTCCGTCAGTGTGCTCAAGATCGTAAATCAGACCATTCCAGCATCCGCTCCCGACGTGACTCTTCACTGCCCGGCCAGCGGCGCAACCGGCGCAACCCTTTCGCTTTCCGCGCAAACCACATCCTCTGATCCTGCCCTTTCCTTTGCGTGGAGTCTTGGCGATGGCGTGCAGCAGCAGGGCGCACAGATCCGCCACGCATGGACAGAACCCGGGGACTATCAGGTTCACCTCACGGCCACCAGCCTGGATGATGTCAGTGCTGAGAAGAGCTGCACGGTGCATGTCAGCGGGCGGATCTCCACCGTATTTGATCCGGCAAAAATCAAGCGGTACAAACCATAAACCGACATCCCACAAAAATGAAAAGCTCCATGCCGTCATGGCATGGAGCTTTTCATTGGGAAGATGAACAATGTGCCCCGGACAGGCTAGATATCTGCCTACACGAGCACAACCTCGATGTTCTGCGCGCGCAGGGCTTCCCCAATTTCGGGAGATAGATTCTTGTCGGTGATCACGCAGTGGATTGAGGAAGGCGGCACGATGCGAGAGAGGCTGCGGCGGTTGAACTTGGTGGAATCGCAAACCGTCACTACGCGCCGGGCGGCCTTGACCATCGCGCGGTTTACGCGCGATTCCAGAAAGTTCGGGGTCGTCAGGCCGATCTCGACGTCGAAGCCGTCTACGCCCAGAAACAGAATGTCCGCATGCATCTCCTCAAGGACGTCTTCGGCCAGCGGGCCGACGAGCGAGAAGGAGTTCTTCCGCAGCGTGCCTCCAATCAGGATCACTTCCATGTTGGTGCTGGCCAGCTCCGCTGCGATGTTCATGGCATTCGTAATCACCGTTAGCTGCGAAAACTGCTTCAACTCACTCGCAATTGCCGCGGTGGTGGTGCCGGAATCGAGCATCACGCACTGGCCTTCTTCGACCATCTTCACGGCGGCCGCGGCAATCCGCTGCTTCTCCTGCGAGTGCTGTGTCTGCTTCTCCTGCAGCGAGGGATCAAACAGGGCGCTCGACTGAATGCGAAGCGCGCCTCCGTGCGTGCGGTGCACCAGTCCCTTGGACTGAAGGTACTCAAGGTCTTTGCGAATCGTGATCTGCGAGATTCCAAGAGTGCGTGAGAGTTCGCCGACGAGCACGCGACCGTGGTTCTGAATCAGAGACAGAATCAGCTGACGACGCTCATCAATCAGCATCAGGCGCGGTTCCACCGCCGAAGAATAGGTTTGCTCTGTTTTGGCAGCCATACTTTCGTGTTCTTTCTTTCCTTGCAAACAGTACACCAATCCTTCCGTTGGAGTCACGCAATATGCCCGTTTCGTAACCATAGGCCCGCTTCCCACGATAAATGCAGAGCCCTGACAGAAACGCTTATCACACACCTCAAGCCTCTTTCGCGCAATCGAAATCATTGCGTAATCAAAAGAGCTAATGATAATAATACGGAATTATCCGAGCTATTCCACCAGAGGAGCCAGCACTCGTATGCCCGACTTCGATCTTACCCTCGCCGGAGAGGTCAATCTGGACCTGATCCTTTACGGGTTACCCCAGGAAATTCCCCTTGACCGCGAAATCCTGGCCTCCAACTTTGAGATGACGCTGGGCAGCTCCTCCGCCATCCTGGCGCACAATCTTTCCATTCTCGGCGCGAGGGTCGGCTTTCTCACCCACTTCGGCGCGGATGACATGGGCCGCATCGCGATGGAAAGACTGGCGGAAAGCCAGGTGGACCTCTCCCGCTGCCGGCGCGTCGAAGGCGGCGCAAAGACCGGTGTCACTCTCATGCTGCCTCATGGAAAGCCGCGCCGGATCCTGACCTATCCCGGCATCATGTTTGACATGACTGTCGAAGATCTCGACATCGATTACCTGGCCTCCGGCCGCCATTTCCATCTCTCCTCTCTCTTCCTGCAGAAGGGCCTTCACCGCGGTCTCCCCGGGCTCTTTCGCGAGCTGAAACGCCGCGGGCTGACCCTCTCCATGGACACCAATGATGATCCGGAAGACCGCTGGGACGGCGTACTCCACGAGCTGCTGCCCTACCTTGATATTCTGCTGCCCAACAACGATGAAATCGTGCGCATCGCCAAACGCAACACCGTCGTCGAGGCCCTCGATGCCCTCTCCGGCATGGTTCCGCTGATTGCCGTCAAATGCGGGAGCCAGGGCGCGGTCGTACAGCAGGGAGAGCGGCGTATCGAAGTCCCACCCGTACATGTCACGCCCGTCGATACCATCGGTGCCGGAGACAGCTTTAATGCAGGCTTCCTCGCCGCATGGCTGCGCGGCGCGTCGCCCGAGGACTGCGCCCGTACCGGCAACATCACCGGAGCGCTCTCCACTCAAAGGTCAGGAGGAACAGAGGCCTTTCGTGAGACAGAACTGCGCGCCAGCTTCCTGCGCGACCATGGATTTTCACTGCCGTGACCGGGAGCGCATTGGCTCTTCCCACAAGGTCCGCCCGAAATGTCACAACAAGACTCAATCCACTACTTTCGATTCGACACGAAGCGGTGAAGGCGGAGCCTGAATGGCGTAGAGCAGCTTGAAGCGTGACTACATGTAAATTAACGATATTTCGAATTTGCGCATATATCTTACGTTTTGCTACGATATCTCTACCGGCAACATTTTAGCTCCGGGTCCTGGCATTGGAAGGAGACTCACCGTTGAATCCCTTATCGTCGTTGCTCGACCTGCCTGATGCAGAAAAAGACGAGCGCGGGCTCGCGCACACACCTCAAGAGATTGCACAGCAACCCCAGACATGGCTTGGCACCTACGCTCTGCTCCGAGCCCAGCAAGCCGGGATTCAACAATTCCTGACCGCCGCCGGCCTGCTGGATTCGCCGGAGCAGCGCCCAACCGTCTTTCTCATTGGCGCAGGCACTTCCGACTACATTGGGCACTCCCTGCATCATCTGCTGCGCAGCCAATGGCAGTGCGAGGTGCTCCCGGTGGCGAGCACCGATCTGCTGACGGACTTCCCTGACTACATCCTGTCGGACCGGAAGTATCTCTGGATCTCATTCTCGCGCTCGGGCGACAGCCCTGAGGGAGTCGCAGTGTTGGAGCGCGCGCTCGCCGAATACCCGAACATCTGCCACCTGCTCATCACTTGCAACGCCGCCGGCCGCATGATGAGCGCAATTAAGGGCCGCGGGAAGTCTTACTCCGTCGTGCTTGACGACGCCACCAATGATCGCGGGCTCGCCATGACCAGTTCCTTCACCAACATGGTGCTGGCCGGGCAGATTCTGGCGCATGCGTGGAAGATGGAGGACTACCAGCCGGTGCTGCAGGCGCTTGTACAGTCGGCGGAAGCGTTTCTGCCGCGCGCCGCCACTCTGGCCGCAGAACTGGCCTCCGAAGGCTATCACCGCGCCTGCTTCGTGGGCTCGGGAGTGCTGGCCGGCGCCTCAATGGAGTGCGCTTTGAAGCTGCTGGAGCTGACCGCCGGTAAACTGCAGACCCTCACGCAGCCCACGCTCGCTTTACGTCATGGCCCCATGGCGGCGCTTGATCGCGACACCCTCTTCGTTGCGCTCGTCTCCAGCCAACCGCAGCGCAGGCGCTATGAGCTGGACCTGCTGCGCGAGATTGGAAGCAAGGGACTGGTGCGCACCCGCGTCGCCGTCGCGACAGAAGATGAAAAATCGCTCCGTGCCGAGGCCGAGTACGTGCTCACCCCCGGCATCTCTGCCGCCATTCCAGATCTCTACCGCCCGATTCTTGATGTGATCTTCGGCCAACTGCTCGGCCTGTTTGCTTCCATCCATTTCGGACTCAAGCCAGACGTCCCGAGCCCAAACGGCGCCATCAGCCGTGTGGTGCAAAACGTCGGCATCTACTGATTGCCTGATAGCCTCGGAGACCCATGTCCCACTTCCTCCTCGAACTGGTGCGGAATCACGCCGCGAACCAGCAGCGCGGCATTTACTCTGTATGCTCGGCTCACCCCTGGGTGCTTGAGGCCGCCATGCGGCGGCATCTCCCGGCTGCTGGCCCACTGCTGATCGAGGCCACCTGCAACCAGGTGAATCAATTCGGCGGTTACACCGGCATGACTCCGGGCCGCTTTCGCGAGAGTGTCTATGCCATCGCCCGCAAAACCGGCTTTCCATTGGATCGTATCCTGCTCGGCGGCGATCATCTAGGGCCCTTCCCCTGGCAGCATCTGCCGGCGGAGCAGGCCATGAGCCACGCCTGTGAGATGGTTCGTCTTTTTGTGCAGGAGGGCTACAGCAAGATTCATCTGGATGCGAGCCTGCCCTGCGCCGGCGAGCCCGACCCGCTGCCTGAAGGCCAGATTGCCGAACGCGCAGCCCGGCTTTGCGCCGCAGCAGAATCCGCCGCGGCGAAGACATCTCCCGTCTACATTATCGGCACGGAAGTGCCCCGTCCCGGCGGAGCTCTCGATGAGATGGAGCTGGCGGTGACGTCGCCTGATGCTGCGGAAACGACGCTTAATCTACACCGCCGCGCGTTCGCTGCCGCGGGCCTTGATGCCGCATGGCCGCGCGTCATCGCTCTCGTCGTCCAGCCTGGAGTCGAGTTCAGCCATGACAGTGTGCTCGATTACCAGCCCGGCAAAGCCTCACCGCTCACAGCACGCCTCGCGCTGCATCCGGGACTTGTTTACGAGGCGCACTCGACCGATTACCAGCGGCCAGAGGCGCTGGCGGCTCTGGTTCGGGACGGATTCGCCATCCTGAAGGTCGGCCCGGGGCTCACGTATGCCATGCGTCAGGCCCTCTTTGCGCTCGCCGCCATCGAAAAAGAATTATTCCCAACGGCGCAGCAATCCCAGCTTCCGCAGTGGTTAGAAGAGGCCATGCTCCGCCATCCGGAACAGTGGCAAAAGCACTACTCAGGAACGCCAGAAGAACAGCAACTGCTGCGTGTCCATAGCTACAGCGACCGCATTCGCTACTACTGGAATGTACCCTCAGTGCAACAAGCCGTTGACACACTGTTGCGCAACCTGCAACAGCGCAACATTCCCGAAACACTACTCAGCGACTATCTCCCCGCGCAATATCGCAAAGTACGCACCGGCTCACTCCAAAGCGCGCCGGTGCCGATCCTGCTCGATGCCGTTGGCGAGGCGCTTGATCCCTACATTTCCGCCACGCAAGCCTGAAGAAGAGCCTGCTGTGAGCGGCGCTCATCCACTGCACCAGGTCAGCGCCGCCGACAACAGCACTTCTGCCGTCTCCATAACCGACTCAAACTCCACATACTCGTCAGGATTATGCGCTCCTGCCCCGCAGGGGCCAAATAGAAGAGTCGGAATCCCGAAGTCGCGGTGAATCAGTCCGGCATCACAGGGGTAAGGCGCCGCAGTGGTTACCACGGGCCGCTCCAACACTGATGTGGCGCTCGTCTGCATGCATTCCAGCCATGGATGGTCCGCCGGAAGCTCATGGCCATACAGCGGGCCGCCGATCAAGGGCTTCCACTGGACTGGATACTTCCGAAAAAACGGATCGGAGGCACAGAAACGCTCCAGCCGCTTCCGCACCGCAGCAATCACCTGGTCCACATTCTCCTCGGGAAGAAACTGCAGATACACCCGCACCGTCGCCCGCGAGGGTACGCTCAGCGGAACCGTGGGATCGAGCCGGTTTGCTTCCACCGCCAACACCTGCACGGGTGCCGGATCGGGGAATCCAAGGTATGCACCCTTCGGCGGGAGAGTGCCCCGCTCCTTTACAAGCTCATCTATCCAGTTCAGCAGGCGTCCCATCGGCAAAGCAGGGCTGACAACCTCGGCACGGGAGAAATATCCGGCGGGGTCGCCGGCCTCGATCACCAGGTCCACCACAAACCCGCCCCGAGTCGCCCGGTAAATCTCCAACTGTGTTCCCTCTGGAATCACGCAGGCATCCGCAGTATCGCCGCGCAGCCGAGCTGCAATCGTGCCGCCACCGCCACCCCACTCCTCATCGACGACCGACTCGAACAGAAGATCACCGCCCAGCCGGACACCCTCTCTCCGCAAAGCGCAAATGACTGCCGCGTTGGCGACCACACCGCCTTTCATGTCAAACGAGCCCAGCCCATGCACGCACCCCTGCCGCGATAGCCCTGACCACGGCGAACGCGACCAGCCGCCATTGCCGGGCGGCACCGTATCCATATGCCCGTTGAGAAGCAGACTCCGGCCGCGTCCTGAGCCAGACAATCGCACGCTCAAATTTTTCCGTCCGGCGTAGCGCTTGTTTCTCCTCAATTGCGGGTGGCCCGAGTCCTCAATAAAGTCCGTGCTGTAAAGCTCGGCTCGAATGCCCTGCTCGCGGAAGAACGCCTGCAACACACGCTGCGCAGGGGTCTCGTTTCCGCCGGCCAACACGGCAACGCTGTTGGCTTTCACCAAATCCTGCAATAGACGCCGCAACTCACCGCGCAACGGGCGAATCCATCGCCGTACATCCCTAGCCGTTGTGCTCTTCATCAATACGGTCTTCCTCTCAGGCTGCGGCCTTGCCGGGCGGCAAACGCTAAACGATTATGATTTATTACGTACTCTTTCGCAATACACACACAGCAAGCTCGATGGTCCCAGCTTCATCTGGAAAGCGAGCAATATCGTTGACCCTCCCTGCCTCAGACTCGCCCTCTCCACTCCGGTTAGGCGCAGCACCTGCTTGAAAATCAGATATTCTGCCCCTAAAGATAGCTTGCCTTTGCTCGTAAATATTGATAATTATTCGTAATAATAAATAACAACGCGTCAAGAGATTGCGGTGCGCTACAACACGCGCTCTGCACCTCGGAGGATCAAAACGCAAATGCCTCGCATCCGCCGCAAGCTATCCCCGGCCTTTTTGGGGGCGTCTCTGCTACTACTGATCCTCACAGGCCTCGCGCCAAGCCGTCTCTCTGCGCAGAGTACATCGCTTTCTGTCTCCAACCAAAGCATGTCAGCCCAGCTTTCAGACCAGCGACTCAAGCCGGAGCTGATATGGACCGACCTCGCCACCGGTTCTACGCTCTCGGCACCCGAGCTCTTTCGCATTACATTGCGGGACGGCTCCACGTTGAAGCCTTCTCAATTGCACTGGGATTCGACATACGCTCGATCGCCTTGGGCGGGCGCACGGAAGACTGGAAATGAGATTGGGAAGAAGATCTGCGCCAGTCTCTCGGAGCGGCATACCGGCGCAAAGTTCCAGTGGTGCCTGCTAGACCCCGTTCATCGCCGCTATATGCGCGAGCAGTTGACCATCACGGCCAGCGCACAGGCTCTCCCCATTACGGAGGTCCTGCTGATCAAAAGCCATGATCCGGGGGCTCGTGTGATCGGCTCCGTCAAGGGATCTCCTCTGGCCGATCAGCATATGTTTTTCGGATTTGAACATCCGCTTGCCTGGAGCCGGATCAGTGATGGAGTCGCCGAGTCGGGCATCACGCGCGTGCTGCCCCTGCGCGCGCATCAATCCGTCACCTATTCCGCTGTGGTCGGAACTTACCAGCCGGGCCAGATGCGCCGTGCCTTTCTTGCCTACCTTGAAGCCGTGCGCCCGCGACCCTACGCTCCATTTCTCAACTACAACACATGGTTCGACATCGGATATGGAAACCGTTACAACGAAGCCGAGGTGCTGAATCGCATCCATGCTTATGGAGAGCAACTCGTGACCAAGCGTCATGTGAAGCTCAACTCCTTTGTCTTCGACGACGGCTGGGATAATCCAAACTCCTTCTGGGGTTTTTACAGTGGCTTTCCTGATGGTTTCACACGCGTGGCGCGAGCCGCAGCCTCCTATGGCGCAGGCATCGGCGTGTGGCTCTCGCCCTGGGGCGGCTATGACGAGCAGAAGACCGAGCGCATCGCCTACGGCAAAGCCCATGGCTTCGAAATCGTCCACGATGGCTATGCCCTGTCAGGTCCCAAATACTTTCGTGGTTTCTCGCAGGTATGTTCTGTAATGATCAGCAAATACCATGCAAATCTCTTCAAATTCGATGGCACCGGCAATGCTGACAGCGTATTCCCCGGCTCCGCGTTTGACAGCGACTTCGCTGCCGCGATTCACCTGATCCATCACCTGCGCCGGCAGGAACCCGGCATCTATATCAATCTAACTACCGGCACTTATCCTTCACCGTTCTGGCTGCTTTATGCCGATTCGATCTGGAGAGGCGGTGACGACCACAGCTTTGCCGGCGTCGGCTCCTCCCGTCAACGGTGGATCACCTATCGCGACGAACAAACATACCGCAACATCGTCCTCAAGGGACCACTCTTTCCCCTCAATTCACTTATGTTGCATGGGATGATCTATGCCAAGCAGGCGCAGGGGCTCCGCACCGATCCCGACCATGACTTTCCGGACGAAGTGCTCTCCTACTTCGGCAGTGGCACCCAGTTGCAAGAAATGTACATCACACCATCGCTACTCTCTGAGTCCGACTGGGACATCCTTGCACGCGCAGCAAAATGGTCGCGCGCACATGCCGGTATTCTTGAAGACACCCACTGGATCGGTGGCGATCCCGGCAAGCTGCAAATCTATGGCTGGGCCGCCTGGAACCCTTCGGAATGGATCATTACTCTTCGGAATCCATCCGATCACGCACAAGAGTTCTCTCTGCATTTGACGTCGGCCCTACAACTTCCTACGGGAGCGGCCACGGATTTTGCCGTGCGCAAGCCCTTCGCATCTTCATCCTCAGCAACGATGGAGTGGAAAGCAGGCAACACCATTTCGCTGCATCTGAAGCCCTTCGAGGTGCGTATCTATGAAGGGTCATCAGAGCCGGAAGCGCATGCAGGCATGTCCGCCAAATGATTCCTTTGCTTGCGCACAGGTAGTCGGCAGCGTGGATCAGGACAATTGAATGTCTGAGACTACGCCTCGGGCAGCGAGGAATACTTGAAGCGGATCGAAGCTATCGCGTAGCGCTGTTCGATCTCCGCTTCATAGGGGCTTAGTGCTTGCGCCAACTCCCGTGACAATTTGGTGCAAGCTGTCGGGGGGGGCTGCTTCAAACCATTATGCAGTAGCGACGCCTCCACCAGTCTTCTAACGCACCTTCCACTTCGAGCTGAGAGCAGCCAGCTTCTGATCCATCGAGAGAGTGGGCTTCGGCACGGGCTTCGCTTTGGAAGGTGCGCGGCCTATAGGCTCCATCAGTGCTCTCATGGAGAGCGCAATTCGCTTGGTTTTTGCATCGGCGCTCAGCACCTTCACCCTGACGATCTGGCCTGCCTTCACAGCCTCTGACGGCTCTTTGATAAAGCGGTTCGAGAGCTCGCTGATGTGTACCAGGCCATCCTGATGTACGCCAACATCGACGAACGCGCCAAACTTCGTCACATTTGTGACCACGCCTTCAAGCACCATGCCTTCCTTGAGATCGGTAATCTCTTTGACGCCTTCCAGAAAGCTGGGCGCGGCAAACCTGTCACGCGGATCGCGGCCCGGCTTGCGCAGCTCGTCCAGAATGTCGTTGACCGTAAATGCGCCGGCAGAGAGTTGGCTGCGGTCCACTCGCTCGAGCAATTGCGGCGTGCGAATAATCTCCGGCACGGTGACAGAAAGTGACTGCGCAATCTGCTCTACCACGCCGTAAGACTCAGGATGCACAGCCGTCATATCCAGCGGGTTCTCGCCATCGCGAATACGCAGAAAGCCTGCGGCCTGCTCAAAGGTCTTTGGCCCGACGCCTGAGACCTCAAGCAATTGCGTACGCGACCGGAAGCGTCCATTCTCATTGCGATAGTTCACAATGTTGACGGCTGTGCGCTCCGTCACGCCCGCAACATAGCGAAGCAGCGTCCAGGAGGAGGTGTTCAGATCCACCCCCACGCGATTGACGCAGCTCTCAATCACGTTTTCGAGTGACTCGTGCAGTTGACGCTGGTCCACATCGTGCTGATACTGGCCCACGCCAATCGACTTTGGGTCCACCTTCACCAGCTCTGAGAGAGGGTCTTGCAGGCGGCGCGCAATCGAAATAGCGCCGCGCACCGTAAGGTCAAGATCAGGAAATTCCTGCCGCGCCACATCCGATGCCGAGTAAACGCTGGCCCCTGCTTCACTGACCGTAACGCTGAAGATCTCCTGAATCTTCTTCTCGCGCATAAATTCCCGAACAAAGGCATCCGTTTCACGCGAAGCAGTTCCATTGCCGATGGCAATCGCCCGTACCTGGTGCTGCCGGATCAGCGCTTCCACCTTCTGTTGGGCTTCTGCGATACCGTGCTTTGAGGTGTGCGGGTAAATCACATCGTGCGCCAGCAGCTTCCCCGTCTCATCCACTACGGCCATTTTGCAGCCCGTGCGCAGACCAGGATCGATGCCCAGCACCGAGATTGGCCCTGCGGGCGGAGCCAGCAACAGGTGATAGAGATTATCGCGAAAGACCTGAATCGCCTCTGCATCGGAGCGCTGCTTGAGCTCAAAGCGAATCTCGGCCTGGATGGATGAGTTCAGCAGCCGTTGCCACGCATCTTCGATGGCGAGATCCAACTGCGCGGTCCAGTCGCCTGGCTGCCGCATTACGTGAGCCCGCGTCAGAGCCATCACACGGGCAGCCTCAACCTCAATCAAAAAATAAAGCACTCCCTCGCTCTCACCGCGCCGTATAGCCAGCATGCGGTGCGATGGAATGGTCTTCGCCGGCTCCTGGTATTCGTAATACATTTTGAACTTTTCCTGCTCATCCTTTGCGTCCAGCGCCTTGCGGCTGACGACGATGCCCTCTTCTAACATGACGCGGCGCAGCGCCTTGCGCAGATCCGCAGATTCGCTGATCCACTCCGCTACGATGTGGCGCGCACCTTCGAGCGCTTCCTCCACTGAGGCCACGCCCAGTTCTTCGTTCACAAACGCGGGCGTCATTTCGCTCAGCGTCTGCGGCCCGGTTTCCTGGTTCCACAGGTACTTGGCGAGGGGCTCAAGGCCTTTCTCACGCGCAATGGTCGCCTTGGTGCGCCGCTTGGGCTTGTAAGGCAGATAGAGATCTTCGAGTTCGCTGCGATTGAGAACCGCCTCGATCTTCTCCTTGAGTTCCTCGGTCAGCTTGCCCTGCTCGGCAATGGAAGCCAGCACGGTCTCGCGCCGGCTCTCAAGCTCCCTGAAATAGCTCAGCTTCTCTTCAATGGCGCGGATCTGCACCTCGTCAAGATTGCCGGTCGCCTCTTTTCGATAGCGGGCGATGAAGGGTACGGTTCCTCCTTCATCCAGCAACGCAATCACGGCTGCGAGGCTGTGCGTGGAGACGGCAAGTTCCTGGGCAATATGCAGAAGAATTCTGGAGGGAAGAGGCTTAAAAGTACTCATGCGAAGACTTCATACTACACGCCAGCCATGAGGAAATTTTGGGCAGCGCAGGTCACGTGCCCGGAAACACCATCTCCCAAGCAGAGATCCCGAGAAATTGCGAGCACGTGCTACCTGATTGCTCTGTGGCTGCAACTGGCCTTCCGCCTGACGATTCCTTTGCTATTTCTGCAATGCGCGGTCCTCTTCGGCAATCACAACTCCCCACGGGTCAACGCGTACATGAGAGCCCGAGGCCAGCGCATGACCCGTCAGCAGATCGTGCGCATTCGCGTAGGGATAGGTGAACTCCGTCGGAGACGAAGAGTAGTTCAGGTAATAGTGAATGCGCCGGTTCTGATCATTGACTCCGTGCCGCACATGCAGGTCAGCGGGAAGACTCTGGTCCGGCCCGGTGAGACCGCATAACTGAAGCTCGTCGAGCATGACGGCATCCTGCAGCTTGCCAGACAGGACAGTACCCTCGTAGGTGAGAGTTCCTTCACCGTAATGGTTACGTGTGATCGCCGGCCACTTGCCGAAGAATGGATGGTCATACCAGGCCAACGGCTTGGCGGTGGTGAGTTGAAGAAACTCAGCCCACGTGCTGGCCTGATTCGCGGCAACACCGACGTGGAAGGGGTCGCCCTTGAGTGACAGCGGATGTTTGAGGTTGGAGTACTCCTGATAAGTGAAGCCCGCAGCTTCACGCAGCGGGCCGGGCGCAAGTTGCCAGCGCACCGCGCCGTTCTCATTGGTGAAACCGCTCTTGAAGGTCATCAGCACATTGCCGCCGTGTCGGACGTAGTCAACGATCCGCTTTAGCAGCGCATCGCTGGACACATAAAGCGCAGGAACAATCAGAAGCTTGTATTGCGAAAAATTCTTTGTGTCAGGAAACACAAAATCAGTCCCGACATTGGCGTCATATAACGCCGTGTGGAGCTGCTGAATCAGCCCCGCATAATTGCCGCCATTTCTGCCGGGCTGCCATCCTTGATTGGCATCATGCGCGTAAGGCATGAATGAGAGCCCATTCATGGAGTCAACGCTGTAGAGAATGGCCACTTTATTGTGAATGCGAAGATTAGCGATTTGCGGGCCGATGCGCTTCAGCTCGCGGCCGATTCGGGACACCTCGCGATAAGCGCGGTTCGGGCCGAGATCATGGCCGAGCACGCCACCCCAGTAAGTTTCCTGTCCATCTTCGAGTGTGGCCCAGTGCCAGTACTCCACCATGTTGGCGCCGTTGGCATAGTGAGTGAAGGCATCCAGTCTCAACTGGCCGTCATAGGGAGGATACTGGCCTGCCGAATCCCAGCCCAGCGTCTGCGCGTTGGTTTCGGTCACCAGGTAGTTCGTGTGCTTGAGTGACCGTGCCAGAGAGCCCTGTAACGCGTCATACTCACCGTTATAGTCATCCTGCCAGCCATGATAGATATTGTTGGCCACCACGTCTTCGGTCCTGGCGATCTGCGTTTCATCCACGTCCGGCCGCATGATCGATCCGAAGTCTGTCGTGACAAACTGAGCGGGGGCGCGATTCTCACGCACCAGTTGAGCCTGCCATGCCAGATAGCGCGTCACCCGCAACTGTGAGTAGCGCGACCACGCCAGCTTATAGCTGGGGTTGGTAGCGTTGTCGCGCGTTGGCATGTTCTTCCAGTCATAGACGTCCTGCCCCCAATAGTTCAGCAACCAGGCGCGATCCATCGCCTCTGGCGTTCCAAACCTCTCCTTCAGGTAATCGACGAACCCATGAAACACGTCAGGATTAGAAGCACCGTAGGAACTCGTTTCGTTATCCACCTGCCAGCCAATCACGTCGGGATTATTGCGATAGTGGCGGACCAGATTCACGATCAACTGACCCGCATATTGACGAAAGACCGGATTGTCGTAATCCATATCCTGCCGCATGCCATAGCCAACATAGCCACCGCCGAGCGGACGCGCGAGCAGTTCCGGATGCTGCTTCCACAACCACACCGGCATGGAGTAGGTCGGCGTACCCATGATGACCTTGATCCCGGCCTTGCTCATGGCATCGACCACGCGATCCATCCATGCGTAGTCAAACTTGCCCGGAGCCGGCTCCCACAAGCTCCATGTGGACTCGCCCATGCGCACCACATTGAAGCCAGCTGCTTTCATCATGCGAACGTCGGTCGCCAGCCGCTCAGGATGCAGCGGCGAAGGCGTGTACTCGTTGTAGTAGGCCGCTCCGTAGAAAACAGTTGCAGGATGAACGCTCAGCTTCGGAGCTGCGTCCTGCGCGGCCACGATGGCATCGGCCGGGTCAGCTTGCGCGCACACGCGGACCGAGGGCATCATCGCGGCCACAGCCATCATCGTGAAGACCGTCATTCTTTTGAACATTCCTCGCCTCTCTCTATTGCGCGTTTCCGTGATCGCTCACGGCCGCCGGAACAACATTCCTACTCTTTGACGACGAGACCTACCACTCAGAAGGCACGCCTCATCCTACCTGCGTCACTGGAATCTCATGCGCGTGCCTGTCCAGATCGAGCACTACAATGGCATCTGTTTGGTTCGCGGAGTTGCGCGTCAATATCAGATCAAGCGACGCGGCATTCTGTGTGAAACGCACCGCCTCGCCTGTCAGGCATGTGGATCTGACTACCTTGCCCGGAATCGGAGGCAGAGCAATGCGGCTCATCGCGGCATCGAGCACATGCACGTAAATCCGGTTTGCCTTGTGCGTGGAGACACCATACTTGCCAGGCATGAAGGGGCCACCGCGGGTTCCATAAATGCTCTCACCATATTTCTGCACCCACTGGCCCATCTCGCGCAACCGCTGCTCATGGCTGGGCACAATGGTGCCGTCGGCTCTCGGACCAATGTTCATCAGCAGATTGCCGTCACGCCCCACCACGTTCACCAGCAGTTGAATTGCATCCTTGAGCGCCATCGGCTCTGTGTCGCCCGAGTACCCCCAGTAACCGGCAAGCGGAAATGCGCACTCCCACGGTGACGTATTGTCGAAGCTGCCCACCGTCCATTCGCGCGAATGATAATCCGGAGGAATGCCCGCCGCGCGATTGTTCACAATCACCTGCGGCTGCTTGCTGCGCAGCATCGCGTTCACTTCGTCGCCACGCCAACTGAATTGACCGTGATAATCGCCTTTTCGCTTAGGGAACGCGGTGCTGCTCATGTCGTGTCCAAAACTTAGCCAATCGCTTTCTCCGCCATCAAACCACAAAACGTCGATCTCGCCATACTTTGTCGCCAGAATCTCGATCTGCCGGTGATACTGCGCTCGCATCTGTTCGGCATTTTCCAGTTGAAGGTCCGGGAAAAAGAACCCGGGAAAACGCCAATCGAGTGGCGAGTAATAGAGTCCCACATGCAGGCCAGCCCTTCGTACGGCCCGGGCATATTCGTCAATCAGGTCGCGGCGCGCCGCCGTGCTTACGCTCGTAAACGGATTGTCCGGATCATCAAACAGCGCAAAGCCATCATGGTGCCGCGCCGTCAGTACCGTGTACTTCATTCCAGCATCCCGCGCAAGGCTGGCCCAGGCTTCCGCATGAAAGTCAGTGGGGTTGAACTGCTGCGCCAGCGTCGCATACTGCCGCACCGGAATCTGCTCGGCAAACTGCACCCACTCGCCACGTCCCGGAATCGCATAGAGGCCCCAGTGGATCATCATGCCGAATCGCGCCTCACGCCACCACTGCAGCCGCCCATGCTCTACTGCAGATGTCTTCTCGCCGAGGCTGGCCTGCGCCGCCCCGGGCGCTGATCCTGCAACCGAGCCTGGAGCCGTCTGACCCGGCATCCCCAATGCTCGAACTCCGGCAGGCAACATCCCAAGGCCTGACATCGCGCCCAATCTCAGGCAGAAGTCTCTGCGATCCATGCTCTTCAAATTATTTTCCTCCTACCACTCGCTACACTTACTTTGGTTCATCATCAAACGCTGGAATGCTCCGGGTGGTACAAAAACAGACAAGAGCAGCGAAGCAACTCGTTTGGATCCCGGCCAGCCAGTACTTTTGCTGGCCGAGATCCAATGTTCTGCTAGAAGTACAGTTTCAGCGCGCCCTGCATGAGCCGCGGTCCGCGATCGGACGTGATAGCAGAGCCATTCGAGGCAGTGTTATTCGGATTGTTGAAATTCGCATGGTTCAAAGCGTTAAAGGCTTCCCAGCGAAACTGCAAACGATATTGCTGGGCGATGCTCCAGTTCTTCATCAGAGCCATGTCCAGGTTGCTGTAACCCGGACCCCGGAGCATATTACGCGCTGAGTCTCCAAAAGTGCCTGGAGCATTCGCCTCGAAAGCTGCGGTGTTGTAGTAATGCTTGAGCCATTGACGCCGGCTACCCTGCTTAAGATTGACAGGAGCACCGGTAAGACTCGCCCGGTCTGCATAAACGCCCGCGCCCGAATTATTCGCGCTTGCGGTCCAATAGACCGTGAATGGCGTCCCTTCCTGAAGTGTCAGAATGCCGCTGACGGACCATCCGCCAAAGATATTTTTCACTATTCTGTTGGAGTGACGCAGCGAGGGAGCATCGTAGATAAAGTTTGTAACTGACGTAACGGGAATATTGAGATCTGACTCGCCGCGATTGGCTCCAATATTGAACGGATCAGTTACGCCGTCTCCCGTATCAAAGGTTAAACTGCTGGAGGAACTGTCGTCCATCACCTTCTCCCACGTAAAGCTTGATCCGAACTGCAGACCGTGGGACATGGACTTTTGTATATGCGCCTCCAGTGCGTTGAAACTCGATGTTCCTTCAGGAACGCTCGTAAGTATCTGCGAGAAGGCCGGATTCTGCCGAATGCCATGGTTAGCAAAGATGCCTGGGTTCTTGTCCACTTGAACCACGTCGTGCTCCGTCTCACTGCCGACATAGATGCCCTGAAAGGCTACGCTTCTGCCCAGTTGCTGCGACACAGAAAGGTTCCAGCTTTGCATCATTGGTGTCTTCCACGATGTTGCAAAGGTAACGAGCGAGCCTACAGGGTTTGCAAAGGCCACGTTGCTTGGTGGAACGTAGGTCAGTGAAGCAAAGGGCGGAAAGGGGCTTTTGCCGCCGGGGAAGTCCACTCCCGGGGATGACCATGGATTATCAAAAGTGATCGGCTTTTGAAGAATTCCTCCGCCAGCATAGCCTGTGTAAGCAGAAGTGTACTGATAGGTGGGGGAAAACGGAGCATCCTGCGTGATGTGATTCAAGTTAGACATGGGTAGAACTTCTCTGAAGAGCCCAAATGCTCCACGCACTGACGTATTAGGCAAATCTTTGGGCTGCCACGCAAAACCAATGCGAGGCTCAAACACGCTGTACTTGCTTGCATAGATTCCAGAAGTCACGCCGTGATCTCCAGGAAATACCAGGCCTTGAGGGGCATTCGGAAAACGCAGGCTTTGTTCTCCTGGAATGTAAGCCGCGGCGCGGCCATTCACAATCGCCGGAGCGAGATCCGGCTCCCAGCGAAGGCCCGCGTCAATGGTCAGATTCGGGAGCACCTGATACTCATCCTGAACGAATGCAGTACCTTGATATTGGTGCTCCGCCCCGTAGTCGCCCGCGCCCTGTGCAAAGTAGCTGGCGTCTCCAAGAACCAGGTCGGCAAGCCCTACACCGGTGGCCGCACCGTAGAACTCCATCTGTGGTACCGCTTCCCAGGGAGAGACCGTCGCGTCGTAATTGCGCTGAATGGTGCCGCCCATGGCCAGCGTGTGCTTGCCAATCGTAGTGATGAGTTTGTCATCAAGGCCGCGGCTGGAGCGCGGGTTGGACCCGCTCGACTGATAGATATACTCCCCGCTTCCGCCGACTCCAGAAATGTAAAGCCCCTGAAGGTCGCACTCGCCAGGCAGACCCACCAGTCCTTTCGCGAACTGGCTCAGGCACGTATTCATGGTAGGAGTTTGCCTTTGCTCTTCGTTCATCTCATAGACATTCGCAATGTTGATAGTCGAGGGGTTGAGTGTCCAGGTGTCCGAGACGATGGCATCGATATAGTGGATCTGATCGCCGGTATAAGAAGTGATCAGGTTACCGTTTTCCGCGTTTCCAGGCACCGAGTAGAAGTTGCTGTACCACCGCGCAAACATTCGATTGGACGGCGTGATGTTGTAATCCAGCCTGCCGGTGAACTCGTCATACTTGTCTGAAGTGCTCGGCTCTGGAATGTAGAAGGCACCGTTGGTGGATGGGGAGACCGGGAACAGTTTGGCCAGCTTTAACGCATCCTGATTGATGCGGTCTTGCGGAATGATATTTCCCGGAAACGGATTCCCTGTTGTTGGATCATAGATTGGCGTATTCGGCAGAAGCGCGCTGAAGTCGCCTGTAAGCATCGCGGGCGTGAACGACGCCGCAAAAGACGGCGTGGCGGATGCCACCTCGCGAGTGCCCTGATAGTTGAAGAAGAAAAAGAGCTTGTTGTGTAGAATCGGTCCCCCGATGGACCCTCCAAACTGATTTCTCTTGAGCGTGTTCACCACCCCGGTAAAGTAATCGGCGGCATTGAAATCCTGGTTGCGGATGAATTCAAAAAGGTCTCCGTGGAATTTATTCGCGCCTGATCTTGTTTGAATCAGAACAACACCGCCTGCGGAAAATCCATACTGGGCGCTGAAATTGTTCGTCACCGCAGTGAATTCCTGCGTTGCGTCAGGATTCGGGAAGGGCCCGGCCAACCCCATATAAACATCATTGTTCGGCGCGCCATCCAGCATGTAATAAGTGCTGCCTTGTTTCCCTCCGTTGGTCGAGGCGGCCTGCGCTGTAGGAAGCACGGTGAGTCCCTGCCGGAAACCTGCCGCTGTATTCAGCACATTGATGGTCCCTGGGGATAGCTGCACAAGGCTGCCGGGGTCGCGGCCATTCAATGGGAGTGCCTGTATCGAGGTGGAAGATATCGTCTGGCTGATCTCCGGAGTCGTGGTGTTGATCAGTTCTGCGTTAGCATTCACCGAAACCGTTTGCGTGACGGTGCCAGTCACGAGACGCACATTCGCGGTCGCGGACTCTCCAATGGCCAACTGTATGCCGGATTGCTCGTACGTCTTGAAGCCCGAGCCATTTACCACAAGACGATAGTTCCCCGGAGGTATGGCAGGCAGAACATAGCCGCCGCTGCTGTTTGACTTCGTCTCTAGCTTCAGGCCTGTATTGACGTTGACAATGCTGACTGCGGCATTGGGAATAGCGGCTCTGGTTTGGTCTGTGACCTCACCTCGAAGACTTGCGCCCGTCGCCTGGCCAAAAGCGCTGCATGACATGACAATCAGGATGCCTAGCAATAACTGACAGATTCTGATTCTTCTCATTTGGGATTCCTCTCTAAGCTTTTCGCTTTGTTAGCGTGCCGCCACTGCTCCATAACCATCAGGAGCAGTTGGATCGGGTGAAATGCCTTGCCAGACAGATTTGCGTTCCTGCTCTGGCCTGCATCGAAATTGTGAGCGTTGCCGTGACGCCGTCGAGCCGGCAGATTCGCGACAACCCAACTGCAACAGGCTTTCGCCCAGCGGGGGACCAATCTTCGTGAAAACGTTTGCTCAGTGAACTGCCTTTCAAGTGCGCCCGGGAAATTCGGACCGCGTGCGCACACAGAACCGCGAGAGAACCAGAAACAATCGCGGCATATTGTCCGTTTCGTTGATCGATAAAGTAAACGTTAACTATTCGCAGCCACAACTATAACGAAGCGAGAGGAACGAATGTCAAGAAGAAAACGCACCTCATGGTGGTGGAGAAGATTGCTTCACCGACGCAAGTTTCCCCACTGAGAAGCACAATCATTTCCAGCCATGCCGACTGGAGCTCAGCAATGCACGCCGTCCGAAGCCCGCAGGGAGTTCTCTCCAGGCGCGACCGGCTCCACATGCACCGCAGCTTTGCTCCTAATGCGATTCGTCAGTGACCTCGATGGCAGAGACTGTGGCATTATTCACAATTGCTTGAAAGGTGATGTTGAGCTTCCCCTGCGGGCTCGCTTTCAAACCGTGAAAGGTTTCAGACAGAGCGTGGAAGCTGCCGGCTTGCTTGTAGATATCAAAATTGTTCAAAAGAATCTGCCCGTTGCAGAGTACGCGAAAAACGCGGCTTCCTACGCCTCCGCCACCCGGGGCATTCTGCCCGAAGTAGCGCTCTGCAAAATGAAGAGTCAGCGTATAGCTGTCGCCCGGAACAACCGGAATAGCATAAGAAAAATTCCCGTAGCGCTCGCCCGAATAGAGGTCGGGATCCTCAGTGCCAGTTACATCGTCACTCTTCGCGGAGACGTAGCCTCCTAGGTAGTAGTTATCCGGGCTCCACAAATTGCCATCATGATCGGTGTAGGAGTTTGGCTGCGCGACGATACGTATCGGCAACTGTTTATGAGCGAGACCAGGCAGAATCGAGATAGCATTCAATTCCGCCGTCCCGGTCAACGTGGCAAAGCTGAGATGAAGCATCCCATCGCTACCGGGGCTGATATCGCGAAAGATGCGTTCATCAGCGGTATTGAGCGCGCCCGCATCCCCGTAAATGTCAAATCCTGAAAGCAGAGGGTGCCCGTTGGCCGTGACGGAAAACGTGGAGGGGGAGGTCGCTCGCGAACGAACGTCGAGAAAATACAGATGAAGCTCATACACTCCCGGCTTGAGAGGAATCTCGTAGGAAAAATCTCCATTGCGCCAATGCTCAAAAAGCAAAGGGTCACTGGTACGCAACACGGAGTCAGCCGGTCCGGTCCAATTGCCTCCATTATGAGCGTAAGTGTCTGGCTGCCAGAGCATACCAGCCGCGTCTACTTGGGGCTTGCCATAATCCCCCGCGAGAATATGCAAAGGAAGCTGAGCAAACGGCCCAGTCACGACAATAGGTGGCACAGTAGCGGCCGACGTGGACAGGGACTTCGCAGGTTCGCTTTGCCGGTGGCGGTACTCGATTCTCCCGATCAGCGCGGCCATCAACAAAGCAGCGCAGGCGGCAGCCACATAGGCCCATCGGCGCCTCTTTGGCGGCGGTGACACAGCCACTTCCAGCTGCGGCTCCACAGGACAACCAGTATCAATATGCCGATGGATAAAGGCCGGAACATAAGAGCCTGCCGGCAGCGAGACCTGAACGGGATGGTCCTTGCCTTCGCCCTCGTAGTACTCCTTTAGCTTCTTTCGCAGCCGGTGTGCCTCGACGCGCACGATTGCATCTTCTCCGGGATTGAAGGTGGACTTGGAACGCCCGAAGACCTCCGTGGCAATGTCGTACTCGTGCAGCTTCTGCGTCTGCCCTTCGAAATACTTTTCCCCTATATAGGTAAACAACCGCAGCAGGCGCGAAGAGTTCGAGAGCGCCACGCCGACGGCTTTGAACTCACGCCACTCGTCTTCCCGTGCGTGGGGAATCCCCTCTGCTTCAACCGCTGCTCTTTCGATGGACAACATTGTCTTTCTCTCTGGGCACCGATCATAGCCATATCATGCAAGCAGTTGCAACAGCGTTTTTTACGTTACCTTTAACGCTACCTAAATCACTCGCAATCAACAGGATGCCTGTGTTTCAAAACAGCCTGTAACAGGCCGGTACTGGAATGTACCAAATAAACCTTTTGCCCTCTCCGCTTGCGCAATTAGGTTTTGCCCGAATTTCCTCAGCCTCGCCAGCGGTTGCTCATCCCACACCCGAAAGACGGCAATCCTTGAAGCTCCCCAGCTTCCAGGGAGGATGAGACGGAGAGACCGGGGAGATCAAAACGCAACAGGAAGAGTCTTCCGGCATCCACGGGCCACAATGTCGTGGCCCCAAGGATGGGGCAGTTCAAAGTTGGTGGATCTTTTGGAGGTAGAACTTGCGCATTTATAAAAATTTCTCTCAAGGCGTTGGCCGGATGCAGGCAATGAAAAAATTGCAGCCGCTCATTCTGGGTCTCGCGTTGCTGATTGCCTTCCCTGCCATCCTGATGGCTCAGACCACGGTGTCCATTTCGGGCACAGTGATGGACTCCACCGGAGCCGTCGTGCCTGGCGCCCGGGTGCTTGCGACCAACCAGCAAAACGGCTCCCATTGGCGAATCGCGAGCAATGGGGAAGGTTTTTTCTCCTTCTCGGCGCTGCCGCCAGCCAGCTACTCATTGCGCATCAGTCATCAGGGCTTTGAGAACTGGACGGTCAGCGGCATTGTTGCGCATCCCGGAGACAGCCTCACCGTGCCGCATATTGTGCTCAAGGTAGGCGCGGCGAGCACCACGGTAGTGGTTTCGGCCCAGTCGGCCGGAGTCACTCTGAACTCAGGCGCGCACAGCACTCTGATCACGTCCTCGCAAATCAAGCGGCTCTCGACCATCAGCCGTGATGTGAGCGAACTGGTCAGCATTCTGCCTGGTTTCACTCTCAACGCCGGCACAGGGCTGGGCAACACCGGCCCCGGCGGACTCTACGGCTATCAGACGACCAGCCCCGGCAGCGGCCAACTGAGTGCGTTCGGTGCGCTCGGCTCCGCGCCTCAAACTGCAGGAGTCAGTGTGTCTTCCGATGGTGCGCAGTTTGTCGATCCCGGAGTCATGGCCGGCCAAATGGGCAACATCAACGTCTCTCAAGTAAAAGAAGTCAAGGTGACCACGGCGGACTTCAGCGCGGCCGAGTCAAAGGGCCCAGTTGTGATTGACGCCGTGGGCAAATCGGGCGGTATCAAATTCCACGGCAGCCTCTACACCTATGTGAAGAACACCGCCCTCAACTCTAATGACTGGCTGTCCAATTACTACGGGAGCCCACGGCCTCAGTTCAAATACTTCTATCCCGGCGGAACCATCGGCGGCCCCATCATTCTTCCCTTCACGCACTTTAACCGAAAAAAGAAAAAGCTCGTCTTCTGGCTTGGATATGAGTACTACGATCAGCACCAGCCTGCAGGCCTGCTCACTGACTTTATCCCGAACGCATCCATGCTGCAGGGAGATCTGAGCAGAGACAATATTGCCCGTGCGTTGAATGTCTCATCTGCGGCCCTGGCGGCCGGCTGCCCACAGGACTACTCGCAGACATCGCTCTTCACGAATGTCGGCGGCTTTTGCTACACCCCGGCCACTGCCACGGATGAGAATGGCAACACAGTGAACAACGGTATGATTCCGGCACAAGACATCAACGCCGGTTCTCATGCGCTCGCCAGTTACTGGCCCCAGGCCAACCGCACTCCACAGCCCGTCTATGCAGGCAACACAGAAACCGAGGCGACCGACGGCGTCAACTATGCAAAGAACGTGGAAGAGTCAAGCAATGGATTTCAACTGCACACCCGCATCGATGACAGCATCAGCGACTCTCTCAAATTCTATGTGATTTATGGTCTTGAGAAAGTCAACGTCGAATCTCCGCTACAGAATATCTATTACAACCCGCCGGGCACCATCCCATACCCCTCGCCATTCTTCTCCAATGGCCGCACTGACAACATGACGATTGATATGACAAAGGTCATCAACTCGTCACTGACCAATGACTTCACGGCTGCCGGCGTCTACTACTACCAGCCCGAGCAGTTTTCTGATCCAGCGAAAACACAGACCACGGGCAACGCCTGGGGCAAAGCCGGCTATGGCGGAGGCTATTTGCACCTGAATGAGTCACAATTGCCGCAGATCTCAAACTGGGATTCCGGAGTTCCATCGCTGGCGTTCGGGTATGTACCACCGCCGCCGAATTCGCAATATTTGCGCAAGTTTGACTGGACCATCAAAGACAATCTCACCAAGGTCCTCAAAAACCACACCATCAATATCGGCTTCTACATGGAGCAGACCGGCAATAGCGGACCGCAGCTCGGCAGCCAGCTGAACGGCAGCATGAACTTCAACCGCTATGCCTCCTGCTACATCGACCAGACCAGCACGACGGTAGACCCCAGCTCCGGCCAGATCGTCACGCCACCCACAGCCAGCATGTACAACTCCATCGGCAACTTCCTGATCGGATGCCCGTCTGGCTACACGCAGGCAGCGAGCGATCCCATTCAGAACCAGCGTTACCTGGAGTACGACGGATTTGCCACCGATCAATGGAAGGTCAACGCGAAGCTCACACTGACCTTTGGCATGCGCTTTGATCATCTCGAGCCCTGGAGTGATCCGCACGGCATCGGCATGGCCGTATGGGAGCCTCAACAACTCGGAGTGGGGCAGCACGTGCTTTATCCTGACACGGCCTCAAACCTGACGTGGCCCGGCATCACCTGGCACAAAAGAGACCCGAGCATTCCCAACGCAGGCTCCCCCACGCGCGCCGTCTTCTTCAACCCGCGTTTCGGCCTCGCCTATGACCTCTTCGGAAACGGTAAAACTGTTTTCCGCGGCGGATGGGGCACCTACTATTCGCAGGACTCCACCGCCGCGGCAGGTGGTGCCGAAGCCACAGCCATTGGTCTGCAGACATACATTGAGCCGCAAAATACAGGTGGACAAGGCTGCACCTTCAATCAACTTTTCCTTCGCTCCACCTATGTTCCTTGCGGCCAGTATGCCGTAACGCCTCCCGCATCTCTGCCGCCCTTCAGTATCGGCGCCATGGATCCGAAAGACGATGACATGCCGGTGACCTACAACTACAACCTGACGGTGGATCAGCGAGGACCATGGAACTCCACCTTTGAAATTGCCTACGTCGGCAACCAGAGCTATCACCTCGACACGCTCGGCGGCCTGCAGAACCAGAATGTGATTCCACTTGGTGCATTCTTCAAGCCTGATCCTGTCACGGGCCAGCTCAATCCGACCGACAACATTCCGAATGTCAATGACTATCGCCCCTATCCCAACTACACACAGGTCAACGTCATGACCCACCGGGACTGGTCGAACTACAACTCAATGCAGCTCTCATGGAACAAGCAGAGCGGCAGTTTCATCTATGGAGCGAATTACACGTGGTCTAAGACGCTCGGCGTGAGAGGCAATTACAATACCGGAGCCATTGCCGATCCTGTCGATCTAAAAAATGATTACGGAGTTGTTTCCTACAACCGCAATCAGGTGCTCAATGTGAACTACTCCTGGAAGGAGAGCGATCTCTACAAGGGCAACCGCGCATTGCGCGCGGCGCTGAACGGATGGGAGATCTCCGGCATCACCTCGATCCAGAGTGGGCCCGATCTTTCCGTCTCCACCGGAACGAATTACGGCATGAGCGGCTCGCTTGGCTACACCAGCGGCGGAAAATCCACCAGCGTCCCCTTCGGAGCGGCGGAGTGGCTCGGCAGCTCTGACTACACGCTGCAGCCCATTGTTACGTGCAATCCGGCACTGGGTCTCAAGAAGCACCAGTACGTCAACGGAACCTGCTTCTCACTGCCCGCCGAAGGAACGCAGGGCTGGTATAACCTGCCGGCCGTCTATGGACCGGCTTACTTCACCTCAGACCTTTCTTTGTTCAAGAACTTCAGTCTGGGTGGCGCCCGCACCATGCAGTTCAGGATTTCGGGATTCAACTTCCTGAACCACCCGCTCTACTCCTTCAACAGTGCCAGCCTCAATGATCTGAATCTGATTATTGGCGAATGCCCCGGTTGCAATCCCACGACAGCAGCCCAGGCTCTGCAGGACGCCACGATCAGCAACGCCAGCACCTTTGGTTACACCACCGCCAAAGATGGTGTCCGCATCGTCGAGATGGCTTTTGAGTACGACTTTTAACCCCCGCGCGGGAGCGGCAACGCTCCCGCATTTTTTCGCGCCACTGCTTCCGGCAATTTCACTCGATCTCACAAAGAAAAATAGGTCTGAGTCCACTCCAACTCACGCCCCACACACCGGCCACTTTCATACAGAAAGGAATATTGCTCCCCCATGTCCAGAACCACTTCGCATTCATCTCAGCAAAGTACGCGCAGACACTTTCTGCACATGCAATTGCTTGGCTCGATTCTTCTCTGTAGCCTGTTCGTCGCCGTGCCCGTGAAGGCGCAAACAACAGCCAGCGTAAGCATCAATGCTTATTCTGAAATGGGCAGCGTTCCGTCGCAAGGGTACGGCGTGGACTCCTCCGTTTACGACGGCTACATGACAAACCCCGGGCTGGGAACAGCGCTCAAGACCGGCGGCTTCAACGCCATTCGCTACCCCGGCGGCTCATATGCTGACATCTTCAACTTTCTCAGCGGCACCGATCAGTCGCTGAATAACGGCGGCTACTTCGCTCCGGGAGACACCTTCAACAACTGGATTTCAGATCTCATTCAGCCCTCCGGCGCAAAGGGGGTCATCACCGTGAACTATGGCTCCAACCAGAACAATGATGGACCGGCGCCACCCAGTGAAGCTGCCTCCTGGGTACAGTACGCCAACATCACCAACAACTACGGCATTCTCTACTGGGAGATCGGCAACGAGATATACGGCAACGGCTACTACACCAGCGGCAACTGGGAATACGATCTGCACGACCTGGATCAGACCACAGCGGACCGCGTGGGCAACCCAGCGCTTTCCCCCACCGCATACGGCACCAACGCCGCCGCCTTCATCAAAGCAATGAAAGCCGTCGATCCCAACATCAAGTGCGGCGTGTTTGTGAGCACTTCCCCATGGGTTCCCGGCTGGGATCAGGACGTGCTGACCGCCGTCTCCAACGCGCTCCAGGGCACAGGCTACACGCTGGACTTCGTAATCCTTCACTGGTATCCGAGCGGAACAGACGCGCAGGTGCTCGCCTCGCCTCCGACCATCAACTCACAGGTAGCCCAGGTTCGCGCTGATATTCAGAAGTACTACACCCTCGGCAACGCAAATCAGTTGCAGCTTCTCGTAACCGAGACGGCTGCAAACTCCAACGGCGGACTCTTCCCTTACCTCTTCACCACCGACGAATTCCTTACATGGTTTGAACAAAGCGCTTCCAATGTCGAATATCAGGAACTGAACAGCGGCGTATTTGAAAACTCATCGACCAACACGCCGATCGGTCCCTGGTATGGCGTTCAATTCGACTCGATGATCGCGCGCCCCGGCGACCGCATGGTCGCGGCCAGCTCTTCCAACTCGCTACTGCACGTGCATGCGGTACGCCGCTCAGACGGCCAGATGGGCGTGGTGCTCATCAACGATGATCCCAGCAACAGCACCACCGTCTCTGTGAATGTCTCTGGTGAAACGCTGGCCTCCAGCGGCACCAAATACACATTCGGCAATTCCAACTTCTCACCCGGTTCAGAGACGCCGAACTCCGGCATCTCATCAAGTTCCACGAGCGGCGTCGGCAACAACTTCAGCATTACAGTGCCGGCGTATTCCACCGTGGCGCTCGTCATTCCGCAGACCTCGACCAACACAGCTAACCTGATCGCCAACGGCAACTATGTCATCACCAACTACCAGACCGGACTTGCGCTCGACGATTATGCCTTCAGCAAAACCGCAGGAAGCTCGCTCGACATGTGGCCCGTCACTGGTGGCAGCAACCAGAGCTGGACGGTGACCAACCTTGGAAATAACTACATCTATCTGACCAGCGCTTACAGCGGACTGGCGATGGATGTTTACCAGGGATCGAACAGCCCCGGCGCAAAAATCGATCAATGGCCGTGGTCTAACACCTCCAACCAGATATGGAGAGTGGTGAGCATGGGCAATGGCAATTATGAACTGCTGAGCCAACGCAGCGGTCTTGCGCTGGGCATTCCCGCGGCCGCCACCGGCAGCGGTTCCAGTTCCCTGCTCAACGGCACAGGACTGGACCAGGAAACCATCACCGGTGCGGCGGGTCAGCTCTGGACGTTCAATAATTAAGTCAACGTATTTACCCCGGCGCAATGCACTCTCATTGCGCCGGGTCACACTCTACTGATCGCGCAGCGTCTTCATCGGATCAATCGCCATGGCGCGTCGCGCCGGCGTCACACAACTCACGAGTGCCACGGTAAGAAACAAGATTCCAATGCTCACGAAGGTCAATGGATCGTCGGGCGTGAGTCCGAAAATCATATGAGCCATTGCGTGAGTAGCAAACAGCGAAACTACAGCCCCTGCCATCAACCCGGCGGCCACAGGCTTCATGCCCTGGCTCAGCACCACGCGCAGAATATTCTCGCGTGTCGCGCCCAATGCAATGCGAATGCCGATCTCGCGCGAACGCCGCGCCACCGCCAGCGCCACTGTGCCGTTAACACCCACAATCGTGATGAAGAGCGCCACCAGCGCGAAGAGACTCAGCAACGTAGCCGTTACGCGCGGAGTACCGAGCTGTGCCGCGCGCATCTGCTCAAGCGTGCGCACCTGTGTCACCGGCTGCTGCGGATCAATCTGGTGAATCATCGCCGCAATCGTGTTAGCCATCAACAACGGTGAGCTACGTGTCTTCACTAGCAGATGCGCGTTTTGTATCGGATTCTGATCGAGCGGAACGTACACCGTAGCCGACGGAGCCTTGTTCAGCCCGTACTCGCGAACATCGCCGACCACCCCCACCACCCTCCACCAATCATGCGACTGCCCCGGCTGGATGCGCTGCCCAATGGCATTCTGATGAGGCCAATACTCGTGCGCCATGCGCGCATTCACCAGCACCACGTGCGGAGCCTTCGGGCCATCGATTTCAAGAAAGCTCCGCCCGGCCAGCAGTCGAATTCCGAGCACGCGAAAATAATCCGGGCTCGCCGTTTCAAAATCCACAACAGGCGCGGGAACACCGGCTCGCACCGGCTGCCCCGCGACGTGAACCGGACCGTTGATGGGAGACATGTTGGAGTTCAGCGGAGCCATCCAACTGATCGAAGCGCTCTCCACGCCGGGCATCGCTTCGGCTCGATCCAGAATCTGGTGAAAGAACTCCAGTTGGGCCGTCTGCTTCTTGTACTTCGTCCAGTTCAGGTCCAGTTGCATCGAGAGCACATGCGCCGGCCGGAACCCAGGATCCACTGAAAGCAGGTTGTAGAAGCTCCGCATCATAAGTCCCGCCGCGATCAGCAGCACAAATGAAAGCGCCACCTGCAGCGCCACCAGCACATTGCGGGCGCGTGTGCTTCCCTCACCGCCCGCTGCCCGCTCTCCACCATCATTCACTGCCGTGAGCGGAGTGCGATAAGCAAGGACCGCGGGCAGAATGGCAAACAGCAGTCCGGCCACCAGCGAACTGCACACGCCAAACAGCAGCACACGAAAATCCGGATGAATGCCTCCCGCGAGTGGCGTCATTCTCGCCGCCCACGTCTCCAGCAGACGCGAACCTCCGGCCGCAATCCCAAGCCCGATGCCAGCGCCTGCCAGAGCCACCAGAAGGCTTTCGGTCAGCACCTGCCGAATTACATCCCAACGGCCAGCTCCTGTCGCCAGCCGAATCGCCGTCTCCCGCGAGCGCCGCATCTGCCGTGACAGCGCCAGGCTCGCAAGGTTCACGCAGGCCAGCAGCAGCACCAGTCCTGAAGCGCACAACAGCGCAAAAAATGTTGGGCTCGCGGCGTGCGTCAGCTCCTGCTTGACGGGCGTCGCATGCGTGGCAAAATCTCGCGCATCCCTATACGACTTTGGCCATGCTTTCACCATGCGCCCCGCAATCAAGCTCAGTTCGGCATCTGCCTCGCGCAGGCTTACTCCCGGCTTCAGCCGGCCATATGCGGTGACCATGCGCGCGTCGCGATCCCGTATCGTCATCGGGTCCATGCGGTATGGGCACGAAGAAACCGGCATGTACACATCATTGGCATCGGGATAATCCGGCAGCGGGGGCAAGACCCCGATCACTGTATGGACGCGATCATTCATGGCAAAGGTGCGGCCAATCACGCTGCGGTCGCCGCCAAATTGTTTCTGCCAGAAGACGTAGCTCAGCACCAGCACCGGCGCGGCACTCCGCGTCTCATCGGCGGACGTAAACAGCCGTCCCAGCACTGGCTTGACCCCAAGCACATCAAAAAACTGCGATGAAACCACGCCCGTCACCACGCGCTGTGGCGTCTTTGTGCCCAGCAGCGTGAAGAGCATGGAGTGATACTCCGCAAATTTTGTAAAGACATGCTGCTGGCTGCGATAGTCCAGATAATCCTGCACCGAGAGTCCGATGTCCTGTTGGCCTGAATGCTGCTCGGTCTGTACCACATGCACAATGCGCCCTTGCTGCGCATACGGCAGCGGTCGCAGCAACACGCCATCAATCACTGTGAAGATCGCCGTATTCGCGCCAATCCCGAGCCCAAGCGTGAGAATCGCAAGCACGGTGTAACCCGGATTGTGCAGCAGCGAGCGTAGCGCATAGCGCAGATCAGACATCAATCGCTGCAACGGCTCAATACTGTTCATCCGCCAGATTTCCTCACGCACCTTCTGCGGATTACCGAATCTAACGTACGCCCGCCGTCGAGCCTCCACCGGACTCATGCCGCGCGTCAGGTTCTCCTGCGTCTCGTGCTCGAGGAACGACTCCATCTCCTCCATCCGCTCCGCATCCCAATACCTGCGCCGAAACAGCTGCCTCCAACTCATTCGCCCGCTCCCTCTCTCATCACATCGCCCATCACCAGCGCAATGGCCTTCGACATCTGCCGCCAGCGGCTCACCTCGGCATGCAGTTGCTTGCGCCCCGCCGCAGTCAGCCGGTAGTAGCGCGCCCGGCGATTCGTCTCGCTCGGCCCCCAATAAGAGGCGACCCATCCGCGGTCCTCCAGCCGGTGCAGCGCCGGATACAGCGAGCCCTGCTCCACTTCCAGCACATCCTCTGACGACCGTTCAATCACCTTGGCAATCGTGTGCCCGTGCGCATCGCCATTCAGCAACGTGCGCAGCACCATCATGTCCAGTGTGCCGCGCAGCATGTCGTTGTTGGGTGATGGTCTCTTCGGCATCTGTCACTTTCTCCCCTCGAATCTCTATGGAAAGAGAGCATAGCACCCCTCGGGTTTCTAGGGAAACATCAAAATCCTCGTGCGGGAGTTGTTCATGGTGAGCAACCCAACCGGTGCTGGCTTCCATCACGAGTTCGCGCCGGCACACAGTAGGTCCGTCATGAGGCCAGCAACGGTCTCCTATTCCTGCCGCGCATACAGAGAGAACTCCGACGGCAAAGGGGCCTCCAGGCTGATTTGGCTTCCACTCGTAGGGTGCAGGAATGCAAGAAATTGCGCGTGGAGAAGATAGCCGCCATCGCCGGGCAGACCCGGATGATCGGCCAGAGGCAGCCCTCCGGGGCCATACAGGCCGTCCCCCACCAGCGGATGACCGACTGATGCCAGATGGATTCTGATCTGATGAGGGCGGCCTGAGTGGAGCGTGACTTCAAAAGTTGTGGTGGTTGTGCCGCGCGCAAGCACCTTTGCTGAAGACCACGATGGCTTCCCCGTGGAACTGGCAGCCCAGACGGAACCCAAGCGCGGATGAGGTACCCGGCCAATGGGCGTGTGGATCTCATACTCCTCGTGCTCGGCAACGTTTACAGCCACCGCCCGGTAGACCTTCTGTACCTTAGAGGTGTTCCAGATCGCCTCGAGAAGGGCGGCGCCCTGCGCCGTCTTGGAGAAAAGCACAATGCCAGAAGTAGCTCGCCCCAGCCGATGCACAGGGCTCGCATGCGGGGCATACCTGCGGACGAGACGCAGGAGAGTGTTTTCCAGAAAGCCGCTGCCCGGCAGAGTCGGCAGACCGCTGGGTTTATTCACCGCGATGAGTTCGTCATCCTCGAAGAGGACGTCAAAATGGAGCGGCGCATCCGGTTCCGTCCAAGGTGGACAGTTCCATACTAGAACCTGACCCGCCGCAACCGACTCACTTCCCTGAGCGGTAATGCCGTTGAGAGTGATCTCCCCATGGCTCAGTCTTTGTTGCCACACTTCGGCGGAGGAGTGCGGATAAAGGCTTGCCAGATGAAAGAGCAGCGTCTGCCCGTGGTGCTTGCTGCCAATCGTGGTGGTGAAGGCATAGCCATGGTTGCGCATTCAGCTTGAGTGTAAGCGATCGCAGGTCAGGGAAAACCTGTGGGCACACATCTAGCCACCGGACAAAGCGAAGAACCCTTGCCTGAACCTATCGCCGTGGACGGTCTGGGTAGTCGTTTTGCCACTCACGCACGTCATGTGTATGAAATTGCCATAGTGAATGACGCACCCGTATCGACAGTCTTAACGATCGGCCGTGGATGAATGGCCCTTTTGTTGTCATGGTCAATAGCAACATCATCCTCTCCATGACGGATGCCGACGACGTTCTGCTCCCTGATTCTTCCATGGTCCAGGACGGGGTGGCCTCTCGGAAGGCACTTTCCCCCTTAGTTCCACCGTCACAACCGTAGCGCAAACTGGAACGGCCCACAGGGCTGCTGGGCCGCTTCCATCTGAAGCATGACTCCGATTGACTGATGACTTATCTGATTTCTCTTCCGGCCCCTCTGGTATCTCAACTTCAGATTCTTATCACTCATAAAGGCATACCGGGCGGCGAACATCTCGCCGCCCGTATCGAAATCCCGGCTCGCGTCCTCATCCTTTATCAGTTGGTGGCATGAATCACCTTCACAAGCTCCTGGTCCGGCACTGACCAGGCTGCTGCTCCGGTATGCGTGAAGCGATGGGTTTCATTGTCCCAATGCAGCACCGTGAGTCGACCGTCCTTCTTATAGTCCTCGGTCTTACCATTGTCTTGATAGAGGGTGAAAGTTGCATCCGCGCCCGGATAGATACGAATCTGCTTCAGATTTTGATGCTGATTCATGTCCTCCACCTGATCGCCGATTGGCAGAATGGAGCCTGCCCGCACAAACAACGGAATCGTCTGAATGGGCGCATTGGCCACAATGGTCTGTCCGCCGTGATATTTCTTGTTCGTCCAATAGTCGTACCAGTCAGTTCCTGCAGGCAGATAGACCTTTCGGCTGGTCTGCCCTTGATGCGTAACCGGTGCGACCAGAAGATCCGGACCAAACATGAACTCATGGGTCAATGTATCGACTTTAGGATCATTCGGGAAATCCATGAAGAGAGCCCGCATATAAGGAGCGCCCGTCTGATAGGAGTGGTAAGCGAGCGAATAGATGTATGGAATCAACGCATAGCGCATCCTCAGATACTTTTCGAGGATTGGCGTCGCTTCATCTCCATAAGACCATGGAGTGTTGAAACGCCGCATTCCATGCGTGCGGAAGATCGGCATGAAGACGCCATACTCAAACCATCGAACATACAGTTCAGGATAGTCATCATCGCCTCCAACATTCGCTCGCGCTGTGGCCGGATCGATCAGAGGCTTGTGGACCGGATGGTGCACAGCAGGAAGCGCCCAGAAGCCGCCAACATCGTTTGTCCAATAAGGAAGACCGGAAGCCGTCACATCCAGCCCCGCAGGCACTTGCCGCTGCAACGTGTTCCAGGTGGGTGAAATGTCAGAGGACCAGAGGATGGTCGCATCGCGCTGCGAACCGATGTAGGCGGCGCGTGCCAGAATCATGGGCCGCTCATTTAGAGTCTTGCGCATGCCGTTGTACACGGCCGTATCTTCAAACAGAGGATAGACGTTGAAGTACTGCGTTCCGGGCCCGATGAAATAGTAACTGCCGTTGGGCGGAATATCGGGTTCAGTCTCGTCCGTCCAGATGGCATCGAAGCCCTTGCTCATGATGTGCTTGTCGATTGCCTGCCAGAACCATCTGGAGGCCGCGGGATTCGTCATGTCAAGATTCGATCCGGTCATGTTGCCCGGCAACCCATTGGTGGTGGTGGGCTTGCCGTCCGCGAGATGGTAAAACCATCCATTTTTGAGCAGCATGTCGTAATAACGCGAACCTGGCGCAAAGCGCGGCCACACGCTGATCAGCGTATGGAAGCCCATCTGATGCAGTTGCTGATTCATGGCAGCAGGATCGGGCCAGTCCTTGGAAATGAAATTGAATTGTCCCATCTTGCTGTAATAGAAGAAATCGACAACCAGGTAATCGCAGGGCAGATGGCGCTCCCGGTATTCCTTCGCAACGTTCAGAAGCTGCGCCTGCGTGCTGTAACGCTCCTTTGATTGCGTGAATCCATAAGCGCCTTTGGGCAGCATGGGAGCTGGGCCTGTGAGCAAACGGTAACCCTTATAGAGATCATCCGTAGTAGCTCCCGCAACTACAAAAAAAGAGACGCGCTGACCGACTTGAGATCTCCATTTCGTCTGCTCATTGAAGTAGGGCTCTACTGTGGTCTTGGAGGGGTTGTCCCACAGAACGGCGTAACCCTTATTTGTAACCAGGAACGGTACACAAAAACTCTCACCACCGGCCGCACCATAATCGCTCCAGCAATGCACATCCTGATCGCGATGATCGAGCCGGCCTTCCTGATTTTCTCCGAGGCCATAGTAATGTTCGCCCGGCTGCACCCCGAAGGTAGCCCCAACCGTATAGAAGGGAGGATCAGATGGCCGCCTGTCATGCAGTACTTCGGCATTGCCGGAGCCGCGGTCAGGCTTGTTCATCGACCAACTCAGCATCTTGAGGAGCGTCTTACCATCGGGCAATTGAAAATTGAGACGCACATTGGCATATGGCTTGCCGCCATTGCTCGAAAAAAACTCATTGATCGTCGTCTGCCCCAGGAGGTGGGGGCTCTGGTGAGTGGACGGCCCAGGAAGAGTGACGGACAACTGGGAAGAGCTGTATGTGCCGCCGTCCGCTGATGGAGTGAAATGCCACCCGGAACCATTAGGCTTAGCCAAGATGCCGTACCCCGCCGGAGCCAACGCATCGCTCTTGAGGCGGCTGATGCTGACACGCAGAATGTTAGGAGCATAGGGCTCGAGCATCAACGTCGTTCCGCCTCTGGTAATCACAATGCGATTCGGCTGTACGCTGGGGGCGTCTGTCTGGCCTGCTGCTTGCGAAGGTGGCTGCGCGAAAGCGCCCATCGCCAGCAACACACTTGTACAACAGGTCAGCGCTACAGTCCTCAAGTTCCTGAACTTCATTCTGTATCCTCATCTTAGGTTGAAACAGCAAGCGCACAACCGCGCCGGCTGGTGAATCGGCAGACGGAACAGTACATCCATCCTATCCGGCGCCGGGGAGTAAAAGCTGCGCCCCGGCACCGAAGATCGAGTCTCTGTCGCCACTTAGAAGCGCGCACGGAAGTGCAACTGAATGCTACGCGCGGGCAACTGATTGGTCGAGTGTCCAAAAAGTGAGCTGGACAAATCAGAAGTCACGCCGGTCAGGTTGGCCCGATTAAAGAGGTCAAATGCTTCGGCGCGGGCCTCAAGATGCAGCTTCTCACCAAAAAAGAACCGCGTGGTAAAGGTCTTGGCGAGGGTGAAATTGAAGTTGTTGTATCCGGGTTGATTATAGGTATTTCGTCCCAGATCACCCTCCTGTCCTAGCGAGGGCGTAGGAAATTGCGATGCAGAAAAGAGACCATGCAAGTACTTTTCACGCGATAGTCCCCTCAGGGTTCTTCCAAACGACGGCGCATTCGGAACGTCGTAATTGTAACCATCGGCGTTGTAGTCACCGCCAGTGTTGCCCACAACGTTTCCACTGGAGTCATACACCGGCGCAAACGGGGCACTCGTGTAGACCGTAAACGGCAGTCCGGATTGCAGCACCCACACGCCGCTCACCTCCCAGCCACCCAGAGTATTTCTTGCCAGTGCGCCTCTGAAATGATTCGGAATAGTCCAGGTGCCATCCGCGGTGAACTGATTCCGGATGTCGAAATCAGCGCGTCCACGCTGTGCTGGCAGATCTCCATTGAGAATGTCGTTGGTCGAAGTAGTGATGGAGCCGCTATCGAGAGATCCCGAGTTGCTGATCTCGTCCAACGTCTTGCCAAACGTGTAGATGCCCTGGAGTGAGAACCCGTTCGCGTAGCTCTTCTGCAGCACGACAGAGCCGTAGTTTCCAATCGAGTTCGCATTCGAGAATGCATAAGTGATGGAACCAAAGTAAGGATTGAGACGTTGTAGCTGGCCGCGGTTTTGTATGAGATCACCGGCAAAGCGATTGATATCAGAATTGAAGTTTGGCAGGTAGTGCGCTGCCGTACCGGAGTAATTGAATTCCATGATAAGGTTTGGACGCAGCTCCTGCTGAAGACTGAGCGTCCATGCTTCCACCTGTGTCATTTTGTAGTGAGGCGAATAGCCGCCCAGGCTGGCTCGCTGGCCCACAATGCCGCCATGCGAGTTAAATTGCACATTGCTGGTGTCGAGCACGGGGCAACTCTCGGTGAATCCCTGAGGCGCATTGCACAGTTGAAAGTCAGGCTGTGTCCCTTGATAGACACTGACAGACGGCGTGTAAATATTCGGCAAATTGCCCGCCGTGATATCCGTGATGTGGATATAAGGCGGCTGCCCGGAGAACATGCCCGCGCCGCCGCGCAATGACATTTTTCCGTTACCGGTCAGGTCGAGTGCAAATCCGACGCGAGGAGTCAGCCCCCACAGATTGTGATCCAATACATGCGGGCTCGGCTGAAGCCCGGTGCTCCCATTCGCAATTTGATCAAAATAGCTGCTGCCCGATCCGAAAGTAAAGTTCGTCAGGCGAGGGGAGTAGATGGAAAAGAAGTTCGACATCATATCGAATCGCACACCGAGATCGAGCGTCAGACGATTGGTCGCCTTCCAGTCATCCTGCACAAATGCACCGGTGTAAAGCGCCCTATAACGACGCGCATAAGGGGCCGACTCGTGCGTGAGCAAGTCTACCGGCGTGCCAGACTCGGTGGTTGCCTTGTCCTGAATAAAATCGATCAGGTTATTAAAGTTATAAGTCGGCCTGTCAAATGCTCCGCTTTGCTGGTCATTCTCGCGGATATTGAACTGGTCAAAGCCGGTCTTCAGCGTGTGGTTTTTGATGACTGCCGTCAGAACATCCCGCCATCCATAGGTGGATTGAGTAAAGTTGCCCGGCCCCCAATTTGCAAATCCATTCAACCCTGTGACGTTGACATAGGGAATGGCCATGGTGCTCACCGGCAAGTCTGACCCATAGGGACGAATCATGCTGGCGCCGGCCTCATTCAGCAGGTTAGGAGAAAACGTATGCGTCCAGTCGACATTGACGAAATCAGAGCTGTTGGCCTGGCTATCATTGAGAGCGGGTCGCGCGGATGTTCCTTCTGAGGTGTCATAGGTCCGCATCACTTCCGCGTAGAAGCGATCATGAGCTCCTTTGTAGTAATCGCCACGGATGCTCCATTGGTAGCCATTCTTTGGAACGGAGTAGCTGATGTTGGCGGTTCCCAATGCGGGCAGGTTGCCGGGAATCCCCACGGGCGGAGCATAGTAACCCGGGGTATTCGCCTCTACCTGCGAGACGGTCTCGATGCCGGTTGTGGGGAAATTCAGAGGCGGCGCGGCCGCGAGAATTTGCGCCGCAACGGTATTGCCCAGATTGCTCTTTACCCAATTGTCGAGATCCTGCGTCTCGACCGTAGTTTGATAGGCGCTGGTGTTGCTTGAACGCAGCACGTCGATGGCGCCGAAATAAAAGAGCTTGTTGCGAACCAGCGGGCCACCGACTGCAGCGCCAATCTCATTACGGGTAAACTGCGGCACCGTTGTCTGAAACTCGGTCCTCGCCTGCATGTCATTGTTCAGAAAGTAATAGTCCGCGACACCATGCATCCGGTTCGAACCGGACTTCGTGAAGACGTCCACGGTGGCTCCGCCGTTGCGCCCCTTGGCAGCAGAGAAATCGTTCGCCTGCACATTGATTGACTCTACGATTTCGGGATTAGGAGAGATCGATGTTCCGCCTCCGCGTGAGGGAGTGTTCGTGTACGCGCCATCAATCTGATAGCCGTTCTCTTCCTGACGCAGACCGGCAGCATTAATGTTGATGGCGTATTCATTGGTGTAGTTGTCGGCCGAATTGACGGCGCTTCCGGTCATACCGGGAGTCAGCGCCGCTAGTCCGTAGACGTTCTGCCCTGTGAGCGGAGTGGTGCGCACCGTCTGGCTTGAAATCACAGCCCCTGTGGTGGGCGACGTCAGATTGATTGCTGCCGCGGTGGCAGAGACCGTGACGTGCTGCGCCACGGTTCCGATCTGCAGCGAGGGACTGATCGTCCGGGTCTGCCCGACCTGCACCTGCAAGCCTTGTTGCTGCCAGGTTTGAAAACCGGTCCGCTGTACCTCGACGTCATAGGTGGAGGCCGCAATGCTGTCAAAGTGAAAGTAGCCGTTCTGGTCGGAGAGGGCTGTGCGGGTCACGCCGATTCGCGTATCGGTAATTGATACCTTTGCTCCCGGAACAGCAGCTCCTGTCGTATCCGTTACGGTCCCTTCAATGCCGCTCAAAAACTGCGCGCTCGCCGGCAACACGCCCACCAGAAGCATCAGAAGGAGGACGAATGTGACCGCCCAGATCGAGGTACCTGGCCGAAGGGTCGGTACAAACCCGGCAAGCCTATGTGGCTTATCGTATGATTCGCTGGCCAATCCGTCGCTCTTGAACGCCGAACTCTGCCCGCCCATCCGCGGATGGTGTGTGCCTTGAAGGAAAGCTGCAGGCCCCATACTTCCGGGCTGCGAACTCCAAAGATGCTCATTGCGCTGATCGATATTTCTCATTCCACCGTCTCCAGGTGAGGGATCCGAGTCTGTTCAGTCGGCCTTCGCCTTGGCTTGAGTTTTTTGCCAGCCGCTCTGGGTCCTCTGTCGCTTCACTCCAAACAGGTGGACTCAGATCGCTGACCACCCTCGTGGCCTGATGCAACGGCTCACAAGTAATACTCGGTATCTAACGGTAAGAAACAGGACATATATTACTGCAAATGAACAGCTTAGCTCTTGGCCGCCCTGGAGTAAAAATGCGTGCCTGCCGCTGGCCGGAAAAGGCAAAGCTCCACCTTACGGGGGGGGCGCCGATTCAATCGGAATATGGATGAGAACCCTGCAATCGGCTGCCGTGAGGCACAGAGATGACCTCGTACGGGAAGTAGAAAAACCGAAATCGGCCAGATCCGGAGAGCGCCAAAGCTACCAGGAATAGGAAGCAACGACATGCGCAGCGTCTGGCTCTGAATCCGTGATGTTGGTCTCAAGCACCAGTTGCAGATTGCGGGAGGGCCAGCCGCGGGGAAGATTTTTGAGCCCTGCCGCCAGGATGGATTCGTTTGTCACAAATTCCCCGGCGGCTTCAGTTCCCTGCCCGGAGAGTCCAGCCAGAATGACCGTATATTGCCCGGTGGAGGAGTTAACCAGGCGCGTGACTACAGCATAATCCTTTTGAGCACTGGATACGTTCTTCCAAAACCAACGTCTTCCATGCGGGCCAGCTTCGCTGATAAAGAGCTGGCTCCCCTCATCTTTTAGTGAGAAATGGAGTGGCGCCATCAATTTGATCGTCCAGCAATCATTAAAGGCTCCAATCAAAATCGAGGGAGAGTTGCTCAGATCGGCATAGGAAAAATTCCGGCCAATACGAACCTGATCCGGCTTGCCCAATCGGCCCATCAGCGACGATACCCTCACGGCGGAATCCACATCCCCTGTGGCCACCCCATAGTCGGAGTAGAGCACCATCTGGCTCCAAAGAAGCTTTCGATCAGGATTCAACGGGATTGGATCGTTCGCTCGTTGCACTTCCTTTGAGAAGGCTCCATGGTGGGTTCTCGCATATTCGTCATATACCGAAATGGCGGGCCGGTAAGTAACCTCTTTAGCCAGATAGATCATCAAGGGTTGAGGAGAACCCAGCACGGGCGCCCAGAATTCATTCAGAACAGTTCCCGCGGCAGAAGTGGAGCCCGGTGCAGCGGCCTGAGCGACCGGGGCATGCCGATCAAAGCTCATAAACGCCAGGAGCACAGCCAGCATGAGAACAGCCGCCAACAGGCTAAAGAAGGAAACTCTCCATGCGTTAAACGTCCGAGTTAGCTTTTTCGTTTCCGACGGAGCGGAGAAAACCACTGAGCTAGCCTCAGGTGGCGAGAGCTGCAGCGAATGCCGATGGAACTCAGGCGAGTACGACCCTACCGGAAGTTCAATCCGGACAGAGGTTTTCTCTGGTGCCTCCTGATAATACTGTTCCAAACGCCGTCGAACTTCACCGGCCTGCACCCGAACGACGGGGTCGTCTCCGGTGGCGTAATTCGCCGTGCGACGAAAGATCGCCACCCCGATGGACCGCTCCTTCAGATTCTCGATTCGGCCATTCAGTTTCTCGGTGACGACATATCTAAGAAACTGTTTTCCTCGGGTGCAATGCCGGAACTGCCGGCTCTCCAGAATCCTTTCGAGTTCCTCGAGCACAAGAGGGCCACACTCCTCTGGAGCCTCTTTCTGGAACGCTTTGACCGGATGATCCAGGATTTCCCGATAAGTGCTCATGGCCACTTCTCCAGCGGCAACATCTTACCAAGCCACTCTCAGAAAAATCTCGGTTCAGGAAAACATTTTCCCAGGGAATTTCCTATGCGACACTGGCTACCAGCAGACGACGCATAGGTGCCGCTTGCGGCAAACCCAGGGGGCTTATTGTTTTGACCCGTTTTTTCCGCCCATTCATCTTTACCACCTGCCTGGGCGCAGCATTCCTTGTGCATGCACAGTCCAGCGGTAATGTCGTCTCCTCAGTCGAGTCTCAGCTTCGTGCGCAGCATCCGGCGGAGGCTTTGAGAACTGCCGATGCAGCTCTGAAGCAAGCGCCCGGCAATGCGAATCTGTGGACATTGAAGGGCATCGCCTGTTCGGAATTACAGGAAACGTCCGCAGCTACAGACGCCTACGCTCATGCGCTCCGTCTGTCTCCTGACAACCTCGCGGCCCTGCGCGGCGCTGCGCAAATATTTGATCAGGAGCATGACCCCAGGGCAGTGCCTCTTCTCCGCCGCATCCTCGCTCTTTCTCCAGGCGACACCACCGCGCACGAGATGCTGGCGCTCAACGAACAGCGCCATGGCAACTGCCATGCAGCTATCCGCAACTTTCAGCAGAGCGGCCCGGCGCTTCACCAGCATCCCGAATCGATGGCGGCCTATGGCAGTTGTCTTCAAAACCTCGGAGATACCCAGCAGGCCCTCGCGATATTTCAAACGCTCGCCGCTCATTTTCCCCAGCTCAACTTTGCAAGGTATGATCTGGCCGTTATTTTGTACCAATCGCGACAATATGCGGCGGCAATTCAAACCTTGCAGCCCTTGCTCGACTCCGGTAGAGCCGATGCCGACACTCTCAGCCTCGCCTCACAAGCCTATGAAGCCATGCATGACACTCCCAAAGCAGTCGCAGCTCTGCGCGAGGCGATTGTCTCTGACCCTTCAAATGTCAACCTGTACAACTCCTTTGCCGAACTATGCCTTGACCATGATTCGTACCGCGTCGGCATTGACATGATCAACGCGGGACTGCGCTTGAATCCTCGCGCTGCTTCACTCTATCTCTCGCGTGGATTGCTGTATGCGCAACTCTCTGAGTACACCAAAGCGCAGTCCGACTTCTCAACGGCGGAACGCCTTAACCCTAAACAAGGGTTGAGCGCCTACGGAGCGGACGTGGCTGAATTGGAGAAATATCACTTTGATCTGGATCACTCCAATGCCGCGGTCGCAGCACTTAAGGCGCAGATTCATCAGCATCCTGACAGCTATCTGCTTCACTATCTGCTGGCAAAACTGCTCAGCATGCAGGGACCTCAAGGCGGTCCATCAAGCATGGCAGATGCTCGCAACCAAGCTGAAATCGCAGTGAAACTCAAGCCGGACTTTGTTGCAGCCCATGACTTGCTGGCTCGCATGGAATTGGAAGACAAGAATTTGAAAGCATCTGCGCAGCAAAGCCGCGAGGCGTTGCAATACGATCCAAATGATCGCACTGCGGTCTACCATCTCATCGCGGCATTGCGGCAGTCCACCGCACCAGAAGATCGCCACGAACTGAAGGCGATGGTGCAAAAACTGGCTGTCATGGAGAAAACTTCACTCAACACCGATGCCCGCGCAAAGCGTTTCCAGTTGGTGGAAGTCCCGCCTCCGTCCACGCGTGGCGCCGCGAACTCACAACAACGATAGCGAAAGCTCTGAACACGTTCTGTCCGTGTTCGTGTGCGGAATCGTCCGCTGTAAAAGGTGCGTATCGCACGGTGGCAAGAGGTTTTCATCTTGGAGAGAAGGGGCACCGGCCATCTTCCAGCTAGCCGATGCCATGCATATCCAGAGAGAGGACTTACTGCGTCAGCGGTCCATCCAGGGTGAGATCAATCTTCACGTCCTTGGCCTCTTTCATAAACATCATCGTAGGGTCCTTCATACCCCATTCAACATAGGGAACGACGAAGCTACCCTTTGCCACACATTGATCGCCATTGATGGTAACTGTCATGGGAACAACAATGGAATGCGGCTTGCCGATCAACGTGAACATTCCATGCACCTCGATTGAAGATTCTCCTGCGTCTTTGAGGATTCCGGTGAACTGGGTGGGCGCAAAGGTGATTGCCGGAAACTTGCTGGCGTGTAGTTCGTCGCCTTTCATCTTCTTGTCGCGTGCACTGTTTCCGCTATTGCCGCTAGCAGCTTCCACCGCAATCAAGCCACTCATGGCGCCAGTTTTGCGATCAAAGCGGATATCTCCACTGCTGACTTTGAAGAAACCGTTGACCTCGTGGAATCCTCCCAGCGAGAACTGCACCTGGCTCTTTGCCGGATCAATCTTCAAGCTAGTTTGCGCCATGGCCGCGCCACACGTCGCACCCACTAGAACAAGCGCGATCAAGGCACCATGAGTGATGCGTAAAACACTCCGGGAAAGTCGAAGGCTACCCCGAACACCGCGGCAAGGCTTTGCCGCGAAGGCTGCGAATTCAAGAAACATTGCACTCTCCGGCCCCTGCAATTGCGAACAGAGGCATTCTGCCTTCATCTGACGCCGACCACGTCTTCCGGTCAATCCGAACGGCCCTCAATGAATACATTGTCATGTGGCAAAGGATAGAAATTGCTCTTGTTGCTGGCTTCTGGTTAGATCAACGCATGGACAACTTGTAAGACAAGCGTCATTATTCCGTCATCTTACGCGGAACGGTACATGATTCACTAGGAGTCAGGTAGAGGCCCCATAAAAGACCGCCCAAGGCGGCAAAGCAATAGAGCCTACCGCATGGATCGGCCGCAGAGCGGGTCATGGAATTTATGAGCGAAGCCAGCGAACCGAATTCAGTCAACCGGACACTGAAATATTCATGACAGTCGCTGTTCCCGCATCGATCGCATTACGGTTGAGAGATCTCTACCGCAGCTCCTGCAGCCCTAAAGCCGATACCGAATCCCGCCTGGCTGGCGCACTTCAGGAAGTGTTGCAGCACCCGGGCAACATGATCCGAGCAGAGCTGGCATTCCGGCTTGGGCGCTCTTACGATTTGCCCGGCGCATGCAGCGAGCACCTTGCTATCGCCGTCGAGTACTTCCATACCGCATCACTTCTCTTCGATGATCTGCCATGCATGGATGACGCAACACTGCGTCGAGGCGCTGCATGCATACACCACACCTACGGAGAAGGCGCGGCTATTTTGACTGCGCTTGCTCTCGTCAACCATGCCTATGGTTTGCTTTGGAAAGGGGTCGCTCACTCTTCGGCCGAGGCCCGCACTCGTACATTGGAGTATGTGGAGCATCAACTGGGCCTGGCAGGACTATTGAATGGCCAGAGTCGAGATCTGCACATGCGTGAGGCCTCCAGGCAGCCGCGTATCTACCAGCAAATCGCCATCGGAAAAACCGTCTCGCTCATTCGAATGGCTCTCGTCGTGCCGGCCATCGCTGGCGGAGCAGGCGAATATGAGCAGTGCCTGTTGGATCGTCTTGCCATCGCCTGGGGCCTCAGCTACCAGATTCTGGATGACCTCAAGGATGTACTGCACACCGCGAAGGACAGCGGTAAGACAGCATCTCGCGATGAGAAATTGCAGCGTCCAAACCTTGCGCTGACAATCGGCGTGGAAGCGTCTCTGCGCAGAGTACAGCGCCTGGTCAACATCAGCGACCGGCTACTCGCCAGAATCTTCAGGCAGCAGAGCCGTTTGCTGTTTTTGCATGAGACACTTGATCGCTTTCGCCATGAGATGGCCGCGATCGTACCGGGAGCCACGGAAGTCAGTCTATGATCTTTTTCAAACTGATCATCACCAACCTCAGCCGTCATCGTGTGCGTACAGCTATCAGCATTGCAGGCATCGCATTCAGTGTGGCGGCGATGTTGACGGTGGTGACCATCCTGCAAGGCGCAGTGGCCATGTTCTCGGGGCTGCTCTCAGCGAATAGCCAGATTGTTGTGTTTGAAAAGAATGTCTCCGATCTTTTCTTCAGCAACGTGCCCGATTCCGCAGTGCACCAGATCCAATCCTGGAGCATTGTCGATCACGCCAATCCAGTGCTCTTCGGGGTGGTGGCCAGCACCGATCATCCCATCATCACCTGCTTCGGAGTAACGGCCGACGACGCTCGCCTTCGCGACTCCACCTGGGTCGCTGGCCGACCACAAAGTTTTGCTTCAGTGCCCAATGGCGTACTGCTAGGCCAGCGCGCCTCAGACTTTCTCCATGCGAGGTTGGGCTCGCAAGTGGCAATTGGCCATGGAACCTTCACCGTCATCGGAATCATTCGTCTAAAGAATGGCTTTGAAGATGGGGGTGTCTTCATGCCTCTTCGCATGGCGCAACAGTTCTTCCACAAGCAGAATGCGTCCTCGGTCATTACTGTAAAGCTCCACAACCGAAAGGACGCAGCGCAGTTCAAGCAGATGATTGCGCAGCATTTTCCTACCCTGGTTGCGCTCAAGGATCAGGAGTTCGATCACACCTATTCGCAATTCAAAATCCTTAAAGCCACCGCCTGGGCTGTGGGCATATGCGGACTACTGTTGGGCGGCCTGGGCGTGGCGAACACGATGATCATGTCTGTCTTCACGCGCATTCGTGAAATCGCCATCCTTCGCGTGAACGGGTTTTCCAACGGACAGATTGCCGCGATGATTTTTGGCGAATCAGGCTTCGTCTCGATTCTGGGCGCTGTCGCCGGTCTTTTGCTGGGCATCGCCACGATCTTTCTACTCAAAATGATTCCAGCCCTGCATGGCTATATCGATTCGCATTTGCAACCGTGGGTGATGCTGATTGTTGTCGTGCTGGCCTTCCTTACTGGAATAGCTGGCGCTCTGTATCCGGCGGTCTATGCCATGCGAGTCCGGGCAGTGGAGGCATTGCGCTTTGAATAATGAAAGCAGTTGTCCCATCCTCATTGCTGAAGATGTCAGAAAGAGCTACGAAAACGACGCCATCCGCGTGCTCAATGGAGTGAACTTTGCGGTGCATCGAGGGCAGACCGTGGCCCTCTGCGGGCCTTCCGGCTGCGGCAAAAGCACATTGCTGCATCTTATGGGGGCGCTCGATGAGCCCACCACCGGCCGAATCTCCGTAAATGGGCAATGGTTGCAACGAGGGCGATCCACCCTGCACCTGCTGCGGCACCAGGTAGGCTTCGTCTTTCAACTGCATCATCTGATTCCAGGACTGACGCTTGAGGAGAATTGTCTCATCCCGGCCGTTGCCGCCGGAACTTCGCATGCTGACGCGCGGCAAAGATTACTGCAGCTTGCAGAGCGCACAGGGATTGCGCATCGCCTGAAGCAACCCATTCAAAAACTGTCAGGAGGAGAGCGCCAGCGTACCGCCCTCTGCCGGGCGCTGATGAACCGGCCCGGAATTCTGCTCGCGGATGAGCCGACTGGCGCACTCGATGAGAAAACAAGCGCGCAGATTTTTTCTCTTCTGATGGAGCTGGCTCAGACGGAAGAAATCACTCTCGTGATGGCAACGCACGACCGCAGTCTAGCTCGGCAATGCGACAGACTGGTCGAAATGCGTGACGGAACAGTTGTAGAGACCTCAGTTTCTAGCGAGGCAAAGTGAGCAGTGCTCTTCGAGACGATACCTTTGAGGATGCGGCCGCACCGGATCGATCTGTGATATGTCATGCAGCGTGGCACGGCCTTGCATGGCTCGCGGTGGCAAACCTGATTGGCGTCTGGCTGGCAATCCTATTGCTGGCTCCATCCGCGGGAAATCTCATTGCGCCTTTGAGCTATGGGCGCTGGATGCCCGTGCATCTTGATCTGCAACTCTACGGTTGGATCAGTCTTCCGTTAATTGGCTGGCTACTACGCGCCTACCGTGCCGATAGCGGCCAACTGGCTCACTGGAGCAAGGTTGCAATTTTCCTCTGGTCGCTGGCTCTCATGCTTGGGAGTATTTCCTGGCTGAGCGGTCACTCCAGTGGGAAACTGTTTCTCGACTGGACCGGGTACGTGCGGATCTTCTTCCCCGCCACCATTCTTTTCCTCTGGATCATCGTAGTGCTGGCCCTTCTGCGCGACAGATTTTTCAACCCGAATCTCTCCCGTAAAGAGCTTTACAGCAAGCTTGGGGGAACGGTTCTGCTCTTCATCGTTCCATTCCTGCTCTACTTTGCCAGCAATCCCGATGTATATCCCTCCATCAATCCATCTACCGGCGGACCAACTGGGAGCAGCCAACTTGAATCTGTACTCGTCATTGTCGCAATTCTCTTCCTGCTACCCTACGGCATTACGCGTCTGAAGGCCGGTAAACCAAAATGGCATCGCACGTGCTGGATTGTCTTCGGACTGGAATCGCTTTTGTGCCTTGCTCTCGGCCGCCACAACGCCAGTCAGCACAATCCGGTGCAATACCTGAGCCTTGGAACAGTACTGGTTTGGGCTCCCCTGCTGCCGCTCTATTACCGCGCCTTTATGTGGCCAACGAATGCGCGCATATGGCTCCACGCAACATACGTGTGGTGGTCCATGCTACTCGTAACCGGATGGCTCGTCTTTCTGCCTGGAATCCTGGACCGCTTCAAATTTACAGACGGGCTCGTCGGGCACTCTCTCATGGCCATGGCAGGATTTGTAACCACTCTTCTGATCCTCGTTCTTGTCGTACTGCTCGAACAAGACGGAGATATTTTTCTTTCTACATGGGCCTTCTGGGCCTGGCAGCTCGGCACTTTTCTTTACGTCGTCATCATGTTTTATGCGGGTTGGATTGAAGGCGCCGATCCTGCTTTCACAATTGTGCCGGGTCCTTTGCGTGATGCAATCTACTGGCTGCGCCTGCTCTTAGGCATTGCCATGACGGCTGCGTCGTTGCAGTGGCTGTGGCGAAGCACCATCAGTGTACGCACCAACCATAGGATTAGCCGCGATGTTATCCAGATCCATGAAGATGAAATCGCAGGAGTGCTGTCATAATGAGGTCACGGACGCTCATTCTGCTGTATCACTATCTTGCTGGCGCTACAGACACGTGCACTGGACTGCTATTGCTCTTTGCGCCGGCGATGACTCTTCACCTCATGGGCGTTTCTGCGCTGCCCCACCCACTCTGGTACGTCAGCTATATCGGTGTTTTTGTTCTGTGCGTGGGAGCAAGCTATTTCGCCGTGCTTCGTGGTCCTTTTGCGCGATCCACCCGCGCCAATTGCTGGCGAACGCAATGGATGATTACCGCTTTAATTCGATCTGGAATCGCTATCTTCCTCATCGCGCAGGTCGCCACCGGCACCATTGAGATTGCATGGATCACCGTGGCTATGACCGATGGCCTGTATGCCCTGATTCAATGGATCGGACTTCAGAAGAACTGGATTGCCCTTGCCGAATAATGCCGCTGCTTCGTCGCCGCAAAGAGCCCGTCTTTTCGACGGATGGCGCGGCATTGCGCTCATCACTGCAACCTATTTTTATTTCCTGATCTTTGCACAATTCGGATTTTTGAAGAGACTCGACAGCCTCGGTCTCAGCGACGCACACCTCAAAGCGGTGATGGCGGCAATGGCTATCGGAGGCATTCTTGCCAGCCTGCTCACACCGCGCTGGCTCAGGCATGTCTCCCCTGGCCTGCGGCTGAAAGCAGCGATGGCAGTCTGCGCCACGGCTGCAGTGCTCACAACTCTTCCCCTACAACTTCTCTCATGCCTTGTGCTTGCATTATTTGTGGGCATTGGCCTGGGAGTCCTTACCGTAACTCTGGTCACCCACCTGCCTCTTTGGGTTGGCCCTAAACATGCGCTCTTCAAAGTTGCACTGGGAACAGGACTCGCATATTTTCTCAGCAACATTCCGGCACTCTTCACCGCGCCGGAGCCAGTGATTGCAGTGGCCGCAGCCTCGGGAATGGCATTGTGCATTCCTTTGACCCGAGAAGAGCAGCAAGCATCCGCTGCTTCACACCCTTCGGCAAAGCGATGCAACCTGCCTTTTCTGCTGATGCTCTTCTGGTTCACGGCGCTGGTATGGTTCGACTCCGCAATGTTCTACATCGTGCAGCACGAGCCAACCAAGCAGTCTGGAGCATGGGTCGGCGCCGCGCACCTGTGGCGCACAGGCTGCATTCACCTTCTGGCGGCGCTTGCCGCGGCCTGGCTGCTCTCTCGCCGTGGACTACCCGCCACATTGCGCTCAGCATTTGCACTGCTCGCCTGCACGGCTGCCCTGTTATATGGCTCGCATCCCTCAGCCCTGGCAGCCTGGCTTTACCCTGCGGGAATCTCTCTCTATTCCGTCGCGTTGGTGGCCTACCCTGCTTATCTGCTTGCGGCATTGCCTCAGGACCGCGCCATTCGGGCAGGCTGGCTCTACGCTGTCGCAGGATGGATCGGGTCTGCGATGGGTATCGGCATGGCGCAACATCTGCACCGTATCCCCTTATGGTTTGTTGCGGTGACAGCAGGACTCTTCCTGCTGCCGCAGCTTCGCCGCCTTGCGCGTAAATTCTGGCGTGCCACTATTGCTCTACTACTGACGGCAGGCACCTCTGGATTGGTTTACGGAGCGATGCATCTGCTTCATGAGCCTCGTCCGCAGTTGACCGCTATCGAACGAGGGCGGCAAGTCTACATTGGCGAGGGCTGCATCCACTGTCACTCTCAATATGTGCGCCCCGGCACGCCTGATGTAGCCATGTGGGGGCCGGCCAGCGTTCCGGCAATGGTGGAGCAGGAGAAACCACCGCTGATTGGAAACCGGCGTCAGGGGCCAGACCTGAGCAACGTAGGCAGCCGCCGTTCTCCACTCTGGCTGCGCATTCACCTCATCGATCCCCGCGCAGTCAGTCCGCATTCCATCATGCCTTCGTATGCCTATCTCTTTCGTAGCAGTCGCGGTAGCGATTTGGTGGATTACCTGACAAGCCTGCGCAGCCCCGGCAGCGCAGCATTCCTGCAGCATCAGCTTCAGACATGGCGTCCAGACGCCAAGACGGCCCAAGCTGCCGCTGCGCTTGATGGCCACCACCTCTATCAGGAGTACTGTTCCACCTGCCATGCGCCCAACGGCTACGTTCGCCAGCATTGGGGCCGGAACTTTGCCGTAGAGCCACCCAATCTTGCAACCGCTCCCTTACAGCATCTACCGCCAGGCATGAGCTCTCAGCAAGAGTTGTTGTCTCTTGAGCGCATCATTAAATATGGCATTCCCGGCACCAATATGCCCGGCCACGAGTATCTGTCAGACGCTCAGGTTATTTCGCTCGCGCAGGACCTGACACGTCAGCGTCATTCAGATGCAAAGTAGATTCCGGCAAGTCTCTCGTCTTTCAACTGCCGAATTGCCAAGGCGCATCAGTGACATCTCAATAAGAAGCGAGACCATCCGGCAGCGAAGGAGAGTTATGTTGCCTGGCTTCATTCTCTGCATATTCCGCTGGAAGCACGATGGTGAATGTCGTCTTTCCTGGGCGGCTTTTCAGGCGGATCTCACCATGATGCTTGTCGACAATGCTTTTGGTCACCCATAGGCCCAGTCCGGTTCCCAACGATCCCTTGGTGCTGAAAAAAGGCTGAAATAAATTGCTTTGCAACTCGTCGGGAATTCCGTGACCGGAATCTTCGACATCAATCTGCACGCAATCCTTACCATTCTCCGCGGTCTTGCCGGCATGCAAACGCAGCAGAGCATCCTCAGGTGAAGCATCGATCGCATTGCTCACCAGGTTCACCAGAACCTGGCGAAGCTCACCGGTGATCCCTTGCAGTTGGATATTTCCATTCACGGCAACGACAGGAGTAATGTTGCGTGCTCGCAACTTCGCACGGAACAAGCTGACCGTATCCTCAAACAATGCCTTGCAATCGATGTGCCCCAGCACCGCCTTGCCGCGATAGTAGGTGAGCGTCTGCCGGGTGATGCTTGAAATTCGGAACAATTGCTGGTCCGCCTCTTCCAGAAGTCCTCTGCCAGGATCGTTACGGGTATCTGTGCCCTTCAGCAGGTAAAGCAGATTGACCAGAGACTCCAGGGGATTGTTGATTTCGTGCGCTATCGCGCCTGCCATGCGGCCCACGATAGCTAACTTTTCTGAGACGCGTAGAGACTCATCTCTTTCCTTCTGCATCTGCACATCGGTGCAAGTACCCACCCATCTGAGATGTGCTCCTTCAATCGTCACCGGAACCGCACGCACAAGGTGCCAACGAGGAACCTGATCCGCCGCCCGAATTAGCCTGCATTCCAGTTCCAGCGCCTTTCCAGAACCCAAAGCATCTCGCCATGAGCGGCGAGTCTGAGAGATGTCCTCCACATGCACGCCAGCAGAATCGCACCAGGACTTTCTGTCATCGGATCCAAAATATTCATGCCAGATATCGTTGCAATAGAGCAGCTCTCCATCGGCACTGGAGGTCCAAACCATGGCGGGCAAGGCATTGGTCACCTGCTGAAACAGAAGCTCTGTCTCTCGCAGCTTCATCTCCGCTTCCACGCGGGAACGATGCTCCGCATACTCTTTGAGGGCGCGGCGAATCGCAGGCACCAGACGCTCCATTCGAGCCTTCAGCACATAGTCCGTCGCGCCGCGATGCAGCGTCTCCACTGCAACCTCTTCGCCGAGTACACCTGATACAAAGATGAAGGGTAAGTGCTTGTCATCGTGGCGCACAATCTCGAGCGCCGACAATCCATCAAAATCCGGCAGAGCATAATCGGCGAGAATCAGGTGCCAAGTATGCTCCGCATACTTCTGAAGAAAATCAGAACGATTGCTGGCTACATGCACTTCAAAGTCATAACCAGCCTGTTGCAAACGGCTCTGCGCCAGTTCAATATCCAGCGGGTTGTCCTCAAGAATCAGGACTGAAGGCCGTGCATCTCCTGCGGAAAGGGTCATCCTAAACAAGCCTCCGGATCACAAAGGGAGGAGGTTCGTTTACGACAGCCCAAAATACCCCAAGATCCTGTATTGCTTTGATGAAGTCAGGAAAAGCCACCGGCTTGACCACGTAAGCATTGCTGCCTAATTGATACCCGGCAAGAATATCCTGCTCTTCGCGTGAAGAAGTGAGAAGGACCACAGGGAGATGCCTCAGTTCCTGTTCTTTGCGAATCATCGAAAGAACCTCCAGCCCGTCTACCTTGGGCAGCTTAATGTCGAGCAGCACCACCGCCGGATTTCCATGTGAACGCTCTGCATACTGACCGCGATAAAACAGATAGTCGCAAGCCTCTTCCCCATCTCGCGCAATAACGACTTCGTTCGCAAGGCCACTCTTGGCGAGGGCTGTCAGGCTCAACTCAAGATCATTCGGGTTATCTTCTACCAGCAAAATTGGTCGTAGCACGGTTTCCTCTCGAGGCGATCTCAGGACTGCAGGCTTTCAGGTATTGGCAGTGAAAAAAAGAAAACAGCACCCACGTTCAACTTTCCCTCGGCCCAGGTCTGGCCGCCATGGCGCGCAACGATCCGGCGCACGTTTGCGAGACCGATCCCGGTCCCTTCAAACTCCTCTATCCTATGCAGCCGCTGAAACGCTCCAAACAGCTTGTGCGCGTAGCGATTATCAAATCCAACGCCGTTATCGCGAACGCTGAAAATATATTGCTGATGATCGCGATGCGCACTTACCTCTATACGAGCGAGAGCGCGCTTGCTTGTGTACTTGGCGGCATTGGACAAAAGATTGCGCCAGACCTGCCGAAGCAAATTCACATCGCCTTCTACCAACGGGAGGTGACCGCAGCTAAACTCAACTTCCCGTCCGCGTAACTCCTGACTGACCACATCCTCCCAGACTTCACTGACCAACTGTTCCATCGCGACTGCGCGCATTGCAAGCTTTGTCCGGGCAATCTGCGAGAAATTCAGAAGGCTATCCACCAATACTCCGGCAAACTGCGCGGACTGCGTAATCTTTTCGATATAGCGCTTCCCCTTCTCCGTCAGCTTGTCTGACTCATCGATCAGCAGCAATTCAGCAAAGCCGGAGATATGCCTGAAGGGAGCGCGCAGATCATGCGACACGGAGTAGGAAAATGCCTCCAGTTCCTTGTTGGTGAACTCCAGTTCCGCTGCCATGTCCGCCAGTTCCTCAGCACGACGCAACACAATGAAGAGCATGGCATTGCGAAAGTCGCGAGCAGCTTCTATCTCTACCGCAGACCAGGCATCGGAACGCTGGCGCACCAACTCGCTCCAGCCTTCAAAAGAGTGCCGTGGATCAATACGAACGATTCCGCCAACCTCACTGACTGTTTTGAGAGGCTCTCCAGCCCAGTGCACTGTGCGGATAATCTCAGGCCGGAACCACAGAATCTGGAAGCGATGCACCTGAGAGAGCGAGATGGCCAGCAGCCCGCTCGCCGTATCGAGAAATCCCTCTGCCGCGGCCAGATGTGGAGAGAGATGATCGGTGGCAAAAAGATCAGGCTGCCCGGTATTCCGCAACCAGTCCGCGATCGTTCTCACGCCCGCTTCGTTCGGAGTCTCGCCCATGAGCAGACAGGCTTCATCCAGCACAAATGCAGCTCCCGCAGCCCGGGTCAATGCCATGACTTTATCCGGATGATTGGTCAGGCCATCGACATATTTCTCTTCCAGCGTCATATACGTGAGCAGGTCACGTTCAACAGCCTTGAGCCGGATGGCTTCGGCAAAATCCGCTGCGCGATCATAGGCGCTGATCTGCGCCGCAACAATCCTCGTCAACACGTCGCATCCAGAGCGAACCACATAGGGAACCGACAGCGCTGTTGCGTGATGACAAGAGATCATGCCCCACAGCTTGCCCTCTACGACAACAGAGAATGACATGCTCGCCGCCGTGCCCATATTCCGCATGTATTCCCGGTGAACAGGAGAGACACTCCGCAGCACGCAATAGGTCATGTCCATCGGTTCATCGCCGCTGTCTACCGCCAGCAACGGAGACGGTACATAGTTCACATCAGGAATGATTCGTATTCTGTTCAACAAATAAAGGTGCCGTGCCTGCTTCGGAATATCTGTGGCAGGAAAGCGCAGATGCAGCATGCTCGGCAGGTTGCCGTTGTTATCCTCCGCAATGACAGTTCCGTGCCCTTCTTCATCAAACGAATACAGCAGCACCCGGTCAAAACCGGTGAGGGTGCGAATCTCGACCGTGATGGTTCTCGCAAGCTCACCAATGTCGCGGATAGTCTCAAGCTGAGCAACTACATTGACGATGGTCTTGTTCAGCCGCTCGGGACTCACGCGCTCTTCCACGCGCTCAAATTCCACTGCCAGCCGGTCGCCGACCGAGTGTGTAATCAGTTCCATTTCCTCGCCCGAGGCCAGCCGTATGCTGCGCAGATAGTGGCTCGATCGCGAATCAGGCCGCGAGTGAAACTCCTCGCGCAACTCAGCCGATAGTTGTTCGTCAAACAATTCTGTGCAAGTTCCGCCGAGTATTCGATGGATCGACCTACCAAGCCACTCCGCCGCATTCTGGCTGGCTTGAACGACGATCAGCCTGTCTTCCGGGGAACGTGCAAAGACCAGCAGGAAACCGTGTGCCTGCACGCTACCCGGGATATGAATGAGCTCCCGATCACAATTGGTAAGATTTACGGCAGAAATCGGGTCTAAGGAAGTCATAAACTAACGCGAAAATAACAATGCAAGTATTGAAAGGTCTGATGCGCACCCTCCACGATCAAGTTGCCATTCAGATCATCGCCTTCCAACGTGCGCGTAACCTGCCGCCATCGTTCTCGCGTTTGGTCGCCATAACCGCTGAAATATAGATATCCGCGTCTCTCTGCCCAACCAAAGTGCTTTTCCAGGTGTCGGCAAATCACCTGCCCACCCAGCATGGACCCCTCCACCACGTAGATCGAACCCAGCCAATGGGACGCGGTTGATAACCTTGGCACGAGAGCATCTGCGGGCCTCTCTGCATCGGCAGTCTCGCCGAACCACTCAAGATCCGCACGCAGACGCGCAGCCTTCTGCCTTCCCTCCCACAGCGAGCGATATTGCATAGGGCAACGCTCTTCGATCCGTTTCTCCAGAGGCGCCATGGCCGCATGAAAGCTCTTCAGGATTTGCAGATAACGGTTCAGATCAAGTGCCGGGGACATCAGATCCAGAGTCGCTTCGATACTCTGATGTTCTTCCCGTGTTTCCTGCCGTAGCCGGTCGAGCATCCTGGTTCCATCCAGACAAGAGAGTGCAAACTGCCAAACGTCATAGGATTTGATGCCGTGCAGACGCCATTTGTCGGCCCGGACGGTGACAGAACAGAAGCTGCCCTCTGCGATTCGGGGCAGTTTGGAGGCATGAGCGGAAATACAGGTCGTGACTCCTGCACAGATTCAATTATGCTTACGCTAAGAATCCCGGATTTTTATTGCAGATCATCTGCAGAGCTTCCAATATGGCGAACCCTTTCCTGCCGCGTTCCCGTAACACGCGGCAATCAGGAACAGCGACTTCAGGCATGCAGGCATGCCAGGCCATGTCAGGAGTGTCTCTGCGGATCATTCTGGTATTGCTCTGCTTGCTGCCGGCGGTCTCTTTTGCGCAGTTCACGGCACGCCATGCTGACGTCATCTTTGAGAATCTGGATCGCAGCCAGGGCCTTCCCAGTCCTGTCGTTCAAGCGATGGCACAAGATGGTCATGGATTTCTCTGGATCGGAACCGGAAGCGGTCTCTCTCGTTGGGATGGCTATCACTTTCGGAATTACACCTTCTCTGTAGGTGTTCCGGGCACTTTACCCGATAACGATATCTACAGCATGTACACCGATCCCGACGGAACGCTCTGGGCCGGAACCCGCTCGCGCGGGCTTGCCCGCTACGAGTCCAGCCTGGATCGTTTCCAGACTTTTCTGCCTCCGGGGAAAGATAGAGACAACAACGCTCCCGCAGTGTATGCCATGATGGCGACCAGCCAAAACCATCTCCTGGTAGGGACGCGCATTGGTCTCGACCAGTTGGATACTGCCACCGGAAAATTTGTGGTTCTTCCTCTGCAAGGCGCAGTCGGCCAAATTGCAGTGCTCACGCTGGTCAAAGCGCCTTCGGGCCGCATCTGGGCCGGCACCAATCAAGGACTCTTCAGGAGTAATACCAATGGCACAGACTTCCGACTGCAGAAGCTATTCGGAAGCAAGCAGCCCGGCATCTGGAGGCTGCTGCTGGATCATGCCGGAAGTCTCTGGATTGGAACAACCTCGGGCGCCTATCTTCTCAGGCAATTTGCAACTCAGGCGGTTGCTATTCATGAATCCGGCCCCGGACCATCCCTTCTGGATAAGGAACCCATCGACGCCATCTGCGAGGCAGCACCCGGCGTCATCTGGCTTGGCACCTTTGGGCAAGGCATTGTCGCGGTCAATGCCACAACACTGAGAACTCATCGCATCACGCACGATCCGGCATTTCCCACCAGCCTGCCCAACAATACCGTCGTAACACTGTTAACCGATCAGACGGGCTCAGTCTGGGCCGGAACGGCCAATGGAGTGGGGCGCGCCAATCCGAACAGCGGGATTCTGACTTTCTTTGGAGCAACGGATACGTCGAGCCACGCTGGACGCATTCCTGACTCAGACGTCACGGCAATCTCTCCAGAAAACGATGGCCGGTTCTGGCTCGGCTTGAATGAAAATGGAATAGAGCTTGTCGCGCTGCGTGGAAATAGGCTACAGCCCATCCGTCATATCGCGGCGGGCTTGAATGCCCCGCTTCCACCGGGCCAGATCAATGCCCTCACAACCTCTAAGAGCAGCCTTTTTATTGGAACATCCAACTGGGTCTATCGTGCCGGCCTGGATGGAAACCGTGTTACGCCACTTCCCCAGCCCAAAGACACTGGCATTCGCGTCGATGCATTGCTCTATGAAAACGGAACGCTCTGGATCGGCTCTCATCACGGCCTCTGGCGCGAGGATTTCTCCACACCCTCCGCCACTATTCATCCGCCCTCACCAGTAGCAGTCCCCATCACTAATCTTGAGATCACAGTGCTCGCCAAGGAAGCCGGAAACGATCTGTGGGTGGGCACCGCTCATGAACTCTTCCGTTATGACACCGCTTCGCACGAAGCTCTCCGCATCCCGGTGGACCCGTCGAACCCGAATGCGTTGCCGGCCCCGGTGACTTCGCTGCTTCTGGATCGCGAACATCGGCTATGGGCCACCACCTGGGGAGGCGGGGTTTGCGTTCTATCCGATACGGGCCCCGATCACTACAAAATTCGCCGACTACTGCATGGGCTCCCCAATGCCAATGGTGATGACATCCTTCAGGCTCCAGATGGCAAACTCTGGGTCAGCACCGACGATGGTTTCGCCATCATTGATCCGCATACCTATTCCATTCATGCGCTGCGGCAAGCCGATGGCATCGCCATCCCCGCGTACTGGGTCAAGTCAGGAGTGAGCACTTCAGATGGCCGGCTCGCCTATGGGGGCGATGGCGGGCTTACAGTGATTGATCCTGCTCAGGTCAGAATCTCCCAGCCTCTCTCTCCGGTCGTCGTTACGGATGTTCTCGTGGGGACGAAGCCTTATCCTCCTGATATTTTCAATGCCGCCAGCGGCAGTCCGCTGCTCAACATTCCTCAGGATGCCAACCGCATCGCCATCGAGTTCTCTTCCCTCGATTACAGCGGAGCAGATCGCAACCTTTACGAGTACAAACTGGATGGCTTCGATCAAAACTGGGTGAAGACGACTGCGCGGCGCAGAGTGGCCAGCTACACCAACTTGCCTCCTGGCGATTATGTGCTCGAACTGCGCGGCTCCAATCACAACGGAGCGTGGGGCAAGACTCGCTCCATTCGCATTCATGTGATGCCTGCCTGGTACCAGACGGTGTGGATGAAGCTGGGCATGCTGCTTTTACTTTTGCTGCTGCTCACCGCCGGCTACCGCATCAGCACGGCCTACATGAGGGCCCGGCAGCGCGAACTGGAGAGGCGTGTGGAATTACGCACCGCCGAGTTGCAAAAAATCACTGAGGAACTGCAGGAAAGCCGGCGTCAACTGGAGCAGATTGCTCACACAGACCCTCTCACGGGGCTGCCCAACCGGCGCATGTTCAGCGAGCATTTCAGGCGGCTGCTCGCTACATCCAGACGACAGCAAAACCGGTCTTTCACGCTCATCCTCTTTGATCTCGACAAGTTCAAAGACATCAACGACACCTACGGTCATGACGCGGGCGATGAGTGGCTAAAAATAGTCGCAGAGCGCATTCGCTCGATGGTGCGGCAATCGGACTGTTTCGCAAGAGTCGGCGGCGATGAGTTCGCACTGCTGGTGGCTGATCCCATCAACGGGCACGGTATTCGCACCCTTTGTGAGGCACTGGCAGCGTGCGTGCGCGAGCCGTTCTTTGTGAATGCGACCGCCGTCAAGACTACCTTCAGCATCGGGCTCGCGAGCTATCCCAAAGACGGAGAAGATGAGATCGCGCTCTTCAAGGCCGCGGACATTGCTCTGTATCGCGCCAAGCGGGCTGGTGGAAACTGCTGGCACTGCTACTCGCCGGCAGAAGTTGAGAATCCGCAGAGATAGATTCCTAAGCTATTTGCACGAGAGGCTTGCACGTCATCCTCACTCCTCGCGTAAGACCTCGAGCGGCCTCTGCCCCAGAATCCGAAAGCTCGCGATCCATCCGGTAAATACGGCAAGCACCACGTTGGCTGCGATGGTCAGTATGGATGCAGTGTAGCTATGCGCAAAAGGCACGTGCAGGCGCTTGAGCAAAATGCTCGACATGATTTGCGCAAACAGTACGCCCACCGTGCCAGCCAGCAGCCCCAGCACGGCAAACTCAATGCTGAAGACCAAAGCAACACGGCGGCGCGTGGCTCCCAGCGTCTTGAGCACAACCACTTCCCTGATGCGGCGAAAGCGCGTGCTGGCAATGCTCGAAGCAAGGATGACGAGTCCTGACAGGATGGAAAATGCCGCGAGAAAATGAATCACCACGGTGATCTGATCCACGATGTTGCTGATCGTATCGAGAATATCGGCCACATTGACCACCGTGATCGTGGGATAAGCCGCGAAGAGCACTCGCTCCAGTTGCGGAATCTCACTCGGTTTCACGTGCATGTCCGCATACCAGATCGCCGGCAGAGGCTTGAGCAGATGCGGTGGCAGCACATAGTCCGCACGCGAAAAAGCGTGGTTGCCTTTGGTCTTGAAAATAACGGCGACATGCGTCGCGATGGTGGTGTCACCGGCTGAGAAAACAATGCTCGAGCCGGGATGCACCTTGAGACGCCGCGCGATGTATTCGTCGAGCGCAACCTCATCGGTGGTGTCGCTGGTCCACCACTTCCCCGCTGTCACTTCGGTATCCGGCAGCTGCTTCGCGCTCCACGTCATGCCTACCTCGCGCAGCAGATGCCTGGGATAGTGTTCGCTGGCGAGCGTCTTTTCTGGCACGCCGTCAATCGACTCAATGTAACCCTGCACAATCGGTACGGTTTCCAACTTGCCCAGAATGCCGGGCTGCGCCTCGACCAGATGCTTCAGACCCTGCAACTGATCACTTCCAATATCTACAAGAAAGACGTTCGGCAGTGACGGCGGAGCGTCCGCACGCAGCGACAGCACGATGGAGTGCTGCATGAGGAAGACGCTGAGGATCAGCATCACGCCCGCGCCCAGGGCGGCCAGTACGGCGCCCGACTGATTGCCTGGCCGGTAGAGATTCGCAAGTCCATGCCGCAGAGCAGAGGGCAGCTGCGCGCGCGTGCGCCTAAGCAACATGCGCAGCAGCCTCAGAAAGCCAGACGACAGCGCCAGCAGGAATGCGAGCAGCGACGCCAGGCAAATCGTGAACCAGCGGCCTACCAGCCAGGAGTCTGACAATGCCACCGCAATCCCGCCCAGACCGGCAAGAATCACAAGGATGCTGAATAACTGCAGCCGGTTCTCCCGCAGCCAGCCGCGCCATCCCCGGCCGGCAAAGCCTGTTTCCACTGCACGCCGCAGCACCACCACCGGGCGAATCTTGCGCACATCGAGCAGCGGCGGCAAACAAAACAGCACGGTGGTCAGAATGCCGGTGCCAAAGGCCGCCAGCACAGGCCCGATCGGCAACGTCAGGGCTGGCTTCAAGGGCAGCAGCTTGCCAAAGACGGTGGGCAGCGCAAACTCAACGCCTACCCCCAGCAACACTCCCAGGAGCGCACCCGCAGCCCCCAGCAGAATGGTTTGTAACAGATAGATGCGCAAAATATCGCTCGACCGCGCACCAATTGACTTCATGATGGCGAGCACTTCAATACGCTGCTGCAGGTGCGCGCGCATCGCCATGCCCACGCCAATGGCCCCCAGCACCATGGCTACCAGGCAGATGAGACTGAGCAGTCCCGTGGCGTGATCGAGCCCTGCGGTCAGCGAGGGATTCGTCTCGCGATAATCCTCAACCTGCGCCTGCGGCAGAATCTGCTGCAGCTTCGCCTTGAGCGCGGCAATATTCGTCCCTTTAGGGACTTTGAAGAGGTAGCGCACAGACGCGCGGCTGCCCATCTGCACCAGGCCGGTCTCATCGAGCATGTGGCGCGTCATCATCACACGCGGACCAAAGCCTACGCCCGCGCTCAACCGGTCTGGTTCACTCACAATAACGGCTGCGATGCGGAAGAGTTTCCCGCCAATCTTCAACTGGTCTCCCACCTGCGCATGCAGGCGCACCAGCAGGTTGTCGTCCACCAGCACGGTGTGGTCGTTCAGCAGTTGCGGCAGCGGCCCGGCTGGCTTGAGCACCAGATTTCCGTAGAAGGGATATTTGCCCGGATCGACGGCCTTGAGCGAAACCAGAATCGGCACCGGGTGCCCCACCGCCTGCGCCATGGACACAGTGCCCATCGTCTGCGTCATCTCAACACCGTGCTGCGCTAGCGCATTCATGGCACTCACCTGCGCGGGGCTCGCCGTGTGATAGAGACTGGCCGAAAGATCGGCGGCCATCAGCCCCCGTGCCTGCCCCAGCAAGGCACGCTGAAAGGACTGGCTGAAGCCGCGCACGCCGGTGAGCGCCGCCACTCCAATCGCAACCGAGAGCAGCACAAATAAAAACTTGGCTCGCGAGGCGCGCAGTTCGCGCATGCCAATGCGAAAGGCTGTGCTCCAGGGCAGCGCCGGTTTCATCATGCCTCCTCGGCGGCGAGCTGGTCGGCGACGACGACTCCGTCGCGCATGTGAATCTGGCGGTCAGCCTGCGCCGCAATCTGCGGATCATGCGTCACCATCACGAGCGTCGTCGAGGAGTCGCGCTGCCGCGTCGTGAGCAGGTCCAGCACATGCTTGCCATTCCGCGAGTCCAGATTGCCGGTGGGCTCATCGGCCAGCACAATCGGCGGATCGAGGACAAAGGCGCGCGCCAGCGCGACCCGCTGCTGCTCTCCGCCAGAGAGCTGCACAGGGTAGTGCTGCAGGCGGTCGCTCAGGCCTACGGCATCGAGCAGTTCCAGCGCCTTTCTGCGCCCGTTTCCGCTGGCATTCAGTTCATACGGCAGCAGCACGTTTTCCAGCGCCGTCAGAGTAGGAATCAACTGGTACGACTGAAAGACAAATCCAATCTTGCGCCCCCGCACCTCGGCCAGCTTGTCTTCGGCCAGATGGGCAATCGAGACGCCGTCAAGAATCACATCGCCTTCGCTCGGCGAATCCAGTCCGGCCAGCAATCCCAGCAGTGTGCTCTTGCCGCTGCCAGAGGCGCCCATGATGGCTACAAACTGCCCCTGTGGCACCGTGAAATCAATGCCACGCAAAATCTCCACCGTCCGCGCGCCGTTCCGGATGGATTTTCTGAGCCCTCGCACTTCAATCATCGTTTTCCCCTGCCCCCTGCGTTTACCCTGCGATTGCTACACTGAGTGCGTGAACCGTCGCCGACTACGCTTCTGGCTGCTGCTCGTCTGCTTTGCCATCAGTCTTTCCAGTATTGCCCGCGCCGCCGCCCATGAGCCGCTGGTGGTGTGTTTTGGAGACAGCATCACCGCCGGTCACGGACTCGACCCAAGCCAAGCCTATCCTGTTTTCCTGCAGCATGACCTGGCCTCGCGCGGATATCACTACCGCGTCATCAACGCCGGCGTGAGCGGCAACACCACCAAAGACGCACTCGACCGCCTGCCGCGCGTGCTCGGGCTGCATCCGGCGGCCGTCATCGTCGAGTTCGGCGGCAACGACGGGCTGCGCGGCTTTCCGCTGAATGTGACCGAGCGCAACCTCGGCACGCTGGTGGGCCGCCTGCGCGCCGCGCACATTCCCGTGCTGCTGGCCGGCATCACGCTGCCGCCCAACTACGGCCAAGACTACATTCATCAATTCGATGAAATGTACCGCCGCGTGGCTCAGAAATATCACGTGCCTTTGCTGCCCATGCTCTACGCAGGCATCTACAACCTGCCCGGAACCATCCAGCCGGACGGCATTCACCCCACGGCCAAGGGCTCGCGGCTCATCGCCCAGCACCTGCTGCCGCTGCTGCTGCCCCTGCTGCACCGGAAATGAAAGCACGGAACTAAAGGCAGAAAAACAGCGTCACCCCAGCACGGCCACCGGCTGAAAGAGCGTGCCCGCCACGCGCCGGCCAATCGCAATCAGGTCGCGCTGGCCGACAAAGATACGCACCATCGGAGCCGTCGAGAAATCCGGCAGATTGACCTGCATGCCGTTGCGCAAACGGCCCGCTGTCTGCAGGTCCGTGGTCACGGCCGGCATCTCGGGCAAAATGGCGCGAGGATGCGGCATGCGCGCTTCCAGTTCCTTCGCGGCGGCCAGACATTCGATCTCATCGAGTGGTAGGGCCTCAGCCAGTGTGAACGCACCCGCCGCCGTACGGCGCAGGCTGGCCAGGTGCGCTCCGCAACCGGCAGCCGCGCCTAACTCATGCGCCACCGAACGCACATAACCTCCGGCCGAGACCTGCATGCGAAAGGCCGCCGTGTCTTCGGCGAGAGACTCCAGCACAAACTCATGAATGGTCACTGGAACGGCGCGCAGTTGCGGCGTCTCGCCCGCGCGCGCGGCTTTGTAGGCGGGCTGTCCCCCAATTTTCTTTGCGGAAAATGGCGGCGGCATCTGCTCGATCTGCCCCTGAAAGCGCGCGGCCAGGGCTCGCAACTCCTCAAGAGAATGCGTCAGTGGCCGCGGCTCGCTTGAGGGCTGCCCTTCGGCGTCATACGTGTCGGTTGCGAAGCCGAAGCGTATGGTCCCGGTATAGGATTTTTCGCTGGAGCCAAAATATTGCGCCAGCCGCGTGAATTTGCCCAGCAGCAGCGGCAGCACGCCGGTTGCCATGGGGTCCAGCGTGCCGAGGTGGCCAATGGACTTCTCGCCCGTGGCCCGGCGCACGCGCGCCACCACGTCATGAGAGGTGATGCCCCCAGGTTTATCGACAATCAAAAGCCCGTTCACTTGCCTCGCTTCCAACGGCAAAACAGAGCGGGCCGCACGCGGTGCGGCCCGGCTCAGATGCCTCAACTTTTAAAATGTGCAGAACGCAGGTGCGCCCGCCTGATCGTATCAGAGTTGCTGGTAGCTGCGGTCGCGCACCAGCGAGAGAAACTCGCCGCGGGTGTTCTGCTGCTGAAAGACGCCCAGCATGGCTGAGGTCACGGTCGAGGAGTTCTGCTTCTCCACTCCGCGCATCATCATGCACAGGTGGCGGGCCTCTATCACCACGCCCACGCCCTGGGGATTGATCGCATCCTGAATCGCCTCGGCAATCTGACGTGTCATGCGCTCCTGCACCTGCAGACGGCGGGCAAACACCTCTACCAGGCGCGGAATCTTGCTCAGGCCCACCACCTTGCCGTTCGGAATGTAGGCAACATGCACGCGGCCAAAGAAAGGCAGCATGTGGTGCTCGCACAGCGAGAACATCTCGATGTCCTTCACCAGCACCATCTCGTCGTAGTCCACGTCAAAGAGTGCTCCCTGCAAAATGCCGGCGGGCTCCTGATGGTAGCCCTGCGTGAGATATTTCATCGCCTTTTCCACGCGCTCGGGGGTGCGCAGCAGGCCGTCGCGGGTGGGGTCTTCGTCGTAACGGCGCAGCAGCTCGGCGTAAATCTCCTGCGTGGAATACTTCTCGAGAGCGGGAGGAACGGATCCGGAGTTGCGGGAGAGTTTGTCCTGCAGCGATATGGTTGCCATGGGTCCTCGTTTCATTTGCGCCCTGCCGTGCTGCCCGTACCGGGAGCGCTGTGTTCTATCTCAAAAAAGTTGTTGTTGGTCTCTTCGACCCGCACGGAAAAAATCTCGGCCTCGCGAAAGGCCTGCCGAATGCGCCGGTCGATTTCAATACAAAGATTCTCTGTGGTTGGAACCAACTTCTCAAAGCACGAAAGTAAGTTCAGGTTGGTGTGATCGAAAGGCTCCAGCACCTGTTCCCGCACGCAGGCATCCAGATCGACGAGATTGCACACCATGCCCGTATCCGGATCGACCGGGCCGCCGACCGTAATCTCCACCACGTAATTGTGCCCATGGCCGAACGGATGATTGCACTTGCCGTAGGTGGCGCGGTTCTCGGCCTCGCTCAACTCATCGGTATGCAACCGGTGCGAGGCGCTGAATCCGTAGCGGCGTCCGAAGTAGGCTTTCATGCTTCCCCGCGATATTCGGCAAAGAGATCGGGCATTTCATAGACCCGCACCTTATAGAGGCGCGCTCCGGGAATCTTGCCCTCCAGACGCTTCCAGATAGCGATGGCGATGTTCTCCGTTGTCGGAATCACGCTGCGGAATTCCGGCACCTCGTGGTTGAAATGACGGTGGTCATAGACCGAGATCACTTCGCGCTCGATAACCTCTTTGAGCTGCTTCAGATCGACCACGAAGCCGGTGACGGCATCCACTTCGCCAGCCACCGTGACCTCGAGCGTGTAATTGTGACCATGGCCGTTTCGATTGGCGCATTTGCCAAAAGCCGCCACATTCTGGTCTTCGGTCCAGGCATCATTCCAATAAAAGTGAGCCGCGGAAAAATCTGCTTTTCTTGTGAGCAGGATCATAGGATTCCCTTGATTCTTACTGATGAGATGACCAGACGGCACATGCCGCTTCAGCGATTGGCGCTTTCGAGCGTACGTCCCTTCCAGACCACACGCTTTTTGACCGTGTGATCAAACCAGCTTTGCCAGAGCATGGCGGCAAACAGAGGCAGCCCCACGGGGGCCAGCATACAGTCCTTTGCGGCAAAGTTGGAACGGCTCACGCGGCGGTAAAAGCGCAGCAGCGTGCGCAGCCAAAGCAGCAGAAAGACAGCCCAGTACCAGACATGCGGATTGAGCCGGTAAACCGCCCAGGCCCCAAATGGCAGGCCCAGCAGCAGCACCAGATCAAGCAGACGCCACGCCGCCAGCGCCAGCGCGTTGCCGAAGAGCAGCGCAAGGTTCTTCGTCCAGCCCTGCCACATGGCCTGAAAGTCGCGGTACATGTGAGCCGCCACGGCCTCCGGCGCATACCGGAAGCGCAGCCCCACCTTGCGCCGCTTGGCCAGGTTGGCGAGAGCCACGTCTTCGAGGACAAAATCCATTACAGCCGCATGGCCGCCGATCTTCTCATATGCTTCCCGGCGAACCAGCAGGAACTGCCCGTTGGCCGCGGCAGTGCGATGCGCCGGATCATTCACCTTGGCCGGGGGATAGGCGCTGGCCAGTTCGCTGAAAACCAGCGGCATCAGCGCGCGCTGCCAGAAACCATGCACGATCTGGCGCGGCGAGTAGGAGAGCATCTCCACGTGATGGCGCTCGGCCTCGGTGATGGCCAGGGAGAGATGCCCCGGCTCGTGCACCGTATCGGCGTCGGTAAAGAGCAGCCATTGGCCGCGGGCGGCCCGCACGCCCGCCATGCAGGCATTGGCCTTGCCGGTCCAGCCGGGCTCGGGCGGCGGTGCGTCGAGGACGGTGACTCCGGGGATGGCCGCCGCGAGCGCGCGCGTGCGGTCGGTGGACGCATCATTGACCAGCAGAATCTCCCACTCGCGGCCCAGATCCCAGCCGGGCTCCGACTGCACGGCCAGCGAGCGCAGGCAGGCCTCGATGCAGTCCTCTTCATTGCGCGCGGGCACGATGACCGAGAGCACCCGCGAGGGGGATGGTGCGGAATCGATATCCTGTTCTTTTTGAGGCTCTTCTTTTAGATCGGGCACGCCTTATTATAGAAAGGTGAGGTTTCCCTTGCGGTTTCGCTTCTTTCAAGCGCTGCCTGCGCTGCTGGTTCTTCCCCTGGTGCTGGTCTGTGTTCTGGCGGGGGGCTGCAATGACAACACCCACCCGGGAGCGATTGGACACCCTGCCCCCAACTTCACCATTCATAACGGCGCCGAGACCGTGAGCCTGAAGCAGTACCGGGGCCATGTCGTGGTGCTGAACTTCTGGGCATCGTGGTGCCCGCCCTGCCTCGAAGAGTTTCCGTCGCTGATCAAGCTGCAACAGGAGATGCCGGACATCCGCGTGGTCGCGGTCAGCTTTGACACCGACAAGCAGGCCTATGACCAGTACCTGCTTCAGAACAGGATCGGCGGCATCACCACAGCGATTGATCCGACTCAGAAGACCAACCGGAAATTTGGCACGACCCGCCCCCCGGAGACCTACATCATCAACCGGAAGGGCGTGATTGTGCGCAAATTCATTGGGCCGCAGGATTGGACCAGCCCGGAGATTGTGAACTATCTGAAGGCGCTGTGAGCCGCGCTACTGCGCGGGCGCGGCCTCGGCGGGAGCCGGTGGCGGCGGCGGGGCGACGAGGGGAATCTCTTCCACAATATCTATGCCCGAGCGGCGCAGAAGCTGCAGTACGACGGCCTTGTTGAGCCGGGTAGCGTCGTATTCCACGCGAATGGTCTTCGCGTTCTCATCGATCTTGATTCGCCGAACGCCGTACACCTGGCGAGCGGTGCCGAGGGCGGCCATGGCGGCCTCCGTCGGATGCATTTCGTACCGGTAGAGGACCTCAAGCTGCGTCATGCCAACATCATAGCAGCGCCCGGGGCGGAAAAATCACCCGTTTGAAAGGCACTCTCCCCGGAAAGCCCTATAGAGATGATGCATGGGGCCCCGGCCCCGCCCAATTGGGTAGGCGGCCTCCATCGCCTCCTTTACATATTGCTTGGCGGCGGCCACGGCTGCCTCGGCGGAGTCGCCCAGTACCAGGCGGCAGAGCAGCGCCGAAGAGAAGGCGCAGCCGGTGCCGTGCGTGGCCCGGGTGGCCAGATGCCTGCCCGGAAACCACTGCGCTTCGCCCTCCGGCGTAGCCAGCAGATCATCGGGCGGATCCAGATGGCCCCCGGTGGCGGCCACCCGCAGCCCGGCCGTGGCGGCCAGCGCCTCGGCGGCGGCCCGCATCTGTTCGCGGTTCGTTACCGGAAGGCCGGTGAGGGCAGCCAGTTCGTCGAGGTTGGGGGTGATCCAGCCGGTTTGGGGCAGCAGTTGCTCTCGGAGGAGGGTCTGTCCCGAAGCATCCAGCAGGTCGCGCCCCGAACTCGACCGCAGGACCGGGTCTAGAACCACCCGCTCGCGCGGAAACGAAAAATCGCGCAGCCAGGCGGCGACCGTGGCGACATTTTCCCCCGATCCGAGCATCCCAATCTTGACTCCGGCAATCGGCAGGTCCTGCTGGAGGCAACGGAGGGTCTCGCCGAGGAGGGCTGAATCGACCGGCTGGCTGCGGAGCACGCCCTGGGTGGACTGCACGGTGAGAGCCGTCACCGCCGAGACTCCGTAGAGCTGGCAGGCGGCGAAGACCTTCAGGTCGGCCGTGATGCCGGCGCCCGAGGAAGGGTCAAAGCCGGCAATGGTGAGGACGACAGCAGGCGCGAGGGCAGAGCTTTGGGCAGGTTCCGTTTCGGGAAGCCTTTGTTCATGCGGGTTCCCGGGATTCCCGGAAAGGAAGCCGGAGGGTTTTGAGGGCATCGATGGTTCCCCTTTTGAGCCAGCGTAAACCGCCCGGGGGCGGCCGGCCAACCTCTCCCACTTTGGTGGGAGGCGGCTCCGAAGATTTGTAACCGCGACAGGCACGATCAGGAAAACCCTATTTGTAACTGTTTTTGTACTTTAATTCTCCGGGGCAAAAGTTGCTAAATGATTGCGGCAGTTTGACTTAGATTTTGAAGTCCGGGTAAAATCTGCTTCAGGAGGAGTATGAATCCTATCGAAAGAAACCGCGATTCTGCGAATCGAAGACATCTGCATCCGGTAGGCGTCGCTGTCATGATCCTTGTTGGTCTGGCGGGCGCTCAGGCATCCACCCCAACCATTCGTCCTGCTTTGCAGGCAGAGCATGCGGCTCCGGCCGTCAAAAGAGTACGTCGTCACCATCACTGGTACCAAATTGGCATCGCCTCCTGGTATGGCAAGTTCTTCCAGGGCAAGGAAACTGCCAGCGGTGAACCGTACAACATGAATGCAATGACCTGCGCTCACCGCACTTTGCCGCTAGGCTCGCTGGTGCGCGTGACCAACCTGCGGAATGACAAATCGGTCGTCGTTCGCGTTAACGATCGGGGTCCACTTCCCGAAAATCGCGTGATTGACCTGTCTTATGCCGCCGCAGGCTTCCTGGGCCTTCGCCATTCCGGCACCGCGCCGGTGCGTATTGAGCTGATCAAGACCAATGCTCAGCTTGCGCAACTCTCTTATCCGCTGACCCCTGCGCGATAACGAGAACCCACTCCGGAGGGCGGTGCGCTGGTATGATCCCGCACCGCCTGTTCCGTTTGTGGCGCATCTCTTCTATAGTGACTGAGATCCCCCTCCCGAGAAGGTTGCCGACCATGAGTACTGATCTCCATCCCCGCCTGCCGCAGGACCGACTGATTGTCGCCCTCGACTTCCCTAACGCGTTGCAAACATTGGAGTTCACGGAACGGCTGGAGCAGACCTGCCGGTGGGTGAAGGTTGGCCTGGAGCTGTTTGTGGCCGAAGGGCCGGGCATTGTGGCTTCGCTGGCGGCGCAGGGCTTCTCGGTTTTTCTGGATCTCAAGTTGCATGACATTCCCAATACGGTGGCCGGGGCCGTACGCACGGCTTCGGCAGCGGGCGCGCGGCTGTTGACGGTGCATGCCAGTGGCGGCCCGGCAATGTTGAGCGCCGCGGCCGAGGCGGCGGCCGGGGTTGCGGCAGCGCCTCAGCTTTTGGCGGTTACCGTGTTGACCAGCATGGACTTAGGGCAGCTCCAGGCGGTGGGCGTGAATGACACCCCGGCGGTGCAGGTGGCCCGGCTGGCGAAGACCGCCTGGGACTCGGGCATTCGCGGGCTGGTGTGCAGCGCCGAAGAGGTGACGGCGACGCGCGGCGCGCACCCGGAGATGACGCTGGTAGTTCCGGGCATTCGCCCGGCTGGGGCGGCGGCTGGCGACCAGAAGCGGGTGGCGACGCCGGCCAGCGCCATGGCGGCCGGAGCTGATTACCTGGTGGTGGGGCGGCCGATCACGCAGTCGGCGGACCCGGCGGCGGCGGCGCAGAAGATTCTGGAAGAGATCGCCTCTGTGGAAATGTGAATGGGGATTCGCATTTTCAGGCAGAAAATGGCGTAGTTTTCAGGTAAACCTCACATTCCAATAGGCTTGCCGTCAATGTGAATGCGGATTCGCATTTTCTGTGAAAAACAGGCCGGATTGCCGGTTTAAGTCTTTTGTCTATAATCATTTGCGCGGAATGTGAATCTGGATTCACATTCCGCGCTTATTTTTTTCGGCTGATTGCAGAGCATGATGTTTTACGGTTTAACTCATTGATAATGGATGCTTTACGGGATGAAAGAGAATGCGATTGCGGATTCACATTCTCGCATGAGATGGATGCATTCCGCGCATCTTATTCATTCGATGTGACTTGCTTGCGGAATGGGAGGGTGAATGAGGATTTCGGTGGAAGGGATACGCTATTTCCATGATAGCTGGAGGAGCAGATTTTTCCGGCGTTTTGGGGGGCCTCGGGGGCTGGAGCCCGTACCCTTCATGGGCGTGAGGGACCCTTCGCTGTGCTTCGTTTGATCGGAGGAGAAGTTGTGGGAGAAACTTCGGGCGGCGGTGGTGACCGAGAGCGTGCCGGGATTCTTCGGCCGTTGGCCTCAGAATGACGCATCGCGGGGGGGCGGAGCTGCCTGGATGGGAAGCGGTTCCCTCAGGGGCTGAAGCCCTTTTTCTTTTTTGTGCGGGGGAATGTACGGGCTGAAGCCCGTACCCTTCATGGGGGGAATGCGGGTCGCTCTGCTGCGCTTCGTTTGGGCGCGAGGAGAAAGGATGAGGAGGTGTCGGTCGGCTGGCCGGGAGGACAAAGGGGTTAAACCCACATCTCTTCGAGATGTGGGGCACCCGGCATCGCGGGTGGGGGCGGAGAAGCCGAGGATGGGAAGACAACAGCCCTACTCAAACCAACGGAGGGTTTGAATGGGGGCACCCGGCTTGAATGGGGCACCTGCCGGGAGGACAAAGGGGTTAAACCCACATCTCTTCGAGATGTGGGGCACCCGGTGCGCCAGGTGGGCTATTCGTAGCGGAGGGCCTCGATGGGGTTGAGGTTGGCGGCCTTGATGGCGGGGATCATTCCGCTGACGGTGCCGACCAGGATGAGAATGATGGTCGCGACGAGGACAATGAGGGGCGAGATGAGCAGGCGGATGTCGGCCGCGTGGGCGTTTTTGGCGATGGCGCTGTAGAAGGTGATGCGGCCTACGCCGAGGGCGACCGCGTAGGCGAGAGCGATGCCGCCGGCTCCGCCAACGCCGGTGATGACCATGGCTTCGGCCAGAAACTGGAGCAGGATGTGGCGGCGGCGCGCGCCGAGAGCCTTTTCAATGCCGATTTCGCGGGTGCGCTGCTGGACGGCGACCAGCATGATGTTCATAAGGCCGATGCCGGCGATGCCGAGCGTGAGCGCTCCGATAAAGAGCAGCAGGATCTGCAGGGCCGCCGTGATGATGGAGAACTGCTGCAACTGCTGCTGCAGGTTGGCCACGTACATGGCGTTGTGGTCGCTGGGCTCAAAGTTATGAGCGGCGGCGAGGGTGTTGCGGAGCGCCTGCTCGACGGCCTGGTTGTCGCCCCGGTAGGTCATCCAGATGCCATCGAGGTATTGGGAATCTTTGAGCTCGGCCATGGCGCCGAAGGGGATGTAGACCTGCCGGTTGACGTTGTCGCCGGCCTCGGCCATTTTGGGTTTGAGGACGCCGATGACAGTGAAGGGCGTGCCGTTGATGCGAATCTGCTGGCCGAGCGGGTACTGGCCGCCCATGAGCATGGTTTTGGCCTCAGAGGCGAGGACGGCGACGTGGGAGCGCTCAAGATTGTCTTGCCCGTTGTAGAAGCGGCCCACGGAGATCTCAAGGTTCTGGATGCTGGCGATGTCCGGATAGTCGCCGTTGACCTGCCACTGATAGGAGTGCAGATCGTTCGAGACCGGGAAGGTTTTGCCCAGTTCGGGCGACATGAGCTCGATGCCGGGGACGGTGTTGCGGATGTGGTCGAGGTCGTCCATGACGAAGTGGACGGGGATGCCGGCCTTCATGCCGCCAGCCTGCTCGGAGGTCTGGCCGGGGAAGACGCCCATCATCTGCAGGCCCCATTGCGCGAAGATGTTGTGAATGGCCTTGGAGAAGCCGGCTCCGTAAGCCAGGAGCAGCACTACGGTGGCGATACCCCAGGCCATGCCGCAGATGGTGATCATGGTGCGGCGGCGGTTGTAGACCATGGCCTCCCAGGCTTGATTCCAGATGTCGCGCAACATTGTTTGTCTCCGAGTTGCCAGTTGTCAGTTTTCAGTTGTCAGTTGTCAGTTGTCAGTTGTCAGTGGTTGGGCGGTTTGCCTCAGGGGCTAAAGCCCCGTTTCTATTGTGGGCTTTTGCGGCACGGCTAAAGCCGTGCCCTGATACAAGTTTCTCTCCCGGGTCCGAACGGACGGACCCGGGGCACCCGGTTTCATCCCTGACCGGTTTCATCTCTGACCGGTTTCATCTCTGACCGGTTTCATCTCTGACCGGTTTCATCCCTGGCCGTTTCATTCCTGACCGCCTCATTCCTTTCGCAGGGCTTCGACGGGCTCGAGGGCGGCGGCGCGGCTGGCCGGGTAAATGCCGGAGAGGACGCCGCAGACGGTGAGCGAGCCGAAGGCGAGGGCGGCCGTCCAGGGGACGACGTGGGGCGGGGCGAAGCCCTGCACGCCCTGGCCGATGGCCTTCTGGAGCAGCCACATGAATCCGGTAGCTCCGCCGATGCCGATGAGCCCGCTGACGCCGGTGAGGGTGATGCCCTCAAGAAAGAACTGCATGAGGATGCTGCGGCTGGTGGCTCCAATGGCTTTGCGGAGGCCGATCTCGCGGGTGCGCTCGGTGACGGAGACGAGCATGATGTTGACGATGCCGACAGCGCCGAGGGCGAGGGTGACGAGGCCGACGCCGCCGAGGAAGGTATCCATGGCGTCGAAGATTTTATCGACCATCTGGACGGTCTGGATGGTGTCCCACTCGTTGAAGGCCTGGGGCGCGTTGGGGTCGAAGCCGTGACGCCGGGCGATGATGGTGTGGACCTCAGCGAGCGCCGCGAGATGGACGGCGTGGGAGCGCGGCTGGTACTGGATGGTGGTGACGGCGTCGGTGGGGATGTTGTCGCCTTTGAGGGGAAACTTGTTCCGCATGACGCTGAGCGGGATGTAGACCTGCTGGTTGAGATTGTTATTGTCTCCGTGACCGATTTTTTGGGCGACGCCGATGACGAGGAAGCGCGTGCCCCCGAGCGTAACCCAGGAGCCGAGCGCGGGATGGCCGGGAAAGAGCTTGATGGCGCTCTTTTGGCCGAGGACGGCGACGTTGTTGCGATTGAGCTCGTCGGAGGGGCTGAGGAAACGGCCCTCGGCGATGGGCAGATTGCGGACTTTGGGGTAGTTGATCTGCACGCCATCGACGGTTCCGGTGATGGTTTCGTAGAGGCTCTGCTCCTGCAGATTGCCGCGTTCGAGGAAGGCGGTGGCGTCGCGGACGTCGGGCGCCTGGGTGACGATGGCCTGCTCGTCGCGCAAGGTGAGGTAGTAGGGCCGCATGCCGACGTGCTGGCTGGGCACGGCCGGAACGTTGCCGCCCCACATCATGATGACGTCGCTGCCGAAACGCGAGAGTTGCTGGCGCTGGCCAACGCGGAAGCCCTCACCGACGCCGATGAGCAGGAGCATGGAACCGACTCCCCACGCGATGCCGAACATGGTGAGGAAGGAACGCAGCTTGTTGGCCCAGATGGCGCGGAAGACCTGCCCGAAGATGTCACCGAAGCTCTGCATGCTGGAGGGTGATACGCGCGGGAGCGGTGGTTGGTTCCCGGGGGGCAGAGGATGATGGAGCGAGGAGAGGATCGAGTGGAGGCTGGGAATGCCTCCACTCGGTGGGGTTTGACTCAGTGCCGCGGGTTGGGGCTGGCCGAGTAGACGCGGCGCAGGGTGACGAGAACGATGCCGTTGGTGCGCATGGGGATGTGGAGAGCGATGGTTCCGTCGCTGCCGGCGCGGAGAAGCTGGTTGCGCTCGGGCTGGTCGCGGGTGAGGTAGTCGAGGTGGGCGATCTGCGGCTGAGTGAGGTTTTTGGGCGCGCCCATGCGGAGGTATTCCGAATAGGCGTCGTTGACTCCGTAGCCGGTGCGGTGCAACTGGAGCCGGTAGAGCGTGCCGGGCGTGAGGTGGGTGACGGTGAGATCGACGGGGGCCGCTGCGTGATCGGGCAGCAGGCGGGTGTAGAACTCGCGGTCGCCGAGCTTGCCTTGGGCTGGAGTCTGGAAGTCCCAGAGGACGGCGGTGAAGTTCTGGCCGTTGGTAGAGAGCATGGACTGCGGATCAGAGGAAGGGATGGTTTCGCCGCGCAGTGCGTGCAGATATTTGTAGGCAAAGAAGGCGGGCTTGCGGATGCCGTCACGGGTGACGAGGCCGAAGCCGCCGTAGAAGGCCGCGGGCGGCGGGCCGGATTCCTCAAAGAGGTCGGAGTAGGTCCAGTAGCTCATGCCCTGCGCGAGTCCCTGAGTGGCCTTGAGCTTGTTGAGGATGTAGGCAGCGCTGATGTAGGAGTCGTGGACGGGATCGGCGGGCGTGTAGCTGGTGCTCCACTCAGTGATGTAGAGCGGCAGATGGGGAAACGGGGATGCGGCGATCTGCTGGTGGACGCGGCGCACGTCGCCGACGATGGCGTTGGGGGATGGGTCGAGGAGGAGATCGTCTTTGCCATCGGGATCGAGGAAGCCGCCCTTGACGCCGTAGGTGTGGGTGGTAACGAAGTCGATGGGAGCGTGGGTCTTCTTGACGTAATCGAGGAAGGCAGGAATCCAGGCGGCTCCGGCGGTGGCGGGGCCGCCGACGCGCAGTTGGCGATCGACGGACTTGAGGGTGCGGGCGGTCAGATCATAGAGCTGGAAGTAGGCCTTCTGGTCGCCACCCTCCCAAAAGCCGGAGAGATTGGGCTCGTTCCAGACCTCGAAATACCAGGAGCGGACCTCAGCCTTGCCGTAGCGCTTTTCAAGATGGCGGGCGAAGGCAGCGATGAGGTTGCGCCACTCCTTTGGATTGGGATGGGAGGTGTTGGCGTGGTAGTAGAAGATGCTGTTCTTTGAGGTGGCGAGAGCCTGCGGGGTGAAGCTCAGCTCGACGAAGGGCTTGATGTGACGGGCGAGCAGATTGTCATAGAGCTCGTCGATGCCGGTCCAGTTGTAGACGATTTTGCCGTTCTTCTGCTGCACGGTGCCGAGAGCGTCATGAAAGATGGCGTGGAAGCGGATGTAACGGAAGCCGAGCTCGTCGGTGACCATCTGGAGCTGGTTTTGGCTGTCGGCCTTGATGAGGGTGCCGGAGTAATCAGAGCCAACGGAAAAGTCAAAGAAGCGATTGACGGGACCGGCAGCGGCCTGCACGTTGGCGGTGATGACGCGCGGCTGGTGAGAGGGCGATTGCGCGACCGCGTGCGCGGCAAATGTAACCGCCACGGCGACAGAAGCGGCCTTGAGGAACGAGAGGCGCGGATGGCGAACCAGGGCTTTGAGAGAAGCATGCTTCAAGATGGACCTCTTTCTGCTGCGTGTTGGTCTTGGTATTGGTCTCGTGGGCAATTTTAGAATTGGCCTCATTTGTAGATTTCTAGTTCCGGCAGGCAGCATGAGCCCCGCTTCGGCGGCGGGTCTCACACTTTCCGCAATCAGCAGCTCCGTGTTTATGAGCCCAATTCTATTGATTTGCCGGGGCGGCGTGGGCTCCGGTTGCCTGCACGAGGTCACTCTGCCATGGCTTGAGGAGGATCTGGCCGTGATAGGTGTGGTGCGAGATGATTCCCTGCCCTGTGCCGTGGATGGGGATGACCTGATTTTGTTGGGTGGTGTTGACGTAGAGAATGCGGCCATCGACGCGGCGCGCGTAGACGCCCTCGGGAGTCCTGGGGCCGGGCTGGATGCCGCAGGATGCGAAGAGGCTCTGCATCACGGGGCCGATGGAGGTGGCATTGGAGGCGGTGGCGAGATAGATGGCGCGGCCTTTGCCGAAGTGGTTGACGGTGACGGCGGGCGTGCGATCCGCTGTGCTGGTGAAGCGGGCGATGACCTTTGCGGTGGAGGGTTCGAGGACTTCGTATTCACGCAGGGTGGTGGCGACGGAGTGGCCGTTGAGGTCAAAGGTCAGCGGCTTTTGCACGCGGTAGAAGGCGCTGGTGCGCAGGCCGAAGACGTCGCTGAGCATGCCGGGCAGCGGAGTGTCGAACCAGTTGCCGTTCTCATCCACCTTTGCGGAGAAGGCGGTCATGAGCACGGTTCCTCCATTGCGCACGTAGGTGCGAATGGCGTGGGCGCTGGCGGGGTCCATGAGATAGTCCGCTGGGACGACGACCATCTTGTAGGGCGAGAGATCGGCGTGCCCGATGTTGATGATGGCGGTGTCGAGATTGTCACGGAAGAGCGGCGCGAAGGCTGCCTGCACCTGATCGGCGTATGGGGTGGTGAAGTACTGGAGAGTCGTGTTCGAGGGGCCGTTGGGGTGCGAGTCCACGAAGGAGTCAAAGGAGTATGCGATGGCGATCTGCGGATGAGGATAGCGCGGGAAGCCATAGTGGCTGAGCGTCTGGAATTGCGCGGCGAAATGGGCCCACTCGTTCAGCTTCCATGAGGGCGTGTTGTCGTGATCGAGCAAGCCGAAGAGGGCCTGTTCTTCGCCGCCGAGATGCGAGTTGAAGGTCCAGGCGAGAAAGCCCTGCGCGCCGATCATCAGGCCGAGATAGGCATACATGGTGCTGCGGCCGGGCGTGCCGTAAAAGCCTCCGCCGCCGGCGGTGAACTCGTTGAACCAGATGGGAGTGGGCAGGTCGCCTTTCATCATGAGCGCGCCGAATGCGCCGCTGACGGGGTCGCCGGGATAGAAGCCCTCGGCGCCGTAGGAGACGTAATTCTTGTAGGAGCCGAGATAGTTGAAGCCCCGGCGGCCGGCATTGGGCCAGAGGTTGGAGATGGTGGGCACGTTGGGCATGTATTGGCGGCGGAGGGCTTCGAGCTGCTCCAGACGCGCGATGGCCACATCGGACCAGAAGCGGTGAAGATCGAGATAGCTCTCGGAGGGTCCGGGGCCGCTGGCGAGCGGCATATAGACCTGATTGAAGTTGTTGAGCCGGCGCGACCACCATTCGGTAGCCCAGGCGTGATTGAGCGCGCCGATGGTGCCGTATTTCTTGCGGAGCCATGCGATGAAGCGCAGACGGTCGGCCTCGGAGTAGGACATGTAACCGTTGCCGATCTCATTGTCATAACCGATGGCGATGATGTCAGGATTGTGCGCGTAGTGCTTCATCATGGCGGTGGCCAGAATACCGACTTCACGGATGTAATCCGGATCGCTGATGTCATCCATGTAGCGCTCGGCGGGAGGCATGCGCTTGCCGTCTTCGGCCACGATATCGACACCGGGGTAGGCGCGATGCAGCCAGATGGGAGCCGGGGTTCCGGGAATGTCGAGGATGACCTTGATGCCGGCGGCCTGCATCTTTTGGATGATGCTGTCCCACCACGCAAACGTAAATTTGCCCTGCTCGGGCTCGAAGGAATCCCACGAAAGGTCGCCCAGGCGAACAACTTTGAAGCCGGACTTTTTCATGAGCGCGATGTCCTGGTCGATCTCCCGCGGCGTGCGCTCGATGGGCTGGTAGCAGGTGCCGACGTAGAGCTGGCCGGGGCCGGGCCAATCCGGATGCCCGGCGGCGCTTTGCGCCGAGGCCACGGTGGGCAGAGCGAGGGCGAAGGAGAGAGCCAGGGCTACGGCTTTCGGCATGGTCTGCCGGAAATATTTTTCGCACAGGGAGCGCATGTGATTCCTCTCAGCTTTTTTGTGACTGCTGATTTGTAGTGGCGAAACGAACCGCGGGGGGGGCGGACATTGAGATGGTGGGAGAAACTTCGGACGGCATTTGGCGGCCGAGGAATCGCCGGGATTCTTCCCACCCCACGAACGAAGACCCGTTCGTGGGGGCCCCGGTTCGCTTCGCTCAGAATGACGCATCCGGGGTGGAGGCGGAAATGCGGGTCTCTCCGCTGCGCGCCTTCGGCGCTCCGGTCGAGATGACAAATTGTTTGAAATAGAGAGGATTTTTTCCCCCTGCTTAAATGTCGATACATGCTAACGGAAAAAGAACCCAGAGAGAGGAATCTCCTCTCTCTGGGGACACAGGCATTCAAGGATGCCTTTAAAACATGTACTTCACGGACAGCTCTAACGTGCGCTGGTTGGGTTGCCCGCTCTTGGTGTCCATGACGCCGAAGTTGTTCGGGTTTCCGTTGGGATATTGCGATGCGGAGGTTCCGAAATTGCTGGTTCCATACGCATCGGTGTAGTGCAGCGCCAACTGGCTGGAAGCGCTGTACTCCGGAAGGGGATGATTGAGCCAGTTGAAGGCCTGGATACGGAACTCCAAAGTCTGGCTGCGAACGACGTGGAAGTTTTTGTACAGCGACATGTCGCTGTCAAAGTAAGCGGCCATGGTGTACGGATAATCGCGCGGACCATACTGCCCGACCTTAGGCGGCGTAAAGCAGGAGTACTTGATGCGCTGGTTGTTGGCCGTGCCGGAAGCCGGGTTGCAGGTGACTTCAGGCATGATGTCGACCGTGGAGTTGGTTCCGTAGTAGGTGGCCTGGCTGAGGCTGTTGCCGGTGGCTCCGTTGGGCAACGGGTTTTTCTTGGAGATGGGCGCGCCGTTGTAGTCGCCGTATTGCAGGGTAAGGCCAAAGTTGGGAGTGGCCTGCGTCTGCAGGAAGCCGCCCGCCTGCCAGGTGGTGATGTTGGAGATGGTCCAGCCATTGGCCGCACCGCGCAGCCAGTGATTTTCTCCCTTGTAGGGACGCTGGAAGGTGTAAGAGCCGGAGAAGTTGAAGACATGCCGGCGCGTGGTGCTGGCATAGCCGTAGTTGCGGCGAACGCTGAAGGCGTCTTCGCCGAGGGTGGTGCTCAGGTTGCTCTGGTAGGTGTAGTTGACGTCAAAGTTGGCGTTGGAGCCGTGACGCACCAGGCTGAGCTGCAGGGAGTTGTAGTTGGAGTATCCGGCGGTGTCGGTGACGTAGACGCTGTTGTTGCCGTACTCCTTGCCATAGGGGTGATAGTCGGCGTACTGGTTGCAGGTGTTGCCAGTGCAGGTCGCGTTGACCTGCTCGGGATTTTTGGCAACCATGCCGGTGACCGGATCGGGCTTGAAGAATGCGCCGAGCGGGATCTTGTTGACGTCGTCGAATGCGGAGAAACCGCTGCCGGAGAGCTCTTCGCTGCCGAGGGGCAGATTCTCAGCATGGTTGGCGACATAGGCCGCCTCGACCATCATCTGCATCGGCAACTGCTGATCGAGCGTCACATTCCATGCGGTGGAGTCTGGAATCTGATCGTCGAGCGGATTTTCAGCATAGACGGTGTTGTTGATGCAGCCGGTGGCGGCGCTGCAATCTGCCGTGGGAATGGAGATGCCGGGCGCGCTGCCCTGCCCGGCGATGCCGCCCTGCTGACCGGCCTGGCCGACCTGCGAGAGGAAAATGCTGTCGCCGCTCGGCAGGTTGTAGCCGAGCACTTCCTGCGCAGTGAGAACCGAGTTGGTATCGGGCTGGTTGGTGAAGCGGAAGATGCCCCATCCGCCACGGATCAAGGTTTTGCCGTTACCGAAAATGTCGTAAGAAGCGCCGATGCGCGGCGTCATGTAGGCAAAACGGTTGGGCATGCCGCTCGAAGGAACGCCAGGATCGACGCCGTGCCAGCGGACGCCGGGGTAGAGACGGCCTTCGTTGTAATCGGGCACCACGAGCGACGGCATGAAGACGGCTACGCCGTTCTTGTTCTTGTCATACCAGTGGCCGATGTGCTCGATGCGCATGCCGTACTCGATGGAGAGCCGTTTGGTGGCCTGCCAGGTGTCGTCATAGTAGGCGGCAAAATCGCCGAAGGCCATGTTGAGGTTTTGTGAAGTGTTGTTCTCGTTGTAGCTGGAGGCAATGCCCATCAGGAAGTTTGCGGTGGGATTGTTGGGCGAGCCCACGGCCTGCCCGGTGACCACGTTGGGCGCGACGGTACCGTTGAAGCTGAAGCTGCCGAAGTTACCGTTCAGAGTCTCGGTTCCGCCCTGGTCGTTGCTGACCTCTTCGGCGAATCCACCGAGCTTGATGGTGTGGTTTTTTACCTGCCAGACCACGTTGTCGGCCAGCGAGGGAGTTTCCTTCTTGTTTTCAAAGCTGTGGCTGGAGTTCTCAAAGTAATCGGGCTGCGAGAAATCCGGGAAGGTGTCGTATCCGGCGCTGCTGTAGGAGGGCAGAACGTTTGAGCCGGTGCTGAAGATGGTTCCGTAGGGATAGCCGAGGCCGCTGCGGGTGGCGGCATTGGGATTGCTGGGTTCGGTGGGGAAATTGCCATAGCCCCAGGCCGCAATGAGTTCGTTGGTCAGGTTGGGGCCAAAGGTGTGCACCAAATGAGCCGAAATGGCCTTGGTGTAGCTGTAACCGTAGAGTCCGCCGCCCGGATAGGGGATGGAAGCGTATGGGGTCCAGTAAATGTGCGCGCCGTTGCCCGAGGCCAGCGCAGCGCTGTAGCTCTGCTGATAGGAAACGTAGAACTGGGTGGACGGGTTCGGGTCGTAGTCGACGCGGAGGCGATACATCCAGCCATTGTTGGTGCCGGGGATCACCTGGTAGTAGTTGTATCCGCCGGGAGTGGTGGCGGGATTGGCATTGGCCGTGGGCCAGAAGCTGGAGAGAGCCTTGGCGCCGGCATCCAGAAACTGCGCCGGGATGGTGCTGCCGTAGGAGGTGCCGGGGCCGGCGGCCTGTCCGTTGGGCAGAATGGTGCCGGTGAGGTCATTACATCCGTTGGTCTGCGAGGAATTGATGTTCGACGCGCCCTGGCAGAAGGCAGCATTGGCTGGAGTGTCGCCAAAGTTGCCGGCCATCATGTCCGGGGTGGGGATGAAGGATCTCAGATAGTTGGTGTTGCCGGTGTTCTGGAGGAAGCGCTCGTAGCCGCCCCAGAAGCGGAGCTTTTTGTGGGTACCGGGGACGGGACCGCCGATGTTGCCGCCGGGATAGTAGTAGTGCGCATTGCCGCGGGGGAGCCCCTGGTGATTGCTCTGCCAGTCATTGGCATTGAGCACGTCGTTGCGGGCATAGAAGTAGCCCTCGCCGTGATAGTGCGAACCGCCCGACTTGCTGATGGTGCTGACGAGCACGGGACCGTAGGGAGACTGCGCGCCAAAGTTGGAGGTCTCGACGGAGACTTCCTGGGTCATATCAGGATTGATGAGCGTGATGGCGTTGCAATTGCAACCCGGGTCATTGACGTCGACGCCGTCGAGCAACTGCGTGGTGCCACCGCGATAAGGGGCTCCGTTGGCGGAGAGGCCGTTGTTGATGGCGCTCTGGGCGGCGCTGACCTGGGTGAAGTTGAAGGACGGGCCGTTGCTCAGGCTGGGCGAAACGGTAACGCCGGGCAGAATCTTGAGCATCTCGGAGAGATCGCGGCTGCCGAGCGCGAGCTTGTGGATGTCCTGCGAGGAGAGGACAACGGAGTGCTCACCGCTGACGGTAGGAAGAATCTGGGTGTTGGTGTGGACCGTGACGGTCTGGGTAGCGCTGCCGAGAGCCAGCTTGATGTCTGGCAGCTTGGCGTCGGCACCGGCCGTAAGCGTGAGGCCGTGCTGCTCGTAGGCCTGGAAGCCATTCTCAGAGACGTGAATGGTGTAGGTGCCGGGGAGCAGCGCCTGGAGGTTGTAGTCGCCGGCGGAGTCGGTGACGGTATCGCGCTCGGCTCCGGTGGCGTCATTGGTCAGCGTGACCTTTGCGCCGGGAACGACGGCCCCGGTGGGATCAGTGACAGCGCCGGTGAGGCTGGCCGTGGTCTGCGCCCGCAGGGCGGGAACGCACAGCAATGCAAAGACCAGAGTGAGGAAAACTGCCGGGCGGCTGATTTTTGCGGAGAGACTCCGTCCCCTGCCCGACTGTGACATTGACAGGCCTCTTTCAAACTTATGCATGGCCGTCCTGAATTGACTGAAACACTTTTGCATTCGGTTCTCCTGAAAAGGTTTGCGGATTTGGCAGGCGTCCCAATCTCCGTTGCGTAACGCGGGCCGTTCTCGCCTGGGGAAGAGCGAGAGGGTGATGGTGACTGCGTGGCGTGGAGGCTGGAGGCATGACAGCGTGCTGCATCGATCAGGCACACTTCCGGCAAACTCGGTGGAAGGTAAATTCCGGAGTGAAAGACTGACAACGTTCGTTCTGTACAAAGTGGTACACAGCCGTTACGCGTCCCGTTGCAACGGGACTATCTTGTTGAGTTTTCAGGGGAACCCTTTGATGGGATGAAACGTGGTAAAACGTTTATGTAAGCGTATTCATCGCGATTTTTTTGCCGGATAGAGAGGTTTGAGTTGTCAGATCAGTACCGGGAGGCGAATGGTTCCTCTCATGCGGAGACGAGGGAGGCCGAGCGCCGGGAGCTGGAGGCGTTTGCCGCGACGCTGGCGAAGCCTTCCCGAATGCTCAGCCTGATCACCTATATTGGCGAGAAGTATTTTGCGGACGAGACCGAGAAGCTGCGCGAGTACGAGATCGCCACGGAGGTGTTTGACCGCTCGAAGAACACATTCAACTCGGGCGAGGATGCGATTGTCAGGGTTGAGGCGCACCGGCTGCGCAAGCGGCTCAAGAAGTACTACGACACGGATGGCCAGGACCATGCGGTGCAGTTCACGATTCCGGCGGGGTCATATGTGCCGGTGTTTTCGCATCGTGTACAGCCGCAAGAGGATGGCCTAGAGGATGGAGTAGAGCAGCCGGAGGACGCTGAGAGCCCCGTTGAAGAGCGGATTGAGCCGACACCCCGCAAAAAGCGTGGGAGGGTGTATGTAATTGCGGCGATCCTGCTGGTGGCGTTGCTGGTGGGCGCGGGCGCTTTGGTGATTTACCGGCAGCATCGCCGGAGGATATCCGCCTCGCCGCCAACGGCCGGAAACGCTCCCATCCGGCATGCTTCCGCTTCGGGTCCGTTTCCGCAGATGCCGCTTCGCATTCTGGCGGGATACAAGGGCAAGCCGCAGATCGACAATGCGGGCGCAGTGTGGCAGCCGGATGAGTACTACCATGGCGGCGGAAGCTGGGACCGGCCGGAGAGCTATGGCCCGGTGCGGAAAACCAGCGATCCGCTGCTCTTTCAGCACTGGCGCGAAGGGAATTTTTCCTACGATATTCCGCTGCCGCAGGGCGTGTATGACGTGCACCTGTTTTTTGTGAGCGCGCAGCCGTATGCGAATACGCCGTCGACGTTTAATGTGCTGGTGAACGGGAAAGCGATTCTGCCTTACTTTGATGTGAATATGGATGCCATGGGGCCCGATGTTGCGGATGAGCGTGTCTTTCGCGACGTGAGCCCGGGCCCTGACGGAGTGCTGCACCTGAGCTTCACCAGCTACACGGTGCCGGCGTCGGTGAATGCGATTGAGATTGTTCCGGGAGAGGCGCATCATGAACTGCCCATCCGGATTGTCGCGCAATCGAGAGCGTATACGGACCACAGCGGGGCGCTGTGGGAGCCGGATGACTACTACTCCGGCGGGTACACCTCAGAGACCAACTTCGCGGTCACGGAGACGGCGGACCCTGAGCTGTATGCGGCGGAGCGGTACGGTTATTTTTCGTATTCAATTCCGGTAGATGCGCGCGACCAGTACACGCTGATTCTGCATTTCGCAGAGCTATATTTCGGGCCGAACCGGCCGGGCGGCGGGGGCGCAGGCAGCCGTGTGTTCCGGATCGAATGCAATGGGCAGACTCTGGATAAGGGCCTGGACATTTACAAGAGCGCCGGAAGCATGCATGCGCTGACAGAGACGTTTCATCACCTTGTGCCGACGCCGCAAGGCAAGCTCAATGTGACGTTTGACCCAATTGAGAACAACGCCACAGTCTCAGCCATTGAGGTGGTGGATGAAGGACCGCAAAGCTGATCGGGGCCAAGCGCCTGAGCCCGGGATGAAATCGCAGAGGATTACGGCTCGGCGGCACGTCACAGAAACCTGAAGGCCGCCGCGACGAGGCAAAGGAAGATAAGGGCGGCCCCACTTCAGCGATGAGGTGAAATGGGGCGCCGGATTACTTCTTGAGTGCTTCGAGGACGGATTCGGCGTTGGGGCGGGAGTTGCGGACGTACTCGCTGACGCGCTCGCGCTCCTCAGGAGTAAGGCTGGGCACCAGGGCCAGAATGCGGCGCAGGGTGACGGCCACATCGTCCACGTAATTCATCATGCGGATGGCTTCGCCGGAAAGGGGCATGCAGGGGTTCTCCTCGAATTGCAGATGTCTATAGCCACTGTCTCACAGGAAGGCTTTTCGTTTTCAGCCTCGGCCTGAGCCCGGCATCGATGGCGGCTCTCACTCGGTCCCTTATGAGACAGCTTCTAGGCGTATTGTCGTTGACCGGGATGGAAGAGTAAAGGGAGCGAGGCGCATGAAGTATGGCTCTCACTCTCTTCATCAGAGAGAGTGAGAACGCTGAAGGTTGCCACGCTTAGACGGCGACGGTGAATGTGTCTTCGCTGCGAGTAACCGCGCGGTAGAGGGTGTCGCGCTCGACGGGGACGCGGCCCGCGGCGGTGATGAGGCGCATGAGCTCTTCGCGACGCATGCCCTGCGGCGTGGTGGCGCCGGCATCGTGATAGATTTTTTCTTCGATGACGGTGCCGTCGATGTCATCTGCGCCGAAGCGGAGCGCGATCTGCGCGATCTTGGCCGTCATCATCTGCCAGTAGGCCTTGATGTGCGGGAAGTTGTCGAGCATGAGGCGGCTGACGGCGATCTGTCGAATGTCTGTCAGGCCGGTGGTGCGGGGCAGATGCTCCAAGGGCGTGTTGTCAGGGTGGAAGGCCAGCGGAATGAAGGTCTGGAAGCCGTGGGTCTCGTCCTGTACCTCGCGAAGCTTGATGAGATGATCGACGCGGTCTTCGTCAGACTCGATGTGGCCGTAGAGCATGGTGGCGTTGGACTTGAGGCCGGCCTGGTGAACCATGCGGGCGGTGTCGAGCCACTCGCTGCCGTCGATCTTGTGGTCGCAGATGATGTGGCGCACGCGGTCAGAGAAGATTTCAGCTCCGCCGCCGGGCATGGAGTCTACGCCGCAATCTTTGAGGCGGCGCAGCGTCTCGGGAATGGTGAGCTTGGCGCGGCGCGCGAGGAAGGCGATCTCCACCATGGTGAAGGCCTTGATATGCACCTGCGGGAAGCGCTCCTTGAGGCCGCGCACGAGATCTTCAAAATATTCGAGCGGCAGATCGGGGTGCAGGCCGCCGACGATGTGGAACTCCGTCACGGCCTCGGTGTAGCCGGAAGCGGCAGTTTCCCATGCCTGTTCAAGCGCCATGGTGTAGGAGCCTTCGGTTCCCTTTTTGCGGCCAAAGGCGCAGAGGCGGCAGGCCGCGACGCAGACATTGGTCGGATTGATGTGGCGGTTGACGTTGAAGTAGGCCACATCGCCGTGCAGATTTTCGCGCACGTGGTTGGCCAGCCAGCCCACAGCCAGAATGTCTGGCGAACGATAAAGGGTTACTCCCTCTTCAAACGAAAGACGCTCGGAGGCGAGAACCTTTTCGGCAATCGGCTGGAGCCGGGGGTCATCGGAGACAAAGGCATGTTGCTGGCTTGGCATCACTCTTTATGATACTGCACGAGCAAAAAAGGATTCGCGGCCGGCGTGCGCCATCAAAAAGAGCCGGGAGAAGATGCGATGGCACTGTTAAGATCGAGGGAAATTGCGGCGAATTACTAATTGACTCTCCACAAGGATTCTCTTGCGCTCATTGAGGAACATGGTCCGTCTGGCGCTGTTTGGCGTTCTGGGGCCGCTGGCGCTACTGGCGGCAGCCGGGGCTCAAACGCCGGTGCGTTTTCCCGCGGTGACGGCTTACAGCCTTGCGAAAAGCAAAGTGGCGCTGCCAGCCGATCTGAAGGGGAAACTGAACCTGCTGGTGCTCTCGTTTGACGTGAGCCAGAGTCCGGAGGTGGACCGCTGGCTACGGGAGGCCCAGTCTCTGGAACGGCTGCACGAAGGACTGCGCTACTATGTGCTGCCCGTCTCGGAGCGGGAAAACGACCTGTACCGCTGGTGGCAGAATTCGTCGATGCGCGGGAATTACAGCGATCCGCAGGAGTGGCCGCGAATCGTGCCGCTGTATGTGAACCGGAAGCAGTTTCGTGGCGCACTGCAGATTCCGAAGGACCGTTCGGTGGTCGTGCTGCTGACCGATGCGCAGGGCGAAGTGCTTTGGCGGACGCATGGAAAGCTGGACCAGGAGAAGCAGGCGGAGATTGAGAGGCAGCTTTTAGCTGTTAGCTATTAGCTTTTAGCTATGAGCTGCCAGCTACTAGCTTTTGGCTATTAGCTGTGAGTGTTCAGTGTTTGGCTATTCGCCGCTCGCCGGCGGCTCGCTGCTGGCGATCTGAGGCGGCTCGATCACAAGGCTTGAGATCGAGCTAACAGCTAAAGGCCAGCAGCTAATAGCTAGGAGCTAAAAGCTAATAGCTGCTTTCATCACAGCAGGGATTTTTCGAGGACGAGGGCGTCGATCTTGTCCATGTAGTAGCGGGGGATGCGGCCGATGGGGCGGTATTGCTCGCGCTCATAGAATTGCTGCGCGGCGAGGTTGTCGACGGCGACTTCGAGCCGGATGCTGGCGAGGCCTTCTTCGCGGAGATGCTTTTCGACAGCGAAGAGCAGGGCGCGGCCTACGCCCTGGCGGCGCGCGGATTCCGCAACATCAATGGTGACGACATACCCGTAGTGAAGCTCGCCACGGCGGCGCTGCCCGGCGAGAATGAAGCCGAGAAGCGCGCCGGTTGCGCCTTCCGCCAGCAGCGCGATGCTGTGCGGCTGCGAGAGGAAGGCGCGGAAATCCGCGCGGGAGTATGCAATGCCCGGGGGAAAGCACTGCTGGTCGAGGTGATAGAAGCCGTTATAGTCGGCGCTGGTGGCTTCGCGAAGGGTCCACACGGCAGCAGCTAGTTGCCCCCCTCGGCGAGCGCGGTGCCGCTCTGCGAGGCGGGCTGCACCACGACTCCGTTGGAATAGGAGACGGCCACGAGACGGTTGCCGAGAGTGTGAATGGCATGCACGAGCCAGCCGGTGTTCCACCACTTCCAGGTGTAGGTCTTCGGGTTGATGGCATAGACGACGGTCGAGTCACTGGAAGAGAGCAGAACGCTGTTTTGTGCCGGGTCCCAGGTGAGGCTGTTGATTGCGTTGACGGGCAGGCGCTTGAGTTGGAACCAGCGCAGGCCCGCATCATGCGTAAAGTAGATGCCCTGCGGACCGCCGACCCAGAGGGTTCCATCCGGTGTGATGGTGGCGGCGGTGAGCGAGGAAAGACCGAGCGGGCGGTACATGGTGCGCCAGGTCTGGCCGTTGTCAGTGGAATAGCTAATGCTGTCACGATTGACGGCGACGGTGCGGCTGCCGAGAGTGCCAAAGTAAATGTAACCGTCACGGCGCAGAATAGGCCCTTGCCAGGTTGCACCTTCATTGTGGCTGAGATAGACGCCGCCCTCGGTGACGGCGTACCAGACGGGACCGCGAGTGAAGAGGTGGTTGACGCGAGAGTCGATATGGGCACCAGAGGCTACCGGACGATGGATGCGGCGGCGTGATGAGGCAGCATGGGAGGGCCGGTTGACGATCTTTCCGTCTTGCGCCCAGCCGGATGGCGACCAGCGATAAAGGCCGCTATTGGTGCCGGCGTAGACGGTTCCGTCACTGGATTGCGCGAGAGCGAAGACGTCGCGTCCGCCGAGGCCGTTGCTCTGCTGAGCCCAGGTGCGGCCGTCATCATGCGAGACGAAAACACCGCCGAAGCTTTTGCCGTTGACCACGCCGGCATAGAGAGTGCCGGGGTGCTGGTGATCGACGAGGACGGAGGAGACAACACGCTCGGAGAATCCGCTGTTGGAGGGTTCGAAGCTCTTGCCGCCGTCGTTGCTGGCGAGAACGCCGCTTTCATCGGTCGCCATGAGCACGTGCTGCGGATTGGCCGGGTCAATGTAGATATCGTTGATGATGACGTAGGGACTGGTCAGACGATTCCAGCTCTTGCCGCCGTTGAGAGTCTTGTAGAGGCCCTCGGTGGTGCCGGCGTAGACGACGTCGCGATTCTGCGGATCTTCTTTGATCGAGCGGGTGCGGCGAGCGGTGGTGGGAATGCCCTGCACCTTGCGGAAGAGCAAGCCGCCGTTGTCGCTGCGATAGATGCCCGAGCAGGCGCTGGCGTAGAGCACGGTGGGCAACTGCGGGTCGATGAGGATGGAGAAGACGTCGGAATCGGTGATGATTCCCTTCTTGATGTTGAACCAGTGGCGGCCGCCGTCGGTGGTCTTCCAGGGCAGGTGCCAGGTGCCTGCGTAGACGGTATCGGGGTCCGTGGGGTCAACGGCGATGGACTGAACCTCGCGGATTTCTCCGCTGCCGGCGGGGCTGATCTCTTTCCAGTGCTGGCCGCTGTCTTCAGTGCGGTAGACGCCGCTGATGGTTCCGGCGACAAGAATGTGCGAATTGGACGGTGCCTGTGCCAGAGCGCGGACGGATTGGCCGTCCATGCCGGTGAGCTCAGTCCAGGTCGCGCCGGAGTCGTGGCTGACGAAGACGCCGCCGCCGAAGCGATCGAGCCTCCATGCGCCAGCGTACAGCGTATGCGGGTCACGCTCGTCGACGATGATGTGGTCGATGACGAGATCGTCTCCGGTGCCCAGTTGCGCGAGACGGGTCCAGTGCGCGCCGCCGTCGACGGACTGGTAGATCCAACTGTTCGCCGTGCCCAGATACAGGTGCGAGGGGTGGGCAGGATCGGCCGCAAAGCTGCGTGCATCACCGCCATCCGGGCCCACGGCGGGCCAGTGATGGATTGCGGCGTGCAGGGCGGGAACAGTCAAGAGACAAAGAAGCAAAGAAGCCGAGGCTACAAAGGGTCGGAACCGCATAAGTTATTTTTCCACAACGAAGGCGCTGAGCCCGGTGAGGGCTGAAGAGTGAACCAGAGAAGCCAAAGGGCTGACCGGATTGTCCGGTCAGCCCCAGGGTAGTGACTGCACCTAAAGAAGGCTTACATCTTGTGAGCGGCCTTCTTGTGGTGGCGGTAGTGATGGTGCCAGTGGTGACGGACCGGGTGCATTTCGGTCTGGCTGACCGGCTGCGTTCCGGGGACGTCATTCTCGAAGTTCGCGCCGGAGGGAACGAGGTAGTCATCGACTTCCTTCGCGCCCGCGTTGCCGGTGCGGACCTCGATGCGGCTGGCATCGATGCCCTTGTCCTTGACGAGGTACTGCTTGGCGTTCTCAGCGCGCTCGGCAGCCTTGTGGTCAGCCATGCGCTCACCAGGAGCCGAGTTGCCAACGAGGACCAGGGTGGCATCGGACTGACGCTGCGCGTTGAGGGCAACATCATCGAGGCAAGCCTTGGCTTCGTTGTCGACACGGGTGGGACGGCGCTTGTCGCGGTCAAAGCTCAGCGTGCAGAGCTTCTGGACCGACGGCGGCGGCGGCGGCGGCGGTGCCTGGACATCCACCGTGGTGGTGGCCGAAGCAGTCTGGCCCTTGTCGTCCTGCACGTTGCAGGTGACAGTGACCTCGCCGGACGGAGCACCCGTAGTGGACAGCGTGGCGGTGTTGCCAGTGCCGCTGATGGTGCCTTCGCTGGCGGAGTAGCTGTAGGTCAGCGGACGGTTCTGCGGGCTGACACCCGTCGCGGTGATGGTGGAGCTGTCGCCCGGCTTCACCGTGGTGGGATCGGCGGTGCAGCTGACCGTCGGGGGCTCAAACTGCTTGACGGTGAAGTGGGCCGTGCAATCAGCCGACTGGCCGACCTTATTGCCCTGGGTCACGTGACCCTGCACCGTGTAAGCACCCGGCTGAAGATTGGTGGTGTCAATGGTTCCGGTGGAGCTGTCGCCAGCCACCGTGAAGCCATTGCCCGACCAGCTATAGGTCGCATTCTTCTTGGGGTTGAGGTTGGTGGCCGTTCCGGTAACCGTGACCGAGCTGCCGGGATACACGCTGTCGGGGCTGACCGAGCAGGAGTAGGTGACCGGCGGCGGGGGAACGATGTTGCCGAAATGGAAGACCAGACCGGTGCTCAGGCGGGCCGTGTTGGAATTGACGCGGCCACCGACAACCGGAGCCGGACCGTAGTCGGCATGGAGATATTCATAGTCAGCCTGGAAGAGACGCAGGCTGAGGTGGTGATGGAACCACGGGAGGGGATAATCGAGACCACCGCCGACGGTGAGCGCCGGACCCCAGGTGTAGGGATGGTAGGTGTAAGGCTCATCGTTGGGTCCGCCAATGCGAACCGCGCCGGCGAGGGCGTGCACGAAGGGCACCATGCCCTGCATGGGATAACGGGCGATGAGACCGGCCTGAGCCGTCTGCAGACCGTCGTTACGGCCGCTGGGGCTGTTCTCGTACTCAATCTGACCGCCGATGTAGCGGTTGAAGTAGTAAGCAACGCTGCCGATGGCGCCTTCATCGATCGACGAAAGATTGTCGGAGAAGGTGGAACCGTCGGTCAGAGTCGTGTTCACCGTGGCATGGGGCGCCACGTAGGAGTAACCCAGGAAGACATCGGTACGGGATATGTGCTCACGAGGAGCAGATGGCAAGGTATTGGAACTCTGCGCGTAGAGTGTGGATGCGCCCAGCGCAACCGCACACCCGGCCAGCAGAATTCGGCTGAAAGAGCTTAAAGGACGAGTATTCATGCGTCTATCCTCCGCAACCACCGAATGTTGAAAGTCGTACATGATTAAAAACTTGGCCTCACAGCAACCGGAAACCCTAGCGCAGTTCAACAGTTACCGCAGTGAATAAGAACGAAACTACAGCACAATCAACTATCTTAGAGCGCAAAAGTCCGAAATAGTTGCCTGTGACGCACGACAGGGAACCAAATTCGTTACAAATTGGTTCCCTGCATTGAACGCAACTTTGGCCGAACATTTTTCCTCAAGGCGCAATTTGTCTGCTCCCACCTGGAAAATCGATCTTAACCTCTTGAAAACACAATAACTATTGCAGATTGAGGGCCCGTTTGAAGCTGCCCCGCTCGTTCTGGATCTTTTCCTGCAGGAGCGTGAATGCGTAGATCAACTGCTCCGGACGCGGGGGACATCCAGGTACATAGATGTCAACCGGGATGACTTGGTTGACTCCCTGCAGCAAGGCGTAATTGTTGAAAACGCCGCCTGAAGTGGCACAGGCCCCCATGGAGATGACCCACTTGGGCTCGGGCATCTGGTCATAAAGGCGACGGATGACGGGAGCCATCTTCTGCGAGACACGACCGGCAATGACCATGAGGTCGGCCTGACGGGGCGAGGGGCGGAAGACTTCCGCGCCGAAACGAGCCACGTCAAAGCGCGAGGCCCCCATGGACATCATTTCAATCGCGCAGCAGGCGAGTCCAAAAGTCATGGGCCAGATGGAGCTTTTGCGGACCCAGTTGATGGCCGAATCGAGCGTGGTCAGAAACACGCCCTCGGGCTGCTCGTAGCCATAGCTGGCCTGATGAATCTTTTCCTGATTCAGGGCGCTGCTCTGCAGCGTTCCAAAAAGATAGCGGTCACGCACCGTATCGGTCATACCACTACTATATCGCTGCCGGGCGTTCTGGGGAATGCAGAAGAGCCATGGAAGCAGCATCGCTTTGAGGAAGTGGATTTTCTGTTGGTCATTTGGTCGAAGTATGTAAAAGTAGCGTCAATCATCCACGCTGCCGCATGGTCCCTGTCTGACGATGGCCGGCAACATTAATTGCCACATTTGCCCCGTTGCATAAAGAACCTGACCCACGGAGCCTTATGAGACCTCGTTTCGTCAAGCTGTCCTTTTTTGCATTTTCAGGATTTCTTCTTTGCGGCCTACCCGCTCTGGCACAGTCTGCCAGCAGCGCGACGGCAAGCCAGATTGCCCAATTGCAAACACAGATTGCCAATGCCCAGACCTCTGGGGACAACGGCTGGATGCTGGTGAGTTCCGCCCTGGTGCTGATGATGACCGGACCGGGTCTGGCACTGTTTTACAGCGGCCTGGTGCGGAAGAAAAACGTACTGGCCACGATGATGCAGAGCTTCATGATGATGTGCATTGTGACGCTGCTTTGGGGCATTGTGGGCTACAGCCTGGCCTTTGGCTCGGGCACGAGCTTCATTGGAGGATTTCAACACCTCTTTCTACGCGGAGTCGGGCTGGCTCCCGATCCTGCTTATGCAGGCACCATTCCGGCGCAGACCTACATGATTTACCAGCTCATGTTTGCGATCATTACCCCTGCACTGATTACGGGCGCCTTTGCCGAACGCATGAAGTTCAGCGCGATGGCGGTGTTTCTGACGCTGTGGTCGCTGGTGGTGTATTCGCCGATGGCGCACATGGTGTGGGGCAAGGGCGGACTGCTGAATGCGGCCGCGGGCGGAGCGATTCCCTGCCTGGACTTTGCGGGCGGCACAGTGGTGCATATTACGTCGGGCGTTTCGGCGCTGGTTTGCGCACTGTATCTGGGCAAGCGGGTGGGATACCCGAAGGAGCCGACGCCGCCACACTCGCTGGTGCTGAGCGTAGTGGGCGCCTGCCTGCTGTGGGTGGGCTGGTTTGGCTTTAACGCGGGCAGCGCACTCAATGCCGGCACGCTGGCGACGAGCGCGTTTGTGAATACGCAGTTTGCGACGGCAACGGCAGCGTTAGGCTGGGTAGCCGTGGAGTGGTGGCGGACGGGCAAGCCGACGGTGCTGGGCGGAATCTCAGGCGCTGTGGCCGGGCTGGTGGCGATTACGCCGGCAGCCGGCTTTGTGGAGCCGATGGCCGCCTTTGTGATTGGCGCGATCGCGGGCGTCTTCTGCTTCCTCATGGTGACAACGGTCAAGTCGCTGTTTGGCTATGACGATTCGCTGGATGCCTTTGGCGTGCATGGTGCGGGCGGAACGCTGGGCGCGATTTTGACGGGCGTGTTTGCCTCGAGCGCGATCAATCCGATCTTCAAAGACGCCAAAACGGGAGCCACACTGCCCTCAGGTGTCATCGAAGGTAACTGGCACCAATTGTTGAACCAGTTTGGCGGCGTAGCCATTGCGTGGGGACTATCGATTGTGGGTACTCTGATTCTGCTGAAGCTGGTGGATGTGACGATTGGCCTGCGCGTGACGCCCGATGAAGAGCGCGAAGGACTTGACATTACCCAGCATGGCGAGGAAGGCTACGAGTTTGTAGCGTAGCCTCGAAACGTTATTGGAATGGAATTCTGACACGGAGCAGTTCAGGACAAGAACATGCATAAGATCGAAGCAGTGATTCAGCCCTCAAAGCTGGATGCAGTCAAGGATGCCCTGCTGGAAGCAGGCATCGAGGGAATGACCATACTGGAAGCCCGCGGGCACGGCCGGCAAAAAGGCCACACCGAGTTTTACCGCGGGCGCGAATATACAGTTGACCTTTTGCCGAAGATCAAGATTGAAGCCGTGGTGGTGGATGAGTTGCTCGACAAAGCCATCGACGCGATTCTTTCGGCAGCTCGCACGGGCAAGATCGGCGACGGCAAGATATTTGTGACGAAGATTGACGAGGCGATCCGCATTCGTAATGACGAGCGCGGCGTATCGGCACTCTAGTTCCCGACCCGGTAACGTTGTCAGTTGTACCCGCTGCGGCGCCGCAAGCCGACGCCGCAGCCTCTTTCATCACCTTCACTTCTGGAATTTCGTTCTCTTCTATGGAAATTGCTCCTCCCTTACTGGCGCAGTGCAGGCAACGTGTCTCTCAAGACGCGGATTCATTGCGACAGTCGTTTGAGCGCACGGGCGATGGCTCGGCGGTGGCACGACGGCGCGCCACCAGCGTTTCCCTGCGATTGAAAGAGCTTTGGCAGTTACTGTTTCCGGCCGCCAGTCCCGCGCCCGTGGCGCTGGTGGCGACAGGCGGCTTTGGGCGCAGCGAGCTGTTTCCCTACTCCGACGTAGACGTGCTGTATTTGTGCGAGAACGACAAGGCCGCCGCCACTTATGCCAATGAGCTGCGCATATTTTCACAGGCAATGTGGGACATCGGTCTGCGCGCGAGTCCGATGACGCGCACCCTGAAGGAATGCGACCGCATCGAGGCCGATAATCTGGAGTTCACGATTGCCCTGCTTGACCGGCGCTTTCTGGCCGGCCAGGAGGCGCTCTACGACCAGCTTGCCAACAAGCTGCTGCCGGATTTGTGCCTGCGCGAGTGGCAGCCGATTGTGCAGAACCTGGCAGAGATTGCGCGGGCGCGGCATGAGAAGTTTGGGCACACGATTTTTCACCTTGAGCCGAATGTGAAGGAGTCGCCGGGCGGACTGCGCGATTATCACCTGGCGCAATGGCTGACCCTGTTGAACAAGCTGCATGCGGACCGGGCGTGGCCGCAGAACTCCGCCAGCCATTTTTATGCGACGCACAGCGAGCTGGAATCGGCGTATGACTTTTTGAGCGCGACGCGATGCTTTCTGCACTACCGCTCGAAGCGCGATGACAATGCGCTGGACTGGTATGGGCAGGACGAGGCGGCGGCGCGCAGCATTGGCCTGGAGACCGCGGGCACGAGCGATCCGGCGTACTGGATGCGGACGTATTACCGGCAGGCTCGCACGATCTTTCGCCGGGCACAGTTGCTGCTGGATGAGATTCCGCCGGCGCGGCGCTCTTTTTACAAAACGCTGCGGCGGAAGCGGACGCCGATTGCCGGCACTGATTTTTATGTGGAGCACGGGCGGATTGGGCTGGCCGAAGGCGCGATGGTGACGAGTGCCGAAGATATGCTGGCCGTGTTTGGATACATGGCCCAGCATGGACACCGGCTCAATCAATATGCCGAAGACAGCATTGCCGAAGCGCTGCCGGTGCTGGCGGTGCAACTGCCGGAAGGACCGTATCTCTGGAATGCGTTGCGCGGCGTGCTGATGGGTCCGTGGGCCGCCGATGCGCTGCGGACGATGCATGCGCTGGGCTTGCTGGAGCTGCTGATTCCGGAATTTCATGGGATTGATTCGCTGGTGATTCGGGACGCGTATCACCGCTACACAGTGGATGAGCACACGTTTGTGGTGATCGACAACGTACACAAGCTGCGCCAGCCGCATGAGGACTGGGAGCGGCGGCTGGCCACTTTGCTGCCCGAGATTGAGCGGCTGGATCTGTTCTTTCTGGCATTGCTGATGCACGACACCGGCAAAGCGCGGCGCACGGGCGATCACGCGGTACAGAGCGTGGAGTTTTGCGAGAGCCTCTTTTCGCGGCTGCTCTTTGACAATGAAGAGCGGGAGACGGTGCGGCGGCTGATCCGGCTGCACCTGGAAATGTCGGCGGCGATGCGGCGCGACATCTTCGATGAAGAGACAGTACGGCGGTTCGCCGAGAAGATCGGGAGTCCGCAGCCGCTGAAGATGCTGACGCTGATGACGTATGCCGATATTGGCGGCGTTTCTCCGGATGCGTTGACCCCGTGGAAGGCTGAGCAGCTATGGCAGCTCTACATCAGCACGTCGAATGTGCTGGACCGGAGCGTGGACGAGACGCGCTATCACGTAGAGGCTGACCCGACGGTGCTGGAGCGCATTCTGGTGCGGATGCCGCAGCATGCGGAACGGCTGAAGGCTTTTCTGGAAGGGCTGCCACAGCGCTACCTGCAGACGCGGCTGCCGGAGCAGGTAGAGAAGCATGTGACGATGAGCTTTGCCCTGCGGCAGGAGCCGGTGCAGCTCTCATACCGGCGCGTACGGCAACTGCATGAGATCACGCTGATTACTCAAGATCGTCCGCTACTTTTTGCCGACATGGCAGGCGTGCTGGCAGCCTGGGGCATGAACATTGTGAAGGCGGATGCCTTTGCCAATGCCGCGGGACTGATTGTGGATACGTTTCAGTTCACCGATCCGTACCGGACACTGGAGCTGAACCCATCAGAGATTGAGCGGTTTGTGGCTGAGGTGCGCGAGGTAATTTCACATCGTACCCAGCTTGAGACCTTGCTGAAAGCGCGGCGGCACCGCCTGAAGCGCACGGCGTCGAAGCTGAAGGTGGAGACGCGGATTCAGTTTGATAACGTGGCATCGAGCCACAGCACGCTGCTGCAGTTGACCACGCAGGACACGCCAGGACTGCTGCGCCAGATTGCGCTGGCACTGGCGACCGAGGGCTGCAACATCGAAGTGGCCCTCATTGATACAGAAGGCGAGATTGCGATTGACGTCTTTTACCTGACGGAAAATGGCGCAAAGCTGGACGAGGCGCGGCAGAAATCGCTGCGGACTGCACTGATGGACTCGCTGGCCGAAGAGACAGAAGCGGCCTCTTAGAGTGATTCCCTTCTGCGAAACCCGGCGGCCCATTGCCGGAGATCGGCCGCAGAAGTGAGGCAGTTGCCGCACGGCTTAGGACCAGGTAAAGAGTCGTCAAAATGACGGCTCGGCTGAAGGCCGGCTTATAGCAAAGCATGGCTTACGGAAGAGACTTTCTAGGCAGACAGAGATGGCGAGACGGATGCGAGGAACTCCTCGCCTGGGAGCGGGCGGCCCAACAGATAGCCTTGCAACGAGTTGCAACCTAACTGGGCGAGATAGTCCTGCTGCTCAGGGGTTTCGACGCCTTCGGCAACGACTTTGAGGTTGAGGGTGCGGCCGAGTGCAACGATAGAGGCTATGATGGCCGCGTCATCGCTATTTGTTGCGAGGTCCTGGACAAAGCCGCGATCGATTTTCAGCTCGCTGGCCGGAAGCCGCTTGAGGTAGAGCAGGCTGGAGTAGCCAGTTCCGAAGTCGTCAATGGAGATGCGCACGCCCATGTCACTGAGCTGTTGCAGAATGGCGAGACTGTTGTCGGCATTGTGCATGGCCGTGGTCTCTGTGATTTCAAGCATGAGGCAATAAGGGCTGAGCGCATGTGCTTCAAGCGTCTCGCGCACCATCTGAATGAGCGCGGGATGATTGAACTGCATGGCGGAGAGATTGACGGAGATGGTCCAGCCGGTGTGCCCGGCGGCACGCCACAGACTCATCTGGCGGCAGGCCTCGTTGAGTACCCATGAGCCGATCTGGAAGATGAGGCCGGTCTTTTCCGCCAGCGGGATGAACAGGTCAGGCGTGAGCAGGCCGCGCTCCGGATGATTCCAGCGCACGAGCGCTTCCACCCCGATGACGGCGCGGGAGGCAGTCTCGACCTTGGGCTGATAGTACAGCGCCAGTTCTTCTCTGGACAGCGCGAGGCGGAGATCCTGCAAGAGCTTCAGTTGATTCTGGGCATCCTCTGCCATGGAGGCCTCAAAGAAACAGTAACCGCTTCGCCCCAGCGCCTTGGCGTGATACATGGCGGCATCCGCATGCTTGACGAGATCGCGTGCATCCCGGTCACGGCCATGGAAGATGGCAATGCCGATGCTGACGGATATCTGCAGGTCAAGTTCAGCCACATGGAAGGGATTTTGCAGGAGCGATACCAGCTTGTCGGCCAGATTCGCCGCCTCAGAGGGTTCTTTGATCGCGGCGAGGAGAACAAACTCATCGCCGCCGAGCCGGGCCAGCGTATCACGGGCGCGCACGGAAGCGCAGATGCGGCCGGCGGCCTCTACGAGCAGCAGATCACCAACGTGGTGGCCGTAAGCATCATTGATCTGCTTGAAGCCGTCGAGGTCAAGGAAGAGCACGGCGAAGGCTGTCTGCTCGCGGCGGGCGATCTCGACCTCCTGCCGCAGACGGTCTTCAAAGAGCGCGCGGTTGGGCAGCTTGGTGAGAGCGTCATGCAATGCCAGAAACTGAAGCTCTTCATTGGCGTCAGCCAGAGAAGTGGCCAGGACTGCGGTGCGAAGTTCCAGACGAAGATCGAGCACCGAAATGATGAGCGCGATGGTGAGCACGGCGAGAGAGAAGAGAATGATGAGCGCGGCGAGCCATCCGTGGGTCATGCCGGATTGCGCAGCCAGACATTGGCTGCCCACCGGGAAACGGGCCGCGGCCATGCCGGTGTAGTGCATGCCGGCGATAGCGCACCCCATGACGATGGCCGCGGCGTAGGAGAGCAATCGGACCCGCCGGGAGCCGCGCGGCATCTGGCGCAGATGGAAGGAGAGCCAGAGCGCAGCGCCGGACGCCAGCACGGCAATGACCACCGAGAGGGCGACCAGCGAGGGCACATACTGAATGCCCGGCTGCATGCGCATGGCAGCCATGCCGGTGTAATGCATGCCGCAAACTCCGGCGCCCATGAGCAGAGCGCCGGGAATGAGGCGCGCGGGACCGAGCGTCGCCTGCGAAACACGCCAGAGGGCAAAGGCCGAAGAGGCGATGGCAATGAGCAGCGAAACAAAGGTGATCCACGGGTTGTAGCCCATGGGGATGGGCAGACGGAAGGCCAGCATGCCGATGAAGTGCATGGACCAGATGCCGATGCCCATGGCGATGGCTCCGCCTGCCAGCCATGCGCGCTGGACGGCGCGAGTGTGCGCGGCGGCGATGCGGCCGGCCATGTCCAGCGACACATAGGAGGCGAACATCGCCACGAGGAGCGATGCAAGAACCAAGCCGGCGTTGTAGGTTCCGTGCAGCATGGGATGTCTCACATGGACAGCAGCACTGGCAACCGGAGGTCAGAGAATCTGGAAGCCAGATGGGCAGAATTTCGCGGCCGTTGCCCACGGACTCTCGTTACCGGCTTTCATTGTCGCACCGTCTGTTGTTCATTTTCCAAGATGTTGCCGCCGGGGAGCGGAGAGCGGGTTTGGGGGGATGAAAACGGGGGGATTGGTTTTCCGAATTGGGAAGATGCGCTGCCCTCGTCCCCATATGGGGACGAGGGCAGCGGGGAGAAGAACTGCCTTACTTTGCCGCAGCCTGCAAAGTAGCGGTGCCATGCTGGATGGCCGTGACCAGATCGGCAAGCTGAGCCTTGGCCTGTGCGGCATTTTTGGCGTCGAGCGCTTCATTGACGCCTGGAATCACGACCGCTGCGTAGCCGGTGTATACGCCGGGCGCGTAGACGGTGTGCTTGAACCAGGGGCGGCCGGGCAGTCCGGCGGGGTTGAGGAAGTCTTCCTCGACCTGGCGGAGCTGCGCGTTGAAGGTGGAGAGATTGCCGGACTCACTTTGCTGGCGCTCAAGGACTGCCTGAGCCGCAGTGGTGAACTGCTTTGCATCGGCGATGGCGGCGGCGAAGTCGAGACCGGTGATGCCGTTCTTCTTCGCCTTGGCTTCAGCGGCGGTGAGGTATTCCTGCAGTTCTTTGCCGTAGGTCACGTAGTCATAGGGCAGCACGCTGGCGTCGGCCATGTGCAGCACTTCAAGGCCGAAGACGCGCGCCATCTCCTGCTCGTAGACGAAGGTGGGGTCGGCATTCATCACGAACCAGGCGTAGTCATCGAAAGCAGAGTGATAGACGCCGTAAGGGCCATCGGAGCTAACGTCAGTGGACGGTACGCCGAGGTGCTGGATGAAAGGCGTGTAGTCGGAGCCGCTGCCGAGATCGCCAATACGGACCGGCTGATGCGTGGCCGTGTAGGTGGTGTTGTTGAAGCCGTTGTTGGTCATGCGGGCGCGGGCTTCGGCGTCGTCCTGGCTCTTCTTCCACTGCTGGTAGACCGTGCCGCCCTTGGGGCTGGGGACTTCGCGCGTGATGGAACGGATGAAGTTCTTGAGCGAGGGAACAGCCGAGGCGTTGAAGTCTTTGCCGGAGACACCTACATCGGTGTTGAAGTAAGCGACGGCATGGGCGAGCTGGGTGGCGTGATCCTCAGCCCACTCGGTGGAGCCGATGAGGCCTTCTTCTTCGCCATCCCAACTGCAGATGTAGATGGTGCGTTTCGGCTTCCAGCCATTTTTGAGGAGCACGCCGAAGCCGTGCGCGGCTTCCAGCACGGCGGCGGTGCCGCTGTTTGGATCGACCGCGCCGAAGGTCCAGGCGTCGCGATGATTGCCGGCGACGACCCAGTCATTGGGGTATTCGGTGCCGGGAATCTTGCCGATGACGTCCCAGAGCTTCGTGTACTTGTAGTCCATCTTGAGGAGCATGTGGACCTTGACGTGGCCCTGGCCGCCGATGTGGTACGCGAAGGGCAAGGCTCCCTGCCAGGCATGCGGCACGCTGGGGCCGGCGAGCGCCTTGAGGATGGGCGCGGCATCATGCCAGGAGAGCGGCGTGGTGGGAATTTTGGGCAGCGCGGGAGCATCGGCGGGCTTGAGGCGGTCTTTTGCGGGCAGGCCGGGCTTTGAGGCGATGCCTGGAGTCAGCTCATCGCCCGAGTACTTGAAGAGATATTCGATGGAACCGCGTTGCACGCCGGTTTCAGGACGATAGGGCCCGTGCGGATAGGGGTCGCCGCGGAAGTAGCCGTCATCGTAGGGATCGGAGTAGATGATGACGCCGGCGGCGCCGCGCTGCTGCGCGATGTAGGCCTTGACGCCACGGAAGTTTGCGCCGTAACGGACAATGACGATTTTGCCTTTGACGCTGATGCCCATGTCGCGGAGCTTGTTGAAGTCCTGCAGGCGGCCGTAGTTGGCATAGACGACATCGGCGGTGACATCTCCGCTGGGTGAAGAGCCGTTGAAGGCGGGCAGGATGCGGGGATCGTTCTCATAAGGATCGCCCTTGACGTGCTCGGGCGTGGGGCCGGTCATGAGCAGCTTGCCACTTTTGCCGTAGGCCTGCACCTTGATTTCGCGAGGCGTGTTGAGCCAGGCCATGTAGGGAACGATTTGCGTTTCGAGGCCATCTTCGCGGAACTTTTTCGCGACGTAGAGCGCGGTCTGGTAGTCCTCGGGCGTGCCGGCGACATGGGGCACGGCGGTGAGCGTCTTGAGCTCCTGGCGGGCGAGGCTGGGGCTGGGGACGGCCATGAACTGCTCGTCCAACTGCTGCTGATGCGCAAAGTTTTTATAGCCGAGGACAGAGTGAGAAGTATCGGCAGGCTGCGCGGCGAAGAGGACGGCAGAGGAAGCGAACGCGGCAACGATCAATAAGACGCGAGTGCTGGGCAAAGGCTATGCTCCTGACAGCCGCGGAAGCAAATAGAGGACGGCTGTGAAGCTGACAGCTTACCACCCCGGAGAGCAGGAATCTCAAAAAGAAAAACCGGGCGCGGTTACGATTTTCATCGAACCGAAGCCCGGCACTTGAACAGAAGCTTCGCGCCTCAGGAAGCAGCAACCGGCGGCACGGGCTGGGCGCAGTGCGCGCAGCGGACAGCCGCGATGGGAATGTCGCTGAGGCACTCCGGGCAGGGCCGCGTGGTGGGCGGCGCAGCGGGCGGCGCTTTTTTGAAGCGCGCCATCAGGGAGTTCACCGGCAGCACGACGAAGAAGTACACCGTGAAGGCGATGAGCAGGAAAGAGATGAGCGCGTTGAGGAATGCGCCATAGAGAATCTGGCTGTGATTGAGAGTGACGCTGAGCTTTGCGAAGTCCGGCTGCTTGAAGATGGCCGCGATGAGCGGCGTAAGAATATCTTTGACGAGCGCGGTGACGATCGCGGTGAAGGCGGTGCCGACGACGACCGCAACGGCCAGATCAACAACGTTTCCGCGCAGGATGAAGTCACGGAAACCTCTGGCCATGCCAGTGGCTCCCCCGCCGAGCTTTTGTAAAGAATTCTGGTTTGCCATGCGCTTAGAACCTTGCCCCATCCGATGCACAAATGCAAGCGAAGAGTTTGCTCGTGCGGCTGGCCATGCGTGGGTGAGGTCGCGTATTCTGCGAAGTTTGAGATTGCCGGCCTGAGTATTTTGAAGCGAGGATTCCACGAGTGAACAAGACATTTTCTGATGCCGATGCGGCGGTTGCGGACATTCCCGACGGCGCGACGATCATGCTGGGCGGCTTTGGGCTGTGCGGCATTCCTGAAAACCTGATCGACGCGCTGGTGCGGCGGGGAGTGAAAGGGTTGCACACCATCAGCAACAACATGGGTGTGGACGGCTTTGGCATGGGCCGCATGCTGGAGGCCGGCATGATTGCCTCGCATACGGGCAGCTATGTGGGCGAGAACAAACTGCTGGAAGAAAAAGTGATCCGGGGTGAGTTGGATCTGCGGCTGGTTCCGCAGGGCACGCTGGCAGAGCGGATTCGCGCGGGCGGAGCGGGGATTCCTGCGTTTTATACGCCGGCCGGCGTGGGCACGCTGGTGGCCGAGGGCAAGGAGACACGCGAGTTTGACGGCAAGCCGTATCTGTTGGAGCGGTGGCTGAAGGCTGATTTTGCGCTCGTGAAAGCGTGGAAGGGCGACACGCATGGCAACCTGATCTACCGGAAGACGGCGCGGAATTTTAATCCCATGATGGCCATGGCCGCGAGAGTGACGATTGCCGAGGTCGAGGAACTGGTGGAGCCGGGGACGCTCGATGCGGATGCGATTGTGACGCCGGGGGTGTATGTGCAGCGCATGCTGCAAGGTGCGGGCTATGAGAAGCGAATCGAGCGGCGCACGGTGCGGGAGAAGATAGCGGGCTAAGTCAATTCATGCTGAAGATTACTGCTGCGAGCGGCTGGGCAGGATGCTCTGCTGCATCCACTGCGGAGTACCGCAGACGGCACGACGGCTGCGGACGGAGTGGAAATCCACAACGAGGGTTATCGCAGCCACGGCGATGCAAGCGGAGAGATAGAGCCGGATGTTGCGCTGCGGATGGCGCCCCATCTGGCGCAGGCACACCGAGATAAGAAATGCCGAGAGCGTGGCCAGGATGGTGAGCGGGGTGAGGTTCTGGCAGGGCGTGAGCGCGGCCAGTATGTACCATGCCGATGCACCGGCAAAGAGCAGCGCGACGGTGCCGGAGAGATAGAGCTTGCGGGGCAACGGGGACATGCGCTCAGCCAGCCATCTGTTTGAGCTGCGGGCTGAGGAGCAGGCGCGGCTCGGTGACGCGCTGCACGTCTTCCACGGAGAGGCCGGGAGCTATCTCCTGAAGCAGTAAGCCTTCGGGCGTGACTTTGATCCACGCCATTTCAGTGGCGATGGTATCGACGACTTTGAGGCCCGTGATGGGCAGCGTGCAATGGCGCAGAATCTTGGGGCGTCCGTCTTTGGTGGTGTGCTCCATGGCGACGATGACGCGGCGGGCGCTGGCGACCAGATCCATGGCGCCGCCCATGCCCTTGACCATTTTGCCGGGGATCATCCAGTTGGCGAGGTTGCCGGCTTCATCGACTTCCATGGCGCCGAGGATGCTGAGATCAATGTGGCCGCCGCGGATCATGGCGAAGGAGTCCGCGCTTGAGAAGAAGGCCGTGCCGGGAAGCTCAGAGACGGTCTCTTTGCCGGCGTTGATGAGGTCGGGGTCTTCTTCGCCCGCGAAGGGATAGGGGCCGACGCCAAGCATTCCATTCTCAGACTGCAACACGACCTCAATGCCCGCAGGCACATGATTGGCCACGAGTGTGGGCATGCCAATGCCGAGGTTGACGTAGAAGCCGTCCTGCAGTTCCTGAGCGACGCGGCGCACGATGCGCTCGCGTTTCGCAGTGTCAGCGCCGGAAGAGGTGGGTGAGGTGTTGGCCATGAGATTCTCTGCGTGCCAGATGCACCCTTCAATATACGCAACGTGCGGCAGGACGCGAATGAGGCACGGAAAATTTGCATGGTGAAAGGCAATTTAGACTGAAGCACAGACTATGGAGCGGGAACAACGATGAGTAGCTGGGGCCAGATCGAAAGCGCGATGGCACGCGGAGCATGGGTGATTGCGGGCAACGCACGCGCGGCCCGGCGGCTGCACCTGCGCTATGCGCGAAGCCAGCAGGCGGCGGGACGCGAGGCCTGGACGACTCCGGCGATTGCGGACTGGAAGAGCTGGGTGCAGCAGCTTTGGGAGGAGTGGAGCTTTGACGCGACGGAAGCGCCGTTGCTGCTGAGTGCGCTGCAGGAGGCGCGGCTATGGCGCAAGGTGCAGGGTGCGGATGCGGGACAGGTTGTTTCCGCAGACTCGCTGGCCGCGCTGGCGCAGCAGGCCTATGCGCTGCTGTGCGCCTACGAAGCGCAGGACACCCGCAACATTGCCTGGCTGGAGACAGATGCGGAGCATTTTCGCCAGTGGTCACTGCGCTTTGACCGGGAGTGTGAACGGCGCGGGTGGTGGAGCGCGAGCCGCATGGAAGAGCGGCTGACGCGAGCGGCAGAAGCAGGTGAACTACGGCTCCCCGGAGAGATTGTGCTGACGGGATTTGATCGCATGACTCCGGCACAGCAGACATTCCTGGAGGCGCTGCATGCACGAGGAACGAGGATGGAAGCAGCAGCGGGAGAGGGTGGAGCTGCGCCGCTCGCGGTGGCCTCGGCAGCGAGCGAGCGCGCAGAGATTGAAGGCTGCGCGCAATGGCTGCGGGAGCGATTGGAGGCGAATCCTGAAGCAAGGATGGCGGTGTTGTGTACTCAGGTGGAAGCTCGGCGCGGCGCGATTGACCGGGTGTTTCGCCAAGTGCTCAAGCCCGGGAGCCAGAGCATTCTGACGCCGCACACGGAAGGCAGAGTGTATGAGTTCACGCTGGGGCGGCCGCTGGGGCAGCAGCCCGTGGCGCGTGCGGCACTGCTCGCGCTGCGATGGCTGAGGCATCCGCTGACGCAGGCAGATGCGTCGTGGCTGCTGCTGTCAGGCTTTTTGTGTGGCGGTGCGGAAGAGCGCATGATCTGCGCGCGGGCCGATGCGGCGATGCGCGAACAGGAGAGCGTGGCTCCCCTGTTGGACTTGCAGCAGGTGCTGGCCCCGACGGTGCGTTATCGCCTGCCGGATGCAGTGCGGCAGCAGCTACAGGCGGGCGTGCAATTTGCAGACACGCACGGCTTTGCCCGTCGACGGCGAGCGCCCGGCGCGTGGAGTGAACTGGCGCGGCTGGCGCTGGAGGCGATGGGCTGGCCGGGCGGCGAAGAAGCCGACTCCGTGCAGTACCAGACGCAGCAGCGCTGGGAGAAGGTGCTCGAAGAGGTAGCGCGGCTGGATCTGCACGAAGAGGCGATGAGCTATGAGGACTTCATGGCTCTGCTGGAACGACAATCGATGGACACGCTGTTTGCGCCGGAGTCTCTGGATGCGCCGGTGCAGGTGATGGGCCCGATGGAAGCGGCAGGACAGGAATTTGATGGCGTGTGGTTTCTGGGCACGACAGACGCGCAATGGCCTGCCGCGGGACGGCCGCATCCGTTATTGCCCCTGGCGGTGCAGCGCTCAGCCGGCATGCCGCACGCGCAACGCGACGATGACTGGCAACTGGCGCAGCATGTGACCGAACGCATCCTAAAGAGCGCGGGCGAAGTTATTTGTAGCTATGCCAGACACAATTCAGATGGAGAACTGCGTCTGAGCAGCCTGATGGCGGGGCGGGGACAGGAAATTGTACTGGACACGGTTGCTATTTCCGCGGCGGAATCCGAATTGGAGTCCTACGAAGATGCGGGGCTGGTTTCCTTTGCGGACGGCGTCGCGCCGGGTGGCGCGGAGCTACTGAAGGATCAGGCGGCGTGTCCGTTTCGGGCCTTTGCGTCGCGCCGGCTGCGCGCCACGGAACTGCGCGAGAGCCAATGGGGACTCGATGCCATGCAGCGGGGCAACCTGCTGCATGAGGTGCTGAGGCGATTCTGGACTGAGGAAGAACCTCGCCGCATCGACGGGCTGGAGGCGCTGCGGCAGACAATGCTGGACGGGCAATTGGGTGAGGTGCTGCGCGTGCATACGGAGCGCGTGTTTGCCCGCTTGAGGCAACTGGCTGGCGAAGATCGCTGGATGGGAGCGTATCTGGATGCAGAGGAACAGCGGCTGCGGCTGCGGCTGGAAGAGTGGCTGCGTTATGAGATGAAGCGGCGTCCGTTTGTGGTGGAGGCTTGCGAGCGGAATCTAGGGCCGGTGCGGGTGGGTTCGCTGGAGCTGCGGCTGAAGGCAGACCGCATCGACCGGCTGGAAGATGGCTCACACCTGCTGATTGACTACAAGACCGGCAACGTGGAGCCGAAGGCGTGGGAGGGCGAGCGCCCGGAGGAGCCGCAACTGCCGCTGTATGCCGTGCATGGAGGCGTGGAAGATGTGAGCGGCGTGGTGTTTGCGAAGATTCGCGCCGGGGAGGTTCAATTTGCGGGGCATCTGCGGGATGCGGCGGCGCAGTTGTTCGCGAATGAGGAGGATTGCGGCAAGAGCCTGAAGATTCCGTATGAAGACGCGATGCAGGATGCATGGGAGCGTGCGATTGCGGAGCTTGCGGAGGAGTTTGCACGAGGGGAAGCGGCGGTGAAACCTACACACGGGGAGAAGACCTGCCAGTATTGTCCGCTGCCGAGCCTGTGCCGCATTCATGAATTGTCGGCTCTCGATGCCGCGCTACTCGAAGAGGCCGACAGCGAAGGAGAAGACGACCATGACTGAGACCCCTTCGCTGTTTGATGACATGCCGCAGCCGGAAATGCCCGCAAGTGAAATGCGCCCGTTGCATCCAGTGGATCAGGCGGAGCGCGAGAGTGCGATTGAGGTGACGAGGAGCGTGCTGGTGCAGGCTCCGGCAGGCTCGGGAAAGACAGACCTGCTCACGCGGCGGTTTCTCGCGCTGCTAGCCGAGGGCCATGTAGAGGGGCCGGAACAGATTCTGGCGATCACCTTCACGCGCGCAGCGACGGCGGAGATGCGGGCGCGTATTCTCAAGGATTTGCGCGATGTGGCGAGCACAGATGAGCAGCCCGGAGAGAATGAGCGGCGGAAGCTGGCCCGGCGGGCGCTCGCAAGAGCGCGGGAACGCGGATGGCCGCTGCTGGAGCAGCCGGCACTGCTGCAAGTAGAAACGATTGACTCGCTGTGCATGCGTATTGCGCATGGACAGCCGCTGCTGGCGCGGCTGGGCGGGCAGCTTTCTCCGGTTGATGATGCCAGCGCACTGTATCTGGAAGCCGCGCGGCGGACGATTCGTCACCTTGGCGGTGACAATCAGGAATTGAGCGCGGCGATTCAGCATCTGCTCTCGCTGCGGGACACGCATCTGGGCGATTGCGAGCAGCTGATGGCTGACATGCTGCGGCAGCGGAATGGATGGCAGGAGCATTTTCCGCTTGCCGGTGACGTGGATTGGGAGGATGTGCGCTTCTACCTGGAGCAGCCGTTTCGGGATGAGGTGCAGCGTGCGCTGCGGCAGGCGCATGCGCTGATCTCGTCCGCAGAGGGAGGCTGGCTCGTCAGCGAGCTGATGGCTGTGGTGCAGTATGCGCTGCGCCATCGCACGGATGGAGAGTTGGCTGCGCTTGCAACGTTGAGAGAGCTTTCTGCCTCGAGCAGCCCGGAGCACTGGAAGAGCCTGTGCGCATTTCTGTTGAAGGTGGATGGCGAGTGGCGAAAGTCATTCAACGTGAAGGATGGGATTCCGCCTGCGTCGAAGGGTCCGGAAGCCAAGCAGTGGAAGGCGCGCCTGGATAAGCTGATGGACAGTTGCCGGAGGACGCCGGGCTTGCTTGCGGCGATGCAGCAAATTCAGACGCTGCCCGGGGTGCATTACGAGGATGCGCAGTGGGAAACGCTGCGGCATCTGTTTGTTGCCTTGCGGCGCGCGCTGGCTGAACTGCGCGTGGTGTTTGCGGAATACAACCAGGTGGACTTTCTGGAGATCAGCCGCGCGGCGCTTGAGGTTTTGGGCCAAAGCGAGAGCGGCATGCGCTGGAGCGAGCAGTTGCGGCACATTCTGGTGGATGAATTTCAGGACACCTCGCGCCAGCAGCACCAGTTGCTGGAATCACTGGTGGAGCACTGGATGCCGGAGGATGGCCGCACATTTTTCCTGGTGGGCGACCCGATGCAGTCGATTTATCTCTTCCGGCAGGCGGAGGTCGAGCTGTTTGAACGCGTGCGCGAGCAGGGACTGGGCGAGAGCCTGACTGCGGAGACGCTGAAGCTGCGAGTGAACTTCCGGTCGCATGCGCGATTGACTGAACCCTTGAATGATGTGTTTGAGCCGGTGTTTGCGGCTACTGCCGGAGCCGCGGGAGCGCGAGTGGAATTTGAAGCCTCTTCGGCGGCGGTGGAAGAGGTGGCAACGATTTACGAGCCTCCGTTGCAGGTGCATGCGCAGCTCTGCTCCACAGATGCTGACGCGGAGCAGAAGCGCGCACTGCGGCTCACGGAGGCCGAGACTGTTGCCGAGATTATTGAGCAGCATGCGGAGCGCATCGCAGCGGCACGGGCCGCCGGCGAGGAGTATCGCGTAGCGGTGCTGGTGCGCAACCGCTCGCACCTGGCATGGATTGTGCCTGCGCTGCGGCGGCGAGGCATCGCCTTTCGCGCGGTGGAGATTGAATCGCTGGCCGCGCGCCAGGAGATGCTGGACCTGATGGCGCTGGTGCGTGCGCTAGTGCATCCGATGGACCGCATTGCGTGGTTGTCGCTGCTGCGCGCGCCGTGGTGCGGCTTGTCTCTGGAGGAATTGCACCGGCTGGCCGGAGGCGATGATGCTGAGAGCAGCCGGCATCCGATGCTGGAATTGATGCAGCAAAACCTGGCGCGGCTGGGCGAGGAAGCACAGGCGCGGGTACGGCGCGTGCTGGCAGTGATGGAGCGGGCAGCGGCGGCACGGACACGGCCCGGGGAGACAGCGTCGTTTTCCGCATGGGTAGAGCGAACGTGGCATGCGCTGGGAGGGCCACTGTGCCTGGAAGGTGCGGAGCGGGAGAATGCCGAGGTTTTCTTCTCGCTGCTGGATGAGGTTTCTCCGGACGGGGCGGAGCTGCTGACGCGCGAGTTCAGCCAGAAGCTGGAACGGCTGTTTGCGCAGCCTGATCCTGCGGTGAGTGAACGCTGCGGCGTGCAGATCATGACCATGCACAAGGCGAAGGGACTGGGCTTTGATGTGGTGATTGTGCCCGGCCTGGAGCGCGGCTCGGGCAGGGAGAAGCAGCCGCTGGTGACTTCGCTGCAGAGACCGAATCCAGAGACGGGCAAGGATGTTTTTTTTGTTGCGCCGATCGGCGCCAAAGGCAGCGGAACGAAAGACCCTTTGTATGCATGGGTGCAGAAGCAAAAGCAGCAGCGCTATGGCGAAGAGCGCAAGCGGCTCTTTTATGTGGCGTGCACGCGCGCGCGGCAGGAGCTGCACCTGATAGGCACGGCGACCTATGGAGAAAAGGGCCTGCGCAAGCCTTCCGCCGGTTCTTTGCTTGCTACGGCGTGGCCCGCGCTGGAAGGGGCCTTTGAGATGGCGATGCCGAAGGCGGAGACGGAGCGCACGGGCGAGGTGATCGAATTCCCTGCCGCGCGGCCCGTGCCGGGAGTGCTGGAAGAAATCGCAGCGGCTGCCGCGAGCGGCACGCGAGTACGGCGATTGCCGCTGAGCGCGGAGTGGACGCTCGATGAGGGCAAAGACGCGCGCATGGAAGCGAGAGCGTTGCAGTCGCCCGGACGGGAGACTTGCTTTCGCAGGCCAGAGGGGTCGAGGCTGGCGCGCGCCGTTGGGCAGGTGCTGCACACGATGCTCGAACGGATGGGCGCGGAGATTGCGGCGGGCCGCTGGGATGCCGCGGGGTTTGAAGTGAAAGTTCTGCGGCTACTGGGCGATCATGCGCTAATTCAGGAACAGGTGCGGGAGGCTGTGCGCGAAGTGCTGCGCATGCTGGAACAGTGTGCAGCCGACGAAGAAGCGCGATGGATTCTGGGCGAGCATGAGGGGGGCGAATCGGAGCCGTCGTGGACGGGGCGTGGGCCGGATGGCGTGCTGCGGACGCTGCGGGCGGACCGGGTTTTTCAGGCTGGCGCGCGGCCGCTGGAAGCGAGCGATGGCTACCTGTGGATTGTGGACTACAAGACGAGCACCCCCATGGGCGGCGAGAGCGCCGAGGATTTTTTGAGGCGCGAGCGTAGTGTGTATGCTCCGCAGTTACAGGCTTATGCGCAGGTGCTGCGCACGGCGCGAGGAACGAACCTGCCGGTGCGGCTGGCGCTCTATTATCCCAGGCTGGAGGGCGGAAATCGGCTCGACTGGTGGGAGGAGTAGCAGCAGTGCGGGCGGTCCGGATGAAAACGCCCACGTCGCGTTTGCGGGACGTGGGCTGAAGAAGAATTGAGCTGCGGAATCAGCGGCCGGTGCCGGTAGCTTCCGTTTCGCGGACGTGATGGCGAACATCTGCGCCGCGCACCCAGAAGATGACGTCTTCGGCGATGTTGGTGGCGTGATCGGCCACGCGCTCGAGAGCGCGCGAGATCATGAGGGCATGCAAGGCCTGGGTCGCGAGTTCCGGCTTCTCTTTCATGAGAGCCAGCAGGGTCTGATGCGCGCCGCTATTGAGCTTGTCCACGTTGTCGTCCATGGAGAGCACGGACTCTGCCATGTCGGCATCGGCCTCAATGAAGGACTGAATGGACTTGCGGATCATGGCGGTGGCGAGGCTGCCCATGCGGGGCAGATCGACGGGAATTTCCGCCGAGGCGATCTTCTGCAGGTCGCGCACGCGATCGGATATGGTGCGCGCCGAATCCCCCACACGCTCAAGGTCGGCGTTGATCTTGATGACGGCGAGCACGAAGCGGAGATCAATGGCCATGGGCTGTTCCATGGCGAGCAGATCGAGCGCCATTTGATCGATCTCGCGCTCGAAGCGGTTGATGGCGAGCTCGCCACGATCCACCAGATCGCAGATGGAGAGGTCGCGAACGCGATAGGCTTCCACGGCGCGCTGAATGGCCTGCTCAGCCATGCCGGCCATGACCAGAAGCTTCTCTTTGAGATCGTCAAGACTGCGATGGAAACGAAGGCGCATCATCCGAACCTACCCGTGATGTAATCTTCGGTCCTCTTATCGGTGGGGTTTGTGAATATCTTGTGAGTTGAATCAAACTCGACAAGTCTTCCATTCAAAAAGAACCCGGTGCGTTCGGCCACGCGCGCGGCCTGCTGCATGTTATGCGTGACGATGACGATGGTGTACTGCGACTTGAGCTGGAAGATCAGGTCTTCAATCTTGGATGTGGAGACAGGATCGAGCGCGGATGCCGGCTCGTCCATGAGCAGCACTTCAGGATCGACGGCGAGGGCGCGCGCGATGCAAAGGCGCTGCTGCTGGCCGCCGGAGAGGCTGGCTCCTGACTTGCGCTTGAGGTCGTTCTTGACTTCGTCCCAGAGGGCGGCGTGCTTGAGCGAGCGCTCCACCACTTCATCGAGGGCGCGGCGGTTGCGGAAGCCATTGAGGCGCAGGCCGGCCGAGACGTTGTCATAGATCGACATGGTGGGAAAGGGATTGGGGCGCTGGAAGACCATGCCGATGCGGCGGCGCACGGCGACGGGCGAGATGCCGTCGTAGATGTTCATGTCGCCGATCTGCACCGAACCGGAGACGCGAGCGCCGGGGGTGGTCTCGTGCATGCGGTTGAGGCAGCGGACAAAGGTGGACTTTCCGCAGCCCGACGGACCGATGAGCGCGGTGGCCTCATTCGCGGGGATATTGAGCGTGATGTCGTGCAGCGTATGGTTTGTGCCGTACCACGCGTTTAAGTCTTTTACTTCGATTCCAACACCCACGTTGCCTTGCCCCTTTCCAAACCCTTCCTCCGGCGGGAGCCGTGCCGCTGCCGGAAGGAACCACTCACTCTATGAGAACACTAAAGCCGGAGTCCGCTAAAAAATCGCAATACTTCACGATAAATGGCGGAGTTAAACAATGCATGAATCCTGGCGCTTTTGTGCGCCTTTTATGGCGAAAAATGAGGGCGAACCTGACCGGGTCCGCCCCCGCATGGCAGCCGCGATGACCTCCGCCGCTGAAATCTGCCGGTCTCGGCTCGGCCTGGCGTCTTCCCTGCCCCGGAGGATGCGCTGTCGCCGAGATGCCGGTTACTGATGAGTGTGGCGAGGTTCCATTACAGGAGATGACGCAGCAGATGAAATCCCTGCAAATCAGATGGCCGGGTTGGCCCAGGAGATACAGGGTCAGGCGACGGCGGGCAGGCGGACGATGAAGGTCGCTCCGGAGCCGAGTTCGCTCTCCACGTGAATGGTGCCCTCATGGGCGAGCACGATGTGCCGGGCAATGGCGAGGCCGAGGCCGGTACCGCCGGACTCGCGGGAGCGAGCCTTGTCAACGCGGTAGAAGCGCTCAAAGATGCGGGCCTGATGCTCCTGCGCGATGCCGGGGCCGTAGTCCTGCACGTAGAACTCGACGCAGCCGTCGCAGTCGCGCGCGCCGACGGTGACGGACTGGCCGGTGCGGCCGTACTTCATGGCGTTTTCGATGAGGTTGCCGAAGACCTGGGTGATGGCGTCAATATCCACGAGAACTTTTGTGTTGGTGGTCTCGCGCTGCTTGAGCAGGAAGCCGGAGTCCACCAGCATGCCGGCGAGGCCCTCGATGGTGTCTTCGAGCAGGGCGGAGGCGGCGATGGGCTGGCGGTGCAGTTGGTATTCGCCGGACTCGACATTGGCAAGGGCCAGCAGGTCCTCGGTGAGGCGGTTCATGCGATTGGCGTTTTTGAGGATGATGCCGAGGAATTCCTGCACGTGCGGGGGCAGGTCGGGGGTGGTGTCGAGGAGCGTTTCGACATAGCCGGAGATGGAGGTGAGCGGTGTGCGCAGCTCGTGCGAGACGTTGGCCACAAAGTCGCGGCGCATGATCTCGGCACGCTCGATGCCGGTGACGTCGTGGAGCACGGCGACGGCGCCTCCGTCAGGGGTGGGCGCGGCGTTGACCTCAAAGACATGATCGGGCAGCACGCTGCGGGCCTTGGCACTGCGAATCTCACGATGCTCGAGCGCACCCTGCACGCAGGCCAGCACATCGGGATCGCGGATGGTCTGCACCAGGGCGCGCCCCTCGCGGATAGCTCCGGGCGCGATGCGTTGCATGACGGTGTTGGACCAACTGACGAGGCTATCGGCATCGACGGCGATGACGGCCTCCTGCATGCTGTCGAGCAGGGCGGCGAGCTCGCGCTGCTTGGACTCGAGGGCATGGAAGCTCTGCTCAAGACGGCTGGCCGTGGTGTCGAGCGCATGCGCGACCGAGGAGATTTCGTCGAGATCGGCCTCGTTCATGCGGGCGGAGAGATCGCCGGCCGCAATCTGGTTGGCAAAGGTGACGATGCGGCCCATGCGGCGCGCCGCGCGGCGTGCCAGATAGACCGCGATGAGCATGGCGAGCAGCACGGCCAGCGAGGAGGCCACGAGCAGGTCGCGGCGCAGCAGGTGCATGGTGCTGCGCACGTTGTCGAGGCTCTGGCGCAGTTGCAGGTAATCGCCGCCGGCCGGGATGGTCAGGTAGAGGCTGCCGTCGCGGCGGCTGAGCGCACGCGGGATGCGGCGATCGAGAAGCTGGTGGAAAGCGGCCCCGGTATCGGGGTGGCCGCTGGGGTTGCTGGTGGCCAGCATGTGGCCTTGAGCGTCAAAGAGCGTAACGTCGGCAAGAGCGGCGAGGGATTCGGAATGGACGAAGGCCTGCGGATCGAGCGCGGCGCGGCGCGGCAGATGGACGGCGACGAGCGCAGCTTTGCCGGCAAGCGCCTGCCGGGCCTGATCCAACAGCGAATTGTTGACAATGCCGCCGAGGGTGAAGTCCAGCACGGCGGTCCCAATGACGAGGACCAGCAGGGAGGACAACAGCAGTTTGGTGAAGACCCGGCCCGTCAAATTTTAGCCTCTACTCATCCTTAAGCGTGTCGCCATACTCAAGCCGGTGGCCATCCCGGCGCCTCTGCCATCTCTCTGCCGAATCACTCACGCCGGCTTTGGAATTTCGAAGCGGTATCCGGCACCGCGTACGGTCTTGAGGAAGCGCGGGTTTTCGGGATCGGACTCAATCTTCTCGCGGATGCGGCGGACGTAAACGTCGACCGAACGGGGAGTGACAAAGCGGGCGTCGCCCCAGACGGCATCGAGCAGGTGGTCGCGGCTGAAGACGCGGCCCGGGTGGCGGGCCAGATAATCGAGCAGGCGGAACTCAGTCGCGGTGGTGGTGGTGAGCTCGCCGCGCACCTTGAGCTGCATGGCGCTGGCATCGATGACCACATCTTCAAAACTGATGAGCGAAGGCGTGGAGGGGCGCTCAAAGCGGCGCAGCACGGCCTTGACGCGCGCCAGTAGTTCGCGGGGAGCAAAGGGCTTGGTGATGTAGTCGTCGGCGCCAAGTTCGAGACCGAGCACGCGGTCATTTTCGCCAGCGCGGGCGGTCACAAAGATGATGGGAATGCTGCTGAGCGCGGCATGGTTGCGCAAGCGGCGGCAGACGTCGAGACCATCTCCTCCGGGCACCATGATATCGAGCATGAAGAGCGCGGGCGGCTGGCGCTCGGCATCGCTGAGCAGATTGGCCGGCGTGCTGTAGAGACGAATGGCGTAACCGGCGGACTGCAGGTTGTGTTGCACGAGGCGCGCGATGTCGGCGTCATCCTCAAGGACAAAAATAGTTTGGCTCAAGCGGGACTCATCCATAGGTGTCACAGGTTGCGGTGCCAAGTGTCATATTGACCCGATTTTCATCCAAAGGCTATCGCAAACAGGCAAAGAGATTGCAAAGTTTCTGTTAATTCGTCTGGATCATACTGGAAATACAGGGCTATTATCCTAGGTTGGGCCGGGCTTCCAAGGGCAGTCCGACCGGCTCAGGACGGGATGGCAAGCAGTGTCTGACCAGCCAAGATTGCTGTGCATTGACGATGAGGTGATCGGCCTGAAAGTGCGCCGGGCCGTACTGGAACGAGCCGGTTACGAAGTGGTTACGGCTCCGGATGGCAGAACCGGCATCGAATTGTTTGCGGAGCAGCTCTTCGATGGGGTCGTTGTGGATTTTTTATTGCCCGACGCCGATGGCGGCCAGGTTGCGTCCCAGTTGCGCCAGATCAGGCCGGAGGTTCCGGTGATGCTGCTGTCCGCGTATCCCAACCTGCCGGAGGAAGTGCTGCAGCGTGTGGATTGCAGTGTGATGAAGGGCATGGGCACGGAGGAATTTCTGCGCAGCGTGGCTGCGATGGTGAAGCGCCATCCGAGTGGTGAACATGCATCCCGATAAGTTTCGCCGTCTGCTGGCCGCGGCGCTGGCGGTTCCGCTGGTGGCGCTGGCCGCGCTGGGCCTATTTTTTGCCGTACTGCTGCACTATGACGCGCGGGCGCATGAAAAGCTGAACAAAATTGACACAGTGGTGACCGCCACCGAACAACTGCAGGACCTGATCGGCACTCAGGAGGCTCTGGCGCGCCGCCATGAGATCGCGGGCGGCGCAGCGCAACAGAGCGCGCTGGTGCCGCTGCACACGATCACCCGCATCCGGATGGCCGAGCTACAGAAAATGGCGCTGGGCGATCCGCGAGCCGATGCCCTGCTGGAAACGCTGAACGACCAATATCTGCTCTGGATGGGCTGGGCGCAGGAGACGCTTGCCGGGAAGACCTTTGGCCTCACGATTGCGCAGAACGATGCGCGCGGCTGGCAGCAGATGAGCTCCATTCACGAGACGCTGCGTGAGCTGCTCGACCTGGAGCATGAGCGGCGGGAGCGGCAGGCGGCCGCGATTGCGAGCTTCAAGCGGCACACCATCGAGGCGATTGCACTGAGCGCGCTGCTGCTGGGCCTGCTGCTGGCGACATTGACGCGGCAGAGCCTGACGAGAGTTTCCCGCAGCTACCGCAAGGCTCTCAACGAACAGGAACGGATCAGCGGAGAGCTGGCACGCAGCCGGCAGTGGCTGCAGACGACACTGGAGTCCATTGGGGAAGGTGTACTGTGCTGCGATGCGGAAGGCAGAGTCACCTTTGTGAACGCCACGGCGGCGAGGCTGACGGGCTGGCAAGCGGCGGAAGCAATGGGGCGGGCTGCACAGGATGTCTTTGTCATTGTGGACGAGACCAGCCGGCGTCCTCGAGAACATTTTTGGTCCGCGGACCATGTGGACGCCCTGCTGGCAAGCTGGAGCGGACAGAGTCTGCTGCTGGGCCGCGATGGCAGCGAGTGCCTGGTGGATCATACCGCGTCATGCATTCAAGGGCCCGGCAATGAATTCGCAGGCATGGTGCTGGTGTTTCGCGATGTGACAGACCGGCTGCGCACGGAACGCGCCCTGCAAACCACGGAGAAGCTGGCCGTGGCAGGAAGACTGGCGGCGAGCATCGCGCATGAGATTCACAATCCTCTGGATGCAATTGCAAATCTTCACTATCTGATCGAAACCGAGGAAGATCCGCAACTGCAGCGCGAGCATCTGAAGATGGCCAAGCAGGAGCTGGCCCGCACGATTCAGATCACACGCACGATGCTGAGCCTGTATCGCGAGTCGGAGCATCCGGTGCCGGTAATCATGAGCGAGCTGACGCAGGGTGTATTGCTGCTGCTGGAGCGGCGGGCCATGCAGCAGAACATCACTGTCGAGCAAAACTACGAGGGACATTGCCGTATCGAGGGCTTCCCCGCCGAGCTGCGCCAGGTGATGACCAATGTGCTGGTGAACGCCATGGACGCTGCCGGGCCGGGCGGGCGCATTCAGGTGCGCATTGAAGATCAGTCGGCCGAGGAGTTGCGGGGCAGCGGCGTGCTGATTCGCGTGGTGGACAGCGGCCCCGGGTTGAGCGGCGATACCGGGAACCGGCTTTTCAAGCCCTTCTTCACGACGAAGGGCGAGGCGGGTACGGGACTGGGCCTGTGGGTGAGCCTGGGCATCGTGCAAAAGCACGGCGGCAGCATTCGTATCTATAACAGTTGCGAATCAAGCCTGCCGGGCGCTTGCGTGGAAATCTACCTGCCGGCCCGCGTGCTACAGCTTGGCATCCATCGGCTGGTAAGCGAAGAAGTGCATCCACCGGCGATGGTGTGACCGGCTCGCGGAAGGCCGCAGAGGGCGAGTTTAGTCCGGTAACGGCAGGAAGTTGCAGACCACCTGACGGGTGCGCGGTCCATCCAGTTCAACAAGGATGATGCGCTGCCAGGTGCCGAGCACCAGTTGCCCCTGGGAGCACGGGATGGTCACAGCCGTGCCGATGAGCGCCGAGAGAATGTGGTCCGGCACATGCTCGGGATTGTGCGGATGCCGGTAATGCAAATGCGGCACCATGGCCTCGAAGGCATCGAGCATGTCGAGGTCCGTTCCAGGATCAAGATCTGCCGTGGTGAGCGCGGCGGTGGTGTGCAGCACGTTGAGAAAGCAGATGCCGCTGCCCGCGGCCCGGGAACTCAGCCGTTTCTGGATGGAATCGGTGATGTCGAGAATTTCCCGCTTCCCGTGCGTTTTGAAGAGCATAGGTTCCATACTCTCCCTAGGATGCCGGAGCCGCACTGGATTCACCAGCCGGAAGAGAATTAAACTGGTTCTAACGGATTCTTTCGATAATGCAAGCAGCATCTGCCAACGGCAGACAGACTGCAACGGCGAAAGGCATCCTTTTGAGCAGAAGCGTGACGGGGCGGGTCAAGTTCGCGTGCGAAGTTCTGCGGCAGTCGCTCTTCGAACCGATGACCGGAGTGCCGCAGAAGCCGAAACTCGTGCGTTCGGGCGGCCTGGGCATCACGTTCATCGGCCACTCTTCCTTCCTGATACAGATTGCGGGCAAGAACGTACTGGTAGACCCGGTGTTTGCACACTGGCTGGTGCTGCTGCGCCGCATGCGTCGGCCGGGCGTGGATGTGAGCGACCTTCCGCCGGTGGACGTGGTGCTGCAGACGCACGCGCACATGGACCATCTGAACCTGCCATCGCTGCGGGCGATTCTGGAGCACAACGAGCGGCACTCCCGGCCGCTGCCGGAAATTGTGGTTCCGGAGGGCGTCGAAGACCTGGTGGACTCGCTTGGCTTTGCCCGGGTGCGTACGCTCGGCTGGTGGGATGAGCTTCGGCTGGATGGGTTGCACGTGGTGATGACTCCGGCGCAGCACTGGGGCACGCGCTATTTTCACGATGACCATCGAGGGTATGGCGGCTATGTGCTGGAGGGGGATGGGCACTCGGTGTATCACTCCGGCGACACTGCGTACTTTGAGGGATTTCGCGAGGTGGCGCGGCTAAGGCCGGAGGTGGCGCTGCTGCCGATCGGGGCTTACAGTCCGGATTCGATCCGGAGCGTGCACACGACTCCCGAAGATGCGCTGCAAGCCTTCTTTGACGTGGGCGCGGCCCGGATGATCCCAATGCACTACGGGACGTTCCGGCTCTCGAAGGAGCCGCTGGAGGAACCGCTGCCGCGGTTGCTGGCGGCCGCAGCACAGCGGGGAGCACAGGAGCGGATCAAAGTGCTGCGTGAGGGTGAGACCCTGCTGACGCCGGCGAAACATGGCCACGAGCAACCGCCCTGGAGCGAAGCGCCGCAGCTCAGCATGGCGCTCTAACCTGGCTTGCTCAGGCGCTACTGCGACCCGTTCGGCGTGGGGACGATTTTGCCTTGCGGCGCGGGCGGATTCGGCAGCATGACTCCGGGAGGAGGAGCCTGCGCATGGAGCAGACGAACCGGGGTATCCGGCTGGATCGCGGTGCGAACGCGCAGGAGACGGCCCTGAGCGTCAAAGGCGAGATCCCAGATGCGGTAAGCGCCTTGCAAATGCACGTCAGACAACTGCACGGTGCGATAGGGATGCCCTTGCGTGACGATGAGGGTGGCGCCCGGCGCCTTGATCCACTTGAGCTTGCCAGAGGGAGCGGAGAGCACCACGGCGTCATCGCCGGCAAGCGATGTGAAAGTGAGGCCAAGCTGAGACCAGTTACCATCAGGGTGGATGGCATGCTTTGCAAGCGATAGAGGCACGGCGCGATTGAAAACCTCGCGCGTGTAGTTCATGGTCGAGGCGGACTTCCAGGGCGTTGCTCCGCCATAGAGCACAGGCACGACCCATACTTTGCCTCCCTGCCGCGAGACAAGCGCGGTGAAGGCCGACGCCCCGGTGGAGGTGGCGTGAGGGCGGCGAAACTGAAGCATGATGTAATCCGGCGTGTCTGGCGATTGGACCTGCACGTAACTCCAGCCGGAAGCAGAGAGATCATAGCCAAAAAACTGCGCTTTCTGCTGCACCGAGGACCATGAGCCGGTGACCACGGCGCGATCAGCTGACGACATTTGAGAACTGTTGACCTGCCGCAAGTGCATCGGAGCCTGACGCTGCGTGAGCAAAGTGCCGGTCTGGGAGCGAGCGTGGGGAGCGGCGAGCAGCAGTGTGGCCAATCCAATCGTAGAAAGCAGCTTCATAAGGCTCACTTTACCATTGCGCGGGCAATAAAAAGGGCGGCCACGCGGGCCGCCCTGTAAAGGTTCAGTGGATTCCGCCGTTAGCGGCGGGGGTGATGATGCACCACGTGATGGTGCGGAGCCGCGGGCGGCTTGGGCAGGCCATCGTCGAGGATGATCATCAGCGGATTTGGCGTGTAGGACGAGAACGTCGCGATGTAGGTCTCGCTGTCGCCCGGCTGCGGAACCTTCTTGAGCGGCTTCTTCATGTTGATGGTGAAGTCAGCCGTGTGGGAGTTCTGCGCGTCGGGAGAAACCGCAAGCTGCACGGAGTCCGCGGTGGCGGAGATCACGACACCCGGAATCTCGGCGACCTTGCCCTTGAGAATATCCCAGATCTTGCCGGCATCGTCAGGGTTGCCGTTGGCAAGGATGTATTCCTTGTCATGCAGCGAGAGCGAGTTGAGATTGGGCGTGCTGGTGATGGCCTGATGCGCGAGATCAGCCTTGGAGGGCGGCGGCGGCGCTGGCGAAATCTTGTAGCTGTCGGGCGGGAAGACATTGGCCTGGGCCAACTGCTGGATGGCCGGGAAGCCGTCCATGCTGCCGTGATACTGCTGGTACCAGTACTCCGCGGCCTTTTCCGCCGTGGTCTTGCCGGGATCGGGCAGGAACTGCGCGGCGCGGGTGAAGAACCAGATGGCATTCAGAATGTCGCGGGGATTCTGCTGGATGTAGGCATTGGCCAGATTGTAGGTATCCACAATCGCGTAGCCCTTGGTGGTGTCGGCCGGGTTGCTGAAGTCTTTCAGCTCCTGGGTGAAGGCCTGAATCGCGGTCTTGTAGTCCTTCTTGACGAGGGCATCGTTGCCGATGACGTCTTCAAAAATCGGCTTGACGGAATCGTACTGAGCCGCCGTGAGATCACTCGGCTTGGTGACGTTCAGCCCCTTCTGAGCATAGGACGCTGCTTCATCCAGCAGGGCCGTGTTGCTGGTGCCAGCCTGCGCTTTCTCTTCGTAAGCAATGAGCAGCAACGCGCGGACGTTGTTGGGATCGACCTTGAGGAGGCGCTTGGAAGCATCGAGAGTCTTGGCGGCGTCACCAGCAGCGTGGTAATCGGCGACGAGCTTTTCGAGCAGGGAGAGCTGGACCGGGCTGTTTGGGTAGTCCTTGAGGAACTGTTCAATGGCCGAAGCCTGAGCCGCGGGGCTGGTCTGGCTGATGGCGTTGTTATAGGCGTTGTACTCGGCCGGCTTCATGGTGATTGAGCCCGACGAATTCTGTGCCCCTGCGGGCAGAACGCAAAGTGTGCAGGCGGAGGCGACTGCCAGCACGGAAGCGATTACGACCTTCTTCATTCCAAAGCTCCTGAGACTCACTGGATGCATGGTAACCGATTGTCTTGATTCTGCAGACACGTACAGACTCCACCTAGTCAGAGATGCATGAAATCCCGCAAAGTGCTGCAATGATGCTGGATTATAGAAACCACAACATGCAAAAAACAAGTGAGAGGCGGCCCCGCTTCTGCAGAATGACGCAATTGGAACCTGGCCGGAAGAGGCATGCCAGGGCCAGGAAAGAGGATTTTTGCTTCCGGCGGATACTCCTGCTGACGGCGGCGCATCCTTGTTTACAAAGGAGATGAGCATGGATGCAGATGCAGTTGGCGTTGTTACAGGAGCCAGCCGTGGAATTGGGGCGGCCGTCTCACGGCGGTTGGCCAGGCTGGGAGCGCAGGTGTTGCTGGTGGCCCGCCATCGCGAACGGTTGGAGGAACTGGCCGCTCAAATTGAAAGTGAAGGTGGCCGGGCTGAGCTGTTTGCGGTCGATTTGACGCAGGAGGAAGAGATTGCCGCGCTGGGTGAGACGATTCGCAAACGGTATGGGCGTTGCGACGTTCTGGTAAACAATGCCGGCATCAGCAGGATGGGCGCGCCGCTGCACGCCATGCAGCCGGCGGACTGGGATGAGCTGATGGCGACGAATCTGCGAGCGCCCTACCTGATGATCCGGGCGCTGGCACCGCTGATGATCGAGCGCCAGAGTGGGCATATCGTGAACATTTCGTCGCTGGCCGGTCATAATCCGCTGCGCAATGGCGCTGCGTATTCGGCCTCAAAGTGGGCACTGAATGGGCTGACCTATTCGGTGGCTGAAGAGCTGCGGGATTATGGCGTGCGGGTATCGGTGATTGCTCCCGGATCAGTGAACACGAGCTTTGGCGGCCATGAACCGGCCAACGCGGCGGCACGCATTCAGCCCGAGGACATTGCCGATATTGTGGCAATGCTGATGGAGCAGAGGCCGCAGTCGTTTGTGAGCGAGGTGCTGATTCGTCCGGCCCGGAAGCCCTGAGCCATGCGCGCGTATGCTGATGCTATGCGCGTGCGAGTGCTGGCTTTTGGAATGCTGCGGGAGATGCTGACGAGCGGCGACTTCAGTGTGAATCTGCCGGAAGGCTGCACCGTAGCCAGGATGGTGGAACTGCAGCGGGAACAAACCGGTCTGCAGAATTCTGTATGGCAGACGATGGCCGTAGCGGTAAATCGCGAGTATGCAAGCCGGGAGCAGGTTTTGCGGGAAGGCGATGAAGTGGCTCTGCTGCCGCCGGTGAGCGGCGGGTCGCAGGAGGACAGACTGCCCGATGTATGGCTGACGCGCGATCTGATCGACGCGAATGCGGTGCTGGCCAGAGTACGGCACCCGGAAGACGGCGCGGTAGCGAGCTTTGACGGCATTGTGCGCAACCAGACCCGCGGACGCCAGACGCTCTACCTGGTTTACGAAGCCTATGAAGAGATGGCACTCGAACAGATGCGGCAGCTTGCCGGCGAGGCAAAGCAACGGTTTGCCATTCACGACGTGGTGATGGTGCACCGGCTTGGGCGGCTGGAGATTGGCGAATCGAGTGTGCTGATCGGTGTCTGCTCCGCCCATCGGGCGGCAGCGTTTGACGCCTGCCGGTGGCTGATCAACACGCTGAAAAAGACCGTGCCGATCTGGAAGAAAGAGCATTTCGTGGATGGCGCGGTGTGGGCGGATGGCGACCCGTTTCCGCCGGAGATGCTGCCGTGAAAGCAGCCCTTACGGGCCTGCTGGGAATGGCCGCTTGCGGGCTTATTTCCATGGCGGCCGCGCAGCAGACGCAGTTCCCTCCCCTGCGCGTGCAGGTGGGGCTGGTAAATGTATTTGTAAATGTTACGAATGCTCAGGGCGCTCCGGTAACCGGGCTGACGCGGCAGGATTTTGCTGTCAGCGAAGATGGACATCCCCAGAAAATTGCAGTGCTTGAGCGGCAAACCGGCCTGCCGCTCTCAATCGTGCTGGCCATCGACACGAGCGGCAGCGTGCGCAAGGACCTCGACGAAGAGAAGCGCGCGGCACGCGAATTTCTTCGTGCCACGCTGCGGCCCGAGGACCGCGTGGAGATTGTGAACTTTAACACGCGCGTGCATGAGGTGGTTCCCTTTACCAATAACCTGAAGAAGATTGATCGCGGACTGAACAGGCTTTCAGAAGGTCCTGCGACCGCTCTGTACGCGGCTATCGCCTATGGCTCAGAGGAACTGGCGCAACGGCCGGGGCGCAAAGTGCTGGTGGTGATTTCAGATGGCGACAATACGGTGGCGAACAGTAGCTACCAGCAGGCGCTCGACCGGGCCGTGCGCGCCGAGACGATGATTTTCAGCGTGATCGATCTGCCCGTCATCAACGACGCGGGCCGCGACGTGGGCGGCGAGCACGCGATGATTGCGCTCTCTGAGGCCACGGGAGGCGAGTACTACTACGAAGCGGATGGGAATCTGCAAGGCGTTTTTAAGCGGCTCTCGACGGCTCTGCGTACCGAATACCTGATTGGCTATTATCCGAAGCATTCGCTTCATGCGCACCGCGACTATCACTCGATCACGGTACGGCTCACGACTCCGGATGCCTCGGCCTATCGCGTGAGCTACCGCAAGGGCTACTACACGGGGAACAGTACGACGGGAGCGACGGATGGGCTGCGGGACGGCGGTCCCGATGGAGCATGGCAGCCGTGAGGGCGACTGCACTCCGCTAGAATGCGAATATGCCCATGAGCCCCGGTTCCCGCAAACGGCACAAGGCGATTCCCCCCGGTGAAACCGGACAGGAAGCGCTCTATCTGCGCTCGCTGAGCGAACGGCAGATCACGGTGAGCATCGAACTGCGTGATGGGGAGACGGTGACCGGCTGGATTGAGTATTTTGACGACCGCATGATCCGGCTGACGCGGAAGAACCACCCGAATCTCTTCATTTATAAGCAGCAGATTCGCACTATTACGGAACAAGCGCGCCGCCATGATGCGGCCCGCACGTCTCCAGCGGCGGAGAAGCCTACGGCCGCAGATGAGGTGAAGTGAGCACTCTTGCAAAGGTTCCTGAAATGTTGAGCACAGCGGGCGCGGCGGCGCCGATTGCGCTGGAAGCGGGCGCGCTGATTCGCGAGTATTTTGAGCGCGGCGTGGTGACCGAATACAAGGGCGATGTGGACCTGGTGACCGCAGCCGACCGCGCCTCAGAGCAGTTGATTGTGGAGCGGCTGAAGAAAGTCTTTCCCGACCATGGCATCTACGGGGAAGAGGGTACCCGTCAGCGGCTGGACAACGAGTATCGGTGGTACATCGATCCGCTGGATGGGACGACGAATTTTGCGCATGGCTTTCCGGTGTTCTGCGTCTCGATGGGGCTCGAGCATCGCCCGGCCGGACTGGCCGCGGATGAAGACGGCACGCTCGTGGCGGCGGTGATCTATGACCCGACGCGAGATGAGCTGTTCACCGCCGAGCGTGGGCAGGGAGCGTACCTGAACGGGCGGCGGATGCATGTGTCGAAGACGCCGACGCTGGCCGAGTCGCTGGTGGCGACCGGCTTCCCAAGCCGCAAGCGGCACGATAACCCGAACATTCACTTCTATCAGGAGTTCACCCTGCGCTCTCATGGGGTGCGGCGCGCGGGTTCCGCGGCGATCGACCTGGCCTATGTGGCCTGCGGACGCATGGATGGCTACTGGGAGTTCAATCTGAATCCCTGGGACACGACGGCGGGCGTGCTGCTGGTGCAGGAGGCCGGAGGCGTGGTGAGTTGCTTTGACGGCAGCCCCTTCCGCATCGACAGCAAAGAGGTGCTGGCAACTAACGGGCGGATTGGCGGCGAGATGATGCGGCTGTTTGCCGATATGTTTGCCGGGCGGAACCTGGAACCGATGCTGACGCCACAGGAATTCGCGGCCATGCGCGCGGCGCGGGAGCAAAACTGAGGCGGCGCGGCAAGAAACCGATGCAAAGATCACTTGTGACGGGGCGCGGCCCTGCTACAATCCACCTGTAGATACCCCTACGCAACTGAAGAGGAACCGGAATGGCTTACGTAATCGCAGAACCCTGCATTGGCACCAAAGATACCGCTTGCGTGGACGCTTGCCCCGTAGATTGTATTCACCCCAAGAAGGATGAAGGCACCTATGGCGATGCCGAACAGCTTTACATCGACCCGGTCGAGTGTATCGACTGCGGCGCCTGCGTTCCGGTGTGTCCGGTTTCGGCAATTTTTGCCATCGACGATCTGCCGGAGAAGTGGCAGAATTTTGCCACGAAGAATGCCGAACACTTCGGACGGTAAGGCGACCTACTGACTTCAGCAAACGCAGCCCTCGGGCTGCGTTTGTGCTTGAAGAACAGAGGCAGCAGCGAGCGGGAAAACCCTTGCCGGACTTTCAGCTTCTAAGTGATTGAACGGCATGACATTTATGAGTGTTCCCATCTCAGAACGAACCAGTGGCAATGCATTGGAAACGGAGCTGAATCCGGCCGTTTCTCAGGGACAGGTTTTACCAATGAGCACAGGCACGACTCCGCCCAAGCCGGCGCGGCAGCACATGCGCCGCAATCCTCCGATTGCAGGGGAGGCGGAAGCCATTGCGCGTGCGCAGGCGGGTGACGGGGCGGCGTTTGAGACGCTGTATTCACTGCATAAACGCCGCGTGTATTCGCTGTGCCTGCGCATGCTGGGCAACGTGGCCGAAGCCGAAGATCTGACGCAGGAAGCCTTTCTGCAGCTTTATCGCAAGATTGGGACTTTTCGCGGGGATTCGGCGTTCTCGACCTGGCTGCACCGGCTGGCGGTCAACGTAGTGCTGATGCATCTGCGCAAGAAAGGCCTGCCCCAGGTGTCTCTTGAGGAGACGCTGGAGCCCTCGCAGGATGACGGCCCACGCAAGGATATTGGCGCCCGCGACCTGACGCTTTCAGGCTCGATTGACCGGGTGACGCTGGAGCGGGCAGTGGAAAATCTGCCGCCGGGCTACCGGCTGGTCTTCGTGCTGCACGATGTGGAAGGTTACGAGCACAACGAGATTGCGAGCATGCTCGACTGCTCCATCGGCAACAGCAAATCTCAACTTCACAAGGCGCGCATGAAGCTGCGCGACCTGCTCCGTACGGGCGAAAGAAAGGAGCAACCCAAGTGAGCGCGCCGAAGCAAAGCGAGACCGACATGGATTGCGCGGAATTTCAACAAAAGCTGCCTGAACTGTTTGAAGATCATGCTGACCTTGGCAACGAAGAACACCTGAAGCACTGCGAGAACTGCGCAGCCCTGGTGCGGGACCTGGAATACATTGCACAGCAGGCCAAGCTGCTGCTGCCCATCCACGAGCCAAGCCCAGCCGTGTGGGACACGATTCAGTCGGCACTGGAGCGGGAGCAGCCGGAATCCGATGGACCGGCTTCGCCCGAATCAGTTCCCCCGGCCCGCTGAAGCTGGCTCGCAAAAGCAGGCTCGTCCTTCCGGTATGCTGAAGAGCATGCAAATTCCGTCCTTGTTGGCGACAGCCGGTTCAGAGAGAACGGCAAACGGCGCGCAGGCCTCTGGTCTGCGCGCCGTTGTGCTGACCGGCTTCATGGGAGCAGGCAAGACGACGCTGGGGCGGTTGTTGGCAGCCGAGTTGGGCTGGGAGTTTCGAGATCTGGATACCGAGATTGCGCAGGACAGCGGCATGACGGTGGCTGACATCTTCCGCGCGGAGGGCGAAGCTGGATTTCGCGCCCGGGAAATGGAGATGCTCGCCCGCCTGCTGCGCCGGGAGCGCATGGTGCTGGCGCTGGGCGGCGGGGCGGTAGAGTCAGAGGGCGTTCGCGAACAGCTTGCGGCCTGCAAGGATGCCTGCGTAGTGTACCTGTCTGCTCCGCTGGAGGCTCTGGTGCAGCGCTGCCTGGAACAGCCGGGAGCCGCGGAACGGCCCGTGCTGGCCGATCGCGAACGGCTGCGGAGCCGCTGGGCGGCGCGGCTGCCGTATTACGAACAAGCACATCTGCGACTGGAGACCGAGGGGTTGAGCCCGGCAGAAAGCCTGCAAGCCCTGATCGCACTAGTGAAGCAACGCCCGCTGCCGGATAACGCTCCTATGAGTGCCCATGAGTGAGAACTGTTCCCAGCCGGCGCAATCGCGTGAAACGCGCCGAAATATTCTCTTCACCATCGCCGTACTGGTGCTGCTGTATTACGTCTACGTGCTGCGCGCCGAACTGACGCTGGTGTATGTGAGCGCGCTGATTGCTGTGGTGCTGACGCCTCTGGCGCGGGCGATTATGCGGCTTCGTATCGGAAAGTGGCACCCGGGACTGGGGCTCTCAGTGGTTCTGCTGATTGCGGCCGTGGCCGGGCTGATCTCAGTGTTTGCCCTGTTTGCCCTGCCGCCGGCCTTTCGGGATCTGCGTGAGTTCGTGACCGAGTTGCCGCAGCGCGCGCCGGAACTTCTGACGCGGCTGAAGCATGTTCCCCTGATGCAGCGCATCGATGTGAGCCAATTGAACGCCAGAATTCAGGACTTTGCCGGAAACTTTGCAACGTTTCTCTTAAAGTCGGCCAAGGACTGGGCTCACGTGGTTTTTGCGGTGGGCATGGGCATTCTGCTGACGGTCTATTTCATGATCGACGGCAGCCGCGCCTACCAGTGGGGCATGAAGCTGGTTCCGGTCGAGCATCGGGCGCGGCTCGACCGAACGCTGACCCGCGCCGAGGCGAGGATGGGCCGCTGGCTGCTGGGCCAGGCCATGCTGATGCTGATTCTGGGCGTGTGCAGCACGGTGGTGTTCGTGATTCTGCACGTGCGTTATGCTTACGCGCTTGGCGTGCTGATGGGACTGTTCAACATCATTCCCGTAGTCGGAGCCATGATCACGGTGTCGCTGGCGCTGGTGGTGGCGGCGCTGGACTCGTGGGGACGTGTGCTGGGCGTGTTGGTGTTCTACGCTATCTACGCGCAGTTGGAGACGTCAGTGCTGACACCACGCATCATGCAAAGCAGTGTCAACCTGCCAGGGCTGGCGATCCTGATTGCGTTGCTGATCGGCAGCGCATTGGCGGGAATTGCGGGTGCGGCGGTGGCTGTTCCCACGGCAGTGCTGCTGGCCGTGCTGATTGAGGAATATGTGATTGCGGGTGAGCATCTTGTGACCGAGACCACTTCGACGCCTTCGACATTGCATTCTTAATGTGTTGCGCGCTGCAAAATGGGCTGCTCCCGCTTGGTATGATGAAGTGTGGCGCTGATCGCGTGCATCTGCTCAGGACCTGCCACATCTCTCCAGCATGCGTATTCTTGCTTCAATCCGTTTGACGTGCGTCGCCGGTCCTCAATCTGGTGAGACACGGTGAGTTCCGTGCCTTCCAGCGTGGATGCTCCGGAGACCGTGCGCGCCGACGGTGAGCCCGGAACGGCGGCGGAGCCTGCCCACCCGCATGCACTGCGCGCGCCGAAGGCGGGCGCGACGGCCTCGCTGCTGACCGACTATTTTGAGCTGTTCAAGGTGCGCGTGACGGGGCTGGTGGTGATGACGGCCTGGGCCGGATTTTATCTCGGCTCCATGCGGTCGGGCGTGAGCAGCGTGCAGCCGAAGCTGCTGGCCGCACTGGTGGGCATTGGCATGGTCTCAGCCGGAGCCGCCGCACTGAACGAGGCGATGGAGCGCAAGCTGGATGCGAAGATGATTCGCACGGCGCAGCGCCCCATGGCGACCGGACGAATCTCTTTACTGCATGGCGTGGCCGTGGCGCTGGCGGCAATTGCCGGCGGCGGTACGCTGCTGGCGCTGCAGACCAATCCGGTGACGGCGTGGCTGACCCTGCTGACGGCGTTGCTTTATGTAGTGCTGTATACGCCGCTCAAGCGTCTGACCACTATCGCCACATTTATCGGGGCGTTTCCTGGCGCGATGCCGCCGCTGCTTGGTTGGACCGCTGCGCGCGGGCAGATTGAGTGGCAGGGTGTGGCGCTGTTCGCGATTTTATTCGTGTGGCAGTTTCCGCACTTCATGGCGATCTCGTGGCTGTATCGCGAGGATTATGCGCGCGCCGGAATTCGCATGCTGCCCGTGGTGCAGCCGGATGGCTGGTCCACGGTGCTGGAAGCATTGACGTATGCAGTGCTGATGATTCCGGTCAGCCTGCTGCCGGTGTACCTGCATATGGTGGGACGCACCTATGCCGTGGCCGCTCTGGTGCTGGGAGCGGCGTATCTTGCGTATACGATCCGGTTTGCCCGGATTCCGTGGGCCAGTAAGCGAAGCCAGGCGGAGTCGAAGATGTATGCGCGCGACCTGTTGAAGGTGAGTGTGATTTATCTGCCGCTACTGCTCACCATCCTCATGCTGAACGCGGCGGGAAGGCGCTAAAAATATGGCGACAATGGCACCTCATTCCACGGCTGCAGCCGAGCAGTTGACCGGCACGGCGCCGATTGAGCTGATCGGCCTGACGCACGATTATGGCAGCCGGCTTGCACTCGATCATCTGAGCTTTCGCGTGAATCGCGGAGAGATCTTTGGCCTGCTGGGCCCGAATGGCAGCGGCAAGACGACGCTGTTCCGCATTCTCTCGACACTGATGGTGCCCTCCAGCGGCACGGCGCGCATTCTGGGCTTTGACGCCGCCAGGGAGCCGAATCGCGTGCGCGAGAAGATCGGCATCGTTTTTCAGGCGCGCAGCGTGGACATCAAGCTGACGGTGGGCGAAAACCTGAAGCACCAGGGCCATCTGTACGGGCTGAGCGGCGCGCGGCTCAAGAAGCGCATTCATGAAGTGCTGGAGCGTGTGGCGCTGCTGGACCGCATCAACGACAACGTGGAAGAGCTCTCAGGCGGCATGCAGCGGCGCGTGGAGCTGGCCAAGGGGCTGATTCATTCGCCCGAGGTACTGCTGCTCGATGAGCCCTCGACGGGGCTGGACCCCGGCGCGCGCCGCGACCTGTGGCTCTATCTGCGGATGCTGCGCGATGAGGAAGGCGTCTCGGTTCTGGTGACGACGCACCTGATGGAAGAGGCCGAGCACTGCGACCGGCTGGCGATTCTGAGCACGGGGCAACTGGTGGCGCTGGGCGCACCATTTGATTTGAAGAGCGAGATTGGCGGCGACATGGTCACCTTTGAAGCCGCGTCTCCGGCTCAGGCCGCGGAGCTGGCGGCGCGCATGCGCGAGCGCTTTCTGGTGGATCCGACGGTGCTGGGCACCTCGGTGCGCCTGGAGCGCGAAGAAGGCCATCGCTTTGTGACGCAGGTGGTCGAGGCGTTTCCCGGATTTGTGGAGAGCATCTCGGTCGCCAAGCCGAGCCTCGAAGACGTATTTATTCAACGCACGGGTCACCGCTTCTGGACAGAAGCGCAGAGCGAGTAAAGGAGCACACCATGGCAACGATGACGACGACGATGACCGAAACCAGGCAGAGCAGCACGCCGGGCATCTGGACGCCAGCCTACACGCTATGGCTGCGCGAGATTGTGCGCTTTTACCGCCAGCGGGCGCGTGTGGTGGGTGTGATTGCCTCGCCGCTGCTCTTCTGGCTGGTGCTGGGGTCGGGCTTTGCGCGCAGCTTTCATGCCACCGGCTCTTCGGAGCACTATCTTGCCTACTTCTTCCCCGGCTCGATTGCGATGATTGTGCTGTTCACGGCGATCTTCAGCATGATGTCGCTGATTCAGGACCGCAACGAGGGCTTTCTGCTCTCGGTGATGGCCGCGCCGGTGAGCCGGTCATCGATTGTGCTGGGCAAGGTGCTGGGCGGCGCCACGCTGGCGGCGATTCAGGGCATTGTCTTTCTGGTCTTCACGCCCATGATCGGCGTGCATGCCACGATGGCCGGCATTGGCTACAGCATTCTGCTGATTGTGCTGATCAGCTTTGAGCTGACGGCAATCGGCTTTGCGATTGCGTGGCCGATGGATTCGCCGCAGGCCTTTCACGCGATTGTGAACCTGATTCTGCTGCCGATGTGGATGCTCTCGGGCGCGCTCTTCCCGGTGAATGATGCTTCGGGCTGGCTGCGCTGGATCATGGAGGCCAATCCGCTGACGTATGGCGTGGTGGGTCTGCAGCAGGCGCTGCTGGGCCAATCGAAGGCTCCGCTGAATCTGGATACCAACCTGGCGCTGACGGCAATCTTCTGCGTGGTCTTCTTTGCGATCTCGTGGGCGATTGTGAACCGCCGCACACACAAGCCGGCGGCCTGAGCTGGAACTGCAACATAGCCAACGAAAGGACGAGTCAAACGCGACTCAAACGCATATGAACCAGCAGGCTGTGCCTCGTACGAATAGCTCCGCCGCCATTGCCGGAATTGTGGCGGTAAGCCTGGTTGCGCTTGGTTTTTTATGCTGGCTGCTGTTTGTGCACCAGGCAGTGCCCACGGCCAGCGGCAGATTTGATTTTCTGCTGCCGCTGGAAGGTGTTTTCAATGGCGCGAGCGCGGTAGCGCTGATCGTGGGGCTGCGCATGATCAAGCGGCGGCGCATCACGGCGCACCGCAATGCGATGCTCTCGGCGTTTGTATTTTCGTCGCTGTTCCTGATCTGCTACATCGTGCACCATGCCCTGCATGGCGATCAGCTTTTTGCCGGGCATGGCGCGATTCGTGCGATTTATCTCGGCATTCTGATCAGCCACATTGTGCTCTCGGCCGTGGCGCTGCCGCTGATTCTGGTCACCTTCTTCTTTGCCCTGACGGGGCGCTTTGGCGCGCACCGCAAACTGGCTCCGGTCACCTATCCGATCTGGCTGTATGTGTCCGTCACCGGCGTGGTGGTCTATGCCATGCTATCGGCGTGGAGATAGCGAGCCCGCCATGACTCCAACGACACAATCCACGGGCAAGACGCCAGCATCTTCGGCCGTGGAGCGAGCCTTATGGAAAAAACTGAACGCGCAGGATGGAACGCTGGCCCTGTTGCGCACGGGCGGCTGGACGCTGTTTGCCTGCGGGCTCGCCTACGTGCTGGCCGGCACAGTGCTGGGCGGAATGACGCCGCAGGGCCCACGCACCATTGCCGGCTGGATGGCCGTGATTGTTTCGCTGATGACGCTGCCCTTTGGCGTGCTGGTCTTTTTGCTGGGGCTGGCCAAGGCGCTGCGCAACCGGCGTCTGGCCCGGCACGCGGCGGACGAATCGCGCGGCTGAGGCACACCCGTCCCTATCTGCTATGCTGCTAGGGATTCTCCCTGCGCCGGCGAACACGGCGGGGGAACACAAGGAGTATTTATGGCGAAAAGCGTGAACAAGGTGATTCTACTGGGCAATGTAGGCAAAGACCCGGAAGTGAAATTTGCGGCCAGCGGCACGGCGATCGCCAGCTTTACTCTCGCCACGTCCGAGCGGTTCAAGGACAAAAGCGGTGAATGGCAGGATCGCACCGAGTGGCACGCGCTGACTGCCTTTGGCAAGGTTGCCGAAATCATTCGCGACTATGTGAAGAAGGGCTCAAAGCTCTACGTGGAAGGCAGCCTGCGCACGACCTCATGGGACGATAAGCAGTCCGGTCAAAAGCGCTACAAGACGGAAATTGTCGTGGGCGATATTTCGCTGCTCTCCGGCCGCGGTGAGGGCGAGAGCGGTGGAGGCGGCTACAGCCGGTCCAGCAGTGCGAGCAGCTATGACCAGCGCGGTCCCAGCTCGAACGACGAGCTGATGCACTCGGCCGAAATCACTGACGACGACATTCCCTTCTAGCGTTTTGCAAGCGCGGCAGCAGAAGCCGTACCCCGGTTTCTGCCGCCGTGGCTGAATTCTTTCAATCGCGTCATCCCCTCTTCTCCTTCCCTTCTTCTCATCTTTTTCTTCCCCTCAACGCAGCCCCGCGCTCTGCGCGCATGCGTCCGAAAATCCGCATAAAAACTGGCTTTTCCCTGCTGACGCCTGCCTCATGTAATGCCACGGCGCAGACGATGAAGCTGTTGTCCCCGGTACTTTCCGCAATCGATCTGCATGCGGAAGGCCCGTCAGCCATTGCATGGCAGTGAGAGCGATGCGCGGGGATCTCCATGGCGCATGCTCCGCCGGATTCGGGACGCAGGCAGCAGGCGGAAGAGCCCCCAAGCTCTTTCCGCTCCAGAAAAAGCAGGAGGAGACATGGCAAGTGCAGTGATGGAAAGGCCGGAGGCGGCAGCGGCCGTCGACGATCGCAGCGGCAAATACCTGACATTTCTGCTCGGGCGCGAGGAATACGCGATCCGGGTGCTGCAGGTCAAGGAGATCATGGGCATCCAGGACATCACCTCGGTGCCGCAGACTCCCAGCTACGTCAAGGGCGTGATCAACCTGCGCGGCAAGGTGATTCCCGTGATGGACCTGCGGCTCAAGTTTGGCCTGCAGGAGATTCCCTACACGCAGCGCACCTGCATCATCGTGGTCCAGGTGCAGACCGGGCGGATCTCGCTCTCGACCGGCATCGTGGTCGATGAGGTCTCCGAGGTGCTGAACCTGGTGGCGAGCGATATCGAAGATACGCCCGACTTTGGCGAAGGAAGCAATGTGGCCCGCTCTTATCTGCTGGGCATGGCCAAGGTCAAAGGCAAAGTAAAAATCCTGCTCGATATTGATCGTGTGCTGAGCGGGCAGGAACTGCAGGGGCTCGAAGCACTGGCCCGGGATTGAGACGGCAGCAGAACAGAAGCAGTTCAAGGGGAAGGGACCAACGCAGTCAGGAAGCAGAAAGGATAAGGGGAAATTATGGCATCGCAAATGACAATGGGGAAGAAGCTGTTCGCAGCCAACGGGGCGCTGGTAGCACTCGTGCTGCTCATCGGAGGACTGGCGGTTCGCAACATCACCAGCCTGGGAAACACGGTGCGTGAGCTGGGGCACCATTACATTCAGATGATGTATCTGGCGGGCAATGTGGATAACATCACAACCGACATGCAGTTTCGCATTCGCTCGGAAAATATGGCGTTTGAGAACAAGAATGCTGAAGAAGGACGCCAGAATCACGATCAGTTTGCCCAGGACGTCAACACTGCACGTCAGCAGATGACCGAGTTCGCCACAGGCACTACAAGTTCGCAGCTCCGCGACCTGGCACAAACCGCAATCCTCGACAAACTGCCCCAGCTACAGTCGGATGAGAACCAGGTCTTCGCGCTGGCGAGCAAGGGCGACGTGGCGGGCGCCGAGGCCTATGCAGCGCAGAAGCTCTATCCCGTTGTGGATGCGGTGAGCAATGACTCTGACCAGGTCTTCCAGAAAGAAAAAGCAGATGCCGGAGTGTTCGCCGACAAGGCGGATGGCGTAGTGAATTCGGCGCGCGTCCTCAGCATCATCATGATCCTGCTGGGGCTTCTGGTGGCAGGCGTGGTGATCTGGATTGTGCGCGGCATCAATGCGAAGCTGCGAGGCTTTATCACCGAGCTTTCTGAGGGCGCAGGACAGGTGGCCAGCGCCGCGGGACAAATCTCGGCGTCGAGCCAGACGCTGGCGCAGGGCGCCTCAGAACAGGCGGCGTCGCTTGAAGAGACCTCGGCCTCCAGCGAAGAGATCAATTCGATGGCACGCAAGAATGCCGAAAACTCGCAGGAAGCCAATGGGCTCGTGACCCAGTCACAGCGCAAGTTTGAGGAGACCAACCAGAGCCTCGAAGCCATGGTGCGGGCGATGGGCGAGATCAAGGATTCGAGCGACAAGGTCTCGAAGATCATCAAGGTGATCGATGAGATCGCCTTCCAGACCAACATTCTCGCGTTGAACGCCGCCGTGGAGGCCGCACGCGCCGGCGAGGCGGGCATGGGCTTTGCCGTGGTCGCCGACGAGGTGCGCAGCCTGGCGCAGCGCAGCGCGCAGGCGGCCAAGGACACGGCTTCGCTCATCGAGGAGTCGATCACCAAATCCAACGAGGGCCGCACCCGCGTCGATCAGGTGGCGGTGGCCATTCGCGCCATCTCAGAGGAGTCGGCCAGTGTGAAGACGCTGGTCGAAGAGGTGAGTCTCGGCAGCCAGGAGCAGACGCGCGGCATTGAGCAGGTGGCCAAGGCCCTCACCCAGATGGAGCAGGTGACGCAACAATCAGCCGCGAATGCCGAGGAGAGCGCCGCCGCGGCCGAGGAGCTGACCGCGCAGGCCTCCACGCTGATGGAGCTGGTGCATCAGCTAAAGACGATGGTGGGCGGCTCGGAGCTGGCGGAGACGCATCGCGCCGAACAGCACGCCCCGGCCTGGCACCAGACACCGATGGCGGCCGCAAAGAAGTCGCTGAAGATCACGCGGCCGCATTCGCTCTCGGTCACACCGGCGGCGGCGAACTCCTTCCCGATGGAAGAAGACTTCAAGGCGATGGTGTAAACGGATCGTTCCTTTGTTCCTTCTTACGCGGCGCGATGGCCGGCTGGAAGTCCGCGCCGCGTGAGTTTCCCAGAATCTCCAGCAGGAGTAAGGATGGATGTCTTCGACAATTGCACCCATTTCTCATGAGAAGAACGGGCTGGCCCCCAGCCTGCAGGAACGGATCGAAGAGCTGGCAGGCAAGCTGGTTCTGGGCGGCCTGCCGATCGATGCCTACCGGGCCATGCTGGCCGGGATAGAAGAAGCAGCACGACTGGCTGGAGCCGAACGCCTGGAGCCGATGGCGGCCGAAGCACGGGCCGCGCTGGCTTCGGTTCAGTCTGGCGCCGAGGCCGAAGGGCTGCTCGGCAGCCGGGTGGAAGCCATGCAACGCACCTTCTGGGAGCCGGAGATGCCCGTGACGGCGACGGCGGCCACAGCCAGTGTGTCCGGCGCAACGTTGACGATCGATGACCCGCAACTGATGGGCGACTTTGTCACCGAGTCGCTCGAACACCTGTCGCAGGTCGAGATTCAGATGCTGATTCTCGAAAAGGATCCGGAAGACAAGCCGGCCATCGATACGGTTTTTCGCGGCTTTCACACGATCAAGGGCCTGGCGGGCTTTCTGGACCTGACCGATATTCGCGAGGTGGCGCACGAGACCGAGACGCTGCTCGATCTGGCGCGCAAGGGGCAGTTGCGCATCAGCCCGGCGGTGGTGGACATTGTGCTGGCGGCGGCGGACTTTCTGAAGGCCTGGCTGAACCGGATCACAGCAGTGCTGGAGGGCCAGGAACCGGAGCAGGAGCCGGAGAAAGAGGCGCTGCTGGTGCGCATTCGCGCCGGTGCGCAGAATGATGCCACGCCGCAGACCGCGGCGGAGAGCGCCGCGCCCGCGCCGAAGCCCGTCGCTCAGGCAGCGGCCGCAGAGCCGCAGCCAGCGATAGCACCAAAGCTTGCACCAGAAGCCGCGCAGCCGGCAGTCCCCGCGCCTGTGTCTTCTGCGACCGAGGAAGCGGCCCGAAGCGGTGCGGGAGAGCGGAAGCCAGCGGCGGCCGAAAAGGTGGCCGGCGAAGATATCCGCACGGTGAAGGTGCAGACCTCGAAGCTCGATTTTCTGGTGGATATGGCAGGCGAGCTGGTCATCGTGCAGTCGATGGTGCGGCATCATCCGGAGCTCGCGGCCTTGCACAATCCGGCCGCGCTGAGAAATCTGGCGCAACTGGAACGCATTACGGGCGAGCTGCAGAAGACGGCGATGTCGATGCGCATGGTGCCGGTGGGCGGGCTCTTTCAAAAGATGAGCCGCCTGGTGCGGGACCTCGCACGCAAGACTGGCAAGCAGGTCGAGATGGAGTCGTTCGGCGCCGACACGGAGCTGGACCGCAATGTGGTCGAGGAGCTGGCCGATCCGCTGATGCACATGATTCGCAATGCCGTCGATCACGGCGTTGAAGCTCCGGAGGGAAGGCTGGCGGCCGGCAAGAGCGTGGTGGGCAAGGTAACGCTGCGCGCCTCGCATCAGGCCGGGCATATTGTGATTGCCATCTCCGACGACGGGCGCGGACTGGTGCGGGCCAAGATTGTCGAGAAGGCGAAGAAAACGGGGCTGATCGAGACCGATCAGGGCATGAGCGACCGCGAGGTCTTTGACCTGATCTTCGCGCCGGGATTTTCAACCGCCGCGGCGGTGACCGATGTGAGCGGCCGCGGAGTGGGCATGGACGTGGTGAAGCAGCAGATTCAGAAGCTGCGCGGCCATGTCGATATCGAATCGGTTCCCGGCCAGGGCACGACGTTTTATCTGCGGCTGCCGCTGACCCTCGCCATGATCGATGGGCTGGTCGTAGGCGTGGGTGAGGAGCGATACGTGGTGCCGCTGTTCTCGGTGCGCGAGATGCTGCGGCCGACACCGGAGATGCTCTTCAGTGTTGAGAACCGGCAGGAGATGGGGCTGGTGCGCAACAACCTGATTCCGGTGGTGCGGCTGCACGAGCGATTCGGGGTTGAGCCGCGCTCACGCGAGGCGACCGACAGCCTCTGGATCGTGGCTGAAGCGGCGGGCAAGAGCTTCTGCCTGATGGTGGATGAGCTGATCGGCAAGCAGGAGGTCGTGATCAAGAGCCTAGGCGAGAGCCTCAAAAATGTGCCGGGCATTGCGGGCGGCGCCATTCTGGGTGACGGACGGGTGGGCCTGATTCTGGATCTGGAGAGCATCTTCCGCTGGGAGGCACGCGTCGCATGAGTCTGGGAGAATCCTCTTCGGTTTCCTCCTCGGCCGGCGTCGCGCCGCCCATCCAGCTCACGGCCAAGGAGTTTGCCACCATCTGCTCGCTGGCCAAGGAGGAGTTTGGCCTGGAACTAGGCCAGGGCAAGGAACAACTGGTCGCCGCGCGCCTGGGCAAGGTGGCGCGGCGGCATGGATTCCGGGACTTCCCGACGTATTACAAGTACCTGAAGGCCGACCAGAGCGGGCAGGCACTGGTGGAGCTGATCGATGCGCTGACGACCAACCACACCAGCTTCTTTCGCGAGCCGGCGCACTTTGACTTCATGGTGCGGGAGATTCTGCCGGCAGCGAAGCGTTCGGGCGCGCTGTCGATCTGGAGCGCGGCCTGTTCGACAGGCGAGGAGCCCTACAGCATTGCGCTGACGGCGCGGGAGCAGGGAGAGACGCCGCAGATTATGGCGACGGACATCTCGACGCGGGCGCTCGACACGGCGCGGCGGGCCGTCTACAGCGCGGAGCGTTTTGAGCAGCCTCTGCCGGCGTGGCTTCGCAAGCACCTGCTCAAGGGAGAGGGCCAGTGGCAAGGGCATTACCGCATTGGGCCGCAGGTGCAGGCGATGGTGAGCTTCCGGCGCTTGAACCTGATTGAGCCGTTGCCGTCGCTGGGCCCGTTTCAATTGATCTTCTGCCGGAACGTGATGATCTACTTCAGCCGCGAGACGCAGGAGCACGTGGTGCGCCAGTTAGAGGAGCGGCTGGAGCCGGGAGGCTATCTCTTTGTGGGGCACTCGGAGAGTTTGACCGGAATACAACACAATCTGCAGCAGCTTCAACCTGCAATCTACCGGAAGCGAGGCGGCAGCCGATGAAGCAATTAGTCGTAGGTGTGGGAGATGGGGGCGCGACCCGGGATCCGGATGCGGTGCTGGTGACCTATGCGCTGGGCTCGTGTGTGGCGGTGATGATGCATGACAGCGCGGCGGGGGTGGCCGGCATGGTGCATTACATGCTGCCGGAGGCGCCGCGCGAGGAGGCTCAAGCCGCGGCCCGGCCATGGATGTATGCCGATACCGGCATCGGAGAGCTGTTGCGACTGGTGCAGCAGCAGGGCGCGGACAAACGCCGCCTGACGATTTATGCGGCGGGCGGAGCGCAGGTGATGAACGACAACAGCATGTTCAACATCGGCAAGCGGAACTGCCTGGCGCTGCGCAAGGCGCTGTGGAAGTACGGGCTGGTGGCGCATGCCGAGGAGACGGGCGGGACGACGGCGCGCACAGTGCGCATGGAAGCTGCCTCGGGGCGGGTCTGGCTGCATGCCCCGGGCGGAGAACCTAGAGAGATGCAACGCCGCGCAAGTTCGGCCGGCATGGCACGGCAGGGAGGGTAAGGTGGCGCTCAATATTTTGATTGTCGATGATTCTCCGGTGATGCGGTCGTTTATCCGCAAAGCCATCACGCTCACGGGGCTCGATGTGGGCGATTGCTATGAAGCGGGCAACGGAGAGGACGCATTGCGTTCGCTGGCCGGCCAATGGGTCGATCTGATTCTGACCGACATCAACATGCCGGAGATGAATGGCGAGGAGCTGATTGCGAGGCTTGAGGCCGACGATCTGTTGCGATCCATTCCTGTGATCGTAGTCTCGACCGATGCGACGCAGGGGCGAGTGGAGCGCCTGATGACAATGGGCGCGCGGGGCTATGTAACCAAACCGTTTCTTCCCGAAACGCTGCGGGATGAAGTGGAGAAAGTGCTGGGAATCGCACATGCCTGAACGGAACACTGAACGGAATTATGACCAGATGTTTGCCGAGGCAGTGGGCTCGGTACTCGAAACGATGTTCTTCACCGCGCCCCTGGGCCTGGCCGAAGAGGGATCGGGCGGCGCATGCATGGGAGCCCGGGTGGCCTTTCGCGGATCGCCTTCCGGACAGGTGCGATTGTGCCTGAGCGAAGCGAGCGCGCAACTGCTGGCAGCCGGATTTCTAGGCGAAGACGAGGAGAGTCTCAGCCCGGAGCAGACCGGACTGGTGGTCTGCGAGCTGGCCAATATGCTGTGCGGCTCGCTGCTGAGCCAGCTTGAAAGCCAGGAGCATTTTGATCTGGCCACGCCACAGTTGGACCAGGATGCGCCCCCGCCGCCGGAGCAGGCTCCGGTAGCCGCGCAGAGCTTTGAACTCGAAAACGGCGTATTGCATGTGTCGTTGTATCTGGAGAGTGCGGCATGAGCGAAGATCCACGCATCCGGGTGCTGATTGTGGACGATTCGGCCATTGTGCGAAAGCTCCTGACCGAAGCGCTCTCGGGCGAGAGGGACATCGAGGTGGTGGGCACCGCGCCCGATCCCTTTGTGGCGCGGGACAAGATTCTGGCGCTCAAACCCGATGTGCTGACACTCGATATCGAGATGCCGCGCATGGACGGCGTGACCTTCCTGAAGCGGCTGATGCACTTTCATCCGCTGCCGGTGATTGTGATCAGCTCGCTCGGAGTGGCCTCAAGCCGCGTGGCGCTTGAAGCGCTCGAAGCCGGCGCCATTGATGTATTAGCCAAGCCGGGAGGCCCGCAGTCGGTGGGGGATCTAAGGCATGGGCTCGCGGCGAAGATTCGCGCGGCCAAGGTGGCCCGGTTGCGCACAGCCGCGAAAGCCACGCCGGTGACTGCCACGGCCGCACCGGTGTCGAGGATCGCGCAGCCGAGGCGGTCGTTCCCTTCCTCCTCGGTGATCGCGATCGGAGCCTCGACGGGAGGCACGGAGGCGATTCTGCAGGTTCTGCGCGAGATGCCGAAGGATGTGCCGCCAATCGTGATTGCGCAGCACATTCCGGCGGTGTTTTCCCGCTCGTTTGCCAACCGGCTGAATGAGATTTGCGCGATTGAGGTGCGGGAGGCGGCCGACGGCGATGAGCTGAGAAGCGGGCTCGCACTGGTGGCTCCCGGGAACTTTCATATGCTGCTGCGCAAGGCGGGGACCGGATATCGCGTCGAGGTCAAGGATGGCCCGATGGTGTGCTTTCAGCGCCCATCGGTCGATGTGCTCTTTCAATCCGTGGCCCAAGCCGCGGGGCGTCATGCCACCGGCGCCATTCTGACGGGGATGGGTTCAGACGGAGCGATGGGGCTGCTTGAGATGAAGAAATCCGGGGCGAGGACGCTCGCGCAGGACGAGGCCAGTTGCGTGGTCTTTGGCATGCCGAAAGAAGCCATCCGGCACGACGCGGTGGATCGTGTGCTGCCGCTCTCCTCCATCTGCGGCGCTCTGCTCGAAGAAGCCGCCCGAGCCAGCTAATCTCCCTCCCCCCCTGACTCCGGACTCTTCTCCTCCCCCGCCCGGAGATTTCTAAGATTTCTCTCACGTATTTCTTCTTCCGACTGGCCCTCCTCCTGCAGGGATGAAGAGCAAAAGCAACTTCGCAGGCCGAGTGGCTCTTGCCGGTTGCCCGCTTTCGGGTTCCGGGAGATTTCATCGCGCCGGCGTGTTGGATCAGGAGCATGCCCCAATGGACAAGAGCCTTGCGCAGGAGCAGATTGATGCCCTCTTCAAGTCCGCCAAAGCCACCGCGCAGCCGGCCCAGCCGGAAGCCGATGCGAATGTGCGGCCCTACAACTACTCGCGGGCCGGGCAGATCAGCCGGGAGCAGCTTCGTTCGATCAGCTCTCTGAACGACCTCTTTGCGCGCAACCTGGGCATCAACCTCGGCGCGTGGCTGGGAATGCAATGCCGCATTCAACTGGTTTCGGCCGAGCAGATTCCCTTTGAAGAATTTGTGATGCGCGGCGCGGATTTGTCGTTTATCGCATCGCTGCGCCTGGAGCCACTGCGCGCGGTGGCGATTCTGCAGATGGAGCTGGCTCCGGTGCCTTCGATGATTGACGCGCTGCTGGGCGGCATTGGACAGCCGGGCGAGGTGCGGGAGCTGACCTCGATTGAAGAAGCCATCGTGGCGCATGTGGTGGAGCTGATCTGCCGGGAGCTGAGCTCCGCCTGGCAGTCGATTGGTCTGAGCTTTTACTTTGAGAGCCGTCAAATGCAGACGCAGATGGCCCGGCTGCTGCCCATCAAGGAGCGGGCGCTTTGCCTGAGCTTTGAGATCCGGCTGCCGAGCGCCAGCGGGCTGTTGCACATCGCCCTGCCGGCCGTCGTTTCGAACACCGTACTGCGCAGCCTGCGCGGCGACCTGCACCCACAGAAGGAACACTCCGAAGAGACACGCGCGAAGATGCGAGGTCTGGTGAAGAAGGTCAGCGTCGGAACGGCGCTGCAATTGGCTCCAGCGCGGATTCCGATGCGGGAGCTGGAGGGGCTGGAGGCAGGCCAGGTGGTGGTTTTTCCGGTGACGGCCAAGACTCGTCCCGAGTTGCTGGTGGCCGGCGTCCCGCTCTTTCAGGCGGTGCCGGTGCGCAGCGGCGAGCGGCGGGCGGCGCACATTGAAAGCCTTCCGCCGGAGTAGTGCGCGGCCATCAAGGTTCCGCCGTGGCTGTCGATAAACGCAGTACCGCGAAATAAATTACGACTGCATTTCGGAGGTGCCATGCGGGAAATAAAAGTGTTGATCGTCGATGACTCGGCGGTGATGAGAAAGATTGTGGAGCGCTCGCTGCGCTCGGCCGGCCTGGCGCTGGCGCAGGTATGGGAAGCGGGAAGCGGCAAAGAGGCATTGGAAGTATTGCAGGCGCAGCAGGTCGATCTGATTTTCTCTGACATCAATATGCCGGAGATGAACGGGCTGGAGTTCCTGGCGCAGGTCAGTGCGAAGCAGCTCGCTCCGGGAGTCCCGATTGTGATGATCACGACCGAGGGCAGCGAGGAGCATGTGGTGCAGGCTGTGCAGGCCGGTGCACGGGGATACATCCTGAAGCCCTTTACGGCGGAGCAGATCAAGGACCGGGTGATTCCGCTGGTCGAGGCCGTTGCATCATGATCGCCACGGGACGGGGGTGCGGAGACGGAGTATGACAATGACATTGAGCCAGACAATTCAGCAGCAGTTCCCCGCCGAACTGGATCGCGCCGTACAGGATGTCTTCGGCACCATGCTGGGCGTGGAATGCTCGCCCGGAGATGCACCGCTGAAGGCAGAGCCGGAGAGCTTTTCGGTTCTGATCGGACTTGCGGGAGTGATCAGCGGCTCGTGCATGCTGCGAGCGGACAAGACGTCGAGCCACTACATCGCAAGCCTTCTCACGGGAGCCGAGGGATCCAGCGAAGATACGGTCAAAGATGCCCTGGGCGAGGTCTGCAACATGGTGGCGGGCACGTGGAAGCGAAGCGTGCCGGAGCTTTCGTCGATGTGCATGCTTTCGCCGCCAACGGTGATCTCGGGTACGGACTACTCGCTGCACTCGATGCCGGGCGAGATTCGCATGCACCGCTACTACAGCATCGGCAATACCGGTTTTGCCGTCATGCTGCACTGTAGCGAAGGGCAATGACCGAGAGCGCAGGCAATCCGCCGCAAGGAATGAGCGGGAAGGATTCAGCTACACTGTTTCTGGCCATATGCGGCCGCTTCGGAAAGGCAGGCGACCCGTGACAATCGCCTGCCCTGTTGTTCGGGGCTGGCTCGCTACACTCTGATCTGGCCGGGAGAAATACCCTTGCGATGCTTTCAATGGATGACGGTGGCAGTCGTGGGAGCGTTGCTGCTTTGCGCCTCCCCGGCGGCCCGTGCGGCGAACAGGGCTGCCAACATGCAGAAGACCGCCCTGAAACTGCAAAACGACCTGGACCAGTCACTGTCTGAGAGCAATTTCGATGCACTGCGCAGAATGGTGCTCCGCAAGGATGCGGCCACGCTGGTGGACGCGGCCAATGCCCGCGCGCAGGGTCACCGGCCCAAGCGGGGACCGCTGCACAAGGCGGAAAAAGATCTGGAGAAGGCTTTCTCCTCGGGATTGCTGAACACTGACGACGCCACTCAGTTGAACCTGGACTTGGCCGACTTCAAGGACGCGGTCAAGAACAAATACCACAAGCCGTAAGCGCCGCTGACTACTCGCGCACGACCTTGGTCATCAGGTTTTTGCCGAGCACGACAGAAGCCGCAATGACGCCGCCGAATAAAGCGCCAGCCACTCCGGCCGTAGCAACATCCTGCCCGGTGAGGTAGAGCGAGCGCACCGGTGTGCGCGCGCCTAGCTGGCGCAGCTTGTACCGCTGGGGCGTGGCGGCAAGGCCGTAGATTTCTCCGTGACTGTAATTCAAAAAGTGCCGGGTGCTGAGCGGGGTGGAGAGCTCAGCGTGCTCGATATGGTTGCGCGCCGCCGGCACCTGCTCCTCAAGCACTGCCCGCAAGCGCGCGGCCAGCGCGGCCTTGAGAGATTCGTAGTCCTCGTCGCGATGCTTCCAGGCGCTCTCCTGCCAGCGGGCAAAGGGCGCATACGGAACCATGGTGATGGCCTCCATCGTGCTCTTGCCGGGATGACGGCGGGCAAAGTCGGGATCTTTGGCGGATGGAAACGAGAGATAGACCAACGGCAGCGGAGCGTCGAGATCCTGCTCGAAGCGCGAGACATTTGCATCATGATCGAACGAGGGATACACCCACAGATTCGCCGGATCGGTGTGGAGAGCCGCATCATCTTGCGAAAGCCCCACGTAGAGGCTCAAGTGGGCGCAGGAAGGTGAGAGTTTTTGCAGGCGGCTGCGGAACTTCTGCGCGGCGGCCAGATCGGCGGGCAGCAAGCGGTCAAAGGTCGTCCTGGCTCCGGCATCGCTGACAATATGCCTGGCGCGAAATTCGCGGCCATCGGCCATGCGAACACCCACGGCGCGTCCGCGCTCACACAGGATGCGGTCCACTGCCGCGTCGATTACGACGGCTCCGCCAGCCTGCTCGATGATGGGAGCCATGGCGGCGGCAATGACAGAGGCTCCGCCGACCGGATAGGCCGCGCCGTTGAGGTAATGGCCCACAATCGTGGCATGCGCGGCAAAGCTGCTCTGCGCGGGCGGCAGGCCATAATCACCCCACTGCGCAGTGAGCACACCGATCAGCTCCGGGCTGGCGTGGAAACCTTCCAGCATCTGGCGCGTCGTCTGGCCGACCCAATGCAGGTGAGCGCCGCGCAGCGAGCGGCCCATGAAGGGCGAAAGCCATGGCGGCAGGGCCTTTTCCGCGTAGTAGTACATGCTGGAGTGGTTGGAATTCTCGACGGCCTTGAGATAGAGGTCGATGGCGCGCACTTCGGCCGGGAACCACTCTACGAGGCGCGCGCGGAAGTTTTCAGCCCCGGCAGGAAAGTCATAGCGCTGGCCCGCAATGGATACGCGGTCATAAACAGCGGGCATCGCGTTCCATTGCACGGCGCGGCCCGTTACATGGTCAAAGGCACGCCGGACAGCTTCGCTGCGGTGCATCTGCCCGATGTAGTGCAGCCCGATGTCCCATTCAAAGCCGGGACGGTGAAAGGTATGCGTGCATCCGCCGGCCGTGTAATGCCGCTCCAGCACCAGCACGCGCTGGCCCGCATGGCGCGCCAGAAGAACTGCTGTGGTGAGCCCGCCCATGCCGGAGCCGATGACGATCGCGTCCCACTGCTCGCCGAGCTGCGCAGTCTTGTAAGGGGTGCCGGTGGCCATGATGAGTGCTCCTTTTTGGATGGGTCAGCAGTTATGCTATCGTGCCCCGGCGCGAGAGATGAAATGAGGAGAGAATGGAATTTGATGATGCCAGAGCAAGAATTCGTGCCTTCAGCAGCATCGGATAGACAGGAGATGCACCTTGAACGAGCCGGAAATCATGCGGGAAATGCTCGAAAATACCAAAACCATCGCCGTCGTGGGATTGACGGATCGCGACGGCCGCGCCAGCTACGGAGTCTCCCGCTTCATGCAACAGCAGGGCTACCGCATTGTGCCGGTGAATCCCAGAATCACCGAATCCCTGGGCGAGAAGGCCTACCCCACGCTTGAGGCGGCGGTGGCGGCGCATCCGCGAGGATCAGAGAGCGAAATTCAGATGGTGAATGTCTTTCGCGCGCCCGAGTTCGTACCGGAGATTGTCGAAGAGGCAATCCGGCTCAAGCTGCCTTACCTGTGGCTGCAGGAGGGCGTGGTGCATGAGGAGGCCGCCGCGCGCGCCGAAGCTGCGGGCATGCGGGTGGTGATGGACCATTGTCTGCTGAAGGCATACATGGCCGAAGGGTGGGGCCGGCGCGTCTGATCGCGTCAACATTTCGCCTCATGGCAGCGGACGTTCCTGCCGGATGTAACCATTGCTCGCCCTGGCCGTCCTAGAATAAAGACGTATGCCGAACTTTCCCGCCTGGCCTGGCCGGGCCTCCCGTTTTGTGTGGCAGGCAATGTTGTGCCTGATGCTGCTCTGCACCCTTGCGGCCTGCACGCCGGCGCGGGCACAGGACTCCCTGAGCGCGCAGCATCTGCGCCTGACGCTGCTGATGCCCCCGGCGCAGTTGTATCCGGGGCAGACGTTTACGGCCGGGCTCGACTTTCAGATGGACCCGGGCTGGCACATCTACTGGATCAATGCGGGCGATTCGGGCGAGCCACCCAACGTGAAATGGATGCTACCCAAGGGTGTCACTGCGGGCGAATTGCAATATCCGCCGCCGCAACGATTGCCGCTCGGCCCCCTGATGGACTTCGGCTATGAGAACGAGGTGGTGCTGCCGGTCACGATGCATGTGGCGCCGGGCTTTCATCCGGGCAGCACGCATGCGGAGATTCTCGCCGACGTAAGCTGGCTGGTCTGCCAGAATGTCTGCCTGCCCGGGCAAGGCACGCTGAAGATCACGCGAGAGACGCTGCCGCGCGCGCCCGCGATTCCGACGGTAAATATTCAGGCGCAGCAGAAGATTGCCTCCTTTGAGGCAAAGATGCCGCAGCCGCTGCCACGCGGAGATATGGCGCGCTTTCAGACGACCGCCAAGGGCTTTCGGCTGGCCGTGCTGCTGGGGCATAAGGAAGCCAAGGCGGAGTTCTTCCCGCTCGACTTCACGGTGATTGCGAACGCTGCGCCGCAGCCTGTAGAACCGCTGCAGAAGGGTGTAGCGCTGTCCCTGACGAAAGACGACAGCATGCAGCAGGCTCCCAAGCGGCTGCATGGCGTGCTCGAAGTTGGCAGCGGGCAGGCGTACCTGATTTCAGCGCTGCCCGGAAGCCTGCCCGCATCGGCGATGGAGCAAGGCAGTTCGGTGATGCCCATGCTGCGGGCCGTGCTACTGGCTCTGGTGGGCGGCATGCTACTGAACCTGATGCCGTGTGTCTTTCCGGTTCTGTTTATCAAGGGCCTCGCACTGGTGCAGTCGTCACAGCATGAGCGCAAAAAGATGCGCGCCCATGGCTGGGTCTATACGCTGGGCATTCTGGTTTCGTTCTGGGCCGTGGTGGCCGTGCTGCTGATTCTGCGCGCCGCCGGGCAGCAACTGGGCTGGGGATTCCAGTTCCAGTCGCCGCTCTTTCTGGCCCTGATGGCGATGCTGCTCTTCTTTATGGGGCTTTCGCTGGCCGGACAGTTTGAAATTGGCCTCACGCTGACGAGTGCGGGCGGCAGTCTGGCGCAGAAGCAGGGCTATGCGGGCAGCTTCTTTACCGGAGTGCTGGCGATGGTGGTGGCCACGCCGTGCACGGCTCCTTTCATGGGGCCTGCGATTGGCTACGCCCTGGCTCACTCGGCGATGACCAGCTTTGCGGTCTTCACGGGCGTTGGGCTGGGACTGGCGCTGCCCTACCTGCTGCTGGCCTACAACCCCGGCTGGACGCGCCTGCTGCCCAAACCCGGCGCGTGGATGGAAATTCTGAAGCAGGCCGTCTCGATTCCCATCTTTGGCACGGTGATCTGGATGGTGTGGCTCTACACCGAATCGGCGGGCAGCTATGCCTTGATGGCGCTGCTGTCGGCCTTTCTGCTGCTGGCCATTGCCGGCTGGACGCTGGGACGCTGGCCCGCCAAACGCGTGGCCACGCTGGTGGCGCTGCTGATCATTGCCGCCGCGATTGCCCTGCCCTGGTATGTGGGCCGCGTGCTCGGCGACTCCACGCAGCAGACGAAGACCGCCGCTTCACGAGCTGGCGCACAGACGGAATGGCAGCCTTACAGCCCGGCGCTGCTGCAGCAGTACCTGAGCGAGGGCAAGCCAGTCTTTGTGGACTTTACCGCCGACTGGTGCCTGAGCTGCCAGGTGAATCAGCGCGTGGTGCTGGACCGGGATGACGTGCAGAAGGCGCTGAAGTCGAGCGGCGTGGAACTGCTCAAGGCCGACTGGACGCACCATGACAAGAACATCTCCGAAGCGCTGCAGCAACTGGGCCGCAGCGGCATCCCGACTTATGCGCTCTATTCAGGACAAGCAGGCGCGCCGCCGCAACTGTTGCCCGAGGTGCTGACGCCGGGCATTGTTTTCAACGCGCTCAATTCCCTGCCGCACACGGCTACGGTGGGCTCGGCAGGTTCCGCGAGTGCGAGTTCTGCCACCACGGCAAAGTAGCGGTGGAGCTTTGGCAAGCTTTTTCTCAGCATGGTGCGACGCGGAGCGTCTCGTTTTCGTCTATCTCACAATGCTTTGCCGCTGCGCACGCTTTCTGATCTTTCCCTTTGCCGCACTCTGCCTGTTGCCGGCCAGCCTGCCCGTGTGCGCGCAATCCATGATCGCGCCTCATCCGAATGCCATGGTGCGGCGTGCAGTGCAGATTCAGATTGCGAATGATGAGCGGACCGTCGCCATGCGCTACCGGTTCACAAAGGTGACGGACCACGGCACATTCGTGAAAGATGTCATCGAGACGCATGACGGCGAAGTGTCGCGGCTCATCGCCATCAATGGAAAGCCTCTCGATGCCCAGCAGGAACGCCAGGAAGAGCAGCGGCTCAAGGCGCTGCTCGCCGACCCGGCCTCGCAGCGCCGCCACCACCAGCACGAAACGGAAGAGCAGCAGCGTGTGGACCGCCTGATGCGCGAACTGCCGGACGCCTTCCTCTTTCACTATGCAGGCGAAGAGCCGGGAATGAATGGCCCGATTCTGCACTTCACTTTTGTGCCGAATCCGAAGTTTTCGCCCCCCGATCTGGAATCGCGCATGTTCGAGGGCATGACCGGCGACCTGTGGATCAACCAGTTAAACATGCGCTTTGTGCGTCTGCAGGCTCACCTGATTCACAATGTGCGCTGGGGACTGGGACTGCTGGCGACCTTTGACAAAGGTGGCCACGTCAGCATGGAAAACGATGAGGTGCTGCCCGGCTACTGGGCGGTGACGCACATGCGCCTCGATGTCGAAGGTACGGCGCTGATCTTCAAGGCACTCTCGTTTCACATGACCGAAAATCAGAGCGATTTCACGCTGCTGCCACCGGAGACCACCTGGCGTGAGGCCGTGAAGCTGCTGCAGAAAGACAGCCCAACCATTCTGGCGCGTCGCTAGCGCTTGCCGCGTTTCGCTGCGCGAATGCGGCGAATCTCTTCCATTCGCTGACGCAGCAGCTTTTCGCGGCCCTCTTCTGTCGGCTGATAGTAGCGGCGTCCGGCAAGGCTGGGCGGCAGGCACTCCATGTCGGCGACTTTACCCTCTTCGTCGTGGGCATACTGATAGCCCTTGCCATAATCCATTTCTTTCATCAGCCGGGTTGGCGCGTTGCGCAGATGCAGCGGAACAGGCTCGGCGCGCGTAGCCTCGATGTCACCCAGCACTGCTCCATAGGCCGTGTAAACGGCATTCGACTTGGGCGCCAGCGCCAGATAAACGACGGCCTGCGCCAGCGCGAGGTCACCCTCGGGCATACCGAGAAATTCGAAGGCGTCGCGTGCCGAAAGCGTGAGATTCAGCGCCTCGGGCGAGGCAAGGCCGACGTCTTCGACGGCCATGCGCACCACGCGGCGGGCCACGTACATACGATCTTCGCCCGCCTGCAGCATGCGGCCCAGCCAGTAGAGGGCCGCGTCAGGGTCGCTGTTGCGCACGGACTTGTGCAGTGCCGAGATCAGGTTGTAGTGCTCTTCGCCCTGTTTGTCATAGAGCAGCACACGCTGTTGCAGCGCCTCCTGCGCCAGTTCGCGAGAGACGCGAGGATTCTCTTCGCGCGATTGCGCCAGCTTGGCAGCGACTTCGAGTGCATTGAGCGCGTTGCGGGCGTCGCCCGAAGAATAGTCGGCGATCAAGGCAAGCGCATCGGCATCGAAGGTCACGCCCATGTTGCCGAGTCCGCGTTCGCGGTCGGCAGCCGCGCGCTCGAGCAGAGAGACCAGATCGTCTTCCGTGAGCGCCTGCAGCGTATAGACGCGGCAACGGGAGAGCAGCGCCGCGTTCACCTCAAACGACGGATTCTCAGTCGTCGCGCCAATCAGGCGGATGGTGCCGCGCTCCACGTATGGCAGAAAGGCATCCTGCTGGGCGCGGTTGAAGCGGTGAATTTCATCGACAAAAAGAATCGTGCGCGAGCCGTAGGTCGAGGCCTTTTCGGCATCGGCCATGACCTGCTTGATCTCCTTGATGCCTGAGAGCACGGCGGAGAATTCAATGAAGCTGGCGTGCGTGGTTTCCGCAACGATCTTGGCAAGGGTGGTTTTGCCTACTCCCGGAGGTCCCCAGAAAATCATTGAGGCGGCATCGTCGCGCTCGATCTGCACACGGAGTGGCTTGCCCAGCCCCAAAAGATGCTGCTGACCGCGAAACTCGTCGAGCGTGCGCGGACGCATGCGCTCGGCCAGAGGGCGCGTGCCCGCTGGCGGCGTGGATTCAGATCCGGAAACGGGAGCAAAAAGATTCATAAGGCTACTGCTCCCTTTGAGATGCCGCGCGCTGGCGCGAGGCCTCATAGAGCAGAATGCTGCCGGCGATGGCCGCATTGAGTGATTCGACCGGGCCCGGCGTAGGAATGGCCAGGCGCGCATCGGCCGCCTGTAGGAGGTGAGGCGTAAGCCCCGCGCCCTCATTGCCGATGAGCAGCGCACAGGGCTGCGTCAGAGCGGCCTGTGTGGCTGGCAGATCGCCATCGGCGGTGGTGGCAAAGAGGGTGACGCCCTGGGCGGCAAGCCGCGCGAGCACCTCTTCTTCGCAGCGAGCGACGACCGGCATGCGAAAGACCGACCCCGCCGAAGCCCGCACCACTTTTGCGTTCCAGAGATTCACCGTGCCGGGCAGCGTAAGAATGCCACTCGCGCCGAAGGCTTCGGCCGAGCGAATCAGTGTGCCCAGATTTCCGGGGTCCTGCAGGCTGGCAGTGACGAGCAGCAGCGCCGGCGCGTGGGCCGGGAAAAGGTCGTCCCAATCAAAACGCGGCGGCGCGAGCAATGCAGCGATGCCCTGCGGAGACTCCGTATCAACAGCGCTTGAAAATATGTCGGCGGGCAATTCCAGTATTTCCGCGGTATCCAGAGCGGCACGCGATGGGGCCTTGGCCGCGACGCGCTCCAGCGCTTCCCACTGGCCGCTACGAATAAACACGGCGGCCGGAGCCAGGCCACTGCGCAGAGCCTCGGCGAGCAGCAGTTCGCCTTCGAGGGCGATGTATCCCCGCTCTCCCTTACCGGGATGCGAAAAGGCCGCACGCAATTCCTTCACGCGGGAGTTGTGCCGGCTTTGTACAATGCGTGTAGTGCGTGCGCGCTCTGTGGCATTCGGCATGCGTGGATTTTACGCTGTTTGCCGGTGGAACCTCCGCTCACAGGGGCCGCGCTTCTTTGGGAGATGCCTTGTACGCAGAGATGCTGCGCATCCATCCGGATGAGCCAGAGCCTGACCGAATACAGTACGTGGTCTCTTGTATTCGCAGCGGCAAAGTTGTTGGCATGCCGACCGATACGTTCTATGGCCTCGCCGTAGACCCGGTGAACCTGCGGGCCGTGGAGAGTATCTATGAGCTGAAGTCGCGGCAGAAGCACAAGCCGCTATCGTTGCTCATCGCCAATCCCGGGCAGGCTTATGAACTGGCCCGCGAGGTGGACAACCACTTCGACCGGCTGGCCGAGCGCTTCTGGCCCGGACCGCTGACTGTGATCGTCAAAGCGGGCTCGCGCCTGCCGCTGCGCAGTACGGCCAACACGGGCAACGTGGCACTGCGTGTGCCCGACGCCGAGATTCCCCGCGCTGTGGTGGAGGCCCTGGGCCTGCCGATCACGGCCACGTCTGCCAACCTGCAGAACGCCGCCGAATGCACCTATGCCTCGTGCGTACGCGACCAGCTTGGCGAGCGCATTCCTCTGATTGTGGATGGAGGCCCGACTCCCCGCAGCCTGCCCACGACCATTGTGGATCTCTCGGCCGGAGGCGGGCAGTGGCAGATTCTGCGCGAAGGCGCTATTCCCACTTATGCCATCGCCCTGGCGTTGCAGCAATGATGGATGCGCACGACCCGGCACCCGCCGGAGCACCGAAAAGCCGCTCCGCCGCAGCCTCCGCCAGAGGACGCCAAAGGGTGATCCGCCTGCTGGGGGCTCTTTGCCTGCTGGGAGGTGCCGCGTGGACAGCTTGGGTCTACAGCCAGATTCGCTCCTATGAGACGCACGATGAGGCGCGCCCCGCCGGCGCCATTGCCGTCTTTGGCGCGGCAGAGTACGACGGAACGCCTTCCCCGGTGCTGCGCGCGCGGCTCGATCACGCCCTTGCGCTCTATCAGGAAGGGCTCGCTCCGCTGGTCATCACGCTCGGAGGCCGGGAGAACGGCGACACGCACACCGAGGGCGGAGTGGGTCGCGACTACCTGATGGCGCATGGAGTTCCCGAAGCCAGCATCATCGCCGAAACCAAGAGCGACGATACCGAAGAGTCCGTGGCGCGGCTGGCCGTCATCGTGCGTAAAAATCACATCGAAACGCTGGACGTCGTGAGCGACGGATCGCACCTGTTCCGGATTCATGCGCTTTGTGTCGCCGCAGGGCTGAAGGTTTTTACCTCGCCCCGCCCTGATTTGCGGCCCGCACCACTTGAGTACCTGATTCGCCGCCGGCTGCATGAGATTGCCAGCTACACGGCGTGGCGGCTGCATCTGCATTGAGCCACTCCGCAGGCAGTTGCCGATTATCAGTCCCCAGTTGGCAGTCCGCAGTTTTGAGTCAGAGAATCTCTTCGGCTCCCGGCACTCCACTACTTCAAGAGGCTCATGGCGGCAACGGCAGCGAGGGCGGCGGCGAGCGTGGAAAGAGTATTCACCGCATCGTTGTTGAGCCATCCGCGCCGCTCGATCCATTCGCCGAGCAGGCTGTCGAGGAAGAGTCCCAGGATGGCCGCGCCAAAGGCCAGGCCAGCCTCCCGCCAGTTCAGGGGCAATGCTACCCGGGCGACTTCGGCCACGATGGCGGCTCCGGCACATCCGCTGAGGGTTCCGGCAAGGGTGATGGCTCCGTCGGTGCCGGGCGGAACACGGCGCAGCGTGGTGAGCAGGCGCGGTTCACCGCCAATCACCTGCCCAATTTCAGAGGAAAGCGTATCGGCGGTGGCCTCGGCCAGCGCCGCAGTCATGGCCACCAGCCAAAGATGCGGCACAGGCGAATGCTGATAGACCAGCGCCATCGAAAAGGGCACGCCACAGAGAGCCGCAACCCCGAGGTTGGCCATTACCTGCGCGGCGGTACGTCCGTGCTTGTCCTCGGCGAGCCCGAGCTTCTCCTTGGCGGAACGGCCCGCGCGTGTGGCCAATAATGTAAGCACCAGCAGCGCTGCCAGTGGCCAGAGTGCCGTGCGCCGGCCGGGTGTCCAGAGCGAGAGGCTGGCGGCGACGATGGCTCCGGCGGCGGCTCCGCCCGGCGTGGCCGCACGCACCAGCCAGACAATAACGCCAAACATGGCGGCGATGCCAAAGGCGATGTAGACCCTGAGGGTGTCACCTGATTCCAGCCGATACCCGGCGTCCAGCAGCAAATGCGCGGCCAGAACGGGCAGAAAGACCAGCAAAACCGCCTTGGATTGCCAGCGGAGCGGCGGAGAGGGGCGCGGCGTCTGGTTCACCAGGAGGTCCTTTCTGGCTTTTCCCCTGTGCGGAGATCAAAGGGAGTTTGTACACTGATTTACAATCAAGTTCTACAGCACAACCGGTAGTGAGGTAATTTTTGCGAGTGCGAAGCATGGTGTGGCTGGCGGCCGGGGGGCTGCTGGCGGTAGTTGCAACCGTCGGTTGCGGCAATCAATATCAACCAGTCATTACCCCTATTCAGCCGACGGGGCCGGCCGGGCAGCCTACGGCGTATGCGCTCGTGACTTCAGAGCCGCACTATAACCTGCTGGATGTTCCAGCAGATAATCCGTGCATTCTGAACAACTCGGATACACCCCCGAGCCCACAAGCCTACACTGACCCCGGTGTAGCGACGCTGATCGATACGTCCGGCGACAGCATCATGAACACAGCGCTGATCGGCAACGGACCCATCAATATGGGCATGGACCCCACGGGCGGCCTCGCCTATGTGCCGAATTGCGATGGCACCATGAGCTACGTGGAAGCCAACAGCACGCTGCAGACCAACAAAATTCAGACCAGCACCTTCCTGAACAGCTACAACGGTGCCAAGGCCTATCCAGTGCCGAACAACGTGCTGGCCATGAACGGCACCATTTTTGTGACGGAGAAGGGCCACAACGCCATTGCCGAGATGAGCGCCAACGCGCCTCCGGCCTTGGAGCAGGAGATTCCCGTCGCTCCGGCCCTCATCAACCTGGTGGGCATTGACGACGCCCAGCGGATTTATGCGATCAGCCAGGGCAATTCCAGCACGGGCGGCAACCTCGCATGGGGCGCATGCAGCAATCCCTCGTCGGTCAACACCAACGGCGAAGCGGATGGCCTCGACCTGCTGATCAGCACGACCAACAAGGTCACAAGTGTCGCGAACCAGAGCATTTCGTCACGTCTGCCGCTCGGCGTTTGCCCGGTCTATGGCGTGATGTCAAGCAACGGAGAGCGCGCCTTCATCATGAACCGCGGCAGCGGCACGGTTACGGTGATCGATGCGCAGAAGAATGCGATTGACACCACTAACAACGGCTACCTGACCGGCAACGGCACGATCAATCTCTGCCCCGGGCAAACCAGCTGCAATGCGGGTCCGGTTTTCGCGGATGTCTATAACAACGGCCAGCTCATGGTCACGGCCAACTACGACAACAACACCATCAGCGTGATCGACATCAGCCAGGACGTCTACGGCAATGACAGCGCGACCTTCGGTAAGATCCTCGCTACCATTCCGGTGGGCGAGCACCCGGCGGCGCTGAGCATTCTGCAGAGTGACACTGATCCCCGCGTCTATGTGGCCGATCAGGGCACCACGAGCGGCAGCGGAAGCAACTTGACTTACAACGATGATGGCGCGGTTACGATCGTGAATCTGAACAATGATTCCGTCATCAAGACCATCTCGCTCGACATGAATCCGCGTGAGATTGCCTCGGTGTACAACTACCCCACGGGCAAGGTTCTGGTGGCTGGTCCAAACAGCCCGTTTGTCACGGTAATTCGCACTGATACGGACACGCTCGACACCACGATCGAAGTACAGGGCAACATCACGGGCCTGCGCACCAGTACACAGTATGCTGGCGCATCAAGCGAGGTGCTCTCCAACAACAGCATCATTGAAAGCCACGCGCCGGGTTCGGGCGAACCATAGAGCGCGGCCTGCTTTCGCAGACAATTCAAGAGGCGGTGGAAAGTTTCCACCGCCTCTGCTTTTTGCGCGAAAGAAGCGCTACTTGCCGGCCTTCTTTTTGGAGGCTTTGCCCGGCTTCTCTGCCGCCTTGCCGCGCGGACTGGTCTTGTTCACGGCGGCAGGCTTTGAGGCCTTGGCGCTGCCCTGGGAACCCGAGCCGGCACTTGCATCCGGACTCGGACGCCGTGACTTGCCCCCGTTCGCTTTGCCCGGACCCGCTTTGTCTGCTGAACCCGACTTCCCGGCGTCGGCCTTCCTGAGGCCAGACGAAGACTTCGCCGGCTTAGGCGGCGGCGTCACCATGGTATCGACGCAGTACTTCAGGGCTGCCATCTCCTGACAGGCCGCGCGCACTTCCGTATCGATTTCCGTTGCAATCCGGCGATCGGGCACCTTGCGTCCGCTCAGACGGCAGAGGCGCGGCATGCGGAGCCACCACAGCATCTGCTCATAAGACTCCCGAGCGATATAGGTGTGCCCCTGCCACTCGTTCCATCCCAGCAACCAGCGCATCTCAGGGTCTTCCCATTGTGCGCGAGTGAGGCCATAGGCCTGCCGAGACACGGGATTCTTTTCTGCGAGAAGCACCTGGCGAACGCGCGCTGCTGCGCGCCATCCCTCCTCGGGCGGCAGACCAAGATGGTGAAACGCCTTGGCCAGCGGGTCGCGGAATCGAAGGCCATCAAAGATGGTCCCGGCATCCAGCACGGGCTGCTTCTTCCCGGCGCCGGAAAGCGATTCCAGCAGCAAGGCCAGTGTGCGCCACGCCAGGACAGGGGCCCAGAGCGAGGCCGCCATAACTTCAGGGCTGTAGCCAGGCAGAATGCGGCGTGCCTCGGGCGGCCAAAGCTCAGGGAAGAGCGCCTCCGCGGAGGGCAATCGCAGCATGGCCGTGAAGCTCTCCTGAAAATCGGCTTCCATGGTGGCCGGATCGCGGAAGACAGGCAGCGTCTGCGCGGCTTTTTCCTGCAATGTCGATCCGCGCTCCAACTGCGTGCGATAGGCGGCCTGCGCTTCTTCGAGAAAGATGCGGACGAGCTGCCAGAGCGAGGTCAACGCCTCTCTGCGCGCGGTGCGGACCTTGGCGGCAGCGCGCGCATCCCCTACTGGCACAGGCTGCGCCGCGAGGTCGGCGAGGTGACGTACCACCGGCGCGTCCAGCACCTGGCGCAGGGCATCGTGCGCCGGTTGCAGCTCCAGATGCAGCAGGGCCTCGTCCAGATTGGGCACGCCTTCGCCCTTCAAAGCGTCGCAGAGGCGGTCCCAGGGCTGCTCGACCGTGGCACGCAGTTCCTGCCAATCGAGCAGCACATGGTATTCATAGGCCTGCAGCCGGATGCGGAAGCCCTGCCCGGCCAGCTCGCTGGCGCGGCCCAGATGCTCAAGCCCAGTGCTGGCGTCGCGATAACGCAGCAACAGGCTCGAGTCTCCGCCAAAGCCCAGCCCCTCCTGCAGGGACTGGCGGCGAAGCTGGCCCGACCCTTTGTCCGCATAGGCGGCCGAGATGTGGACGGTGCCCTCGGTCTCCGCATAACGGTTGTGATAGAGAACCAGTGCGCGCTCATCGCCCCGGCGGTTGGAGTAGGCGAAGACGTTCTCATCCACCGTACCGTCAGCGCGGTAGAAGTCATACAGCAGAAAATTGCCGCTCTCGGCAAAGAGCGAGCGCCGGTGCAGCAGCGGAGCAATCTGCCGCTCGTGCCGCTCCACCAGCCACGGGTTTGCGTTCTCTTCATAGCGAGGGCGGCGATACTCCATGCCGTACTTCTCGGTGAAGCCCTCGATCTGGCCATGGCCAAACATGGGCAGGCCCGGCAGCGTGGCCATGAGCGTGGCAACGCCAAAGCACTTGTCTCCGCTGCCGAACTGGTCAATGGCCGTGCGCTCGTCGGGATTGCTCATGAAGTTGACGTAGCGCTTCAGAATGTCCGGATCAAACTCAATGGTGTTCTTGATCACCGAGCGATACTTGGCATTCTCCTCATCGCGCAGCATGTTCATGAAGGCGCTGTTGTAGACACGATGCATGCCCAGTGTGCGGACGAAGTAGCCCTCCATGAGCCAGAAGGCTTCGGCCAGCAGCAGCGTGCCCGGCACCTCGGCCGCGACGCGATCCACCACTTCGCGCCAGAACTCATGCGGCATGGCGCGATTGAACTCCTCATCGGTCAGACCGTATTCGGCGCGCGAAGGAATGGCCCCGCTCGCGCCCGGCCCGGGGAACCAGAGCCGGTGGAAATGCCGCTTCGCGAGCGTCATAGCGGCGTCAAAACGAATCACGGGGAACATGCGCGCCACATGCAGAATGGTCTGGATCAGATGCTCGCGCACCGCCGGATTCAGATAATCGAGCTGCGCCGTGTCATTCCACGGAAAGCTGGTGCCGTCATTGCCGTGATAGATGTAGCGCACCTCGCCGGTGGCGCGGTCGCGGCGGCGAAAGACCACGGCCGCATCGGTCTGGTCATAATAGTGGCGCTCAATCTGAATCTCGACGCGGCCATCGGCAGAAAGATCAGGCCCGTCAAAGGAATAATTCGGATAAGGCGTGTCCCAGCGCGACAGAAACCACTCCGGATGTTCGACCACCCAGGGCGAATCAATGCCCATGTGATTGGCCACCATGTCGCTGGCCAGCCGGATGCCGCGCTGCGCCGCGCGGTCGCGCAGTTGGTTATAAGCCGCCTCGCCGCCCAGGTCGTCGGCAATGCGATAGTCAAAGAGCGAATAGGCCGAGGCCACTGCGTCAGCGTTGCCGCAAAGCTGCTTGATAGTTTTGCTGGCGCGGCTGCGCTCCCACAGGCCGATCAGCCAGAGCGCGGTGAAGCCGCGCCGGGCCAGCGCGTCGAGTTCTTCATCCGGAATCTGATCGAGCCGCTCGATCGCGCGGCCATACCAGCGCGAGAGTTGGTTGAGCCAAACATACGTGCTCTTGGCCATAAGCACAGTACGGGGCATCCATTCGACGTCCGCGCTGAATTTTTCATATTCCACGTCGCGCACGCCACTGAAGGTGGGCACTTCTGACTCGCTGACCGGGCCGCCCCCGTGCTGGCCGTGGCGGCGGCGCTCCTCGGCCAGGCGCGCCGGATCCCATGCGGGATGAAACTGCGTCCAGATGGCCAGCTCTTCCTCGTGCAACACTTCCCCGGCCACCATCAGCAGACGATCGATGGCCGATCCCAGCAAGCCGCCCCAGCGCTTGCGAATCACTGCAAGCTGATCGCGCAACGAGCCCGGGGCCGTGAGCGACGGCACCAGCAGCAGCCGCAGCAGGTCCATGGGGCTAGCGTCAGGAATAGGAATGAGCGGCCGCGTCGCGAAGTACTCCGGCAGGCTCTGCGCGGCCTGGCGGTAAATGGTGTGTTCGGCAAGCGGGGTGTCGTCAAACAGCTCCACAAAGGGCTGAAAGGCCGGATTGCGATTGGCCATCCAGAGCAGAATCATCTCTTCAAAGGCCACGTCGCGGTGCGATACGCCGTCGGTGGAGCCGGTGAGCCACTTCTCCGGCGTCTGCTCGCCGCGATAAACGGCGATGCCCGGGTAATGCTGCACAAAAGCCAGCAGCAGCTTTTCGACCTTTTCCTCATGAAAGCGGCCGGCCAGCCAGGCCAGCCCCTCGGTCATGACCTGCGGATCATACTGCTTGCGATACTGGGCCACGAGCGCATGGCAGGCCTCATCAATGAGGCCCATGGCATAGAGAGCGGCGGGGTGAACGCGCTGCTCGGGGTGGCGCTCCACATCGCGCACCTGATTCATACGATGGGCAAACTCGCGGCACGCAGGCAGGCTGGCAAATACGACATTCCCGTTGAATGAAAACAATGTCTCCGCAAATTGATAGCGCTCGCGGACACGGCGGGAGATGTGAAATTCAAAGATCGGCAATCTAGCCCCCAAAAAAGTTCTATCGATACTCTGTCTGATGCACAGGCTTACGATATTTGTAGCCGCGCCACCGGGCAGGAGGGTTGAGAGGATTGATCGTCAATTTTGCAGAACGTGCTCACAATCACAACTGGAGTCTCGACCCGATCATACGCTCCCTGCTCGATGTGGACTTTTACAAGTTATTGATGCTGCAGTTTATCTGGAAGCATTTTCCGTCTGCCAGGGTGACTTTCACCACCGTCAATCGCACCTCGCAGGTGCGGCTGGGCGACATGATTCTGCGCGAAGAACTCGTGCAGCAACTGGAGCATGTGCGCCGCCTGCGCTTTGGCCGCTCAGAGCTGGTGTGGCTGGCCGGCAACACTTTTTATGGCGTACGCGGCATCTTTGAGCCGGCATTTATCGAGTGGCTGGCCGAGGACTTTCGCCTGCCCGATTATGACGTGAGCGTGCGCGATGGCCAGTTTGTGCTCACCTTTGAGGGCCGCTGGACTGAAACCACCCTCTGGGAGCTGTATTCGCTCTCCATTTTGACGGAACTAAAAACCCGCGCCATGCTCAAGCATCGCGGCGAACTGGCGCTCGACATTCTTTACGCCCGCGCCAAGAGCCGCCTGTGGAGCAAGATGGAGCGGTTGCGCGGCGTTCCCGGGCTCAAAATCGCCGACTTCGGCACCCGCCGCCGCCACAGCTTTCTATGGCAGGAGTACGTCGTCAAGGCCATGCGCGACACGCTCGGCGAGTGCTTCACCGGCACGTCGAACACATTTCTGGCCTACAAGCATGACCTTGAAGCCATCGGCACCAACGCCCATGAAATCCCCATGGCGCTGGCCGCAATGGCCGATGATGAGTCGTCGCTGCGGCACGCGCAATACCGCATGCTCGAGCTCTGGCAGGAGACCTATGCCGGTGCCCTGCTGATCATGCTGCCGGATACCTTCGGCACAACCCAGTTTCTCGATGGCGCGCCCGAGTGGGTGGCCAACTGGACCGGCCAGCGCGTCGACAGCAAAGACCCGTTTGTTGCTGGGGATGAATACATCGCGTGGCTCGAAAAACATGGCCGCGACCCGCGCAAAAAACTGCTCATCGCATCCGACGGGCTCGACGTGGACGACATTCTCGCCCTGCACGCCTACTTCGCAGGCACCATTCAGAATGGCGCGCGACCGTACGAGTTTCGCTCTGCTGCAGATTTTCAGGACGCCGCGCGCTGGACGCCCGAACGGCGGCTGCGCTTCAGCGCGGGCTGGGGCACACTGCTCACCAATGACTTTCGCGATTGCGACCCGGAATCCAATAGGGACTTTGATCCCATCAGCCTCGTCTGCAAAGTGGCGAGCGTCAATGGACGGCCTGCGGTCAAGCTCTCTGACAACTACGCCAAATCACTCGGGCCGGCCAGCGAAGTGGCACGTTACCGCAGAATCTTCGGCACGGCCGGCATGGCGAACGTTCCAGCGATTGTCTGATAGACAATCGATTGCGCGGTTCGATAAAGTTGCGCTGGCATTTGGTTGTGAAGGAGTTCGAGGATGAAAAGAATCTGTTCTTCGTTGTTGTTGCTGATGTTTTCTCTGCCCGCCATGGCCATGACGGGGTTTGTGCACACGCAGGGCACGCAGCTCGTGGATGGCCAGGGAGCACCGCTGCATCTGCGCGGCATCAACCTCGGCAACTGGTTTGAGCCGGAAGGATATATGTTTCACTTCGACGGCGGCCCGCAGGCCCCGCGCGAAATTTATGACCTGACCAGGTCGCTGCTGGGGCCTGACCAGGCCAAGGTCTTCTGGCAGAAGTATCGCGAAGCCTACATCACCCGCAAAGATATTGCCTTTCTGAAGCGCGCCGGTTTCAACTCAGTGCGCGTGCCGATTGACTACGAATTCTTCACCACCGATAACTCCGCTGGCTTCCAGTTGCTCGATCAACTGGTGCAGTGGTGCCAGCAGGAAGGCATCTACGTCATCATCGACATGCATGATGCGCCCGGCGGTCAAACCGGCGCGAACATCGACAATGCGTGGAATTACCCCTGGCTTTACTCGAGCGTGGAAGAGCAGAACGAACTGGTTTCGGTGTGGACGCGCATCGCCAACCGCTACAAGAACAATCCCGCCGTACTCGGCTATGACCTGCTCAACGAACCCATCGCAAACTACCCCAGCATTGAGAAGTTCAACAAGGACCTTGAGCCGGTCTACAAGAAAGTTGCCGCGGGCATTCGCAGCGTAGACACGCACCACGTACTGATTGTGGGGGGCGCACAGTGGGACACGAATTTCTCGATCTTCGGGCCTCCGTTTGACTCAAATCTTATGTACACTTTCCACGCCTACTGGATGCCGCCAGTCAAGGCGTCCATCCAGAAGTATCTGGATTTTCGCGCGAAGAATCATGTGCCCATCTGGTTGGGTGAGTCGGGCGAAAACAAGGATGCGTGGATTGCGCAGTTTGTGAACACCCTCAACGCCAACGATGTGGGCTGGTGCTTCTGGCCGTACAAGAAGATGGATGCCACATCGAGCGTCGTAGACTTTGCGCGGCCGCCTCACTGGGATGAGATTGTTGCCTACGCCAAGCTGCCGCAGAGTACCGGCAACTCCAAGGCCCTCGAAGCCGCGCGGCCTCCGCAGGCGGACATCGACGCAGCCTTCGCGGGCCTGTTAAAGAACATTCGCTATCAGAATGAAAGGGTCAACCAAGGCTATCTGCAGGCGCTGGGGTTGCACGCCAACGCCGCACACTAACCGCGCAGCAGAAACCGTTCCATGACCTCGTAGCGCGAGCCAGCCGGCCCCGGCACCGACTCGTAAAGCACAAACTCTGACACCTTCACTGAGCCGGATGGATGCTCCTGAAAATGGGGCAATGTCCGGCTCAGAATTTCCTGCCACTCGGCCTGATCGCGGCGGCTGCGGCGGCGCGCCAGTGTCACGTGCGGATGATATGGCCGCTCCTCCGGCAGAAATCCGCAAGCGCGGCTCACCTTGACGACCGCGCGCTGCAGCGCATCCAGATCGGCATTGGGCTGCACCTCGGCCAGCAGCACGCCGGCGCGCTCAAAGAAGCCGATTCCGCGAATCTGCAGCGACGACAAACTGCCGCGCACCTGCGCCAACGCCTGCCGCAAACAGGCTTCCTGCGCGGTTGTCACCATGCCATAAAACTGCAGCGTCACATGCCACCCGTTGCGTTCGCTCCAACGCAACTGACCGTGCTGCGCGGCCAGCGCTTCGGAGCACTCCAGCAATTCAGGCACCTCCGCTGCGGGAATCGCAATGCCGGTGAAGAGCCGCTTCATCCCTGTTTCTCCTCTGCGAAGCAAAACGGCTGCCCCGCCTGCGCGGAACAGCCGTTACGGTTAAGATGCCGCTGTTAGAACTTCGGCAGCGGGCTCTTGCTGGGAGCAAGAATCTGGTCAAGGTAATCCGTCTTGCCGTCCACGCGCTCCAGGTGCGGAATGCGCAGACCACCGTAGTATGGAATCGAGACCGTCTTGTAGTCCTTGCCGCGACGGTACTGGATCTCAATCGGCTTGTGATCCTTCTCCGCCGCGAGAATAGCTTCCCGCAGTCCCTTGGCGGTATAGGCCTCGCCATTCACTGAGACCAGTTGCGTGTCAGGAACCAGACCCGCCTTGAAGGCCGGGCTTCCCCACCAGACGTTGCCGATCATGGCTGCGCCGCCACCATGAGGCGCGCCAACGGAAAGGCCCAGCGAAGTGGAAAAGTCCGCGAAGCCATACTTCGCAAACTCTGTCTGCTCCCACTCGATCGGCGTGTCGTTGTAGACCAGCTTGTAGCCGCCGCGAGTGATGCCGCCCTCGGGCACCTGCGGATGCAGATCGTAGATGCGCGTGCGCAGGAACTTGGCCCAGTCATAGGGAGCGACTGCGTTCAGGTCATTCACGATGTCTTGAAAGTCATACTGATCGGTGATCATGCTGCCGTTGTAGACGCCCAGAAACTTCTTGCAGAAGTCGTCGAGCGACTTCTTATCGTCGGTCAATTGGCGAATCTTTGTGTCCACTGACAGCCAGATCAGCTCGCCTTCGGTGTAGTAGTCCTCTGGGCGCTGCCAGCTCACCCAGCTCACTGGAGTGCGCTGCGAGATGATGGGCTGATTCGTCGTATCCACCAGAGGCCGCCAGTCGCGGCCCTTGCTGGCCTCAAAGCCAGCGGCCACGCGCGCAAAGATATCGCGCGTCTGCTCGGGGGTCCGCATCCCGGCGCGAGCCGTCAACACATTGCCCCAATACTGTGTCATGCCTTCATATACCCACAGCAGATTGTCGCGCATGGGCACGTTGAAGTTCGGGGTCCAAAGATCGTTGGGACGGCGGAACTTGCCATTCCACGAGTGCGTGGACTCATGCGCGAGCAGATCGCGCTCCAGCACGCCATCCTTCCAGTCGGTCAGGTAGTCTTCGCCTAATCCGTCTTCGCTGGACTGGTGATGCTCCAGGCCAACGCCGCCGACCTTGTTGCTCAACAGCAGCAGAAAGTCATAGTGCTTGTAGTGGTGCGAGCCGTAGAGCTTGTCTTCCTGCAGGGTAAGGTTCTTGTGAAGCTGCAGCTCTTCGGGAGTCATCTTCAAGTCTTCGGGCTTGTCCGCGAAGATGTTCAGATGCACCATGTCGGTCTTGGTCGGCGACAGGTCAAAACGTGCATAGTAGCGGCCGGCGTAGAGCGGCGAATCTACCAGAGTGTTCAGCGGAGTCTGCTGGAATTTCACCGTGCTGCCGTGATCTGACGCCGTTTCGAGCGCGGTGGCATACTTCCATCCATCCGGCAGGTGCAACGTCACATCAAAAGGAATGTCGCGCGAAAAGTATCCTGCCGGATACATGAGCACTTCGTTCCACTCAAGATCGGCCAGATTCTGGTCCATCTCAATGCGGCCCGCGCTGGGCTTGATGGGCGAGAGGTAGTCAAAGTCCACCCCAACGGTCTTGGCCCCCGGCGTTAGCGGAATATGGAACGCGTACATGTGGACGCGGTCTCGCACCCATTGCACTCGCTGGCCATCGACGGTCGTGATGATGCCGCCCAGCATCTTGATGGGGCCATCAGGCTCGTGATCGCCCGGCAGCCACTGCGGGTAAAGCAGAATCATCTGCTTTGCGCCCGGCACGACCGGAATCACCTCGTGCACATGCTCCACACGGTCAGTGAGATTGGTGATGTTCACATCGAGCTTCACCGGCCCCACATAAGGCTTGTCGAGCGGCTGGGGAATGGGGGGAGGCATCGGAACCGGCTGGGGTTGCGGTTGCGGCTGCTCCTGCGCAAGTGCGCAGGAGGCGAATACAAGACTGGATGCAATAGCCAGGCAGGCAATTTTCCTCATGAAAAGAAGTGTAACGCCAGCGAGGAAAATTCGCCCCTGCAGCAAGGGCCATGGCTGCGCTTCACGCATGCCGTGGCCCCTTTCTGCATTTCATTTGTACAGTGAAGCCTTACTGTCCCTGACCGAGAGAGTAGCCTGGCTTTCCGTCAAAGTTGTAGAGCTGCTCGGTTTTGATGAAATCAATACCGGCATGAGCCAGATTTGCGAGCAGGCCGGCGACGTCCGCGTTCCTGGGATTGGCTCCCTCAAACCGGCAGCGCCAGTGGTCGGTGCAGAGCGTTTCTTCCCGTCCATTGGGCCATACTTTTACCCCGCGATTGGTAATCATCTTCAGCGTGAACTCGCCGGTAGACGCGGCCTGCAGCTTCGCCGCCAGCGCGTCGGGCAACACACCTGCCTCGTCAACGAACACATCCACGCCCACAAGCGTCTTTTTCTCGACCGGCGTGTTGAGCACGGACGTCGGGTTTGCAGAGACACCTGTTTCGAGCGGCTCCGTGCTCTGAGTGGCAGGCTCATCCACGGCAGCCAACTGCACAGGACGCCGCCCGAGGCGCTCAATCACGGCCTCGGTGAAGCGCCGCGTACCAGCGCGCTCCTTGGTGTGAGCACCCGCGATGTCCACAGTATGAATGCCCTCTTCCAGTGTGCAGAGCCATGCATTCATGACCTTCGCGGCAATTGAATCCAGCTTGAGGTGGCGCAGCATCTCCACCGCCGCCAGCAGCAGCCCTGAGGGATTGGCCACATCGCGCGCCAGGTCAGGCGCCGAACCATGGATGGCCTCAAAGATCGCTCCGCCCGAACCGATATTGACCGAGCCGCCCAGGCCCACCGAACCCGTCATCTGCGCCGCAATGTCAGAGAGGATGTCGCCATACAGATTGGGCAGCAGCACGACATCGTAATCTTCAGGACGATGCACAAAGTTGGCCATGCCAAAGTCCACGATCTGGCTATGAGCCTGAATCTCGGGATACTCGCGCGCAACCTCATCGAAGACGCGATGGAAAAGCCCATCGGTCAGCTTCATGATGTTGTCCTTGATCATGCACGTGATCTTGGAGCGGCCATGCTGGCGGGCATACTCAAAGGCATAGCGCGCGATGCGCTCAGAACCGCTGCGCGTGATCAGCTTGAGGCACTGTGCCACGTCCTGCGTCTGGCGATGCTCAATGCCGGCATATAGGTCTTCCTCGTTCTCGCGGACAATCACCACATCCATGTCGGGGTGCCGCGTCGTGACGATAGGCTTGTAGGTGCGACAGGGGCGCACATTCGCATACAAACCCAGTGTCTTGCGCATCGTCACATTCAGCGACTTGTAACCGCCGCCCTGCGGAGTCGTAATCGGCCCCTTCAGCATGACGCGCGTCCGCGCGATCGAGTCCCAGGCCTCCTGCGGAATGCCCGAAGTGTTGCCGCGCAGATAAACCTGCTCGCCGACTTCTACATACTCCGCATCCAGATGAGCACCGGCAGCGGAGAGAATGGACATAACCGCGGCCGTGATCTCGGGGCCGATGCCATCGCCGGCGGCTACTGTGACAGGAATGGGAGTCAGCTTGGAATCCTGGGCGAGTTCGGCCTGCTCCAGATCAGTGGACGGAGAATGCACTTGGTAATACCTCCAGCGATAAACTATGAACAACCAACGATTCTCAATATACGATATATATGTCGTGTATTGCAAATCGTCATTGAGCGAGCACCTATGCCTTTGAAAAAGAAAGCGCCTTCTGCTGTGAGCAAGTCCATCAAAGCGGTGAGAACCCCGAAGCCGGTGGCGGCCCCTGCATCGGCATCAGCAGCGGCTCCGGCATCCAACAGCAAGGCTCCCTGGACGTTTCTTACCAACCATTCGCATGTTCTTCTGCTGATTGCGCGCGATCCGGAAAGCCGCATGCGTGATGTAGCCCAGCAAGTGGGCATCACCGAACGCGCCGTGCAGCGTATCGTGGATGATCTCCAGGAATACGGCGTTCTCTCTGTCGTCAAGCGCGGACGCCGCAATACCTACACGGTGAATATGCGCCTGCCGCTCCGGCATCCCGTGGAAAACCGGCGCAAGGTCGGCGATCTCATAGAAATGGTCAACGACTAGCGGGTAAGAAAGAGAGAACGGCGGGTTCGGCAAGGTTGTGGCAACTCACTGGAACCCATAGGCATCTAGCCTTCGATATTGACCTATTTTCGGGAGGAACCGATGCCCCAATCCAATCTGCGCAAGCAATACCTGCGTGCGCTTGCCGTCCTCATGATGATTCCCATGCTGGCGCTGCCGCTCAAGGCGCAAACCAGTGATCACATTGTCAGCAGCCAGGTGTTGCAGCAGAAGGTACAGTCACAATCCAATGCGCGGCAGCAGAATATCCAGACAGTACAAAAATTCTTTGCCACCCCTCTGGCCCACCGCGCTATGCAGGTGGAGCAGGTAAGTCCCGAACAGATTCAGAAGGCCATTCCAACGCTGTCGAGTTCTGAACTCGCAAACCTGTCTGCGCGCGCCTCGCACGCTCAACAACAGTTTGCCGCCGGCGCACTCACCACCAGCCAGATGCTGCTGTTGATCATCGTGCTCTTGATTGTCGTCATTCTGGTTGCGGTTCACTAAACGATGATGCTGACAAAAGGAGCAGCGCTGCTGCTCCTTTTCTTCGCCCTCAGTTCGTCTGCGTCTCGCGCCATCTGGATCAACGTTCCCTTTGTCGCACAGCCGCGGGACGGCTGCGGAGCCGCCTCGGTAGCCATGGTGATGCAGTATTGGGCTGCGCAGCAGCACCAGTCTACGAGCGCGGACGCTGAGGTTGCAGTCATCCAGAAACAGGTTTTTTCGCGACGGAGGCATGGAGCCACTCCCGGAGCGCTGGAAGCCTATCTGCACCAGCACGGCTTTCTCGTCTTTGGAGTGCAGGGAAACTGGCAATTGCTCCAGGAGCAGTTACAGAAGGGACGGCCGCTCATTGTCGCCCTGCGGCCGCCTGCGCAGCACGCGCTACATTACGTAGTGATTGTCGGCGTCGATCCGGTAAAGGGCCAGATCCTGATGAATGATCCGGAAGAGCGGAAGCTGCTGCCCGAGGGCCGTGAAGAATTTGAGAAAGACTGGAGCGCTACTCACCAATGGATGCTGCTTGCCGTACCTCGCCCGGCATCCTCGTGACCTGCCAGCGCTTATGAACAGAGCCACAAGAGCCATTCTGCCTCTGCTTTTCGGGGCAGCGTTTATATTGTTACCGTTTCGGTTACAAGCACAGTGCTCCGCGCGCCAGGCAGACGCGGACTTCGCCCGCGGCATGGCCTTGGCGCATCAAAAGCAGTGGCAACCGGCCTCCTCGGCGCTCAAGGCAGGCGAAAATCTATGCCCGGCGCAAAAGCGGTTCCCTGAAGAACTGGCGGGCGTGGCCTTTGAGCAGAAGCGATATCCACGAGCAGCGCACTGGTTGCGCCGCGCTTTGCAGATCGATCCCACCGACCAATATGCAAATAATTTCGCCGGTACGGTCTACTACCTCATGGGCAATCTGCCTGCGGCGCTGTTGTACTGGAACCGCGTGCACAGGCCGCAGATACATGATCTTAATTTCGATCCCGATCTAAGAATTCGCCCTCTCATTCTGGGACGCGCCTTTACCTTTTCGCCGCATTCATTGCTTACCCGCCGGCAATTTGAGACGACAGAAGCGCGCCTCCATGGACTCGGCATCTTTCCCGCATACAGAATTGCGCTCAGCCCTCGCCCGGACGGTTCTTTCGATGCAGACTTTCATGCTGTCGAGCAAAATGGATTCGGAAACAGCCGTCTGCAGAGCGCCTTGTCCATTCTGAGTGGTGTGCCGTACCAGACGATTTATCCGTCCTACTTCAACATCCATCGCTCGGCGATCAATGTCACGTCCCTACTCCGGTGGGATAGTCAAAAACGGCGCGCCTGGGTCAATGTCTCAGGACCATTGCACGATTTGCCACAACGGCGGTGGCAAATTAGTTTTGACGCGCGCAACGAAAACTGGGCGATCCGCCGGTCTTTCACCGGCTATGCTCCGGTGCTCGGCTCTTTGAATCTTCAGAAGCAGGCCGCCGCATTTCTCGTCACAGACATTGTGAGCGGACGCTGGCAGTGGGCCACGGGGGCGGAGCTTTCGCATCGCACGTACCGCGACGTGCAGCGCGGCAGCGCGCTCAACACAAACATAGTGCTGCCGGGCACCGAGTTGAAGTATCTGCTTTCGATATCCGGTAAGCCCATCGACCTGCCCCAGCATCGCCTCGCGGTGACCACTTCCGCGCATTCACAAATAGCGCGCCTCTGGTCACAATCCTCGTCGCAAGTTTTTGAAAAGCTGCAGGGCTCGGCGCGCCTGCGCTGGTTGCCATCACAGAACTCTGATCGATGGGAGATCACGCAGCAGGTGCGTGGCGGCGGACTACTTGGCGCATCACCCTTCGATGAACTGTTTATGCTTGGCGTAGAGCGCGACAACAACCTGTGGTTGCGCGGCGACATTGGCGTGCGTGGTGGCCGCAAAGGCAGCGCTCCCCTTGGCACCCGCTATTTGCTCACCAACAGCGATTTCTATCGCCGCATCTACAGCAACGGCCTCATTCGCATTCAGGCAGGCCCACTTTTTGACGTCGGTCGCATGGCCGCTCCCACAAGCGGTCTCGCCAGCAATCGCTGGATGTTTGATACCGGACTCGAAGCCCGCATCACCGTGCTCGGCACCCGGGTCCTCCTCACCTGGGGATACGACCTGCGCACAGGCCACAACGCATGGTTTGGCACAGCGAGATGAGCAATCGCACAGCCGCATAAGAATCAAGCATTCATCCCGCGGCAGGATAATTCACCCGCTGGCCCGCCTCCGCATAGAGTGAATCCAGCAGTCGGCGAGTCACACGGTAGCACTCGCAACTGGCCGCCTCAAGCGCAGATCGTTGCAGGATTCGCAGTGTGCCGCGCTCATGGGCCAGGATGCCTTTGTGTTCCAATTCGCCGCATACTTCTGTCACCGTGGTTCGCTGAGCTCCCAGAGTTCCGGCCAGCGATGCCTGCGTGAGCTTCAGCACGCCATCTCCCATGCGATCTTGCAACATCAGCAGCCTCCGTGCCAGCCGCTCCCTCACTCCGTGTAAACGGCCGCAGGCCACGAACTGGGCTGTGATCAAGTTCTGATATTGCGCATACGCGAGCAGCGCCCGGCGAAGATGCTCGTCTTTCGCCTGCATGCGCAGGAGCACGCGGTAATCCATGCGCAGCGCAGTCCCCGCAATCTGCATGAAACAGCGTGTCGGCACAGAGATTGGAGCAAGCAGATGGATCCCCTGTGGTGCACCTTCACGGCCCACCACGGCCACTTCCACCCTCTGGCCGTCCGACATGATGTTCACCGCTGAGGCGATCCCTGAAGTCAGAAAATGCGCGTATTGGGGAGTTTCATTTTCCTCGTACAGAATGGTTTGCGCCGGCAGAGGCACGCGCATCAGTTGGGAGGAAAGTGAACGGACGGTTTCAACAGGCAGCATATCGAGCAGAACATTGCTGAGCGCGTACGTCATGGGGTCACACCAAAGGTTTGTTGCCGTAACGGTCGGCCAGCCGACACAGCGTCGATCGCAGGGTTCCATCGAAGTAAAAAGACAGTTCTTACTCCTCCGAAAGGAAACACCGTATGAGCCTGCACGATGTGATGCTGGAAGAGCTGCGCAGTCTGTACAGCGCAGAAAACCAAATTGTGAAAGCACTCCCCAAACTGATCAAGCATGCAAAAAATGAGGAGCTGAAGAATGGCTTTTCACAGCACCTCGCCCAGACAGAAGAGCATGTGGAACGCCTGAAAAAGATCTTTGAACAACTGGATCAGAAGCCCACAGGCAAGGACTGCAAGGGCATGGAAGGAATTCTCGAAGAGGGAAAAGAAGTCCTCAACGAAGACGAGAGCGGCGACTCCTACGATGTCGGCCTTATCGGTGCCGCCTCTCGCGTGGAGCACTATGAGATCGCCGGCTATACCTGGGCCATCACAGTGGCCACCGCTCTTGGAATGAAGGAGGCCGTAACTCTGCTCGAAGAAACGCTGGGAGAAGAGGAAGAGACCCGCGATGAGCTGGAGGATCTTCTGAATCAATTCCTGGAGCGCAGCGTCAAGCGCACCGCTGCGTAACTGCCGCTTGCCCCGCCACAGACCTCTGTGTGCGGGCAAACGGTTTCGGCGCCTGCAAACCACAACTTTAGCTACCCTTGGGAGAAGTCATGTATCACCACGTGAAGAAGTTGATGTATACCGTCGAAGTCGGCGAACCCGATCCCCGGTTTGGACGCATGCTGCTGGAGCAGTTCGGCGGAGCCAATGGTGAGTTGGCTGCCGCCATGCAGTATTCCATTCAGGGTATGAACTGTGAAGACCCCGGCCGCAAAGATCTCCTGATGGATATCGGGACCGAAGAGCTGAGCCACCTCGAGATCGTTGGCGCGCTCATCCGCATGCATCTCAAGCCGCTCAAAAGCGAGCGCGAGGCGGCCGATGCCGATCCCCTCGTTGCCATCGCCGGCGGCGGCGGAGTCGCGCTCTTTGATTCCATGGGGAACGCGTGGACGGGCAACTATTTGAAGATCACCGGCGATCTGGCCGTGGACCTGCGCAGCAACATTGCGGCCGAGGCGCGCGCCAAAATCGTTTACGAACGCCTCATCGGCTTCACGCAAGATGTAGGGTCACGGCAGGCTCTGCAGTTTCTGATGACACGTGAAATCACCCACTTGCGAGCCTTCAGCGCGGCGCTCGAAAGCATGGAAAAACCACCGTTCTCGATCGGGATCACAGAGCCTACGCCCGGCCTGGTGGACCAGTACTTTAACGCCTCGACCGGAGAAAATCAGTACGGAGAAAGCGACTTCCGTGGCCCGTGGAACAGCGCCCACGGCCTGCATCCGGTGGAATCAGAAATCAACGGCGGCAAGGGGCTCGACGCAAAGCCCTACAATCCCCAGCCCGGCACAGAAAGACGCTCTCAGTACGATTCCACCCCGGTGGGCGAGTACATCGGCAAGGCCGCCGAGGAGCGAGACAAGCGAGACCGGGAGAAGACCGCAAAGGTTGCCTGAGTCCATTACTCATTCAGCAGCAGAGCCGGCAGCATTTTGCCGGCTTTGCTGCTTCTGGCAAGCCATAGCCATTGAAGTTTGCAAAGAGGCAAAAGATGCCGCGAAGACTGCGACTATCGGGAAATATTTAGTGAGATTTTGGTAGCGCTATCGGGGATCGAACCCGAACTCTCCGCCTTGAGAGGGCGGCGTGTTAACCAATTACACCATAGCGCCATGAGGGCTGGAGTTCGCTCCGGAACCGGAGCAACTCTCTAAGTATAGCAGAATCTTTGTTGTGAAAAGAGGCAGTTGCGCCAGGGATGCGGCACAATTCCGGCTGACCTTAGTGGTCGATGCCCAGCTTCTTCACTTCATCGGTGTAGTACTTGCGATACAGAATGTCCCACTCCTGGCTGCCTTCCAGGATGATCTTCCGCTGCGACTCAATCTTCTTCCGCGCCGCGGCGTCAATCTTCATCTCTTCGAGCAGTTCCTGCTCCATGGCCTTGCGAGCTTCCTGGCGAATGGTATTGCGGTCTTCCTTGAACTCGACTTCGTCGATCTCGGCCAGGGTGTCGGCCACGGTGTGGGCCAGTTTATTCAGCTTGTCGCGGGAAATTCTCACAGCACCGCCTTGTATTTCCGGGCGAGTTCCATCTTTACCTTCTTGAACATCTCCGGGTAACTGGCGCCGGTGCGGCGCATCTCTTCCTGGTAAGCCTCGAGAATGACGCGCACCTCTTCATTGATGCGGTCTTCGAGCGAGAGCTCCTCGAGCATCGCCTGGTAGACACGCTCCTCGACCTGCTTCACCTTGTCGGTGCTGATCATCTTTGCGTCGATGAGGTGCTGGACGGCGCGGCGGGCGAGGTAGCCGACGTATTCACGGGAAAAGATCATGTATCTTGTTTCAAAATATAGCACAGCGACCCGGACTGCCTCGAATGACGGCCCCGCCAGGATCAGGCAATAGCTGCCATCACTCTGCGAGGCACGGGGGCAATAGTCTGCGAAAATAGAGGCGAGACTATGAATCACGATAATTTACTGACGCTCAAAGACGACATGATCGCTTACATCGCAGGACACGGCATGCGCCGCATTCCTGCGCACGCCGGCGAAGAGGTTCCTGCAATCCTGTGGGAAGACGAAGAGAATGCTGATGGCTGGAAAGAGTTTGTGGAAACCGCCAAAGCCGCGGGCGCCCCGTTTCTCACCATGGCTGAGGTTGTGCTCGAGCGCATCGACGCGGAACTGCTGCTGGAGCATCTGCAGGAAGTCAACTTCCCCGAATCTGAGACCGGTGACGTTGAGGAAGCGCAGGCGCTGCTCGCCCATGTGGGCAAGATTGGCTACATTCAGCTTGGCTTTGCGCATCAGGGCATGATGTTTCTGCATGAAAGCACCACAGCCTGGTATGAGCGCTATCAGGAGCTGATCGAAGCCCTGGAAGACTTCAGCGACATCATCTTCGAGCAAGACGATGAAGACTCCGACGAAGACGCGAGGCTGTGAGCACGCAGCAATTCACTCAGGCGCCCTCGCGGCGCGGCTCCTCCCGGCGCTGGCTTCTTGACGCCGTGGACCCTGCAGTGGCCGCGGCTCTGGCCCGTGAAGCCCGTCTGCCACTGCTGATCGCCGAGTTGCTGGCCGCACGCGGCGCCAGCTCGGCAGAGGCGGCCCGGGCCTTTCTTGCGCCCAGCCTCGATGACCTGCTCGATCCCTACTCCATGCGCGGAATGGCCGAGGCCGTTGCCCGCATCGAGCAAGCCGCTGCGCGCCATGAAACCATGCTGATCTACGGCGACTATGACGTAGACGGCACTACCGCAACCGTACTGCTCAAGACGGCCATCGAGCGGTTGGGCGGCACCGTGCGCTTTCATGTGCCGCATCGCCTGCGCGAGGGCTACGGCATGCAGCGCGAGATTCTGGAGTCGGCCGCGGCCGATGGCGTGCGCCTGGTCATCAGCGTGGATACAGGCATTCGCGCCTTTGCCGCCGCCGAGGCCGCCGCGGAACTGGGCCTGGACCTGATCGTCACCGACCACCATCTGCCCGAGGACGGCACCGGCATTCCCCGTGCGCTCGCCGTGCTCAATCCCAATCAACCCGGGTGTGAATACGCCTGCAAATACCTCTGCGGAGCCGGAGTGGCCTTCAAGCTGTCACAGGCTCTGCTTGAAAAGCAGGATCGCACGCTGGCACGCACAAAGATTCTGCCCTCGTTTTTGAAGATGCTGGCCATTGCCACCGTCGCCGACGCCGTACCCCTGCTCGGTGAAAACCGCACCATCGTTTCCATCGGACTCGCGGAGCTGCGCCGCCCGGTCAACGCAGGCCTGCGTGCCCTGCTCACCGAGGCCAAGCTTGATCCGGCGCGCAAAGCGATCACCGCAACGGACGTGGCCTTTCGTCTCGCGCCGCGCATCAACGCGGCCGGCCGCATGGACATCGCCTCTGAAGTTGTGGAGCTCTTCACCACCCGCGACCCGCAGCGCGCTCGCGATCTCGCCGCCAAGCTGGAGCAACTGAATCAGGATCGCCGCGCCACAGAGGCTGCGATCCTTGAGCGCATTCTGGAGCGGCTGGCCGAGCCGCACTTTGCTGAAGCCCGCTGCATCGTCATGGATGGCGAAGGCTGGCATCGCGGCGTGCTTGGCATCCTGGCCTCCCGCATTCTGGACCAGACCGGCAAGCCTGCACTCGTGATTTCGCACGAAGATGGCGAGGCGCATGGCTCAGGCCGCTCGATTACGGGCTATCATCTGCTGGAAGCGCTCGAAAGCTGCCATGATCTGTTCACAAAGTTTGGCGGCCATGCGCATGCGGTTGGCTTTTCGATGCCCTCAGAACGTGTACCCGAGCTGCGCGCGCGCCTTGTAGAGCACGCGGCCGAGCGCATTACGGAGCAGGATCTTGGCGGTCCCCTGGTCTGCCATGCCGAGCTGGCGCTCGACCACATCACGGCCGCCGCCTTCTCATGGCTGCGGCGGCTGGAGCCTTTCGGCATGGGCAACGAAGAGCCAGTCTTCGTGGCGCGCAAGGTTCGCCTGGCTGGCCCCGTACGCACCATGAAAGAGAAGCATGTACGGCTATCGCTCTCGCACGGCCCGCGCGGCGTGCGCATCTCTGCCCTGGGATGGCACTGGGCCGAACGCGTGGCCGCGCTGGGCATTCAGGAAGATGACCTGCTCAACATAGCCTATCGGCTGCGCGAGAATGAGCACCCCGAATACGGCGGCCTGGAACTCGAAATTGTCGATCTGCAACCGGCCGATTCTGAATAGCTCGCGCCAGAGACTGCTCTCAGCCGTTAGATCGAGGCCACGCCCAGCATCGCAATATCCTCCACCAGCCCAACTTCCTTCTGAACGAACGGCTCGGCGTAGCGCACCCCGGCCAGCATGCCAAAGTAGCGCGCCATGGCAAACGTTCGTTCGCGAATCTCTTCCTCCGGCACAAACAGTCCGCTGCCCTGCGCCTGATTGGCATACTGCGACGTGTAGGCCATCAGCGCCCGATGCCGCTCTTCGATGTGCGGCGTGATATCGACCACAAAGCTGGGCCGCACATCGGCATAGAGGCTCGCGTAGAGAATCTTGAAGGGCCGGTGCGGCGGCGCATCGGTTTCCACCTTGGCCAGCCCGGCCAGAAAGCATGCCTCGTAGCCGAGCGTCGCCGTGGTGTAGTGGTCCGGATGCCGGCCCGTCCAGTAAGGCAGAATCACCACGCGCGGGCGCAGGCGGCGCAGCACCGCGACAATTTTGAGCCGGTTTTCATAGGTATTCTCGACACGACCATCGGGAATATCGAGTGCACCACGCCATCCGGCCCCCAGAATCCGCGCGGCGGCGGCGGCTTCTTTCGCGCGCGATTCGGCGTTGCCTCGCGTGCCTGCCTCGCCCTGCGTCATATCCAGAATGGCGGTGCGGTATCCCTGAGCGCGCATGCGCAACAAGGTGCCGCCGCAGGTCTGCTCCACATCGTCACGATGGGCGGCCATCGCGAGCACATCGGCCTGGGTCTCGGTCTGGGCTTTGCTATGGACATGGGACTGAGCCTCGGTCATCGCACTCTCCTTACAAAAAGCAGAAAGGCACGGCGCTTGCGGCACCGTGCCTTCCATTGTCTCGCAGTGGAACTAGTAGTCGGTATTATTCGCGTCGGTTTCACCGTCGATATAGGCCACATCGGTCACGGTGCCGGCCACGGTCACGTTGGTGTTATCGAGCTGCGCCATGTTGGCCGTGCTGTAGATGTAAACCTGGCCACCCTCAGCCGTGTAGACCTTGTTGAAGTTGGTCACCGCTGCAATGCCCGTGGCATTGCCCTTGTAGGAGTCCACCGTCACCGCGCCGTTCGAAGTGTTGAACATCGTCAGGCAGCCATAAGGGATATTCTGGCCTGACGTTGCGGCGGCATACCGCACACCCTGGTTGCAGTCATTCGATCCGATCCAGAGCGTGTTCTCATCGGCGAGCAGCATCTTTTCATGGTCCCCATCGCTGATGGAGTAGGTACCCGTGATGCTGTTGCTCGACGTGTCATACGCCGTGAGATATCCGGCGAAGAGGCCGCTGCATCCAGCCCCGGTAGTATATGTGCCCGAACATTTCTGCCCGGCCAGATACATGGTGTTGCCGTTGAAGAGCGCATCGGTGACCCCGTCAGGGATGGGCGTAAAGCTGGTCGCCGTCAGGTTGATGCCGCTGGCGCCAACGTTGCCGGTATTCAGCGAAGGCGCCGTGATAGGAATCGCCGTGATTCCGGCCTCAGTACCGCCGCACTCCGGACCACAATCAAGCACGTAGATCGTGGACCCATCCGAGGAGAAGACTGCCTTGACCGGATGATCAAATTTCGCGCCGCTGGCCGTGCTGACCGGGAAGAGACAGTAGCCAGGCAGATTCTGGGGCTCGCAGTCCTCTGCGGTGTTGGTGACGCCGTTCGGGCCGGTGTAGGTGTAATGAGGATTATTCGCCGCAGCCAGAGACTGCGACTGGGTCAGCTTCACCACGCTGTATACCGAGAAGTCACCATTCGGCGTGCCGTTCTGTGTCGACTGGCTGGCCGCCTGATCGCTGTTCTTGATGAATGCCAGCGCAATCGTGCCCCCCGGATTTACCGAAATCGAATCGACATTGGGCAGATTCAGCACATAAGAACCCTTGGCCGGAGAATCGTAGATCGACACGACGTGATTCGCATCATTCGCGGCATACAGGTAGTTCAAATCGTGCGAGACAAACACACTGTTGGCATAGCCACCAGGAATCGTAAGCGTCTGGCTGACCTTCTCCTGCGCGTAGTTGACCAGGATCAGGCTGCTGCTGTTAGCGCTGCTGATCGCACCCGTCTGCTGGTCTGGCATGTTTTGGATGGCTACCGGCAGTGTGCCCGAGAAACCGCTGATGCTGAACTGAGCCACTGTACCGCTGGTATTGTGGCGCACGTCATAATAGGCATCCACAAACGGCAGTGCGCTCGGATTCTGCTCAGCAAACATCACGCGGTTGAGAATCCCGCTGGGGGGCAGCGAACGGCCCGCGATGTAAAAGTCTTTCCCGCAGGCCAGGAGCATCAGGCACAGGGCACAACTCATGCTCACAAGAGCAGAAACACGCACGACACTTCTTTTCTTCAAAATCTTCAACCTCACCAGCTCTGCAAAACCCGCGTGGGATAGCCAAGTATAACAAAGGGATGGCAACGCTGGCTTTCAATGCCGCCTTGTCATAGCATGACCCCAAGGCTCCGATGAATAACCGTTTAAAAGAGATCTTTGGTGACCGGCCCGTCCTGTGCGACGGCGCCATGGGAACCAGCCTGTACGCCCGCGGAATTTTCATCAACCGCTGCTTTGACGAGCTGAACCTTTCGCAGCCCGAACTGGTGCGCTCCGTGCATGAGGATTACCTGCAAGCCGGGGCGGAAATCATTGAAACCAACACCTTCGGGGCCAATGCCATCCGCTTGCGCCGCTATGGCCTGCAGGACAAAGTGGCCGAAATCAACCAGGCCGGAGCCCGCATCGCCCGCGCCGCCGTCGCCCAACTGGCCGACAAGCAGGCCGGCAATGCCTGGGTCGCCGGCTCGGTGGGGCCGCTCGGCGTTCGCCTGGAGCCCCTGGGCAAGGTCGGCCTCGACGAAGCTCAGGCCATCTTTGCCGAGCAGATCGAGGGCCTGGTCGCCGGCGGAGTCGACCTGCTCGTCATCGAGACCATGCCGGCGCTCAATGAGGCGCAGCAGGCCATTCGAGCCGCCCGCGCTGTCGCGCCTGAACTGCCCGTCATCGCCATGGTCACCGTCGATGAGGAATCCCGCTGCCTCGACGGCACCGCGCCCGAAGTCGCCGCCGCCCGCCTTGCCGGTTGGGGAGCCGATGCCGTCGGCGTCAACTGCAGCACCGGCCCGGCCGCCGTGCTGACCGCCATCGAGTGCATGGCCGAGGCCACTGACCTGCCGCTGGCCGCCATGCCCAACGCCGGCATGCCGCGCGCCGTGGACGGCCGCAACATCTACCTGTGCTCGCCCGAGTACATGGCCAGCTTCGCCCGCAAATTTCACAAGTCCGGGGTACAGTTCCTGGGCGGCTGCTGTGGAACCACCCCCAACCACATCCGGGCCATGAAGTCGTTCCTGCGCGCCTCCGAGGCGCAGAAGGCCGCGGTGCAGCACTCCCGCTCCGCGCCCATCGTAACGGAAACGCCCCCCGCTCCCATCGAGCAGCGCTCGCGGCTCGGCCAGATGATTCACGACCGCACCTTTGTCACCATGGTCGAGATCGTGCCGCCCCGCGGCATTGACTGCCAGAAGGAGATCGACGGAGCCACCATGCTGGCCGGCCTGGGCGTGCACGTCATCAATGTGCCCGACTCACCCCGCGCCTCAGCCCGCATGAGCGCGCAAAGCCTCTGCATCCAGCTTCAGCAGAAGTCCGGCATCGAGACGCTGCTGCACTACACCTGCCGCGACCGCAACGTCCTGAGCATCCAGAGCGACCTGCTCGGCGCGTCCTCGATCGGCCTGCGCAACATTCTCTGCCTCACTGGCGACCCACCCAAGCTCGGCAATTATCCCGACGCCACGGCGGTTTTTGATGTGGACGCCATCGGCCTGGTCAATATTGTGCGGCGGCTCAATCACGGCCTCGACATTGGCGGAAACCCCATCGGTGCCTCCACCGGCTTCACCATCGGGTGCGCGGCCAACCCCGGTGTGCCTGACATTGACAACGAAGTGCGCCGCTTCGCCTACAAGGTGGAAGCAGGGGCCGAGTACGCCATCACGCAGCCGGTCTTTGACCTGCGCATTCTTGAGAGCTTCCTCAAGCGCATCGAGGGCTTCCGCATCCCGGTCATCGCCGGTATCTGGCCGCTGACCAGCCTGCGCAATGCCGAGTTCATGCGGAACGATCTGCGCGTCAGCGTGCCCGACAGCATCCTGCTGCGCATGCAGCAGGCCGCCACGCCTGAGCTGGCCCGCGCCGAGGGCATTCGCATCGCCCAGGAGATGCTCGAAACCGCGCGCCCCATGGTCGAGGGCGTGCAGGTCAGCGCTCCCTTTGGCCGCTACACAGCCGCCGCTGAAGTGCTCGCGGGCATCCTGCCGGGTACGTCAAAATCAGATAAGGCGCAGCCCGCCTCCGAAGGAATGCAAATTGGCTAGCTTTGAAGAATCCCTGCAGCGGCTCGAACAGCTCGTCAATCAGCTCGAGCGCGGAGACCTGCCGCTGGAAGAAGCCATCAAGCTTTTTGAGGAAGGCACGCGCCTCTCAGAAGAATGCCAGAAGCATCTCTCCGAGGCCGAAGGCAAGGTCGAAATTCTCATCAAGCAGCGGGACGCGGCCATGAAGCGCGCGCCCTTCCCGCCTGCCGAATAACGCCCTACGAAATCGCAGCCAGAGCCTGGTCCAGATCGGCCAGAATGTCTTCGACATCCTCGATGCCGACGGAGATACGCACCAGTCCGTCGGTGATTCCGAGCTTCGCCCGCATCTCTTCGCCAATCGCGGCGTGCGTCATCGTGGCCGGATGCGAAATCAGCGTCTCCACGCCCCCCAGAGACTCGCCCAGCGTGCAGACCTTCACCCGCTTGAGCATTGCATTGGCGTTGGCGAGCGATCCGGTCTCAAAGGCAATCATTGACCCGAAACCACTGGCCTGCTGCTGCGCCAGTGCATGCTGCGGATGAGAGGCGAGGCCCGGATAGTACACGCGCGACACCTTGGGATGCGCCGCCAGATATTCCGCCACCTTGCGTCCGCTCTCATCGTGCTGCTTCATGCGCACGGCCAGCGTCTTGACGCCGCGCAGAATCAAATAGCACTCGAACGGTGACAAAATGCCGCCCGTGCATTTCTGCACAAACGCAAAGGTCTCTTTGTGCTCCGGCTTGGTGCCCACCAGCACGCCGCCCAGCCCGTCGCTGTGGCCGTTCAGAAACTTGGTGGTCGAGTGCATCACAATGTCCGCGCCAAACTCAATGGGCCGCTGAAAGTACGGCGTTAGAAACGTGTTGTCCACGCTCAACTCCACGCCCTGCTCGTGGCAGACGTCCGCCACGGCGCGAATATCCGTAATCGTCATCAGCGGATTGGTCGGCGTCTCAATGTGCACCAGCCGCGTCGTGGGACGAATCGCCCGCCGCACATTTTCCGGGTCCGACGTGTCCACATAGCTGAACTCGATGCCGTAACGCGTTGCAATCTGGTTGAACATGCGCGGCGTGCCGCCATATACGTTCTCGCCGCAGATCACATGGTCGCCCGTGCGCAGCATGGTGATCAGCGCCGTGATGGCGGCCATGCCGCTCGCGAACACATGCGCGCTGGTGCCGCCCTCGAGCGCGGCCATATTCACTTCAAGCGCATCGCGTGTGGGGTTAGAGACGCGCGAGTATTCGTAACCCTTATGCTTGCCAATCTCTTCCTGCGCATAGGTCGAGGTGAGATAAATCGGCACATTCACCGCGCCGGTCAGCGGGTCCGGCTCCTGCCCGGCATGAATCGCCCGCGTCGCAAATCCCATCGTCTGCTTGCTGTCGCTCACATCTTCTCCTGAAAAATACTGCTCGCTGCCCTAAAGGCCGCCCTCAAAAATGTTCTTGGAAAGATACCGTTCGGCCGAGTCCGGCACAATCGTCGCCACGCGCTTGCCCGGCCCGAGCCGCTTCGCGACCTCGACAGCCGCATACATCATGGCGCCCGCGCTTGAGCCGCCCAGCAGCCCCTCTTCAGCGGCCATGCGCTTCACCATCGCGAAGGCATCGGCATCGCTCACTGCCACAATCTCGTCCGCGGCCTCGCGGTCAAAGGTATTCGGGACAAAATGCACGCCGATGCCTTCCACCTTGTGCGGCCCCGGCTGGCCGCCCTGCAGAATCGAACCCTCCGTCTCGACCGCCACCGTGAGCACGCCGGGATTCTTCTCCTTCAAAAAGCGGGCAATGCCAGAGAAGGTGCCGCCCGTGCCCACTCCCGCCAGAAAAGCATCCACCCGGCCCTCCATCTGCTCCCAAAGCTCTTCGGCCGTGGTGTCGTGGTGAAAGCGCGGATTCGCCGGGTTATCGAATTGCAGAGCCGCGAAGACGTTCGGATCATCTTTCGCCATCGCCAGAGCGCGGCGAATCGCGCCGGCCATGCCCTCGGCTTCCGGCGTGCGATGCACCTCGGCGCCAAAGCCGCGCATCAGAATGCACTTCTCCTCGGCAAAGCCTTCCGGCACAAACAGAATCACCCGATAGCCGCGATTTACACCCACCAGCGCCAGGCCCACGCCCGTATTGCCGGCCGTCGCCTCCACAATGGTCGCGCCGGGCTTCAGCTTGCCCTGCCGCTCGGCCTCAAGAATCATCCCGAGCGCGGCGCGGTCCTTGATGCTGCCGCCAGGATTCAGAAACTCCAGCTTCGCGAAAATCTCCGCGGCTCCAGCCGGAGCAAGTCTGCCAATCCTCAACAACGGGGTGCATCCAATCAGCTCGGTCACGCTGTTGGCTACACGCAGCTTCTCATTCATGCTCCATCCACTCCCTTGCAAAACTCGCTAGTGTAGCAGGAGAAGGCGCAGGCCTGCCCTTCCGTCTTTCGAGGCCGCTTCAACGTTTCGCATTCGGCGTGGCAAGATAGCCGGTGCGCGTGCGCACAATCAGGCGTCCGTGACCCGGTGCCTTGGCTTCCACCCGTACGGTGCGATAGCCGCCCAGCCGCACCGGCCGCGTGGGATGATAGCCAATCGTGTACTGGTTGCGAATGTCCTTCGCCACTTCGGCCGCGACTTCATCCACGTTTTCAAGAGAACGCGGAAAGTACGCGAGCCCGCCCGTCTGTTCGGTGAGCTGCTCCAGAGCCTTGCGCGCGCGATGCGCCTCATCGCCTGAGTCGTCATAGAGCAGCCCAATGGCATAGATCTCCGGCCCATGCAACGCCTGCACGCGCTGAATGGCCTGCTGCAGGTTCATGGTGGAAGCATCGTCTTCGCCATCGGTCACCACCAGCAGCACCTGCTTCGGATGCCTGGCATCCTTGCTCAATTCATCGGCCGAGGCCACAATCGCGTCATACAGCGCCGTTCCGCCGCGCGCCTCGGTGTGCGCCAGCCCCTGCTCCAGCTTGGCAATGCTTGAGGTAAAGCCCTGATCGAGATAGGCCTGATCAGAAAAATTCACAATGAATGCTTCATCGTCCGGATTCGACGCCCGCACCAGGTCCAGCGCCGCCTTGTCCACGGCGTTCAGCTTGTTCTGCATGGAGCCGGAATTATCGACCAGAATGCCCATCGAAACCGGCAAATCCTCATGCGAAAACGAAGCGATCACCTGCGGCTTATTGTCTTCCCAGACATGAAAGTCCTGCCGGGTCAGATCCGTCACCAGGCGGCCCTTCTTATCGACGACCGTGCAGTTCAGCACCACCTCATCGACATTCCTGCGAATCATGTATTCGTTGCCGCGCAGATGCTGTATCTCGCGCGCCCGCTGCTGGCTCAGCGGCCTCGACGCGCTCACCGGCTGGTCGTCTTCATAGTCCGGCGACAATACCGGATCGCGATCCACCAGCAAACTCGGCTGCGTCTCCGGCTGCTTCGGATTCGCAAGCACCGTCTGCGCGGGGGCCACCGCGGGCACCTGGGAACCCGGCCCGCTTTGCGGCTGGGAGGAAGTTGTCTGCGCAACCGCCGCCCAGCAGAGCCATCCGGACGCAAGCACCAGCCATACCAGGGTCTGGAAGGGCGCGCGCAATGGGAAGAACATCTTTGCCAGCATGCATTCTCTTGAGGGCTGCGGCCAACACACTGCCGGAAGCCGGGGCTTTCCTTCAATGTACGCCATTCAGCCCCTCCCCCGCTGCTGGCCGCGGCACTCGGCCAGCCCAGCCCCTGCGATACAATCGGCACGGATAAGCACTCCGCAAGATTGACTTTCCAGTCCATGCGGCACAAGTCTCTCGCTCCTGTTTCTATGCGCTCCTCGAAGCATCTTCGATCTCTGGCTGCAACGCTGACCCTGCTGGCCGCGCTCGGCACTGCCTGGCCGCTGATGGCCCAGCAACCGCCGGTGCAACGCTTTGTCATCGTGCTCGATCCGGCCCATGGCGGCAGCGACTCCGGCGCAAAAATCTCGCCCGCGCTCGAAGAAAAAAGCGTCACTCTTGAGATGGCCACTCGCCTGCGCACCCTGCTGCAATCGCGGGGCTTCAATGTGGTGATGACGCGCACCGGCGACACAGATCCTGACCTCCTCACGCGCGCCGGCATGGCCAATCATGCGCAGGCAGCAGCCTGTCTCATCCTGCATGCCACCGCTAGCGGAGTGGGAGTGCATCTCTTCACGTCATCACTCGCACCCGCTCCGCGCACAGCCGTTCCCGCATGGGCCACGGCGCAGGCCGGTTATGTGAGCGCCAGCATCCGCCTCTCGTCTGACATGGACGCAGCCCTCACACCCACCGGCATTCCGGTCGTCGTCGGCCGCACATTTCTGCAGCCGCTCGACAATCTCACCTGCCCGGCCGTTGCCGTTGAGCTTGCGCCCATGCAATCCGGCAGCATCACTCGCGGAGAAACGCTCGACGATCCCCACTACCAGACGCAGGTGCTCACCGCCATCACCGCGGCACTCGTGCAATGGCGGCAGGACTGGAGCGGCCAGCCATGATCACCCGCCTGCAACAGTTCCTGTTTGCGCTGCTGCTGGTCGGCTGCGTCGCGCTCGCGGCCATTCTGATTCGCATGCGTGAGCAGGCGCAGGACCGCCTCGCAGCCCTGCCGCAACCCACACCTCTCGCGCAGCCAGACAACGCGCCAGAAGTTTCGGTCACCTGGATGATGCCAAACGATATGACCGGCGCGCTGGCCTCAGAGCAGAAGACGCTGGCGCTGCCCGCTGACCCATCCGAGCGGGCACGCGATCTGCTCAATCAGCTCATCGCCAGTTGGAGCGCCCCCGGCTCGCAGCATCCCGTCGATGCAAAGGCCGGCGTCGAGAGCGTCTTTCTGCTGCCCGTGCCCGGTGACCCATCGCACCAGCTCGCCGTCGTCAATTTCAACGCTGCCTTTCCGCCGGCGCAGCCCTCCGGCATAGAGCCGGAGACACTAACGCTGCTCTCCATCATTCAGACGCTGCATGCTGATTTCCCCTCCATCGAGCAGGTTCGCTTTCTGGTGGATGGGCACGCGCAGCCCACACTCGCCGGCCACGCCGATCTGACCCGCACCTACCAGGTAGAGAACGCCGCACCGCAACCCACATCCTGATCGCATGAATCCTTCTCACTCGCATCCTCTTCGCATTGGCGTCTTCGATTCCGGCTTCGGCGGCCTCACCGTGCTGCGCGCGCTGCTGCGCGAGCTGCCGCAAGCGGAGTTCCTCTACTTCGGCGACACCGCACGCCTTCCCTATGGCGCAAAGTCGCGAGAAACCATCGCGCGCTACGCCGTCTCCGCCGCCGAGTTTCTCGTCCGCCAGGGTGCGGAGTATCTCGTGATCGCCTGCAACACCGCCAGCGCGCTCGCGCTCGACGACTTGCGTGCCGCGCTCGATATTCCCGTGCTCGGCGTCGTTGAAACCGGCGCAAACGCAGCCCAGGCTCACTCCCATAGCGGAGATGTGCTCGTCATCGCCACCGCCGCCACCGTGGAAAGCCACGCCTACGCCACCGCCTGCGCCGAGCGCAATCTGCGCGCGGTGGAGAAAGCCTGCCCGCTGCTCGTTCCGCTCGTCGAAGAGGGATGGATCGACCACCCCGTCACGCGCGAAGTCCTCAGCATCTACTTCACTGAACTCATGCACCAATCCAAAGCCGCAGCGCTCGCTCCTGACACACTGCTGCTCGGCTGCACCCACTATCCGCTGCTGCGCGAGCCTATCGAGCAGGCTATCCCCGCCCAGATTCGCGTCATTGACTCGGCCGAGGTCACCGCCGCGCAGGTCGCCGCCGCTGTGCATGCGCCCCAGGCGGGCACACCCGCCGCTCCACGCTTCTTCGCCACGGACTCACCGGCCAAATTCCAGCGCCTCGGCAGCCGCTTTCTGGGCCAGCCCATCGAGCATGTAGAGTTGATCGACCTCGAAGCCCTCGAAGCGCTCTAGCCGAGGCTGGTATGCTTTTCCATGGTGCAGACAGAGGAGTTTTCATGATCGATCTCAAAGGCCGCGTCGCCGTCGTCTTCGGAGTCGCCAACAAACGCAGCATCGCATGGGGCATCGTGCAGCAGTTGCACGCCGCCGGAGCCACTCTGGCCATCGGCTATCAGAATGAGCGCCTGCGCGCCGAGGCTGAAAGCCTGATTCAGGAAGTGCCGGGCGCCGAGGCATTCCAGTGCGATGTCTCGCAGGACGAGGAAATCGAGCGCGTCTTCGCGCAGTTCAAAGAGCGCTACGGCAAGCTCGACATTCTCGTGCATTCGGTCGCCTATGCGCCGGCCGATGCGCTCAAGAACGACTTCGTGCTCACTTCACGCGAAGACTTCCGTGTTGCGCATGACATCAGCGTCTACTCGCTCATCGCCCTCAGCCGCGCCGCGGCTCCGCTCATGACCGAGGGCGGCAGCATCATGACCCTCAGCTACTTTGGCGCGGAAAAAGTAGTGCCCCACTACAACGTGATGGGCGTCGCCAAGGCGGCACTCGAAGCAACCGTGCGCTACCTCGCCGCCGATCTCGGCAAGCAGAACATTCGCGTCAACGCCATCTCGGCCGGCCCCATCAAAACGCTGGCCGCGCGCGGCATCGGCGGTCTCGGAGACATGCTCAAGGCCCACGCCGATCGCGCTCCGCTGCATCGCAATACCGATCAGTCTGAGGTAGGCGGAGCGGCGGTATTTCTGGCCTCGCCCCTGGCCAGCGGCATCACCGGCGAAACCATTTATGTCGATAGCGGCTACAACATCATGGGCTTCTGATCGAGCCCCGAAATAGAAAGTCCCACGCTCACCGAGCGTGGGACTTTTCTTTTACCCCTGTGCGCCCGCCAGCGTAAACACCAGCGGAGCGTTCCAGTTGATCGCCACCTCGTTCATGCTGAAGGCCTGCCAGTCATCGAGCCACATGCGCATCGGCGGCTGCGTGGGCACTGTCTTCGCTGCCGGATCCCCCGGATGCCGGTTCGGCCCGCCGGAAAGCAACCCGGGCCACGGAGCCGCGATGCCATCCGCCACACTGGGCCGGTGGTGCGGATGCTGAAACGGATTCGTGCCCACATGCGTCACCCACGAAACGCCAAAGCAATTGCGCCCCAGCAGATAATGCAGATTGCCCCGCGCAGCCTCGCGATACTCGCCCTGCGGATGAAAGCGATGCGCCATCAGCAGCAGCAATCCCTGATTTCCTGCTGTGCCATTCGATCCCCAATCGTAATCGGCCTCGGCCAGCGTCTGCCCATAGCCATTCTTCCGGCTCTGCTTCACCAGGCCATCCGCCGCGCCAATGGTCGACGCATGAATCTGCGCTACCAGCTTCGCATCGCCACGCAATTGACCGTGATGCTCCGCCATCGCATACGTCCACCAGGCCATCGAAGCCACATTGCCCCAGCTCGGCACATCCATCTGCAGCGGCTTTTCGAGTGCCCGCCAGCGGGCCAGCACAGGCGCCTCATACTGCGCGTCGCCGGTGGTGCGCCACAACTCGGCGGATGCCCACAGCAACTCATCGCTGTCGTGCGCGTCTCCATAAGCGCCAGTTGAAACCGTCGGCGGATTCTTCAGGAACAACGCATCCTTATGCGCCATCGCCCAGGTCCACGCCCGCTTGGCCGCATCAAGACACGCGTCGGCAAAGACCGGATCAAACTCGCGATACACTCGCGCTGCAATCGCCATCACGGCGGCAAAATCGGCCGAGGCCGTCGCAATCTTGTAAGGCGGCTCGCCAGAGCCGATCACATAGCTCACCAGCGCATCATCCTGCGGCATGATGAAACCGCAGAAGTGCAGGCTGGTCTGTTTGTCCCACACGCCGCCGTCCTTGTCCTGCAGCGCCTGCATCCAGGTCAGGTTCCAGCGCACTTCCGCCAGAAAATCCGGCGTCGATCCGCCCGATTCCGGAATTTGCAACTGCATTGGTTGCAGTTGATCGCGATACATCTCCCACGCCCACAACAGCGTGCCCGTCGAGATTCCCGAATTCACGATGTAGCGGCCATAGTCGCCCGCATCGTGCCATCCGCCGTAATTCTGAAACAGCCCGGTCTTGCCCGAGGTCGCGTCAAAAGCATCTTTCAAATGGCAGGGAGGATGCTCATACCCGCCGCCCAGATTCACCTCGCAGCCGCACCGCTGCCCATAATAGGCGCGCATCGCCAGCCGCAGCGGATCGCGCAGCACATCATCGCCCACTGCAAACTCCAGTGACGACGCCGATGGGTCGCCATGCTCCACTTCGAGCCGGTACCGCCCTGCTTCCTTCACCGCTGAAAAATCCGCAAGCTGCACGCGGTCCCCGCTCAACTCGTCCTGCAGCGCCGCGCTCAGCGGCCCTTGATGCACGCGCTTGCCCGGCGTGCCGTCCGGCTTCATCTGCAGCACGCGAAACGATCGCGCGTCTCCACGCTCATGAGCAGCCCACTGCACCGTGGCAATCTTCGCCGCCTGCGCCAGATAACCCACCTGGCTCCCCATCAGTTGATAGGCGGCCGGCGTCAGCGGATCAGGAGAACCCATCGCAAATGTCTTGCTGGCCACACCGGCAAGCGCGGCGCTCGCGCTGAGTTGTAAGAATCTTCTGCGGTTCAAAGCCGCAGCCTCGACGAAGACACCCGGGCGCGCTACTCTGCTCATGCACACCATCATCTCACCAAAGGCAATCGTTCTCCTCATGAGCCTCGCTGAAGATATCGCCCTCGTCGCCCGCCAGGAATCGGCCCTCGTCTTCGAGCACTTTGATGAAAACACCGCATGGCAGCTTGGCTCACGCCTGCGCCAGATGGCCGTCGAGCGCGGCTACCCGCTGGTGATTGACGTCCGCCGCTTTGGCCAGGTGCTCTTCACCGCAGCGCTGCCCGGAGCGGTGCCCGACCAGGCCGAATGGGTTCGCCGCAAGACCAACGTCGTCGCCCGCTTTCATCGCAGCTCCTACGCCATCGGCCTCGAACTGGCCGAAAAGCAGAGCAGCCTCGAAGAAAAGCAGGGGCTACCCACCGTGGACTTCGCGACCCACGGCGGATGCTTTCCCATTCGCGTGAAAAGTGCTGGAATCATCGGCTGCGTGACCGTCTCCGGCCTGCCGCAGCGCGCCGACCATGAGCTGGTCGTCGAGGCCATCTGCGCACTGACTGGCCTCGATTACGCCACATACAAACTGCCCCAAGCATGAACCCCGGGGCCTGAACCCCGGGGCCTGAGCCCCGGGCAGTCCCTACTGCACCTTGCCCTTGGGCCGCAGGCGCTGCAACTCCATGGCACAGGCCACAGCATTCAGGCTTGCCAGCTTCAGATTATCGAGCGCCACCCACAGCCAGAACTGGCGCGTAGCCTGCGGCTTATCCTCGGCGGTGCGCAGCCTCACCAGCACATCGCTCTGCCCGGCTGAGCTGAGATTGGTCGGCGCATCCGCATCGCCCAGAATCAGGTCGATATGCTCGCCCTGCAGCGCGGCTTCCATGTGCTCCAGTTCAACCGCCTGCTCCATCTCAATCGCCAGCGACAGCGTGTAGCCATGAAAGACCGGCGCATGCACCAACTGCAGCATCACCGGATGCTTCCCTGCCCGCAACAAAGAGTAATGCCGCCGCATGCGGCTCTCGCTCGCCTGCAACGGCGTGCGTGCCGCTTCGCCAAAGACCGGCGTCGCATTGAAGGCCACCTGCGTGTCATAAACCATGCGCGGCAGCGACTGAAAGTTCAGCAGGGTCACCGTCTGCTGGTGCAGCTCATCCATGCCGGCACGGCCATACTCTGAGGCCGGCTCCAGCACCGTCGCCGCGGCGCAACGCACCTTGCCCAGTTGCTCCACCCTCTGCATCAGCAGCGCCAGCGCCACCGCCGCGGGATTTGCCGACACCAGGGCCGGAGTCGTCAACCCGGGCATCTCCGCCGGAGCTTCGCCTGCCTCCTGCAGCCACGGCGCGCGCAGCAACACGCCCGGCTCGTTCTCCATGGCGCCGGTCAGGTCCACAATGCTGGCTCCCGCCTTCTGGGCGCTGTGCCAATGCTTGCGCGTGGCCTCTTCTGAACCGGCAAAGAAAACAAAGTCAGCGCGCCGGAAAGACTCCGGCTCAATCCGCTGGATCAGGGCGACTTCATCGCCCACCGCCTCCAGCTGGCCGATCTGCTCCTCCTCGTCCATCAGGACAAAGTCGGCGTTGGCAAAGGGAGATTCCGCAAGCGCTTCATTCAGCTCCTTACCGCGAAGAGACGAAGCGCCGACAATAGCGATTTTGTATAGGTCTGGCATCAATGGGTCGTAGTATCGGGGTCCCCGGCGACAGGTCCTGGTCGCTGGGGTGAGTTATCACTCAAAACTTGGGCGTGTGCTCCTCTGCGATGCCGCTGCCAGGAATACGCAAGCCGGGCAATCACGCCTGAAAACATATAGGCCAGCGCCATGGCCGCCAGCACGTACCTTGAGAAGAAGACCAGCGCATACATCACCAGCCCAAACAGTACTATCCACTGGAAGGGCTGGCGGCTATTGAAGTTGATCTCTTTGCCGCTCCAGAATCTCCAGGTGCTCACCATCAAAAAGCCCAGAAAGCCCACCAGCACCATCCAGGTAATGGCCACCGCACTCATTGAGACCGGAATACCGCCAAAGAAATGCACCACGGCGGCAATTACCCCGGCCGCTGCCGGAATCGGCATGCCGACAAAATACTTGCGCCCAGGCCGGCCCGGATTTTTGGGCACCGGATTATGGCTGATATTAAAGCGCGCCAACCGGCTCGCCCCGCACAGCAGAAACAGGAAGCACAGAAACGCGCCAAACTGCACCAGCTTCTGATGCAGGCCCGCGTCCATGGCCGAGGGCAGCATCTGAAAGCCCCACGTAAAGGCCAGCACGCTCGGCGCAACGCCAAACGTAATCACATCGGCCAGCGAATCCAGCTCGCGCCCAAAGTCGCTGGTCGTGTTCGTCATGCGCGCAATGCGCCCGTCCAGCGCGTCAAACGGAATCGCAAACGCAATCGCCAGCGCCGCGTGATCAAAATACTTCGGCTCCAGCGCCGAGCCCTGCAGGCTCTGGGTAATGGCAAAGTATCCCGCGCCGATATTCGCCGCCGTAAATATCGACGGCAGAATATACATGCCGCGCCGCCGCTTGCGGTCGCGCTTGCCGTTCTCTCCGGATTTCAGGCCAGGCAAGGGTGCCAGTCCATTCAAATCGGTCTCTCCGTCGATGCCAGCGTTCCGGGCGCCGTGGGTGCCGCTGCCAGCACGCCTGCTCCTTCGGCCGCACGCGCCAGAATGGTCGATCCCCCGCTCACGCGCTGCCCCTGCCGCACCAGAATCTCAAACCCCGGCGGCATCAGAATGTCGGTGCGCGATCCAAACTTGATCAGGCCCACGCGCTGTCCGCGCTCCACCCGGTCACCCACGCGCTTGGTGAATACGATGCGCCGCGCCAGCAATCCGGCAATCTGCTTGAAGGTGATTTCATAGCCCGCATCGGCACGCACCACGACCGTATTCTGCTCGTTTTTCTTTGCGGAGGCCGGGTCCATCGCGTTCAAATACAGACCTTTCTGATAGGCAACGCTCGCAATGGTGCCAGCCACCGGCGAGCGGTTCACATGCACATCAAAGACGCTCAAAAAGATGCTGATGCGCTGCAACTCGCCCTGCGGCGTGCGAATACGCGCCACCTCGGTCACCTTGCCGTCCGCAGGCGACACCACCAAGCCCTCGCCCCCCGGAATCGCCCGCTTGGGATCGCGGAAGAACCACAGGAAAAACGCCGCCAATAGCAGCGGAAGCACAGCCCAGCTCCATCCGCCTGTCAGCAGATGCACAATCACTGCCACAACCAGCAGCGCCAATCCGTAAAAATATCCGTCTCGTACCATGGCTCAGAACAGACTCGATTATAAGTCTTCGCTTCCGGCACGCTGCGGCATTTCGCCCAACCGGCACGGTACTCCCGGCTGGCAAGGCACAGGAATGCCCCATACCTTGCCACACCGCAAGTCTCTCAGGAGTTTTAGAAGTGGTTCGCCGTCAGGCGTAATGAAGCTGTGCGCCCAGGGACTGACGGGCCGCAATTTCGTCTTTAATTCGGAGTTTGATCTTCTTGAGGCGGACTTCCTCAAGCTGTTCGTCTTCTGAGAGGTAGGGTTTCGCGAGCAGAGCTGCGAGCTGTTGCTCGTAATGGCGATGTTGATCTTCCAGGCTGCGAATCACTTCGCTGGCCGCCTTCTGATCTATATCCATACACAGCACCTCCGGTACTACTTTTCTAGGACGTCCTACGCTAGCACCCGGTTAGCTCTTCTTCAATGGCTTTTTGCGGTCGATTTTCCACCGCCCGCAACTCTTTCGCCATCAGCACCGCGTCCTCTTCAGGATCAAGATAATAGCGCCGCCGCAATCCCGCCTGGCAAAACCCGGCCCGCCGGTAAAGCGCCTGCGCTGCCTCATTTCCCGCCCGCACTTCCAGCAGAATGCGCCGTCCGCCCAGCCCGCTGGCCCATTCCTCCAGCGCCTGCAGCAACCGCCGCGCCACGCCCCGGCGGCGAAACGCATCCTCTACGGCGATCCACTCCAGCTCGCAGGCATTCTCCACTCCGTCCACGAGCAGCCGTGCAATCACCACCCCGGCCCCGCCGCCCTCCTGCCCAGCCACACACGCAAAATAGCGCAGCGCCGCCGGCCACTCATCCGGGCGCAGCAGCGACTCATACGTTTGCGCGGACCAATGCGGCGAACCCGGCGTCTTGCGGTCGAGTTCCATCACCCACGGCAGATCGGCCGCCTGCATGGAACGCAGCTCCATCAACGCGCGGCCCCATCCGCCACCACCTCGGCTTGCGAACGCCGCAGGTAGTGCGCGTCCATCGCGGCCAGATCGTCAAACTCACCCCGCCGCAGACGTTCCAGCGCCAGCCGCAGGGCGTCTTCCGCCGTAGGAGCCGCCACCCGCCGCGCCCCCGGCAGGCTGCGCGCCACGCTGTCTTCACAGCACGCCACATCCGCCTCCGCCACCTGGGCCCGCACCTCATCGGGATGCAGTACAGCCTCGCCGCTCTCCTGCCCGGCTTTGCCGAAATACACCTCACCGCGCCCGGCATCGAGCGCCGCAGCCCGGCTGCCCGCCGCATGCGCCAGCACCTGCAGGCGCGAGAGCCCCACCACCGGCAGCCGCGCCGCCTGTGCCAGTCCCTTGGCTGTGCTCAGCCCCACGCGCACGCCGGTAAAGCTGCCCGGCCCGCGCACCACGACGATGGCATCCAAATCCTTCACCGCGAGCGCATGCGTCTCCAGCAGCGCACGAATCGCCGGCATCAGCATCTCCGCGCACGACCTGCCCGCAAGCAGCCTCTGCTCAATCAGCCGCAATGCGCGCGCGTCCACCTCGGCCAGCGCCACGCTGCCTTCCGCTCCACACGTATCCACCGCCAGCACCCTCATGCCGTCTCGCCCTCATCCACCGCCACAGGCTGCACAATCTCCAGCAGCACTCCGCCCGCGCTGGCCGGATGCACAAAGAAATACAAATGCCCGCCCGCGCCCACCTGCACCTGCTCTGAGATCAACCGCACGCCGCGCTCCTTGAGCCGCTGCATCGTCGCCGCAATGTTTTCCACCCGCAGCGCCACATGATGCAGCCCCTCGCCACGCTTCGCCAAAAATCGCCCCACGGCGGAATCCTCCGCCGTCGGCTCCAGCAACTCAATGCGGCTCTCGCCCAGCGGCAGCATCGCCGTCTTCACGCGCTCGTGCTCCACCGTTTCTTCATGCGTTACTTGAAGTCCCAGCGCCTCATAAAACAACCGCGCCTGGGCAAGGCTCTTCACCGCAACGCCCAGATGGTCAATGCGAATCTCCGGCAGCTCGCCAATTCCTTCAATCTGTCTCATTGCTTGCGCCCCTCATCCACCGCGGAAAATCGCTCGGCAACCAGTCGATGCACTAGCGCATACGGGTCCTGCTTCCCCCGCTCCACCTGCCGGGCATAGGTCTCCAGCTCCTGCTCTGAAAATCCATGCTGCCGCACCTCGCGCAGCAGCTCCGTCCGCATCATCTCCACAATGCGCTCCCGCCAATAGCGCCGCCGCCGCTTCGCCAGCCGGTCTTCCTGCTTCAGCCACGCATGCATCCCATCGATGGCCGCCATCAGCTCCGCCACACCCTGCCCGGTCGAGGCCACCGTGCGCACCATCGGCGGAACCCACACATCGTCCCCCGCGTGCTGGCTCACCAGCGACTGCATCGCGCGAATCTCCTTCTCCACGCGATCCGCGCCCTCGCGGTCGGCCTTGTTGATGACGAAGATATCGGCAATCTCCATGATGCCGGCCTTGATGCTCTGCACGTCGTCGCCCATGCCTGGCACCAGCACCACCAGCGTCACATCGGCCAGGCGCACAATGTCCACCTCGTCCTGCCCCACGCCCACCGTCTCAACCAGCACCTTCTGCTTGCCGCTCGCTTCGAGCACGGTCACCGCATCGGCTGTCGCCTGTGACAGCCCGCCGAGCGAGCCGCGCGTCGCCATGCTGCGCACATAAATGCCGGGGTCGCTCAGCCGCTCCGCCATGCGAATGCGGTCGCCCAGAATCGCACCGCCCGTAAAAGGGCTGGTGGGATCGACAGCCAGCACCCCAACCGTCTCCTCGCGCTCGCGATACCCCCGCGCCAGACGGTCCACCAGCGTACTCTTGCCCGCGCCCGGCGAGCCGGTCACGCCAATGCGCAACGAACCGCCGCTGTAAGGAAAGCACGCCGACAGCACCGCATGCGCATCGGCGGAATCATCTTCCACCAGAGAAATGGCACGCGCCAGCGCACGCACATTGCCGCCGCGCAGGCGCGCCAGCAGCTCATCCACAGCATCGGTTGCGATCAGGGCCACTCCCTTCTTTACCACAGAAATGCCCTTGATCGCTCACAGATTGGGGCAGCGCTCTCGGGATTTGGAGTTCTGAATGCAAGGTCTCAACAACTTACTATCTGGCTTAACTCCGGGCTCAGAGCGAATTCTGTAGCCCAGTACTCACGCAACATATTTCCATTGACATCTAAACCAGATGATGTATTATTTTCGCAGTTTCGGACGCACCGTCGTCGAGAGACTGAATACATCCGCCACATCGCTGGCGAGAGAGAGTACGAGAATGACTGAACCTACTTCCGTTGTTTTGCCTTTCCTTACAGCACGCAAGCTTCAGGATCCATTCAATCCCAAATCCATCCTGACATACGAATTTCGCGTCGATACTCGTTACATCCCAGACCTCCCCACAGACGCAAACGCACGCCCTTCAGATGCGGCAAAAAAACGCCGGGTCTACAAGTCGGTGCGGAACGCCGCACTTGACGGGGCACTTGACCCCGACGAAGATGCGACTCCGGGACTGTTTGGCTACAAGCATCTTGGCATCAATGTCATCGCTGAGTCAGTTGAAGAACTAGACAACAAAACCGCTGTACTTCATTTCAAACCGGGCCAAGGGGTAATGAACGGAGGACACGGCCTGGCTATCCTGCGTGAGCTACAGCAGTCGCCCGGAATAGACCAGATGCCACCGAACTTCATTAAGGTTTCTGTGGTTGTTGGATTGGACAGCAATGTGATCCCAGAAGTGGCTGGTGCAAATAACACGTCGGTACAAGTAAAAGCTCAGTCGCTATTAGAACTCAAGGGAGCTTTTGAGCCGCTAAAGGCTTCATTAAAGGGAACTAGGATCGAGAAAAGCATTCAATGGCGAGAAGGCGATGAAGGCTCGGTCAAAATCGAAGATATCGTAGCGACAATGACCTGCTTTAGAAGCGACGTATATCCAATCGGTGACCACCGTCGCACACCGCACAACGCCTATGCCTATAAAACAGGTCTCATTGACGATTTCCGCAAAGACATTGCTGGGTATCACGCGCTTGCACCGAAACTGAAGGAAATACTCGAACTTCAGGACTACATTCGGACACAGCCCAAGAGGGTCTATAACGAAACGGGTGGGCGGTTCGGCGCTTTGAAATTTGTCGATTCAATCCACACAGACTCAAAGGGAGAAAAGCGGAAGACACCACTCCCTCCATTTGTTATGCCATTCACGGGGGAAAAAGTTGAACACCGCTTGAACATGGCCGCTGTCTACCCTATCTTGGCAGCCTTCAGACAAATGATCCGAAGGACTGAGACGGGATTTGAATGGGTCACGGATTTCAAGAATGTGAAACTGCTTTGGGATGCCATAGCGGTTGAGGTTATGGATACGACAAAGGATGCTTGCGCTCAAGCCGGATACGTACTGAATGCACTCGGAAAGTCTCGCCCGCATTGGGACAATGTGCAGCGACTTATCGAGAATAAGGTCATGCGTGATCAACTGGAAGCAATGAAGGCAGCGGTCTCGCCAAACAAAGCCTCCTAGACATTGCAATGGTGGCAGGTCGGTAAAGTTGCGACCTGCCACGCTTCGCTTATTAGCCTCCCAAAGAGGCCTCTACTTGGGCGCCCAACCCTATCCCCGCGACGGACTCACCTTCAGAATCTCGCGCGCAATCACCATCCGCTGAATCTCGCTCGTGCCTTCGCCAATTGTGCACAGCTTCACGTCGCGGTAATACTTCTCCGCCGGATAATCCTTGATAAACCCATACCCGCCGTGCAACTGCACCGCCTCATCGCAGATGCGCACCGCAACTTCGCTCGCATACAGCTTCGCCATGCTCGACTCGCGCGTCACCTTGTTGCCCGCATCTTTGAGCACCGCCGCGCGCTGCGTCAGCAGACGCGCCGCATCCAGTTCCGTCGCCATGTCGGCCAGCTTCCACTGAATGCCCTGAAACTCCGCAATCGCCTTGCCGAACTGCCGCCGCTCCTTCACATACTTCAGCGAGCAATCGAGCGCCCCGCGCGCAATGCCCAGCGACAGCGCCGCAATCGAAATGCGGCCGCCATCCAGAATGCGCATCGAGTCCACAAAACCCTCGCCCAGCTTGCCCAGCAGATTCTCTTCCGGAATCTCGCAGTCCTCAAAAATCAGCTCCGCCGTATCGCTCGCACGCAGCCCCAGCTTGTTTTCCTTCTTGCCCGGGCGAAACCCGGGTGTGCCCTTCTCCACCACAAAGGCCGAGAGCCCATGCGTGCCCTGCGTCTTGTCCGTCACCGCAATCACGACCGTGACATCGGCATACGAGCCGTTGGTGATGAAGGTCTTCGAGCCATTCAGTACCCACTTGTCGCCCTTCTTCACCGCCGTCGTGCGCGCGCCCGCCGCATCCGAGCCGGAGCCCGGCTCCGTCAGTCCCCACGCGCCAATCCACTCGCCCGTGGCCAGCTTCGGAATATACTTCCGCCGCTGCTCCTCATTGCCCGCAAGAAAAATATGATTCGAGCAAAGCGAGTTGTGCGCGGCCACAATGATGCCCACCGAGCCATCCACGGCAGACAGTTCCTCAATGGCCAGCACGTAATCCACATAGCCCATTCCCGAGCCGCCATACTCGGCCGGAAAAATGATGCCCATCAGGCCCATGCGGCCCATCTGCTTCACCACTTCCAGCGGATAGGTGCTGTGCTCATCCCATTCCGAAACATGCGGAGCGATCTCGCGCGCGGCAAAGTCGCGAATCTCTTTGCGCAGTTGCTCCTGATCGTCGGTCAGGGTGAAGGGATAGGTTGCGGGCAATACTTCCTGCAGAGTCGGGGTGCTCATCGGTTCTCCTGCGCTGATTCCAGCGAAAACCTGACAGCTTAGCACCGCAACGCTGCAGTTGTCCTGCACCCGCCGCGGGAATCGCTCCACAAAACGCTGCTTTTCTGAGTTTTTTGATGAGCCTTACAGGCCGGGACCCTTCGCGGCCTTTACTCTGCGCACGCAATCAGCAGGCAGGTAATGTTGTCGCGACCACCTGCGGCATTCGCAGCCTCAATCAACGCTTCACAGGCTTCGGGCAATCCCTCGCCAGCCTTCAAATGCGCTGCCAGCTCCGCCGCCATCCTTGCATCGCTCAGCTCCCGCGTCAGCCCATCCGTACACAGCAGCAGCACATCGCCCGTCTCCAGCGCAAGCTCCTGAAAATCCGCCGCCACTGTCGTGTCCGTGCCCAGCGCCCTTGTGATCACATTCCTGTACGGGGAACGCACCGCATCCTCGGCGGAGATTTGCCCCAGCCGCACCTGCTCATCCACCAGCGAATGATCCTGCGTCAGCCGCTCCAGGGCGCCGTCGCGCCAGCGGTAACAGCGGCTGTCGCCAATGTGCGCCAGGTGCGCCACGCCGTCTTCCACCCGCACCAGCACCAGCGTGGTCCCCATGCCGAGCAGCGCCGTCTCGCGATGCGCCCGGGCAAAAATCTTTCGATTCGCCTCGGCAATCGCCTTTTCCATAGCCGCACGAGGAGCTTTCGCGCTCGCGGCCACGCACTCCACAATCAGATCCACGGCCATGCGGCTCGCCACTTCGCCCGCCGCCGCGCCGCCCATGCCGTCACAAACGGCAAACACGCGCGACTCCATGCTGTAGCGAAATGCGTCTTCGTTGTTTGCCCGCAGAGCCCCTGTGTCTGTGCATGCGGCGGCCCGTAGATTCACTCTCTGCTTCCATCCGGCCGCCAGCCCATACAATTTGCAGCGCCCTTGCCTTGGGATAACTTCGACTCGATCAACATACACGTTCTTCCCCAAAAACGTGAAGACTATATGACGAAGTTATCCATCGCATGCAACACAAAGCGACATACTCCCCAAAAGCAAAGCGGCGAAGAATCGCTTCTTCGCCGCCCGTCCTGCTCCGCTATCTTCCGGCTTATTCGTGTTGCGCGTGGCTTCCCAGCAGCATCTCCGCTTCGGCAATGCTTTCGAGCGCCGCATCATACTTGCTGGCGTCGTCGCCGGCCTGCTGCCACAGCTCTTCGCCGTGCTGCTTCAGCCCCTCGGCCGCCGTGTGATTCACCTTGTCCGGGGTGGTCGCCACCTCGGCCAGAATGGTCACCCGCTCCGGCAGCACTTCGGCAAAGCCGCGCGCCACCAGAAAGCGCTGTCCCGCGCCTTCGCCAGTCGCACCATGCACCTTCACCTCGCCCGGCCAAAGCTGGGCCAGCACCGGCGCATGGCCGTGAATCGCCTCGAAATACCCGGCCTTGGACGGCACCTCCACCGCGTCCGCCATCACATCCAGCAGAATGCGGTCGGGCGTCACCAGCCGGACCTGGATTTGCTTCTTCTCTGCCATGGCTACTTCGCCGCCTGCATCTTCTCGGCTTCTTCCAGCACTTCCTCAATCGTGCCCTTCATGTAAAAGGCCTGCTCAGGAACGCTGTCATGCTTGCCTTCAATCACTTCCTTGAAGCTGCGCACCGTGTCCGCAATCTTGCAGTAGCGGCCCGGAATGCCCGTAAACTGCTCGGCCACATGGAACGGTTGCGAGAGGAACTTCTGCACCTTGCGCGCGCGCGAAACCGTCAGGCGATCCTCTTCTGAAAGCTCGTCGATACCCAGAATCGCGATGATGTCCTGCAGGTCCTTGTAGCGCTGCAGAATGCGCTTCACGCCCTGCGCCACGTCATAGTGCTCCTGCCCAACCACGGCCGGAGTCAGAATGCGCGAGGTCGAAGCCAGCGGATCCACCGCCGGATAAATGCCCAGCTCCGACAGCGGACGCGAAAGCACCGTCGTCGCATCGAGGTGAGCAAACGTCGTTGCCGGCGCGGGATCGGTCATATCGTCGGCCGGCACATACACGGCCTGCACCGAGGTAACGGAACCCTTCTTGGTCGAGGTGATGCGCTCCTGCAGCTCGCCCATCTCCGTCGCCAGATTCGGCTGATAGCCCACAGCCGAAGGCATGCGGCCCAGCAGCGTCGAAACCTCAGAGCCGGCCTGCGTGAAGCGGAAAATGTTATCGATGAACAGCAGCGTGTCCGCGCCTTCCTGATCGCGGAAGTACTCGGCCACCGTCAGCCCCGTCAGTGCGACGCGCAGACGCGCACCGGGCGGCTCGGTCATCTGGCCGTAGATCAGCGCGGCCTTTGACTTGCTGAAATCGTGAATGTCGATCACGCCTGCTTCCTGAAACTCCAGCCACAGGTCATTGCCCTCGCGCGTGCGCTCGCCCACGCCGGCAAATACCGAGAAGCCGCCATGCTTCGACGCAACGTTGTTGATCAGCTCCTGAATCACCACCGTCTTGCCGACGCCCGCGCCGCCGAAGAGGCCGATCTTGCCGCCCTTCAAAAACGGCTGAATCAGGTCGATGACCTTCACGCCGGTCTCAAACATCTCTTCGCCCGTCGCCTGCTCGTCAAAGGCAGGAGCCTGCCGGTGAATCGGCATATGCACCTTGGCCTGCACCGGACCCATGTTGTCCACCGGCTCGCCAATCACATTCAGCACGCGGCCAAGCGTCTCACGGCCCACCGGCACGGAGATGGGGCCGCCGAGGTCAATGGCCTTCATGCCGCGCACCATGCCGTCCGTGGCTTCCATGGCCACGCAACGCACGCGGCCCTCGCCCAGATGCTGCTGCACTTCCAGAATGACGTTGATCGGCGTGGGAACGTCAAAACCGTCGCTCACCACGCGCAGCGCCTGATAAATCCCGGGCATCGTCGCTTCCGGAAACTGGACATCGACGGCCGGGCCTGAAACCTGAATCACTGTGCCAATATTCTCTGCCATAAAGCTTTCTCTCTCTCGAATCCCTATCCGATCGCGGACGCGCCGCTCACAATCTCGATAATTTCCTTGGTGATCGCCGCCTGGCGCACGCGATTCATCGTGAGCGTCAGGTCATCGATCATGTCCGATGCATTGCTGGTCGCCGCATCCATCGCGGTCATGCGCGCGGCGTGCTCGGCCGCCACTGACTCCAGCATGGCGTGATAAATCTGCGACGCCACGTACTGCGGCAGCAGCCCGCTGAAGATCTCCATCGGATCTTCCTCATACGTGTAGTCCACATCTTCGGTGCCAAACTTCTCACCCGCGCCCTCGTCTTCTTCGGCGTAGGGACTTATGCCTGCCGAGGCTCCGGCCACAGCCGCGCGCTCGCGCTCTTCGCGCGACATCTCTTCCACCGCCGCCAGTTGGCGCTGGCCAAATTCAAGCAGAGGCAAAACTTTCTCCACCACCACGCGCTGCTGAATCACGGACTTGAACTCGTTGTAGACCAGGTACACCGCGTCAATCTCCGCCTCGGCATACCGTGCCACCACCTCTTGGCTGAGCTTGTGCGCTTCGTCAAAGCTCAGGCTCTGCAGCACGCCCGGATGATCGCCGGTCACTTCGATATTGCCGCCACGGTTGCGGCGCACGCGCCGCGTCGTCCCGGTGGCCTCGTCATGCTGTTCCACAAAATCGGCAACCCCATAAGCGCGGCGGAAATGGTCCCGCGCCTTGCGGCCAATCGGCTCAATGTCGATCTGGTGGTGATCATTCTCGTGAATAAAGTTGCTGGCCGCGCGCACAATGTTCGTGTTGAACGCGCCGGCAAAGCCCTTGTCACCCGCCACCACGATCAGCAGCACGCGCTTCTCGGGCCGGGTCACCAGCAGCGGATGCTGGCGATACGCCGAGGTCGCGTCATAGGTCTCCAGCCGCCGCCGCAGCGAGTTCAGCACGCTGGCCAGCAGCGCCGCGTAGGGACGCGCGTTCATCGCGTGCTCCTGCGCGCGGCGCAGCTTGGCCGCGGAGACCATCTTCATCGCCTTGGTGATCTGGCGCGTATTCCGCACGCTGCGGATGCGTCGCCGCAAATCAAGAATGCTTGCCATGCGTTCTTACTTTCCTGCGCCTGCCGTCGCGGCAGCCTTCTCGTCCTTGTCCTTGCCGGCAGCCTGTGCCGTCTCGCTCTTCACGCGGGCATCTTCGTGCTCGTCAAGAAAGTTCTGCTTGTACTCATTCAGAGCATCCTTGACGCGGCCACGAAGCTCATCGTCCAGAGCCTTCTTGGTCGCAATGTCGTTCAGCAACTGGCGTTGCGAGGCATCGAGGTACTTGTACAGCCCGTCTTCAAACGCGCGAATGTACGGGACCTTGATGTCGTCCAGAAAGCCCTGCGTGCCGGCAAACAGAATCATCACCTGCTGCTCGGCCGAGAGCGGCTGGAACTGCGGCTGCTTCAACAGCTCCGTCAGGCGCTGGCCGCGATTGAGCTGGTTCTGCGTCGCCTTGTCCAGATCGCTGCCAAACTGCGCAAAGGCCGCCAGGTCGCGGTACTGCGCCAGGTCCAGCTTCAGCGTCGAGCCCACCTGCTTAATGGCCTTGATCGCCGCCGAGAAGCCCACGCGCGACACTGAAAGTCCTACGTTCACCGCCGGACGCACGCCCGAGTTGAACAGGTCGGTTTCCAGGAAGATCTGCCCGTCCGTAATCGAAATCACATTCGTCGGAATGTAGGCCGAAACGTCGCCCGCCTGCGTCTCGATGATCGGCAGCGCCGTCAGCGAACCGCCGCCCTTCTCCTTGCTCAGCTTCGAGGAGCGCTCCAGCAGGCGCGAGTGCAGATAAAACACGTCGCCCGGATACGCCTCACGGCCCGGAGGACGCCGCAGCAGCAGCGACAACTCGCGATACGCCACGGCATGCTTCGAGAGATCGTCATAGATGATCAGCGCATGCTTGCCGTTGTCGCGGAAGTACTCCGCCATCGCCGTCGCGGCATAAGGCGCAAGATAAAGCATCGGTGCCGGCTCTGAGGCCGACGCCACCACCACAACGGTGTAGTCCAGAGCGCCGTGCTTGGCCAGCGTCTGCACCACGCCCGCCACCGACGAGCGCTTCTGCCCGATCGCGCAATACACGCAGATCAGGTCGCGGCCCTTGCTGTTGATGATCGTGTCGAGCGCCACGGCCGTCTTGCCCGTCTGGCGGTCGCCAATGATCAGCTCGCGCTGTCCGCGGCCAATCGGGATCATCGAGTCGATCGCCTTGAGGCCCGTCATCATGGGCTCGCGCACCGGCTGGCGGTCAATCACGCCCGGAGCCAGACGCTCCACCGGGAAGCGGTCGCTCGCCGCAATCGGCCCCTTGTCGTCAATCGGCTCGCCCAGCGAATTCACCACGCGGCCAATCATCGCGTCGCCCACCGGCACGCTCAAAATCTGCCCCGTGCGCTTCACCTGGTCGCCTTCGCGAATCTCGGTGTAGTCGCCCAGCAGCACCGCGCCCACCTGGTCTTCTTCCAGGTTCATCGCCATGCCGTACACGCCGTGCGGAAACTCCAGCATCTCGCCGGCCATGCACTTGTCCAGCCCGTGCAGGCGCGCGATACCGTCGCCCAGCGAGATAACCGTGCCAACCTCATCCACGCGAACCTTAGCGTCGTAGTTCGCAATCTGCTCCTTCAGGAGCGCTGTGATTTCATCTGCTTTGATCTGAGCCATGCTTCCCTGTTCCCAAACGGGTAAATATCAATCTTTGCGCCGGTGTTCTAGCGGACAGCCAGTTGTTCTTCCAGGCGCGCGAAGCGTCCGCGCACCGAACCGTCATATACCTTGCTGCCAATCTGCACGACCACGCCGCCCAGCAGCGACGCGTCTTCGTGAAAGCTCGCGTCCACCCGGCCCTCGGCCAGCGTGCCCACCTGTTCCAGCAGCGACTTCCGCTCGGCCTCGTTCAGCGCGCGCGCGCTGGTGATCGAGACCGCCGTAATCCCCAGGCGGCGATTCATCTCTTCGCGAAATTCCTTCAGAATCTCCTCCATCGCGTGCATGCGCTCATGCTGCAGCACCACGGCGAGAAAGTTCCGCACCACCGGGGCCAGGCCCAGCTTCTGGTTCATGCGATCCAGAATTGCGACCTTTTCCTCCGCCGGAAACGACGGATCCAGAAAGACCTCGCGCAAATCCGCGGCTCCATTCCAGGTGGCCATAAAGTCGTCCAGTTGCTGCTGCACCTGCTCCAGCGGCAGATGAGCCTCGGCAACCACATCGGCAAAGGCGCGGGCATACCGCGCGGCAAAGGCGGCCATCAGTGCCTCCCCCCGTTGCGCTCCTCAGCGAGCGACTTGCCAAAATCAGCCACCAGGCTCTGGTCCATCTCCGCGCTTACCTTCAGCTCGCGGCGCGCCTGCGCCAGAGCCAGTTGCGCCGTGTAGCGGGTCAGCTCGCGCTGCGCCGCGGCGCCGGCCTGCTCAATCTCGCGCTCGGCAGAGGACACGATCCGCTTGCGCTCGGCTTCGAGCGACTCGCGCATGCGCTTCTCTTCCTCGGCGGCTTCCTGCTCTGAGCGCTCCCGGTAGCTGGCAATATCGGCATCCAGATGCGACAGCCGCGCCTCAATCGCCTCCAGGCGGCGATTCGCATCCTCGGTCGCGCTATGCGCTTCCACCAGATCCTTGGCCAGCCGCTGCGAGCGATTCTTGAACGCTCCCGGCAGCAGCTTGAAAAGGAAGTACGCAATCACCACCAGCAGCAGTCCCGAGTTGAAGTCCTCAAAAATCTGCGCCGTCGTCTCAACCGACAGATGCATGGCATTCGCCAGCTTCTGCACCGCCGGCGAATGCCGGTACTGGTCCAGTTGATGGTCCGTCTCCGGAGCATCCATCTTTTCCGTCGTCGGCCCGTTATGAATCGCCTGCTGCCCCGCAGCCTGCGCCGGGGTCACCGTCGCCGCACGCGCCATGGGCGTCGCAAAACTGCCCATGCAAACAGCCAGCGCCATCGCAAAAATGGTCTTCTGAAGTCTCCGCATTACCGTGCGCTCTCCACAGCCGGCAGTACGGCCTCCATGATTTGGTCCGCCAGGCGTCCCACGCCCGACTGCAGTTGACGCCGTGCCGCTTCGGTCTGCGCGGCGATTTCCTTCCGGGCTGCCTCCGCGCGATCCTGCGCCAGCAGGCGTGCGCTGGCCAGCACGCTTTCGCGCTCGGCGTTCCACTGCTGCAGTTGCACCTCGCGGGCGTGTTGAATCCCGGCCCGCGCCGCGCGCAGCTTGGCTTCGTACTCCTGCGACTTCACATCGGCGGCAGCAATCGCCGCCATCGCGCGTTCCACCGCACCCTTGGTCCGTTTGTACCGCTCCGCCCGCACCCGCACCAGCGGACGATACAAAATGAAGTGGTAGGCCCCTAACAAAATCAGGAACAGGATCATCGTCGGCACAGAGCCGAGCACAAGTTGACCGAGTTCGCGTAGAAGTTCTTGCATGCTTTTACCGACGTATAGTGTTGGAAGCTAAGTAGATAGGACCGCGCGGACTCCCGTTTCTAACAAAGCCCTCTGGGCTGTGTCAATCAGGATTTCTGACCCGCGCGCTTGCCCGCAACCTTGCTGCTTGACGGGTCCTTCCACCGGCGTACACTTAGAGTATCGCCTATGACCCGGTTCAGGGTCCAGCGGACCGAAGAGCTGAGAAGTCCCACCACTCTCCCCTCTCCGGTCCGTTTTGATTTTGTAGTGAAATCCTTATTTCGGCAGGGTTGCAAAACGGCGAAAACGCCCAATCAGTGACGCCGGAGCCGAGACCTTCAAAAACACCAGGTTCCCCTCAAACTCCCGGTTTCGAATCACCCCTCCGGCCTCAATCGCGGCGATCACTTCCCCCTCCGACTGCGGCACCCGCAAACGAGCCTCGACCATGGGATCGGCCTGCAGCGCCTCATCGATCCGCTCCAGCAGATCCTCAAGCCCCATGCCCGTCCGCGCGGAAATCGCCATCGGACGCCCGTGCCCCGAGCGCAATCCCTCCTGCTCCTCCGGGCTCAGCAGGTCCACTTTGTTCAGCACCTCAATTTGCGGCTTGTCACCGGCGCCCAGCTCGGCCAGCACATGCTTCACCTCCGCACGGTGCTCCTCCCGGGTCGCGCTCGAGCAGTCCTGCACGTGCAGCAGCACCTCGGCCTTCTGCACTTCCTCAAGCGTCGCCCGGAACGAGCTGATCAGCGTCGGCGGCAGGTCGCGAATAAATCCCACCGTGTCAGACAACAGCACCTTGCGCCGGCTCGGCAGCACAATCGCCCGCAGCTTCGGGTCCAGCGTGGCAAACATGCGCGAAGACGCGAGCACCCCCGCCCCCGTCAGCGCGTTAAACAATGTGCTCTTGCCCGCGTTCGTATAACCCACCAGCGCCACCGTCGGCACCGGAACCGCCTCCCGCCGCTGCCGCTGCTGGCTGCGAATCCGCCGCACGCTCTCCAGCTCGCCCTTCAGCGTCGAAATCCGCCGCTGAATCCGCCGCCGGTCTGTCTCCAACTGCGTCTCGCCCGGACCTCGCGTGCCAATGCCGCCGCCCAGCCGCGACATCTCGCGCCCCCGGCCCGTCAGCCGGGGCAGCATGTACTCCAGTTGCGCCAGCTCCACCTGCAGCATGCCCTCGCGCGTCCGCGCGTGGCGGGCAAAAATGTCCAGAATGAGCTGCGTGCGGTCAATCACGCGGCCCGGCAGGGCGTTCTCTAGATTGCGAAGCTGGGTGGGCGTCAGATTCTGCCCAAAGACAATCACATCCGCGTGGCTCGACTCGGCCACCGCGCGCACTTCTTCCACCTTGCCGCTGCCAATCAGCGTCGCCGCATCGGCGCGGCCGCGGCGCTGCTGCACTTCGGCGGCAATCTCGGCCCCGGCGCTCAGCACCAGTTCGCGAAACTCCGCCACGCCGCTCTCAAAGGCGTCATCGCTGCCGCCTTTTTCCGCCGCCCCGGGCTCCTGGTCCCCCAGCGAATCCAAATCAAGCGAATCCAGATCGGCAGACGCAGCCCTGCGAGCCATGCGCGCCGATGGCGGAACAGCAAGACGGCGCGTGCCCAGGTCCACTGAGACCAGCAGCGCGCGTTCCGGCGCGCTCGCAGGGTCCACAGTCGGCTTCAGGCCCCGTGCCATCTTGCTCCCGTCGCGATAGGCGCGGTTCTCATGCAAATCGGCAGCTTAGGCTCCCCCAATCAGGCTCCCGAGGACTCGCCCGGTGTCGAATGCGTCCCGGCCGGAGGCGTTGGGCTGATTGGCGGCGCACCATGCCCGGCAACGCCGGGGCGATGATCGCCATGCAGCACCGAACGGCTGCTCACCACCGTGGAGATGGCGTGCTTGAAAATCAATTGTTCCTGGCTGTTGTTCTCCAACAGCACCGAATATTTATCGAAGGAGCGAATTTTCCCCGTGAGTTTGACGCCGCTAACCAGATAAATCGTGATGGGGGTTTTATCTTTGCGGACCGTGTTCAGGAAGGTGTCCTGAATGTTCTGTGCCGGCTTGTTATCCATAATGCCGATCTCCTGTTCCAAAAAAGGTTGGAAGTGGTACTGCCTGAGGTGCGACAAGTGAACCGCCGTTCGCACCCTGATCTGTGTGCTAACAACATAAGTGTTTCAGCTAATTGCAGGCAATGGAGGAACCGCCATTTTCTTCATCGGGCGAAACATCCACTGCTCCCGTCTTAGATGCAGATCCGCACTCAGCGTTTCTTTCGATGACGCCCGCCGCGGCTCTTTCGTGTGGATTTCTCCGCCGCATTCACTGAAATCCGCTCCGGCCCGCTGATTTTTCGCACCATCACGCCGTCCATCCGGTAGGTCACCGTCTCCAGCGGCCCCGGGTCCACCTCACCCGTCTTCGCATTCAGCGTCAGATTCCGGTTCAGCGATACCTCAAACGAAAACACCGGGGCCACCCGGTGATCCACCGTCTGCTGGCTCACCTTTACCGGGAAAAATCCCTCGATGTCGTGCTCGCGATACGCCAGCTCATAGCGATGCCGCTTCATGTTCCAGGTGAACACCCGCACCTGGTCAAAGTCGTAGGGCAGCCCCTGCTGATACGGAGCCAGCACCGTCAGATACTCCCCCACCTCATGATTCGGCGTGTCGGCCTCGGCGTCATTCACCGTCCGCAGCAGATATCCGCCAATCATCCGGTCGGCTCCAGACAGCACCGCGATGCTGTTCGGCACATCCGCGGTCAGCGCGCTGGCTCGCACCCAGCCCGTGCGTCCCTGGCTGTCGCGCACCAGCCAATAGTCCTCCATCGGAGGAGGCGGCGCCGGCGTCCCTTTGTCCAGTTCTGCCTGCTGACGCTGCCGCAAAATTGTCAGCGTCGATTGCGGCTTCAGCACCGACGCCCGTCGAATCAAGTCCAGCCTGTCATTCACCGGCAGCAGATAATAGTGCGGAGTATCCCGCCCCGGCGCGTCATGCAGATAGGAAACCTCTTCGAGCCGCGCCTTTGCCACCCCAGTGGTCTCCGCATACTGGCGTCGCAGCGCGTTGAACTTGTCCATCTCCGGCTGGTCAATGATGTAGTACTGCTCAATCCAGCCCACCTTGCCGTTCGGAGCCTTCACCCGATAGAAGCGTGTCTGATGATCCAGCACCTGCAGCCGCTGCCCATTCGTCACTTCTGTGACAAAATTGGCCACCGGAGCCACGCGGTCCCGCAGAAACGTGTGCTCTGAGGCGACATAAACATATTGCTTGGCGATAGGAGAGCGCAGATGGCCGCAGCCGCTCAGAAAAGCGAGAGCACAGACCATCGGCAGAAGAATAGAAACAGGACGAGCCCCAGCACAGAAAGACTTCATGAGAAGCAGTCAGCCTTATCAGCGAGCATAACACCACCCTATCAATGCGGCTGCGGCCCGCGCCTGCACACAGAACTTCCGTCACCACCCGCGGCTCGCCGCCAGCGTCAGACCTGCCGGAAATTCACTCCCAAATTGCTAATCTTGAAATAAGGAAGAAAAACAGAGACGAAAGCTGCTCTCATACTCCCGAATCCAGCAGTTCCTTCATTGCACCAGAACAAGTGCAGAATTCTTCACTCTCGGGCAGAGTAAGAGCCAAGATCAGCGTTGAAAACAAAGGACTTACGAGACTAACCTCCCGTAAGTCCAGTGCTTTCAACCACTTCTGAGACGTTAATAGTAGTTCTTTTTGCGAAGCAGGCGCCACGCCAGGCTAGCCCCGCAGCTCCTTGTAGCGCGTGATCAGCGTGTTGGTCGAGCTGTCATGCTTCAGCTCCGCATCGCCTTCCAGCTCGCCGGCAATCTTCTTCGCCAGCACCTTGCCCAGCTCCACGCCCCACTGGTCAAAGCTGTTCACCTGCCACACCACGCCCTGCGTGAACACAATGTGCTCATAGAGCGCAATCAGCTTGCCCAGCGCCTCGGGCGTCAGCTCCTTGAGCAGCAGCGTATTCGACGGCCGGTTGCCCTCGAAGACCTTGTGCGGCACCAGCCACTCCGGCACGCCCTCGGCCTTCACCTCTTCGGCGGTCTTGCCAAAGGCCAGCGCCTCTGACTGCGCAAACACATTCGCCATCAGCAGATCGTGATGATTGCCCAGCGGATTCAGCGTCTTCGCAAACCCAATGAAGTCGCACGGAATCAGCTTTGTGCCCTGGTGAATGAGCTGGTAAAACGAGTGCTGCCCGTTCGTGCCCGGCTCGCCCCAGTACACCGGCCCGGTCTGGTAATCCACCGTCGCGCCGCTCAGCGTCACGTGCTTGCCGTTGCTCTCCATGGTGAGCTGTTGCAGATACGCCGGAAAGCGCTTCAGGTATTGCTCATAGGGCAGAATCGCCACCGTCTGCGCATCAAAAAAGTCGTTGTACCAGACCGAAAGCAGGCCCAGAATCACCGGCAGATTCTTGTCAAACGCCGCCGTCCTGAAGTGCTCATCCATCGCATGGAAGCCCGCCAGCAAACGCCGGAAGTTCTCCGGGCCCACCGCCAGCATCGTCGAAAGGCCAATGGCCGAGTCCATCGAGTAGCGGCCGCCCACCCAGTCCCAGAAGCCGAACATGTTCGCCGTGTCGATGCCGAACTTCGTCACTTCCTTCTCATTCGTCGAGACGGCCACAAAGTGCTTCGCAATCGCCTTCTCGTCCTTCAGGCTCTCCAGCGCCCACTTCCGCGCCGTGTGCGCGTTCGTCATGGTTTCGAGCGTGGTAAAGGTCTTTGACGAAATGATGAACAGCGTCTCGTCCGCGGCCAGATCCTGCGTGGCCTCGGCAAAGTCCGTGCCGTCCACGTTCGACACAAACCGGAAGTTCATGTCGCGGCGGCTATAGTGCTTCAGCGCCTCATAAGCCATCACCGGCCCCAGGTCCGAGCCGCCAATGCCCACGTTGATCACGTTCTTGATCGGCTTGCCCGTGAATCCCTTCCACTCGCCGTTGCGCACGCGCTCGGCAAAGGCCGCCATGCGGTCCAGCACCTCGTGCACGGCCGGCACCACGTTCTCGCCGTCCACCTTGATCGTCGCGCCCTTGGGCGCGCGCAGCGCCACATGCAGCACCGCGCGGTCTTCGGTGATGTTGATCTTCTCGCCCCGGAACATCGCATCGATGCGCTCGCGCAGCCCGCTCTCTTCGGCCAGCTTCAGCAGCAGTTCCAGCGTCTTCGCCGTGATGCGGTTCTTCGCGTAATCGAGGTAGATGCCCTCGGCCTCCAGCCGAAACTTCGTTCCCCGCTCCGGATCGGCCGCAAACAGTTCGCGCAAATGCTGGCCGCGCAATTCCTCGGCGTGGGCAGCCAGTGCCTTCCAGGCAGAAAGCTGGGTCAGAGGAGTCTTCGCTGCAATCTCATTGCTCATTTCATTCTCCGTATGTGCTCAAGTGGAAGCAGGGCCTCGATGCGCCCCGATTTTCCCAACCATCTCTTGGATTCCCATCGGCCAAAGAGCGGTTCTACTTTCGCCGCGTCCCCATCCAGTCTCTTAGTCCAGGCTGTGCAGCGCAAACTGCCGACCGGCTTCGAGCAGTTTCTGCACCGACTCCTTTGATCCGGCCTCGGAATATATCCGCAGCAGCGGCTCCGTACCCGAGGCGCGCAGCAGCAGCCACGTCCGCGCCGGGTTCTCCACTCCCTCCGCCGCCGGATCATCCACGATGAACTTGATGCCATCCAGCGTCTCGACCGATTGCACTGCCATTCCGGCAAACTCCGCCACGCCGGCCTTGGCCTTGGCAATCGTGGCGTTCTTCAATGCGTCCGGAATATGCAGATCGATGCGTCCATACTGGTGCTCGCCATACTTGGCCTGCAGTCCCGCCACCAGCTCGCCGAGCGTCTTCTTCTCCTCGGCCATTACGTTGGCCAGCAGCAGCGCGTTCAGCAGGCCATCGCGCTCGGGCAGATGCCGCTGAATGCCGATGCCGCCCGACTCCTCGCCGCCCATCAGAATGTCTTTTTCCAGCATCAGGTCGCACACATACTTGAAGCCGATGCCATGCTCATAGAGCCTGCGTCCATGCCGCTCGCAGATGCGGTCAATCATGCCCGTCGTATTGAAGGCGCGCGTCACGTCGCCCGGCCAGCCCTTGCGCTCCAGAATCCACTCCAGCAGCACGCTGAAAATCTTGTGCGGATCCACAAAATTGCCATGCTCATCGGTCGCGCCAATGCGGTCCGCATCGCCATCCGTGCAGAGCCCGGCCTGGCAGCCGCTGGCGACCACCGCCTCGCCCAGCGCGCGGATATGCGGCTCAATCGGCTCAGGATTGATCCCCGGAAACAGCGGATTCGCCTCCGAGCGAATCTCGGTAAAAGCCACGCCGATCTTCGAGAAAATATCAGCCAGAATGCCGCCGCCTGCTCCATACATGCTGTCGATGCCAAACTTCAGCCCCGACGCGGCAATCAGCGGCAAATCGGCAAAGGCCGAGATCGCCGCCACATACTCCGGCACAAAATCCGCTTCTTCTATCTTGGCGGCCTCTGCCTTCGGCAGAGGTTTGCCCAGCAGCCCGGCAATCTCGCTCATGATCGCGGGCCGTCCTGACCCTCCATACCACGCCTTGTACTTCACCCCATTCCACTGCGCCGGGTTGTGGCTTGATGTAATCATCACGCCGCCCGCCGCGCCCCGCGCGCGCACGGCATAGGAGAGCGCCGGCGTCGGTGTCACGCGATTCGCCAGCGTCACCGGAATCCCCGCCGCCGCAAGCACTTCGGCGACCGTCTGCGCAAAGGCACGCGAGCCGAATCGCGTATCCCAGCCGATGCATGCGCCGCGTCCCGCTTCAGGATGCGCCAGTATGTAATTCGCAATCGCAGCCGCAGCCAGCCGCACATTCTCAAAGGTGAAGTCTTCCGCGATGACACCGCGCCATCCATCTGTGCCGAAGCTGACAGGATATGTCGTTTCCATTCGTATCCATTCGGGTTGCGGGCTCCGAAGGAGCCCGGGGAATGAGGACTGAAGTCCGTGAGAGGGAAGAAGTTTAAGCGCTTTAGATCAACTCGCTGCGGCCATCGCTGGCCAGTTGCTTCACAACCTTGCCGACGTCCTGCGCATGCTCGCGGGTGGTCACCAGCAGGGCATCCGCGGTCTCCACCACTACCAGCCCCTCCACGCCGACCAGGGCCACAGTCTTGTTGGGGCTGTACACATAGTTGCCCTGCGACTCCAGCACAATGGAGCCGCGCGTTTCAATCACGTTCTCCTGCGCATCCTGATTGCCCTGCCCGGCCTTGAAGTCGTACAGGGCAGACCAGGAGCCAAGGTCATTCCAGCCGAACTCGGCCGGCAGGCAATAGAGTTGCGAGTGGTGCTCGCCCTTGGCCGAGCGCGGCTCCAGAATCGCGTAATCCACGCTGATGTTCTCGCACTCGGGATATACCCGCGCAAACACTTCGTCGTAGTGCGGCGTACCCCACGCGGCCACAATTTCTTCCAGCAGCGGAGTCATCTCCGGCAAATGCTCGCGCACGGCGTTGGCCATGGTCTTCGCGCTCCACACAAACATGCCGCTGTTCCAGTAGTAGTTGCCCGCCGCCAGAAACTCTTCCGCTCTCGCCCGATTCGGCTTCTCGGTGAAGCGGCGCACATGCAGAATTCCGTCTCGAAGCGCCTCGCCCGTCTCAATGTACCCGTAGCCCGTCTCGGCATGCGTGGGCTGAATGCCCAGCACCACCATGTTCTCGCCCTCGGCCGCCAGCGCCACGGCCCGTTGAATCGTCGCCACAAACGCGACCTCATCGGCAATCACATGATCTGAAGGAAACACCCCCAGCACCGAGTCCGGAGCAATTTTTTCCAGCAGCAGCGCCGCCAGTCCGGCAGCCGGAGCCGTATTGCGCGCCGCCGGCTCGCACAGCACCTGTTCTTCAGGAACCTTGTCGAGTTGGCAACAAATCTTGTCCGACAGTAGATCGTTGGTAATCACCCAGGTTTTTCCTGAGGAGGCCAACGGCTCGAGGCGGTCAATTGTCCGCTGAATCATCGTGCGTTCGCCGTCCAGCGCGAGCACCTGCTTGGCCTCAGCACGGCGGCTGCGCGGCCAGAAGCGGGTTCCACTGCCACCCGCGAGAATAATAGGTCGAAAGTCGATCATGTGAAATCCGAGTCTAACTTAAACTGCTACCGGTACGATGCGAATTGCTTCTGACCGGACAGAGCAATGTACACGAATCGAAGTACAGGCTGGAATCACTGCCAGTTGCCATGGCTGCACCGCCACAGACTCCCAGCCCTCGCCTTGAATCTCCAGGCTGCCTTCCGTGCAAAACAGCATCTGAACACGATCCAAAGCTTCCCCAAGCCCGGCCGGAGCCTGCCCGGCGTCGAGCGGCCACTTTTCCACCCGGAAGTAGTGCTCATTCACCAGCACCGAATGATCGCCTTCCGCCACGGGAACCACCTTGCCCGCGCGCGTCGTCATCCGGGCCGCTTCCATGGCCAGGTCCACATGCAGTTCGCGCGCGCTACCGTAGTCATACATGCGATAGGTCAGGTCGCTGGTCTGCTGCGTCTCCAGAATCACCGCACCCGGCCCAATGGCATGCACCGTGCCCGCATCGACATAAATCATGTCGCCCTTTTTCACCGGCAGCCACGTCATATAGTTTTCGAGCGTTGCGTCGTGAATGGCCGCGCGAATCTGCTCCGGCGTGCTGCCCGGCTTGAGGCCCAGCGCCACGCTCGCGTCCGGCTGGGCATCAAGCGCATACCAGCACTCCGTCTTGCCGCGCGGAAATCCATGCTTCTGCGCCAGCGCATCGTCAGGATGCACCTGCACGCTCAGCTTTTCCTTGGGGAAGAGCATTTTGATCAGCAGCGGGAATTCACCCGCAGCCGCAGCTTCACCCAGCAATTCCTTTGGGTGCTCCGCAGTAATGGACTTCAGGGTCTGGCCGGCAAAAGGGCCCGTCTCGGCAATGCACATCTCGCCGGTAAGCCACACTTCTCCGATGGGTTCGCCGGTCGTGCGGTAGTCATACCAGGGGCGTAAATCCTGAAATCCCCAGGGCCTTGTGCGAAAGAAGGGAGCCAGGCGAAACGGCGCAATCGAGCTCATGCTTTCAGTATGCCCGATGCCAGGACCCGCGCGCCGGGGTCGCAATCAATTTGCAAGGTTGCAACAGACAGCGCATCACGCAAAGTAAGTGGGGGCGAGTCCATGACTAGCCCCCACTTTCTTCTTTGAACAACCTTGTTACTTCGTGATTTCCAGAACCTCAAAGGTTCCCGGAACCATCTTCGGCCAGCCATGCTTCGGGCGCGGACCAAACTTGGCCGCAACCGTGAACAGCTTGCTGCCATCCGGCATCATCGCCATCGTGCGGGCGCTGCGCGCCGTCGGCAGAGTCTCGACAGTCGTGAAATGGTTCGGCGAGTCTTCGTGAATGATCGTCATCGTGCCGCTCTCGCCGCTCGATGCGATGGCATACTGCCCGTTCGCCACAAAGCGCGCCGCATCGGGGCCGCCGCCAATCTTCGGCGTCGCAATCACCTTGCCGGTCTTCGCATTCACAATCGCCATCATGCCGTTATCGCACACCGAAAACAGGCGCTCGTGCTTGATGTCAATGGCCAGCCCTGAGGGCGATTCGCAGGGCTTCAGATTCCACACAGCGGTAATCTTGTGCGTCCGGGCATTGAGGCGCACGATCTGGCTCGTGCTCTCCAGGTTGTCATAGATATTGCCCTTGCCATCGCTCACCGGAAACTCCGGCCGCCCAGGCAGCGCGACATTGGCGAGCACTTTCTTTGTGCGCGCGTCAATCACTGTGGTGCTGCTGCTATGTCCATTAAAGGTCCAGACGCTATGCGTGTAAGGGTCAAACACCACTCCGTCCGGGCCTGGCTCGGTCGGAATCGTCTCCTCCACCTTGAATGTCTTGCGGTCGAAGACGGCCACATCGTTCGCGCCGCCGTCCGTGATGAACCCGGTCTTGCCATCCGTGTCAAAGACCACGCCGTGCGTGCCCTTGAAGCCCGTCATGTCGGCAATCAGCTTGCCGGTCTTCGAGTTCAGCACCATCACCTGGTCGCGACGAGTGATGTAAAGGTCATGGCTAACCGGATCCACCCCCATATAGTCCCAGCCCGAATCCCCACCCGGCTGCCACTTCGCGGCGACGTGATAGGGACCCTGCGCCACGGCCGCGCTGGCGGCGGTCAAAAACAACGCGGCAGCGGCTACCAGGCCACACTTGGCCATCTGCATCTTCTTCACTCTGATCCTCCTCGCTTGCATGCAAAAACCGTTAGAGTCGCGTACTGCCCTGCTATCGTAAGACCAGAGCATGAAAGCAACCTGAATGCCAAACTCCGGCCTTTCAATGTGCCAATTTACGCTCCCGTCATTCAGTGGCCATCCAGCCGCCGCCAGGTCTTCGCCCCACGCTAAATTCTGTTTGGCAACTGTAGACTTTTTCCTCGAATTTCACGTCAACTGCTTAGTTTCCATCATCTTGTCTCATGTGAAGTCGAAATAGCGGGAATTTGGCGTTTTCACGGCTCGCCATCTGAAGGGAGCCGGGCACGTCTACTCGAGATAAAAAAGCATGCACTCTCTTCTGGTGATCGTTCCTTCGCTGCGCATTGCGCTTTTGGGCATTGCCGCCATTCCTTTTATTTATTACTCCCTGGCTCTGCTCAGCTCTCTTCGTTTCTTTCTGGCGGGCCGCCGCGCGGCAAGCACCGCTCCGGCTGCCGGCGAATTTCTTCCTCCCGTCAGCATTCTCAAGCCGGTTCGCGGCCTTGACCCGGACGCCTATGCCAACTTCGCCAGTTTCTGCCGGCTCGATTATCCCGAGTACGAGATCCTCTTCTGTGTCGGGGACACCGCCGACCCCGCGCTGCCCGTGCTGCAACGGCTGGCGCTCGACTTCCCCACCACAACAATCCGCATCATCATCGGTTCGGGCCGTCAGGCTACCAATGACAAATGCGCCAAGCTGGCCCGCCTCACCGATGAGGCCGCCTACGAGCACCTCGTCATCAATGACAGCGATGTGCGCGTCCAGCCGGACTACCTCCGCCGCATGGTCGCTCCCCTCGCCGCCCCAAAGACCGGCGCGGTCACGCCGCTCTACGTGCCCACTGAGGTGAACACCTGGGTGCAGCGCCTGCAGGAAGCAGGCATGCTCTCGGAGTTCTATCCCGGCCTCTTTGTGGCCAAGGAGCTCGATGGCGTCAAATTTGCGCTCGGCCCCACCATTGCCACCCGGCGCAGCTATCTGCGGGAGTTTGGCGGCTACGCGGCGATTGAGAACCGTCCTGCGGACGATCTGCTGATCGGCCGCCTCATTGCCGAGCAGGGGCGCGAAGTGGTCCTGCTGCCCGATGCCATCACCACCGTGCCCGATTACCAATCGCTCGGCGAGCTTTTCTTCAAGCGGCTGCGCTGGATGACCGTCATGCGCCACATGCGCCCGGCCGGCCATCTGGGCCTCATCTTCACCCTCGGCCTGCCGTGGACCATCCTTGCCCTGATCCTCGCCCCCAATGCGCTCATTGCCTGGAGCTTCCTCGGCGGCTATCTCTTCGTTCGCTTTGCCCTCACGCTGCTGGTGGGGCAGTTCGGCCTGCGCCAGCGCGGCGTCTGGCTCAACATGCTCTTTGTGCCTCTCTGGGATGCATTGGCCACCACGATCTGGCTGGCCAGCTTCACACGCCGCACCATCCGCTGGCGCGGACAAAGTTACGCCATCCTCAACGGCCAACTCGTCCCCGCGAATGGCGTTACCCCGGTAGCCGCCGCCAGCGCGCCGGTCGAGCGCTAGCGTCGCTCGCCGGCAATAACAACGGGAGCGCCATACAAGCCTTCCATCGGCTTGCGTGGCGCTCCTATCCTGCCTTGGGCAGCAGCCGGCTCAGCTCATAAAAGCCGCTGGCAAAGGCATGCTTCATGGCCAGCGAAGACTCCACCCCGCAGGTGCAGCCCGGGCACTCGCGCCGCACCATCGCCTCGGCCTGACGGCGGTATGCCTCCGAATGCAGAATCTCTTTCAGGCTCGACTGCACCACATTGCCCACCGGCGGCAGCGGGTAACACCCCGTGAGCACATCGCCGTTCGAGAGAATAAACACCTGCAGATACCCCAGCACACAAGCCGGCTCGTCTAACTGGGCTCCGCTGTAGTAATCCCGGATGTAATCCACCTCAAAGCCGGGCCGCTGCATCTCCTCACGCACAAAGGACTCGATCTCCCCGACGCGATCCTTCTCCGGCCATAGCGACACCAGATCCGCATTCGCCAGAAAGAACAAATTCCTGCTCAGAATGTTGAAGCCCAGCTCCGCGCCCAGGTCCCGGGCCATCTTCGCCAGCTCGCGCAGTTCGGCAGCCGAGACTCCATTCAGCGTCACCGAAAAGCCGATCTTCTTATCTTTCAGCAGCCGAATGCCGCGAATCGCCTGATCAAAGTAGCCATCGATGCCGCGAATGCGATCATTGGACTCGCGCATGCCGTCGATGGAGACATTGATGTGAGTGATGGGCGAGGCATTGACCTTCTCATGGAAGCGCTCCAGCAGCAGCCCGTTGGTCTGCAACACGATCTTCTTGAAGCGGCGCGCCTGCGAGCGCTCCAGCACCTCAAAGAAGTCCTTGCGCAGCAGCGGCTCGCCGCCGGTAAAGCGCAGGCTGCCGATGCTGAGGTCATGTATCTCGTCAATGAGCGCGATGGCGCGTGCCGTATTGAGCCCGTCCTTCCAGTGCGTCTTCCAGTAGTCGCAACTGATGCAGCGGGCCTGGCAATTTTCAGTGAGCTTGATGTGGGCGCTCAGCGGGCGAATTTCTTTTGGAAGCAGGCCGGAGGCAAACTGGCTGCCCATCCATACACGGGGAAGATACATACCGGGAACGTGCAAACTCATCTCCTGCTTCATGAGATGAGCGCCGCGGCAGCAGCGGCCACTGCTCAGCTCATGAAACGTTGTCAACAGTGGTGAGTGACTGACTGAAGAGCAAAGAGGCCATTCCCCGAGCTTGTACTACCGATTCTGCAACTTATTAAGTGGACTTATACGCCAGTGTTGCCAGAAGTAAAAACAGCATAGCACAAAAAGTAAAGGCTGCCGGATCGCTCCGGCAGCCCTGTTTCTTTCCCGATGCCCTTGTTTGTTTTCAGGCTCCGTGGCCGGGAATGGGATGATTGGTGAACAGCGCCTTGTCGCCGGAGTACTTCACCAGAATCAGTTGCCGCTTGCCCACCAGCGAATCCAGATCATCGATCTGCGATTCCTTCGCAAAAATGTAATACCGCTGCCCGGACGCCCACAGCTTCTCAAACTGGCTGTTGTCGATGAAGGGATTCTCAGCTCGCGGCGAATACGATCCATACACCAGGTTCATGTAGCGGCCATTCAGCAGCAGCGCCTTTTCGTCGGTATAGAAGAAATACGACGAGAAGAAGTAGTAGTGATGGTCGACAATCACCTGCCCCTTGGGAGACGCCTTGAGAGCGCGAATCAGGGGACGCGAAGACATGTACGGATCAAAGGTAATCATGGCCGCGTGCGCCGCCTGAAAGAAGATCACCATCATCACGGCCGCACCAAAATAAGCGGTCCTCCACTTGCTGGGCCGCAGCGCGGTGAGTGCGCCAATCGCAAAGGCCACGCCGGCCATCGCGAGCGGAAAGCGAAGGTAGGCAAACGAGTCGAGCGTGAGGTCTTCCATGTGCCCGAGCGAAAGCCGGTACGCACCCGGATGCCGCACCAGCGCATGCGAAATATCTCCCGGGGCCGGCACATGCCGGATCGCAATCAGAATGCCGAAGGCCGCAATCGCGCATGCCGCGCAGATCACTGAAAGCGCGCGGGTGCCCCAGCGCAGCGAGCGGCTCTCAAGCAGCATGGCCGAGCCCAGCAGCAGCGCCACCGCCGGGTAAATCGGCATCGAGTAGTATTCCTGCGTCGTCGAGAAGGTGAAGAACACCATCACAAAACCGATCCAGCACACGGCCAGCAACCGCGTGCGCCCCTCGCGGTCCACCGGCTTGTACGAGAGCCGGAAGGTAGCCGGAATGTACACGCTCCACGGAAAGAGCCAGATCAGGTTGAAGAGCCAGAACAGATAGCGCGGCACCGTCGCGTAGTCGCGCGGATAGCGCATATTGAGGAAGCGCAGCAACTGCTCATTGATGAAGAAAAACCAGAAGAACCCATGCCACTGGCCCGGAATGCTCTTCATGGTGAACTCAAAGTAGGGCGGGTTCTGGATGGTCGCCAGAATGTGCCACGGCGCGGCAATCGCCAGCATGATCAGCGTGGTGCTTACCGGGCGCAGCCGCTTCCATATCTGCCATTGAAAGAGCTGCTTCGTCAGCGCCAGATAGACAATCCACGCGCCCAGCGGAAACACCACCGCGATCAGGCTCTCGAGCAGCAGCCCGGTGCCGAAGCACACGCCGATCAGCGCGGCCCATAATCGCGGGTGCGGCTCATCGTCCTCGAGCAGGCGCAGAAAGGCCCACATCGAAAGCGTGATGGTGAGCACCAGCGTCACATTGGGAATCTGAATGCGCGTGAACAGCCACAAACCGATGCAGGTGGACATGCACAGGCCCGCATAGAGACCCGCGCTGTAGCGCTTGAAAGCCCAGATGCCAAACCACGCCGTGACCAGGCACAGCGCAATCGCCGAAAGCACGACCGGAATGCGCGCCGACCAGTCATGCGCGCCGAAGATCTTGTACGATCCGGCGATCATCCAGTAGATGAGCGGAGGCTTTTCGAGATAAGGCACGCCATCCAGACGCGCCGTCACCCAGTCGCCCGACTGCATCATGTTGCGGGCAATCTGCGCCTGCACCGCATCCACATCGTCCATCAGGCTGGGGGGAGAAAAAATGCAGCCAATATAAACGGCGGCCGCAAACAGCAAAACCAGCAGGGTCACCTGCCGCCGGGTTATTCCCCAAGGGCGGCGAAGGCCGGGCTCAACTGCTGAGCCGGCGCGGACTGTATCTTCCATTGCCTCATCCAGAGGAACAAAACCATCAGGCCCCACAGGTGAAAGCCAAGGTTGATGCTCCGGTTCATATGTTGTTGGGTTAACTCGTAAATCTTATCGAAACAGAACAGATCCCCGTGCTCTGCTTCCGCACCTTCCAGTGCGTCCATCAGCACACCCTTGAGGGGTCCACGAAACCACTCGTGCGCCGGAATATCAAAACCGATCTTCTTGCGCCGCAGAATCGAGGGCGGCAGCTTTGATTGCATCAGTTGCTTCAGCAGATACTTCTGCCGGCTTCCGCGAATCTTCAGCGCCGAGGGCAGCCCTGCGGCAAACTCCACCAGGCGGTGATCCAGAAACGGAGGCCGCACTTCAATCGAGTGCGCCATGCTCATCCGGTCTGACTTCACCAGAATGTCGTCCGGCAGATAACACTCCTGGTCAAATTTCAGATACGGCGCAATTCCGTCGCCGGGAATCTCCGCGCGCAGGCCTGAGAGCAGCCACGGCATCGCACCGGGCAGCGGCTGGCGCACCAGCGCCGCTTTTTCCAGCTCAGAGAAGGTCCCGTTCCAGTAGACATGCGCCTGCTCCGGCGCGAGCAGGCTGCCCTGCAGCATGCGCTTGACCTTGTACTCAAAGCTGATCTTCTCATTCGACGCGGGCCACGCCTGCATCGCCCGCTGCGCCGCGCGAATGACGCCCTGCGGCAGATGCCGCACCTGCTGCGCAATGCGGTTGGCACGATAGGTCAGGTAGCCGCCAAAAATCTCATCCGCACCCTCGCCGCTGAAAGCCACTGTGCAGCTCTTGCGGCACAGCTTTGAGAGAAACCACACCGGCAGCGCGCCCGAGTCCGCGCTCGGCTCATCGGAGTAATACGTCAGCTCCCGGATCGCGCCTTCCAGATCCTGCTCCGGATTCAGATCAAGCTGCTCGTGAATGGTGCCGTACTTCTCCACCACCTCGCGAATGTAAGCCGACTCATCAAAGCTATGACCTTTGAATGAAATGGAGTAGGTGCGCAACTTGCTCCCCGACGCCTCGGCCGCGTAGTGCAGCATCGTCGTCGAGTCCACGCCGCCGCTCAGCCAGACGCCCAACGGCACATCGCTCAGCAGATGCTCGCTCACCGATTGCCTCAGCAACCGGTCCAGTTCCGCTTCCGCCTCGGGCTGGCTGATCTTGCCCGGCTGCATGGATGGAATCCGCCAGTAGGGCTGCGTTTCCGTGCGCCCATCGCGCCACTCCAGCCAATGCCCCGGAGCCAGCTTTTCGATGCCTTCCACCAGCGTCCACGGTGCCGGCACGTAATTCATCGAGAGGTAGCAGTCCAGCCCCTGCAAGCTCAGGCGCCGCTCAAATTCGGGGTGAATCAGGATGCCCTTGAGCTCTGAGGCAAACAGCAGGTCTTCGCCGCGCCGCGCCACATACAGCGGCTTGATGCCCATGCGGTCGCGCGCCAGCACCAGGCGATGCCGGCTCTGCTGCCAGAGCGCCACGCCAAACATGCCGCGCAGCCGCGCAAAGCACTCCACATCCCACTCCATGAAGGCGTGCAGCACCGTCTCAGTATCGCAGTGCGTCACAAAGCGGTGCCCGCGGGCTTCCAGCTCCTTGCGCAATTCGAGGTGATTGTAGATTTCGCCGTTGAAGACGATGACGGTATCGCGATCTTCCGAATAAATCGGCTGATCGCCGGCGGCCAGATCCAGAATCTTCAGCCGCGCCGCGCCCAGGCTGCACAACAGCGAGCGATGCACGCCCTGCTGATCCGGCCCGCGATGGATCAAGGTCATCGCGGCGTCCCGAATCCGGCCCTCAGGAGCAATCCACTCCTTGGTCGTAAATCCAACTATGCCGCACAAAGGCTGGTCGCCTCACAGGTCGAGATCGTGCGGCCAGCATACTGGTACTGCAACATTCCTTGACGTTAGCACACGCCAAAGCGCAGAAAACATGAACTTTTGCTGAACTCTGAAGAGACTGTTCGCTCCATGAGCAAGACTCTTTACACTTTTGCTGATGCCAAGGATGTGACCTGAATCACAACTCCGCGAATCTGGCCCGCGCTACGTCCCCAAAACGTTCTGGTAGGAATTCACCGCCAGCCAGCGCCCGGCCGAGCGCAACAGGTCCTCAAAGTCGGCGATGGCGCGGTGCTCCAGCCGCAACACGTAGCGGGCTTCGCGGTCATCCTCCAGCTCCACAATGGCCGAGAGCGCGCTCAAGCCCTCCTCGGGCATCTCATCGTGCGCCAGCACGCCCTGAATGCCGATCTCCAGCCCCTCGCGAAAGCGGTAGCCCAGCCCGATCGAGCGCTGGTCCAGCCGCACAAACGCCGGCTGAAATTTCTCCACCCGGGTGTAGGCCTCAAACAGCGTCAGCGCTCCGGCCAGCTCCTCTTCATCCAGATACACGCGGACCGGCCCGCTGTCGGCCAGCATCCATATCTCCACACCCTTGGCAAACTTGCCGCTGAAGTCTTCCACCTCGCCCTCGGCCTGCGCCGGTTGCGGCGGATGCGTCACATCGACCGTGAGCACGGCATTGACGCGCACGCGTCCGGCCAGCGCCGCCGTGTGCCGCTCCGGCTCGTAATAGTTCCGGCGCAGAATCACCGCGTCCTGCTTTTCGAGCAGAGCGCGCAGTTGGCTGGTCTGGGGGCGGTCCTCGGTCACATACAGTTCGAGCGATGGCATGCAGCGGTCCTCTAATTCCTCAAGGGCTTTCCTGTCTGCAAAGTATACGCAATGCGCTCCTGCGTTTTGCGCTCGCCGCAGAGCGACAAAAAGGCCTCGCGCTCCATCTCCAGCAGATAGCGCTCGCTCACCGCCACGCCCGGCGTCACCTCGCCGCCGCACAGGATGCGCGCCAGCTTTGTGGCCACCAGCGCATCATGATCGCTGATGTACTCGGCGCGCCGCATCAGGTGAATGCCCAGCTTCAGATTCGCCAGCGCCGCGTCGCCGGGGGCCGGAATCACCCGCTCCACCGGGGCCGAATATCCAGCCTCGGCCAGCTCTACCGCGACGGCGCGTGCCTCCAGCAGCAGCCGCTCGCGATTCATCGTCACCCGGTCGGCGGCCGACAAAAACCCGAGCGCGCGCGCCTCCTCGGCCGAGGTGGAAACCCTGGTCAGCCCAACCGTCTCAAAGCGCGTCCGAACGGCGTCCTGATATTCGCCCGTGAGGGCAAAGCGTCCCGGGGCTTCCGCAGGAGACACGCTGGCCGCCAGCCGCGCCGCGTCAAAGGCTCGCAGCGCCATCTCCTTGCTGCCGCCGCCACCCGGAATCAGCCCCACGCCCATCTCCACCAGCCCCAGATACAGCTCCGCATGCGGCTGCCTTGCCGCGGCATGCAGGCAAATTTCCGCACCGCCGCCCAGGCACATGCCATAGGGCGCGGCCACCACTGGACGCGGGCAAAGCTTGATGGCCGACGTCATGCCCTGAAAGGCGCGAATCGCCAGATCCACTTCGTCCCAATCGCCCTCCTGCATGGCCAGCAGCAGTTGCAGCAGGTTCGCGCCCACGGCAAAGTCGCTGCGGTCGCCCGCAATCACAAATCCGCGAAACTGCCGCACCCACTCCCCCTCGGGCGCGAGCGTCTGCGTCACGAGCGAAACAATGTCGCCGCCAATCGCATTCTTTGGCGAGTGCAGCGCCAGCAGCCCGATGCCCTCGCCCATGTCGATCAGCGAGCAGCCCGCGTTCTGCCGCACCACACCGTGCGCGCGCCTCAGTGAGGCGGCCGAGGCATATCCGGCCGGCCGCGCCACCGCCGTCTCCCGCTTCGCGACGGGATCAAAGACCTCCTCGCCACCGTCGCGGTACCACGCGGTTTCGCCAGAGGAAAGCAGCGCCTCGGCCTGCGCGCTCACCGCTTGTCCGGCCGCCTGCATGCGCTCGCAGACGCGCGCCACGCCCACCGCATCCCACATCTCAAACGGCCCCAGCTCCCAGTTGAACCCCGCACGCATCGCTTGATCGATGGAGGCCGGCGAGTCGGCAATCTCCGGCAAACAATTCGCCGCATAGTTCCAGATGCCCGTCAGCAGCGGCCACAGAAAGCCCGCCGCGCGGTCCTTCGCCGGGTCACCCTCCAGCACCGCCCGCAGCAGCTCGGCCGCCGTGGGCGCGCTCTTCGCCATCTCCACTGAAGGAAACTTCGGCCGCCGCGCCGGCTGATATTCGAGCGTGTGGTAATCGAGCACAAGACGGTTATTTTTAGGATCTGTAGCGGCCTTGTCTCTCTTGTAAAAGCCCTGCCCCGCCTTGTCACCGAGCCATCCACGCCCGAGCATCGTGTTCACAAAGTCCGGCAGCTTCACATCTTCCTCTGCGCGCGACGCCGCAAAGTTGCGCGCCACATGCGCCAGCACATCGATGCCCACCAGGTCCGCCAGCCGGAAGGTTCCCGTGCGCGGCCAGCCAATCGCCGCACCGGTCAGCGCATCGACCTCTTCAATGGTGAGCTGTTGCGCCTGCATGAGCCGCACGGCATGCAGCATGGCAAAGACGCCGATGCGGTTCGCGATAAAGTTCGGCGTATCGCGCGCCATCACCACCTGCTTACCCAGCCTGCGGTCCACCCACTCGGCCAGTGCCGCCACGCGGGCCGCATCCGCCTCCGGCGTGGCAATCACCTCCACCAGCCGCATATAACGCGGCGGATTGAAGAAGTGCGTTCCAAACCACCGGCGGCGAAACTCCTCCGGCATCGCCGCGGCAATCGAATGCACGGGCAGTCCGCTGGTGTTGGTGGTCACCAGCGCATCGCCGTGCAGATGCGGCGCAATGCTCGCGAGCAGCGTCTGCTTGATGCCCAGGTCTTCGGTCACAGCCTCGATCACCCAGTCGCAATCTTTCAGCTTTGCGAGATCATCCTCAAAGTTGCCCGTCTCAATCAGAGTGGCCTGCTCCGGGGTAAAGAACGCCGCGGGCTTCGCCTTCTTCAACGCGGTGAGCGCGGCTTCGGCCAGATGGCTGCGAAGCCCCTCCGGCGTTGCGCGATCGAGCAGCAGCACCGGCACGCCCGCATTGGCCAGATGCGCCGCAATGCGCGAGCCCATCGTGCCCGCGCCCAGCACCGCCGCGCGGCGCAGCAGCAGCTCTGGAGCACAGGCTGGGGCAGAGGAAGAAGCAGCGGAAGCGGGCATGGTCATGGCAGGAGTCCTCGGGTGCAACTTACACCGGTTGCGTGCATCGTGGCCACTGGGCGCGAGATTTATCACAAACTCTCATGCATCTATTCCTGCAGCCGGGTTACTCTGGACCGGCGAAGAGGAGGATGCATGCGCCGTCCTGTTGGTGTGATTGTTGCGGGGATTCTGTTGTTGCTCTCTGGCCTCTGCGGGCTGCTGCTCATCGCCGTGCAGATTGCCACCATGCTGATCACTCACTCGGCCAACGCCGCCATGGTGCCGCACGGCGAGCTGGTGCTGCTCATCTTTGACGGATTTATCTTCGCCATCTCCGTGCTCTCCGCCTGGACAGGCATTGCGCTCTTCAGAATGCGCACCTGGGCGCGCTACGTGACGCTTGTGCTGGCCGCCCTGGGAGCCTGCTTTACCGGCCTGGCCATGATGGTTTGCCTGCTGCTGCTCAACACCGCGCCGCCCGTGCCCAACCTCGCTCCGGCCACGGAGCACCAGGTCTTCCTCATCGCGGCTCTGGTTTACGGCGTCATGATGCTGATTGCCGTCTTCTGGATCGTGTACTTCAACCTCGCCAGCGTCCGCCAGGCGTTTGCGCAGGCCGCCGCCGCCCGGCACGGCGAAGATGCCTATGGCCATGTGCTGCTTCAGGGCCAGCACGAACATGCCCCGGTCAGCATCGCGCAGATCGTCGTGTGGATCACCGGCGTGCTCTTCTTTCTCGGCGGCTTCTCGATGGTCTTTCTCGCCTGGCGGCAGTTTCCTGGGTTTGTGCTGGGATGGATAGTCAGCGGACTCGGCGCTCTGCTCTTTGATCTGCTGTGGGCCTGCCTGCTCTTCTACGCAGGCCTCGGGCTGCTGCTGCGCTGGCGCGCGGGCTGGATAGTCGCCGTCTTCCTGCAGCTCTATTCGCTGCTCTCGGTCTTTCTGCTGCTTCTGCCCGGCTATCCGGCGCGCATGATCCACGCCATGCAGATCATCTCCTCGCGCTACTCCTCCATGCCCGGCGGAGCCACCGCCTTTTCGCCGGAGACCAATGCCCGCTTCCTGATGGCTGGCTCGGCCCTCAGCGGAGCCATTGCCCTGGTGATCCTCATCGCGCTCGTCTACTGCCGCCGCCGCTATCTGCGCGCCGCCTGAGCCGCCGCTCTGCTGCTGGCGCAGGCTGGTTGCGTACCGAAATGGCTCTGCATACGTCTCTTGATAGGGACGCGGCTGCGTTCCGCCCTTTTCGTGGGGTCATAATGGAAGCTGACGCTGTGATTTTCCTTCCGCATCCCACAGAAGGAAAAAGAGTTAAAAAACCTATCGAGCACGGAGGCACCACCCAGCTATGCAGATCGCAATCGTCATCCTGGCCGCAGGCAAAGGAACCCGTCTGAAATCGAAGCGGGCCAAGGTCCTGCACGAAATTGGAGGCAAAGCGCTGCTGCAGCACGTGGTGGACGCCGCAAAACAGGTCGTGCCGCCGCATGACATCTACGCGGTCATCGGCCATCAGGCCGAGGCCGTCGAAGCTGCGCTCAAGCCCTGCGGCATCAAGTTTGTGCACCAGGATGAGCAGCTCGGCACCGGCCATGCCGTGCAGTGCGCCGAGCGCGCCACCCGCGGCTATGAGCATGTGATTGTGCTGTCAGGCGATGTGCCGCTGCTCAAGCCGGAAACCATCATCGCGCTGCGCGACTTTCACCTTGAGAAGCGCGCCGCCATGACCATCCTGAGCGCGCATCTGCAAAACCCCGCCGGCTACGGACGAATCGTGCGCAAGTCCGCGCACAGCGCCGAGGTGACGGCCATCATCGAGCAGAAGTCGCTCACCGTGCGCCAGCACTCCATCCATGAAATCAACACCGGCATCTACGCCTTTCGCCGCGAGCCGCTCTTTGAGTCCATCGTGCTGCTGCGCAACGAGAATCCGCACAAGGAGCTTTACCTCACCGACATGGCCAGCATCTTCACGCACTCGGGCAAGCATGTCGTGGCGCTCGAAGCTCCCGATCCCGTCGAAGTGCTGGGCGCCAATACCATTCCCGAGATGATGGAGCTGGACCGCGCCATGCGCATGGAAACCGCGCGCCGCTTCATGCTGCACGGCGTCATCATTCAGCGGCCCGACACCGTCGTGCTCGACTCCACCGTGGAGATTGGCCCTGACACCATCATCGAGCCTTACGTGCAGTTGCTCGGCAAGACAAAGATCGGCTCCGACTGCCGCATCCGCTCTTATTCGGTCATCGAGAATGCCACCGTCTGCGACCACGTCACCATTCGCCAGAGCTGTGTCATCGCCGACTCGCAGATCAACTCACACGCTGTGCTCGGCCCCTTTGCGCACGTGCGCCCGGGCTGCCTCATCGGCGAGGGCGCGCACATCGGCAACTTTGTTGAGACCAAGCAGGTACGCATCGGCAAAGGCTCCAAGGCCAACCACCTCACCTACCTCGGCGATGCCGAGATCGGCGCTGGCGTCAACATTGGCGCGGGCACCATCACCTGCAACTACGACGGACAGCTCAAGCACCGGACGCTCATTGGCGACGGCGTCTTCGTCGGCAGCGACTCCACGCTGATTGCGCCGCTGGTGATCGGCAACGGCGCGTATGTGGCCGCCGCCTCCTGCATCACTGAAGATGTGCCGGAAGATGCGCTCGCCCTGGGAAGGCCCAAGCAGACGCTCAAGCCGGACTGGGCCAAGCGCCGCCGCGCGCAGATGGCCTCTCGCAAGAGCACAACGTAAATAAGTTGCGGCGTCCGGAATCAGGGCATGGAATCGGGACGCCGCGCGGCTCTCTCTCCTGTGGGCGATGTTGTGCAAAACGTCGTCCGGAGCTATCGCCGTCAGGCTGCTATCTGGATCAGGCTGCTTCCTGGCGCTTCTTCTGGATTTTGGCCACTGCCAGCCGCAACTGTAACCGGGCATGCACCACCGTCCGGCGCACTTCCTCCTCCGGGCAGCCCATCAGGCGCGCAATCGCTTCCGGCGCATAGCCTTCCACGTCGCGCAGCAAAAACACCATCCGAAGATTCGGCGGCAGCTGCCGCAGCGCCTCTTCAAGGTCGGTGCGGCGAATGCCTTCACTGCTCACACTCTGCCCGTCACGCGTGACCGTGGGCGGAGCGCTTTGCTGCGGAGCGCAGGCCGGCAAAACGCCCGCTTCGCGCAGCTCCTCGAAAAGAGAGGCATCCACGGCCGGGCCGTCTGGCGCGTCCGGAGAAGAAAAAACCCGCGTAAAGGTGCGAATGAGGATCTGTTCGGCCTCCACCTCGTTGCCTGTCATATAAAAAGCGAGGGCAAAGGCACGGTGCCGGTGGCTGTCGTAGACATCCCGCCGCACCTGCTCAAGGGTCTGCCCGGCAGACTGAGAAGCGATCGTTTTGGGGCCCAGTTGATTGAAGATCTGCTTTTCCAGGTCGAGCAAGGTTTCCTCTTACGAAAGTTTAATTTACGTTGTTACTGTTGTACGGTATCGATCAGATTCGAGCGTAATTTTTCAGCGAGCCTCGGCTATGGTAGGAGCAGTCCGGGATTCACTCAGCATTCCGCGATTCCTGACGATACTCCGGGTAAGATACACACATCGCAGCACATAATCTGGGCATACCAGAATGGAGTGAATGCCGCATGGCATCGGGACGAATCCTTGTGGTCGACGACGAGCCCTACATCCGGGCTGTGATCGCGACGATGCTGGAAAAGTCGAATTATCTGCCCGTGCTCGCCGCCAACGGGCAAGAAGCATTGGAGCATCTGGAGCAGGATGCCCCCTACGATGTCGTTCTTTCTGACATCATGATGAACGGCATGGACGGCATCGGGCTGCTCGAAAAGCTGCGCGAAGTCCATCCCGACACCCCCATGATCATGGTAACCGCGATGCACGATGTTAGCATCGCCATCTCGGCCATGCGCAAGGGAGCCTACGACTACCTGCTGAAGCCCTTTGCCAAGGAGCAGTTGCTGGCCACGGTCGGGCGGGCGCTCGATTATCGCCGGCTGGTGCAGCAGAACTCCATGTACCGGCAGAATCTCGAAGAGCTGGTCTCAGCCCGCACCGAGATGCTGCGCCAGGCCATGAATGATCTCGAACGGTCTTATGACATCACGCTGGAGGCGCTGGGCGACGCCCTCGATCTGAAGGACGCCGAGACCGAGGGCCACTCCAAGCGCGTGACGGCCTACACCATCGCGCTCGCCCGCCACATGGGTGTCTCGGCCCAGCAGATGCGCACCGTGGCGCGCGGAGCCTTTTTGCACGACATCGGCAAGATGGCCATTCCCGATGCCATTCTGCTCAAGCCGGGCCGCCTCAATCCCGAGGAGCAGGCCATCATGCGCGAGCACTGCGCGCGGGGCTACCAGATTCTGCGCAAGATTCCCTTTCTGCGCGAGGCCGCCGAGATCGTCTACAGCCACCAGGAGCACTATGACGGCTCCGGCTATCCGCGCGGGCTGCGGGGCGACCAGATTCCCCTGGGGGCGCGCATCTTTGCCGTCGCCGATACGCTCGATGCCATCACTTCAGATCGCCCCTACCGCCGGGCCAACAGCTTTGACTCCGCCCGGGGAGAGATTCGCCGCTGTGCCGGGTCGCAATTTGACCCGGCTGTGGTGGAGGTCTTCCTGAGGATTCCAGACCAGATATGGCGCGACCTGCAGGCTGAGATCAGCCGGCAGACGCGGTTTTCTCCCCTCTTTTTTATGGGCGAGGGATCAGATCTCGTCCTTCCGACATAACATAGAGGCATCTTCTGAGAGGAATCCCCCGTGGCTCAACTGACCCCCAAAGCGATTGAAGAACGCCTGTCCTCCCTGCCTGCGTGGAAGCTGCAAGCGCCCGAGATTGAGCGCGTCGTCGAGTTCTCCGACTTCGTTGCCGCCATGGCCTTCGTCAACAAAGTGGCCGAGAAGGCGGAGCTGGCCGGGCACCACCCGGACATCGACATCCGCTATAACCGTGTGCGGCTGGCGCTGGTGACCCACGATGCGGGCGGGCTGACCGAGCGTGACTTCGACCTGGCCGCCTCGATTGAAGCCCTGCTCTAAAAACATGTGAATCGGGATTCACATATTCCGCGGCAGTGCGACCGTGGATGCAGATAAGCTCTTTATAAAGAATAGCCTGCGGGAACGTGAATGCAGATTCACTTTCGCAGGCTTTTTCTTTCCGACGCACGACGCGTTTCTGATACTCTTCAGCATCCCATTGATAATAAACAGCTTATCTCCCAAGATAAATGTGAACATAAAATCACATTTACAGCTTCACGGGAGGCCGGGCTCGCTCGGATCGCTGCAAGCTGTTCATTGCAGATGACTTATGGAGATGCTGCGCAAGCTGATTCTGCCTGCGTTCGCCGTCCTACTCCTGACTCCATGATACCGGGATGGGGGATAATTCCCGGCAAGCTTGACCGCTAAAGGCTTTGTTTCCAGCATTTTGCAGGTCCCCCGCTATTCTGGAATCGGGGAATGAGATCGAATCGCGCAACAAGCGCGAGATTCCGGAGAAATGTGAATCGGAATTCGCATTTCTTGACCCTTATAAATCAATGACTTGCAGAAATGCCGGCTACCCCGGAGAAAAAACTCCGCAGACGTGAATCCGCATTCACATTTTCTGCGCGGGGCTTGAACTGGTCTCATAAATGGTTGACGCCTGATTGCGGAAAGTGTGAGACCCGCCGCCGAAGCGGGGCTCATGCTGCCGGCCGGAGCCTGGAATCTATATATGAGACCAGTTCTAGGCCTCTTCCTGCACCAGACCGAGGCGCAGGCTCATTTCCTCGTAGAGAAAGCCGCGTCCCGGGCGGTAGGGCTGCACCCATTCGCCATCGATGACGAACTGGGGAATCGCCCGCTTGCCCACGTGGCGCAACACTTCCTCGGCGGCGCCGGGGGCCTCTTCAATATCGATCTCGGTGAAAGGGATGCGGTGCTGCTCCAGGAAGCGTTTGGCTTCCCGGCAGTCCCGGCACCAGCTCGCGGAGTAGAGAACCAGCTTCATGACCGATGATGATAAACACGCAAGGGTATGATTTGCCAGTCTGGAACCAGCGGGAGCGGATTGCGGGTGCGAGATAAAACCCACATCTCTGCGAGATGTGGGGCACCCATGACCGGAACTCGTCCTAAGAACATCGAATGCGGGCTGCGAACTGAATGTTGTACCACTCCTGCGGTGAAAGCACTCTTCTACCGCCATTCGCAGGCCAAGGATCGCGCACTGTGGCTGCAACGACTTGCCACTGGCCAGTTGCCAGATCAATGTTTGAAGTAAGAGCCGTCAGCACCGTCGCGTGGCCGAGAGCCCCCACAATCAAGGGGTGATTTTGTTGTAAATCCTGCACCGCGGTTGCGACATTGACGGTTACCATGTCGCCGGAAGAATGGAAGCGCGTTCCAGCATCATCGGTCCAGCCCTTATTGAGATCGCGAAGGATATCGTCATTTTGTGCGGGCATGTTCTGAATACTGCCCCATGTTTCTGAAACAATTCTCGTCTGCTCTATGGGATGACCGTAATAGGCGAAAACCATACTGATGCTCGCCGCCCAGCACCATTCATCCATCTGCTGATATGCCTGCCTGAAGGCGAAGGATGGAATCCCGGCGACGCACTGCCGCACCTGGTGCATCTGCCATCCGAACGGAGTTGCTACCGGCGTCATCGTAATGGGACCGCAGGTTTGAGCTGCTCGAAGAAATGGTGCAGCAGCCATGCCAGATGCTAGAGAAACTCCCGTTCGTATGAAATCCCGTCTTTTCATGACAGCCTCTGAGAATGCTGACTATATGGGATAGAACATATTGAGAAGAGCAACTGAAACAAACTCGAACAACGGCCAAGCACTACAAGGTGGTTATGGGCGTGCTGACCGATCCTTCTAGCTTGCAGACGCGTTAACCGATCATTCTGCATTTGTCATCCGGATAAGGAACGATAGCTCTGATTGCGGAAAATAAAAAGCTCTCTGGCTTGGGCAGAGAGCTTTGAAGTCTGTTTGTGCAGTATCTATTACTGAGTTTCATAAAAAGGGTGGCGCGGGATGTTATCCGGACGCTACTCCAGATCGTCGTCGGGGGTGACCGAGGCGGGGATGCCGCCGTTGCGGCGCATGGTCAGGTAGCCGCGAATGAAGGGGTCGAGGTAGCCGTCGAGGACGCGGTCTACGTCGCCGACTTCGACCTTGGTGCGGTGGTCCTTGGCGATGCGGTAGGGCTGCAGGACGTAGCTACGGATTTGAGACCCGAAGTTGATGTCGAGCTTGGAGTCTTCGAGCTTCTTGGTCTCGGCCTGCTTCTTCGCCAGTTCGTATTCGTAGAGGCGCGAGCGCAGCATCTTCATCGCCTTTTCGCGGTTCTTGTGCTGGGAGCGCTCGTTCTGGCACTGCACGACGATGCCGGTGGGGATGTGGGTGATGCGCACGGCCGAGTCAGTGGTGTTGACGTGCTGGCCGCCCTTGCCGCCGGAGCGGTAGGTGTCGGTACGGAGCTCGTCGGGCTTGATGTCGATCTGGATGGAGTCGTCGATCTCTGGCGAGACGAAGACCGACGCGAACGAGGTGTGGCGGCGCTTGGCCTGATCAAAGGGCGAGATGCGCACGAGGCGGTGGACGCCGGTTTCGCCGGAGAGCTGGCCGAAGGCGTAGTCGCCGATGATGGTGAAGGTCGCGGACTTGATGCCAGCCTCTTCGCCATCCTGATAATCGTTCATTTCGGTTTTGAAGCCCTGCTGCTCGGCCCAGCGCAGGTACATGCGCATGAGCATCTCGGCCCAGTCCTGCGACTCGGTACCGCCGGCGCCGGGGTGAACGGTGACGATGGCGTTGAGCGCGTCGGTTTCGCCGGAGAGCATGGTGCGCGATTCGAGCTTCTCGACGTATTCGCCGAGGGCGGAGATTTCGCGCGAGAGATCGGCTTCGAGATTCGCGTCAGCCTCGCCGGCAGCTTCGCTCTCGCGGGCCAGTTCGAAATAGGCGTCAATGTCGCCGGAGCGGCGCGCGAGTTCGGTGTCGTAGGCGAGCTGCTCCTCAATGCGCTTGCGGTCGCGCATGAGGGGCTGCGAGAGCTGGGGGTTGGACCAGAGAGCGGGGTCGGCGAGCTTTGTTTCTATGGCAGCGAGTTCAGAGCGAAGGCGGGCGGGGTCAAAGATACTCCCGCAGGTCGCGGACCTGATCGCGGACGGGCGCGTAGGCGAATTCAAGATCGTTCAGCACGATTGGGGACCTGACTTTTTCTTTTCAGTGTATCGGAAAGCCGGAACTGCAGACAGGGCGAGCGGGATAGAGGAGCAGAAGCTTCAGGGCTGGTCGCCGCGTGTGAGCAGCGAGTCGATTTCCCAGCCGGTGAGCACGGCGATGCCAGCCAGATACATCCAGACCATGAGGATGATGATGGCGGCGAGGCTGCCGTACATGGCGCTGTAGCTGCTGAAGTGGCCGACGTAGAAGCGGAAGCCGATGGAGATGAGCGCGACCATGACGGCGGCAAAGATGTTGCCGGGCGAGAGGAATCGGAAGCGAATCCGGGCATCGGGGCCGAAGCGGTAAGCGACGGCGAAGGCCAGCAGGGTGGCGGCGGCGAGAACGATCCAGCGGAGCGTGGCAAAGAAGCCGAGCAGCAGCCAGTTGCGGCCGAGCATGGTGGCCAGCCAGTCCTGCAGCGCGCCGAGACCGATGACGAGCGAGAGCGAGAGGATGGTGACGAGATAGAAGAAGAGCATGAGCAGGATGGCGGTGCCGCGGGACTTCCAGAACGGGCGGCGGTCGGTGACATCGCAGATGAGGTTGAGCTGCTCCATGAGCGAGAAGACGCCGGAGGAGGCTGACCAGAGGGTGAAGATGACGCTGAAGACGAGCAGCGCGTTCCGTTTGTGTTCGCTGAGGTAATCGATGGTGCCGTCAAAGAGGCGCGCGGCCTGGGCGGGGAGCACCTGATGCAGAAGCTGGAGGATAGCCTGCTGCAGGTGCGGTATGGAGAGAAAAGGCAGCAGAGCAAGGATGAGGATCATGGCCGGGAAGACGGCCAGGACAGAGAAGAAGGCCAGCACGGCGGCGCCATCGAGGATGCGATCGTCATTGAATTCGCGCCAGAGGCTGCGAGCGAATTTGCGGGATCGCCAGCTCAGCAGGATGTGCATGCGGTGCCCTTTCTCAAAGATGGGAATGAATGCACTCGTTGAGATGCGGGAGAGTCTGGTGCGCGGAAGGTTCCTGTTTGACCGGACGGAAGGCTCAGGGCCGCGATGGCTGACGCAAGCTGAGCGCGGAAAAGAGCGCGAGAATGCCGAGGATGATGCCGAGAGAGGCGAGCGTGGGGATGGCGATCCAATGGGCGGCGATCATTTTGAAGGCGACGAAAGCAAGGATGAGTCCGAGGCCGTAATGGAGCAGGCGGAAGCGATCGAGCAGGCCGGAAAGTGCGAAGTAGAGCGAACGGAGGCCGAGGATGGCGAAGACGTTGGAGGTCCAGGCGATCATGGGCGAGCGGGTGACGGCGAGGACGGCGGGGATGGAGTCGAGCGCGAAGACGAGGTCAGTGAGTTCGACGGCGAGAATGACGATGAGCAGCGAGGAGAGCGCGAGGCGATGATCGCCTGTGAAGCGCAGGCCGCGGCGGCTGAGCCAGCGGGCGATGCCGGAGGGCTGCTGCTTTTTGCGGTGCGGGCGCAGGAGGCGCAGGGCGGCGATGAGGAGGATGGCTCCGAACAGGTATTGGACCCAGGCGAAGCGCTCGAGCAGGCGCAAGCCGACGACGATGAAGAGGGCGCGGAGCAGGATGGCTCCGAGAATGCCCCAGAGCAGCACGCGATGCTGCTGCTGCGTGGTGAGTTGGAGGGAGCGGAAGAGCAGCAGGAAGACGAAGAGATTGTCGACGCTGAGCGAGAACTCGATGAGGTAGCCGGAGGCGAACTCGAAGCCGGCATCACGGCCGGAGTGCAGGCCGAGATAAACGGCGTAGGAGGCGGCGAGCAGCGCGAGCAGGATGGTCCAGAGAATGGCGATGCGGACGGGAGAGCCCTGGCGAAGGCGCGGGAGGACGGCGATGTCCACGAGCAGAAGGCTGGCGACGATGACGGCGAACAGGATCACGAGCTTGCTTTACCTTCGCATGGGGAGAGCCGGAATGTCATCGGGAGAATGGCCCTTCGCCGCCAGCCACGCAAGAGATCGGCGGGGGATGCTGCATCCCGCGGGAACAACTTTTCGTCTATAGAAGTGTTGATGAAAGCAGCGCCTGGGCGGGAAGTGTGCCCTGATATTGCCGGGCGCAGAGGTTGGATCGATGCGGATGGCGAAGACACTCCAGAATCATGACTGGTTGCGGCGGAGCGCGACGGCGGCGCTCGCGGTTGCGCTGGCGTTTGCGGCCGGGCAGAGCGCCCTGGCGCAGAGCAGCGGAGACTTGCAAGCGCAGGTGACGAGCCGGCTGCAGCAGGACGCTGCGCTGAGCGGTGCGCGCATCACGGCGACGGTGAGCGGCGGGCAGATCACGCTGAATGGTTCCGTGCTGAACGAGAAGCAGTGGCAGGAGGCCGAAACGGCGACGGCGAATACGCCGGGCGTGCGGACGATCGAGAACAACCTGGTGATCACCGGGCCAGCCAATGCGGGCGCGCAGACAGGATGGGCTCCACCGGCGCCGGATATGGATGGGCAGGGTCAGGCCGGGCAGGCTGAGACGGGGCAGGCTGGGCCAGGCGGCGCAGTGGATGCTACGGCGGTGAGCAATGGGCAGGTGCCGCCTCCGCCTCCCCCGGACAGCATGGACAGCCAGACGGCGGCCCCGACGCAGGCGGCGAATGGCGATTCGTATGGGGCGCAGGGCTATGGATATGGTGCGCAGAATGACCAGCCGCAGCGGCCGGGCCGGGGCGAGTACATTCCTCCGGAGCAGCCGGTGAGCGGGCCGGTGACGGTGCCGGCGAATACGGTATTGCAGATTCGTACGGTAGAACCGCTGGACTCGGCGCAGCTTTTGCAGGGGCAGATCTTTGATGCGACCGCGGCGAATGATGTGTATGTGGGGAATGTGCTGGCGATTCCGCGCGGCGCGCAGATGGAGGGCAAGGTGGTGCGGCTGAAGAAGGCCGGGCCGCTGGGCGGCAACACACTGCTGGCGCTGAAGCTGACCGGGCTGAATATGGGCGGGCAGTTTTACCCGCTGGACACCGACATGTGGTGGAACCGGGGACCGAACAAGGCCGGATACACCGCGGGAAACACGATCGCGGGCAGCGCCTTTGGCGCGGTGCTGGGCGGCTTGATTGGCGGCGGCACGGGCGCGGCGATTGGCGCGGGAGCCGGAGCCGTGGGCGGCATGGGTGCCTCGGCGGCAACGAACGGGCCGCATGTGATTTTGCCCTCGGAGACGGTGCTGGCCTTTCACCTGGCGCGGCCGGTGACGGTGCAGCCGGTGTCATGGCAGGAGGCGCAGCGGCTGGCGGCGAGCACGCCGAGGTTGCAGCAACGGCCGGTGTACCGGCGGCCTTATGCGCAGCCGTATCTGTACCCTTACCCCAATGCTTATGCCTACCCGTATCCCTACGCCTATCCGCCGCCGTATTACGGCCCGTCGGGCGTGTATCTGGGCTGGGGTTGGGGTTGGTAAGTCCACGCAGACCAGAAGCTAGAATCACAAGAGCCAGAGTTCACTCTGGCCTCGGATTGCTGGCAAAGCAGAAAAGCATCCCTCAGGGCCTGAAGGCCGATTGATTTTGCTGCTCTTACGGCAGGGCTGAAGGCCTGCCCCTTCACAACCGCGGGTTTGTCACCCCGATCAGGCCAGAGCGAACTCTGGCCTTTTGTTTTTGTGCAGCGGGCCCTTGGCAATCGCTGTTTTAGGATGGAGAGATGGGAGATTCCATCTCGCCGCAGGGTTTTTCACATAAGTGGAGCCGCCGGCAATTTCTGGGTATCGGCGCCGGAACGCTTGGGGCGGCGGTGCTTTATCCGACCGAGATCAGCCGCCACGAGCTGACCGTGGAGAAGCACGAGATCTTTTTGAAGCGGCTGCCGGATGCCTTTCGCGGCATGCGGATTGTGCAGATCTCTGACATTCACTTTGAAGAGTTTGATGAAGCGTGGTTTGTGCGCCACGTGGTGGACAAGGTCAACGAACTGAAGCCCGACATGGTGCTGATGACGGGTGACTTTGTGAGCTACGGGCCGTTTTCGCTGAAATATGGGCAAGAGCGCGCCAATCCTTGCGCGGAGGTGCTTTCGCACCTGGAGTGCCCGTTGCGATATGCCTCGCTGGGGAACCACGATGCGATTGTGGGCAATGCGATTGTTTCAGGCGCGCTGGAGAGCCACGGGATTCACGTGTTGCTGAACCGCTCCGTGCCAATTGAGCGGCAGGGCCGGAGGATGTGGCTGGCGGGAACAGGCAGTGCGTGCGTAAGAGAATGCCATCCGGACACGGCGTTGCCGAAGGCGTCGATTCGCGACCAGGAGACGGTTCTGCTGATGGCCCATGAGCCGGATGTGCTGCCCGAAATGGCGCGGCACGGCGTGGACATGATGTTTTCCGGGCACACGCATGGGGGGCAGATCCGGTTTCCGTTTTTGCCCGCGATGGCCCTGCCGCCTTATGGGAAGAAGTATGTGGAAGGGCTGTTTCGCATCGGCGAGACGCAGCTTTATGTGAATCGCGGACTGGGCGCGGTGCTGATTCCGGCGCGGTTGAACTGCCCGCCCGAGATTACGCAATTCACGCTGATTTAGACGCTGGCGGAGGGATGCCGGGACGAGGCCGCATGGAGTGCGCGCGCGCCTGTATACTGGAAGCGCTCCTGCCAAATCAGGAAGTTCCCTGCCCCTGAGCCGCTTCGGATGTGCCTCAGGCGAGGGGTCTGACTACTAAGGGTTTTTAGCCACTCATGATTCGTTTTCTTCAGAAAGACAATCGGTTCGTCAAAGCCGTCTTCTTCATCATCATCTCGGTGGCCTGCGTCACGATGGTGATCACACTGGTTCCGGGCATTTTTGACACGCAGAGCTCATCAGGCAACGTGTACGCGACGATCGGCTATGGCGGCCCGCTGGGGCGGTTTATGCCGGCGCAGGACACGATCACCATGACCGAGGTGCAGCAGACGGCGGCGCGCATGATGCAGCAGCAGGGCCTGCCGGACTCGATGATGTCGTTTGTGATTCCGCAGGTGGGCCAGGGGCTGATTCAGCAGCATGTGGAGATGATGGAAGCCCACAAGCTGGGTCTGCACGCCAATGATGAGGATGTGCGCCACTTTCTGCATACGGGCATGTGGGGCCAGGTGCTGTTTCCGAACGGCAAGTACATTGGCGACCAGGCGTATGCCGAGCTGATTTCAGAGCACTTCAACATGACTCGCGAGAAGTTTGAGTCAGAGGTGAAGAATGCGATTGTGGAAGACCGGCTGCGCAGCCTGGTGAGTGGCGCGGTGACTGTTTCGCCCGAGCAGGTGAAGCAGTATTACCTGCAGCAGGGACTGAAGATCAACTTCCAGTACGCGGTGCTGGATTCGAACGCGCTGCGGCAGACGATCAATCCCACGGACGCGCAACTGCAGACGTATTTCAAGCAGAATGCGGGCCGCTATGCGAAGGCGATTCCCGAGACGCGGTCGATTCAGTACATCGCGTTCCAGGATTCGCAGATTCCGGGCGGCGCGCCGCAGGTGACCGACGCGGAGATTCAGCAGTACTACAACGCGCACCAGGACCAGTACAAGGTTCCGGAAGAAGTGAAGGTGCGCCACATCCTGATCCAGGTTCCGCAGGGCGCTCCGGCGGCAACGGTGGCCGCGGCCAAGACGAAGGCGCAGAGCGTGCTGGATCAACTGAAGCAGGCTAACGGCAAGAACTTTGCCGAGCTGGCGAAGAAGTACTCCGACGACCCTGGCAGCAAGGACCAGGGCGGCGAGCTGGGCTGGGTGAAGCAGGGCATGACGGTGCCGGCGTTTGACCATGCGATCTTCACAATGCCGGTGGGCCAGATCTCTGATCTGGTGCGCACGCAGTATGGCTTCCACATCATCCAGGTGGAAGACAAGCACACGGCGCATACCGAGGCGCTGAGCGATGTGCGCGCGCAGATTCTCTCGACGCTGACGCAGCAGAAGGAAAATGACGCGGCGGCGAGCTATGCGCAGCAACTGGCGAAGGAAGCAGCGGCCAACGGCCTGCAGAAGACGGCAGCGGCGCATCACCTCTCAGTGACCACCTCGGACTCGGTGCAGCAGGGCGCGAATCTGCCGAACCTGAGCGACAGCTCGAAGCTGGTGACGGCGGCGTTTCAGGCCAAGCAGGGCGCGGCTCCGCAGGTTGCGAGCACCGGCGACGGGTTTGCGGTCTTCCAGGTGAGCAACATCACCGCGGCGCATGCGCCGACGTTTGACGCCTACAAGACGCAGATTCTGTCGGACTATCGCGACGATCAACTGCCGGCACTGCTGGCGCGCAAGACCAATGAACTGGCCGAGCGGGCGAAGAACCTGAACGACCTGAGCAAGGCTGCGAAGCTGATGAACGCGACGGTGATGACCAGCGGGCTGGTGGGCCGCACGGACCAGGTGCCGGAGGTCGGCGAGCTGGAGCAGGTGGCTCCGTCACTCTTCACGCTGCAGCCGGGCCAGATCAGCAAGGCGATCAACACGGGCCGCAGTGGCGTGGTGGCCCAGATCACGGCGCGGCAGGAACCGGATGCAGCCGAGATTGCGGCGCACTCCGAGCAGACGCGTGAGCAGCTTCTGGATCAGCAGCGGAACCAGATGTTTGAGGTGTTTCTGTCAAACCTTCTCGAGAAGTATCAGAAGGAAGGGCGGATTCGCATCAACGCCAAGGCAACGCCGCTGCCGGCAGGCGGCGATAGCGGCGAGTAAGCCGCGAACTCGATTCCTCACCAAAAGGCCCGTGATTGCACGGGCCTTTTGCTTTTCCGGCGCATCTACTCGAAGATCAGTGGAGGAATTTCTCGACATGGCCATGGACCGCTCATCTGGACTCTTGCTGCACGTGACTTCCCTGCCCTCGCACGGCGGAATTGGCGATCTGGGCCCGGCGGCCTATGCCTTTGCCGATTTTCTGGCGGCGGCCAAACAGCAGTGGTGGCAGGTGCTGCCGCTGGGGCCGACGGGCTATGGGAATTCGCCGTATGCGGGGTTGTCGGCGTTTGCGGGCAATCCGCTGCTGGTTTCGCTGGAGTTTCTGGCGGAGTGGGGCTGGATGGACCGGGAACGGCTGGGCGAGTTGCCGGGGCATGACGGGCATGTGGACTTTGAAGCGGTGAGCGCGCGGAAGCTGCCGCTGCTCGAGGAGGCGGCGCGGAACTTTCTGGCGCGGCGGGCCAGCCATGAGGAGCAAGGCGAGCAGTGGGAACGGTTTGAGCGGTTTCGCGCGGCAAACTCAGGCTGGCTGCCGGACTGGGTGCTCTACAGCGTGCTGCGGCGGAAGTTTGGCTATGCCTGCTGGAATGAGTGGCCCGAGGCCGTGGCGCGGCGGGAGCCGGAGGCGCTGGAAGCCGCGCGAAAGGAGCTGGCGGCGGAGATTGCCGTCGCGGAGGCGATTCAGTTTGCCTTTGATGAGCAATGGACGCGGCTGCGGGAGTATTGCGCGGAGCGCGGCATCCGTTTTCTGGGCGACATTGCGATTTTTGTGAACTTCGACAGCGCGGATGTGTGGGCGTATCCGGAGATTTTTGATCTGGATGAGAAGCTGTCGCCGGTGCGGGTGGCGGGTGTGCCGCCGGACTACTTCTCGGCGACGGGACAGCGCTGGGGCAATCCGCTTTACCGCTGGGATGTGCTGGAACGGCAGGGCTTTGCGTGGTGGGTGGAGCGGGTGCGCCGGGCGCGGGTGCTGTATGACGCGATGCGGCTGGACCACTTCAGAGGATTTGAGGCGTACTGGTCGATTCCGGCCGAGGAAGAGACGGCGGTGAACGGCGAGTGGGTGAAAGCTCCGGGCGACGCGCTGTTTGAGACGCTCGCGCGGGAGCTGGGCGAGTTGCCGTTTCTGGCCGAGGACCTCGGCGTGATTACGCCGGAGGTGGATGCCCTGCGGGAGCGCTTTGGGCTGCCGGGGATGCGGGTGCTGCAGTTTGGATTTTCTGGCCGGGGCGCGCACATGCACCTGCCGCATCGCTATGAGAAGAATTCCGTGGTGTACACGGGGACGCACGACAACGACACGACGCGCGGCTGGTGGGAGCATGGTGCGAGCCGCGAAGAGAAAGCGGCGGTCGAGGTGTATCTGCATCCGGGGCTGGATGCGTCGGAACATGGGGTGGTGTGGGCGATGATTCGCGCGGCGGCGACCTCAGTGGCGGATATTTGTTTGTATCCGGTGCAGGATGTGCTGGAGCTGGGATCAGAAGCGCGCATGAACGTGCCGGCGCGAGCCAAGGGTAACTGGGGCTGGCGCGTGGGCGAAGGTGCCTGGAATGACGACGTGGCGGCAAAGCTCGCCCTGCTGACCGAAGTGACCGACCGGGACCGGCTGCCGGATGAGGATTCGCAGGAGGCGTAACGATGCCGGTCGCTTCGATGACGGTGCAGTTGCGCATGGAGCATAGCCACTCGCTGAAGGACCGCCGCCAGGTGGTTCGCAGCCTGAAGGAAAAGCTGCGGCATGGGTTCAATATTTCCGTCGCGGAGATGGATGAAGCTGTGACGTGGCAGTCGGCCACGATTGGCATTGCCGCGGTTTCGGGTTCGCGGGATTATCTCTCGGGGCTGATGCGCGAGGTGGAAGACGCGGCGCAGCGGATTGCGGCGGACCTGGGGGCGGAGGTGAGCGACGCCTGGTGGGAATTGGTGGATTAGATTCGGGGCGGTTGATCCGCATTTCTTTTGGGATGAGAGTCGCGGAGATGAGTACCCCACTCCAGCCAACAGCGGCTTGAATGGGACACCGGGCTGAAGGGGAATTTCCCTCAGGGGCTAAAGCCCGCTTCTTTCTGTAGGCTTAGCGGCACGGCTGAAGCCGTGCCCTGATACAGGAAGCCTTCACACTCCTGCCAGCTCAGCGGCACCGCACTGGAGCCGTGCCCTGATACGGTGCCGGTGGGTCAGACCTGGGCGCAGAGGAGGTGGCCGCCTTTGCCGCGGACCTCGAATCCGTCTGCCCGGTTTTGGAAGTACCGGGCGTTGGTGGCTGGGGGATCAAGATCTTCGATGCCGGTGAAGCCCATGGCGCGCAGTTCCTGGGCGAGTTCCTCTGGGACATAAGAGGACAGGAATGGCTCTCCAATGGCTGCGACGCGCGCGGCGAGCGCCTCGACAGCCTGCCGCTCCTGCTCGCCAAGCAGATGGCGCGGTATGGAGTAGTCAAAGACAACGGCGCTGCCCGCAGGCAGCGAGGCGATGAAGCGCAGTGTGGCGAGGAACGCCTCGCGCGTGAGATAAGGCACCACTCCAAGCCATGAGAAGAAAGCGGGCGCGTCGGTGCGAAAGCCAGCCGCCGCCAGTCCTTCGCCGAGCGTCTGGTGCTCGAAGTCGACGGGAGCGTAGGTGAGGCCAGGCGGGATGGGCAGTCCTGCGTCGGCGACGCGCTGCTGCTTCCATGCCTGCGTGGCGGGGAAATCCACCTCAAAGATGGAGAGGCCGGGAAACGGGCTGCGATAGGCGGAGGTGTCGAGGCCGGCCCCGAGAATGACGTATTGCCGGACGCCGCGCGCCACCGCTTCCGCCAGCTTGTCTTCGGCATAGCGGCTGCGCACGGCCATGCGGAAGCGCATGCTCTGGTGAAAGGGATGGTTCAGATCTTCGGGCGGCGTGGCGCGCACCTCGGCGGCCACCTGCTCGCCCAGGATGGTGAGGGCAAAGGGGTCTTCAAAGACGAGAGGACGATCGAAGAGCTGATGCGCGGCGCGGCGGCAGGCCACTCCGTAGGCGGTTCTGCTGGGCTGCTGGGGCTGCAAATGGTTCTCTCCTCGTCACTTTTTGGGAGCCGGAGAACCGGCGAGCGGCCAAAGCGCCTGCCAGTGCTGCCAAATCCATTTTCTACAGGATTCCGAGAACCAATTTGTGCTTGTTTCGGGTGCATCTTCTGTTATTCTTTTTCGTTTAACCGAAGGAAGTTTTTATGCCGGAGCAAAGAGCACGGAAATATCACCAGGATCGCGTAGCCGAGACGCTGCGCGAGGAGATCGGCGCGATGCTCGAGGGCGAGTTGTCAGACCCTCGCATCAGCTTTGCCCATGTGAGCCAGGTGATTCTGAATCCCGGAGGCAAGTCGGCCCAGGTGTGGGTCGCGGTCGATGGCGGGAACGAAGCCGAGGAGCAGACCGTACAGGGATTGATGGCGGCGCGGGGCTACATTCGCCACGAGCTGCTGGAGCGCACGGGCAAGCGCCGCGTGCCGGAGCTGACGTTCCATGTGGACCGTTCAGACCGCATGAAGGCGCGCATTGATGAGTTGCTGGGGAGATCGCAAAAAAAGCGGAGGAACGCCTAGTCAGCGTATGGCATCAGAAGCATTTTTTCGCCAGCAGATCGCAGGAGCAGGTTTTCCGGGAGGCGAGCCGCAGGGGCTGCACGCCGTGCTGGCGGCGCTGCGCGCGGGCGAGCGGTTTCTGGTGAGCGCGCATGCGCGTCCGGATGGCGATGCGATTGGCTCGATGCTTGCCATGGGCATGATTCTGAGCCAGATGGGCAAGCAGGTGGACCTTGTCTCCTGTGACGGGCTGCCGCTGATTTATCACGGGCTGCCGTGCGCGCGGCAGATTCAGCGATGCTCTGACATTCGGGGCGACTATGATGCGGTGATTCTGCTGGAGTGCGACTGCATTGAGCGCTCCCGGCTCAAGGGCATGGGCGACCGCATGCTGATCAACATCGACCACCACCTGAGCGGGCGGCCGTTTGCGGCAGTGAACTGGATTGATCCGAAAGCGTGCGCGGTGGCGGAGATGGTGTACCGGCTGGCGCTGGCGGCGCGCGTGAAGATCACGCCGGAGATGGCAACGTGCCTGTATGTAGCGGTGCTGACCGATACGGGCTCCTTTTGCTATGACGGCACGAATGAGCATACCTTTGCGCTGGCCTCGGACCTGGTGCGGCATGGGGCGAAGCCGTCAGCGATTGCGCAGCAGGTGTACTTCTCGAATCCTGCATCAAAGATGATGCTGCTGGGCGCGGCGCTCTCAAACCTGCGGCGCGACGGACGCATGGCGTGGCTGTGGGTGACGCACAGTGACATGCTGCGCACGCAGGCCGCGGAAGAAGACTGCGAAGGCGTGGTGAATTATGCAATCGGCATCGCGGGCATTGAAGCGGCGGTGTTTTTGCGCGAACTGACCAACCGGCGGGTGCGGCTGTCACTGCGCAGCAAAGGCCGCGTGAATGTGGCACGGCTGGCCGAAGAGTTTGGCGGAGGCGGCCATCAGCATGCCGCCGGATGCACGCTGGAGGGTCCATTGCCGGTGGCGACTACGCTGGTGCTTGAGAAACTGCGGAGCGAACTGCAAACGCGAGCCTGATGCGGAAGTGGCTGGAGGCATTCGCTCCGGCAGCCAGCATCTGTTAGCCTGAGACCGAAACCGTGGCTGAAAATAAACCCAGTTCCTCAAGTTTTTCTCCCTGGATTCGTGCGTTCAAGTATGCGCCGAGCCGGCTGACTTCGCGCTACCCGGTAGTTTCGACGGTGGCGGAAGTGGCCACCCTGATTTCACTGACCATCTTCTTTCTTTTCTATGGGCTGGTGCCGCTGTTTGGCGGCGATGGCCTGGGCCTGGTGGGCGCCGATGAGCCGCGCTATGCGCAGGTAGCCCGGGAGATGCTGCAGCGGCACGACTACATTACGCCGTTCCTCTGGGGGCATCCGTGGCTGGAGAAGCCGGCCCTCTACTACTGGCGCGCGATGTTCTCGTTTATCGAATTTGGCGTGCATGACTGGTCAGCGCGACTGCCCTCGGCCAGCTTTGCCTTTACGCTGATTGTGCTGATCTATCTGCACATGCGGCGCTTCCGGCGCGGGGGGCAACTGGATGCGGCGCTGATTACGGTTTGCTGCGCGGGTATTTTGAGTTTTGCGCGCGGCGCCTCGACCGACATGCAGCTCGCCGCGCCCTTCTGCATCGGCATGCTGGGCTGGTATGCATGGTATGAGACAGGCAGCAAGTTCTGGCTGTTTGACCTGTACTTTTTCAACGCGACGGCGACGCTGGCCAAAGGGCCGGTGGCTCCGTTTCTGGCGTTGCTGATTCTGGTGGTGTTTGCAGCGCTGCGCAAGGAATGGTCGGTGCTGCGGCGAACGATCTGGTGGCCGGGCATTGCCCTGTATTTTGCGATTGTGCTGCCGTGGTACATCGCGGTTCAGCGACGAAATCCGACCTTTTTGAAATCGTTTTTTCTGCAGCAGAACCTGGAGCGGTTTGGCTCAAACCTGTACCACCATGAGCAGCCTTTCTGGTACTACGGGCTGGTGATGCTGCTGGCGCTGACGCCGTGGGCGGTGATTGCGGTGACGGCCTTTGCCGATGCGGTGCGCACGTCAGTGAACGAGTGGCGCGCCCGGCGGCGCAAGAATCGCTACGTGGGCCACATGCGCGCGGGCGATGCCTTTCCTGAGTTTCTGGTGATCTGGGCGCTGATTCCGATTGTGTTCTTTTCGCTGTCGCAGTCGAAGCTGCCGGGATATGTGCTGCCTTCTGTTCCGCCGCTGACCATTCTGGCGGGCGATTACCTGAACCGCATTCGCGAACGCGGGCTGAAGCCGTGGCTGCTGATTGCCCATGCCGTTCTGACGGGCCTGCTGATGGCCTTTGTGCTGGTGCTGCCGCTGCACCTCTTGCACCCGAAGCAGCTTCCGCCGGGGCGCGCGCTGATTGCCGGAGGCATGACGGGCTTTGCGGCGGTAATCTTTATCCTCATCATCGTGGCGCAGTACGGGGTGAAGCGGCTGCGGATCGCAACGATGATTCCGATGGTGATTCTGCTGTTCTACATCTTTGGCGTGGGACCAGTCTTCGGGCTGGGGCCGATGCCGAACACGAAGCGGAATATCCAACTGATCGATATGACGTTTTCGGCGCGGCCGCTGGCGCACATCATCGAGCACATTACTCCGCCGGATGAGATGGTGGCCGTATTTGATGTGCGGCGCGACATGGAGTATGGGTTGTCGTTTTACCGCGACAAGAAGGTGTGGAATTATGGCGAGCAGGGCGTGCCGGATGCCGAGCATCTTTTAGTGGTGCGGAACAAGGCGGCGGATATCGACCATCTTCGGAGCATGCTGAAAGGCAGGACATATGAGCCGCTTTTCGAGTATCCTGCACAAAATCTGGTAATTTATCAGGTTTCCGCAAAACACTGAAACTCTGCAGCGCATTTCTTCTGAAGCATTTTCCGCACGATCTGGAAACGCGAGGCAGAAGTGTATCCGCAGGGACGAACCGGGAGGCCGGAGCAGCGAGCGATGACGCAGGCGGTACAGGTCGACATTCTGGATCTGCGCCACTTTTCGGCGTCGAGCCTGAAGCCTCTGCTGGACGTGGAGAACCAGGCGTGGAGCCAACGTCTGCGCTGGAACTACCGGACCTCGATTGACCTGATTCTGCAATACCTGGACTCGCGCGTGCTGCCGGGGTTTGTGGCGGTGGAAGGGACGCGGGTGATCGGCTATGTCTTCTGCGTGTATGAAGACTCGAAGGCCGTGATTGGTGATGTGTTCTCTACGGGCAGCAGCGATGGGCGGCTCCCGGCGCAGGAGATCGAGCGACAACTGCTGGAGCAGTTGATCCAGATGCTGCAGAACTCCCCGGGGACCGAGCGAATTGAGTCGCAGCTTCTGCTGCATCCTTCGGGGCGGCTGGCGCAGGTGTTTCGCGCCCATGATTTTCAGGTGTACCAGCGGGACTTCATGGAGATGAAGCTGACGGCGGCGACGGCTCCGGCGGGGATTACCGTGCCGGTGGGTCTGCGGATGCGCAGCTGGGCGGAGGAGGACTTCACTCCGGCGGCGCACCTGATTTCAGAGGCCTATGCGGGGCATCTGGACAGCCGCATCAATGACCAGTACCAGACGATTCCGGGCTCGCTGCGCTTTTTGCATAACATTGTGCGGTTTCCGGGATGCGGGCTGTTTGACGCGGCGGCTTCACGGGTTCTGGTTTCAGAATCGACGGGCGAGATGGCGGGCGTGCTGCTCTGCTCTCGCGTGCAGGAAAAGATCGGGCATGTGACGCAGGTGTGCATGGCTCCAAGATGGAGGCGGCGCGGTTTGGCGGCCAGCCTGCTGCAGGACTGTGCGCATGATTTGCGCAAGCGGGGTTTTGAGCTGCTCACGCTGACGGTGACACAGGCCAACCACAATGCCGTGCGGCTGTATGAGCGACTGGGCTTCACACGCCTTCACAGCTTTGACGCCGTGCTGTGGGTGCGCGGACTGAGTGCGTATGGCGGGAGCGTGCCGGGCACAGGATTTTGAGCTTCTCGTAGCGCGATGGCTGCGCCCGGCGGCCTCGGTGCAGCGCGAAGCGGCAGGAAGGCATCTACATGAAAGGGCGAGTGAGGGCAATTTGCTCCCCTGCACCGGGTCTGGTAATCTGCTGACGCCCAAACCCTGCAAAAATAAGGAGATAACAATGTCTGATCGAACGAATGGATTCAGTTGGTTCCTCGCGGGTCTTGGCCTTGGCGCGCTGGTGGGAGTGCTATATGCCCCCAAGTCGGGCCGCGAGACGCGGGAAGAGATTTTGAGCAGCGCCCGGGAGGGTTCTGAGTATCTGCGCGACCGCAGCCGTCAGGCCGCCGAGCAGGTTGGCGAGTATGCCGACCGCAGCCGCGCGCGCGTGAACGAGTATGTGGATCGTGGGCGCACGCAGTGGAACAGCTACGTGAACCAGGGCCGCCAGTTTGTGCATGAGCAGACGGACAAGGTGACCGCGGCAGTCGAGGCTGGCAAGCAGGCTTACCAGACGGCGGCTTCCGGCAATGCCGGAGGATTCCACGAGGTGGAAACGCCCGAAGGCCAGGCGTAAACCATGCCCCATGCCCCTCACAGCTGGTACCTGATTACGACAATTGTGATGGTGGTTGCCACCCTGATGCAGGCAGCCGCGATGTGCGCGCTGGCGGCAGTTGCCTTGAAGGCCCGCAAAGAGCTGTTGCAGATGAAGAACCGGATGGACCGCGAGGTCATGCCGTTTGTGAACCAGACAAAGGCCGTGATCGAAGAGGCGACTCCGAAACTGAAGCTGGTGACCGATCATCTGCTGGACATCACGAGCACGACGCGCCTGCAGGTGCGGCACGTGAATGAAACCGTGAACGACGTGGTGGATCGCACGCATGCGCAGGCGAAGCGTGTGGACCAGATTGCCACCGCCACGCTCGACAGCGTGAGCAAGGCGGCCGACTCTGTGCAGCAGGCAGTTGGCCTCTCGGCGCGCCAGATTGTGGCCGTCGTGAGCGGTATCCGCGTGGGCTATGACGTGCTGCGCCGGCGCCGCCGTATGTCGCACTCGGCGGATGACGGCGAGAACTTCATCTAGCTCTCTCTGACAAGAAAGCCCGCATGCTGAAGTGGCATGCGGGCTTTTTGTTTGTGCCGATGACCTTTATTACTCCACGGTGATCTCGGCCTTCTGGCGAATATCCGCGGAGGATGCGCCGATGCGAATCTGCACATGATCGGGCTCGACGCGGAAGGCGTGCGTGTTTTTATCCCAGTAGGCCAGCGCCGAAGCCTTGAGCGGCAGGGTGACAGTGCGGGTTTGCCCCACGGGAATGGAGACGCGATCAAAGCCCTTGAGCGCTTCGAGGGGGCGCGAGACCTTTGAGTCAAGGTGCTTCACATACATCTGGACCACCTCATCGCCGTTGTACTTGCCGGTGTTGGTGACATCGACGCTGACGGTGAGCTGGCCGCCGGCGGGCAGCGTGTGGCTGCTGAGCCGCAGGTTGGAGTACTTGAAGGTGGTGTAACTGAGGCCGAAGCCGAAGGGATAGAGCGGCTTTGACTTGAGATACATGTAGGTGCGGCCGTCGCGGATGTTGTAGTCCATCATGGGCGGAAGCTGGCCGATGGACGCGACCCAGGTCTGGGCGAGGCGGCCGGCGGGATCGTAATCGCCGAAGAGAACATCGGCGAGCGCGGTTCCCTGCTCTTCGCTGTTGTGGGCCATTTCGAGAATGGCGGGGATGTGGGCCTGTGTCCAGTCAGTGGTGTAGGGGAAGCTGGTCTGCAGGACCACGACAGTGTGGGGATTGGCGGCGTAGACGGCCTTGGCGATGGATTCATCGGGCAGATTGAGCGCCGTGCGGTCAAAGGCCTCTTTGCCTTCGCTGGGCAGCGCGCACTTGCCCCATCCGGCATCGCAGGTGGGGTGATTGCCGATGATGACGATGGCCTCGTCAGACTGCTTTGCCAGCGCGGCGGCGGCCTGCAGGTTGGAGCCATCGTTGAAGGTGACCTTCACATCGGGGCCGACGCGCTGGCGGATTCCCTCAACGGGAGTGACGCCGAAGGGCGGCGTGCCACTGTACCAGTCAAGCGCGACGATGTTGGCCCAGGGACCGATGACGGCGATGGAGTGAAGCTTCTTTGCGTCGAGCGGCAGGGCGTGGTTCTGATTCTTGAGCAGCACGATCGACTCGTCGGTGACTTTGCGGTCGAGCGCAATGTGAGAGGGCCAGTCCCACGGATCGCCCTTGGCGGGATTGTCGTTGGTGAGGCCGATCATCGAGTAGGGGCTCATCGAAGAAGGGTCCATGAGGCCGAGACGCAGCACGACGCGATAGACGCCCTTGAGGTCCTGATCGATCTGCTGTTCGGTGAGGAGCTTCTGCTGGAGCGCCTCTTCGACGGGCTGCTGATAACGGTCGAGGAATTGATTGATGCCGGCGTGGACGGCTCCGGCGGCGGCCTCGGGCATGGTCTTGTAGTAGTGGAAGTGAGTGACCATGTTGCTGAGCGCGCCGGCATCGGTGCAGATGATGCCGTTGAAGCCCCATTTTTTCATGACGACGCTTTTGAGCACAGGATTGGCGGTCATGGGAATGCCGTTCCACGCATTGTAGGAAGTCATGAAGGCGTCGGAGTGGCCCTGCTCGATGCCCATGCGGAAAGGCACGGAGTAGTACTCGTAAAAGAGGCGCTTGCCGAAGTTGGAAGAGGAGCCGTCGCGGTTGGCCTCATTGCTGTAGGCATCGAAGTGCTTCATGAGAGCGGCGGTTTCCCAATAACGGGGATTGTTGCCTTGCAGGCCCTTGATCCAGGCGACGGCCAGCGTGCCGACGAGATAGGGGTCTTCGCCGTAGGACTCTTCGGTGCGGCCCCAGCGGGGATCGCGAGAGAGATTGGCGTTGGGCGCGCGCACGATGAGGCCTCCATCGTGATATTTGTTGACGGCCCAGCGGGTCTCATATGCCTCGACGTTGGCGGCTTTCTGCAGCAGCGCGGGGTCCCAGGTCTGGCCGAGGCCGTGATTTTGCGGGAACTGTGTGGTGGGCACAACGGCGCGTCCGCGGCCCTCCCAATGCGCGGGGCCGCCGATGGCCGCGCCGTGCAGTCCTTCTTCAGTGAGCGCGCCAGGAATGCCGAGGCGCGGCACGCCGGGATCGTCGCCGAGGGCCTGAATCTTTTCCTGCAGGGTCATGCGCGAGAGCAGGTCATCGATGCGCTGATCGGGCGAGAGTGCTGGATTCTGGAATGGATATTGATACTTGGCTCCTGAGGGAGCGGGCGCGGGAGGATGCGGCGCAAGATGCGGATTGTAAACCGGCATCTGCGCGGTAGCGGCAACAGCCGTGGACGCGAGCGACAGAGCAAGCAAAGGCAGGCGGAGGCGCAAATTGGAACTCCTTTTGTTACGGAATGGAACTGGATGGCCGGGATGGGACTAGGGGCCAGAATGCATCCAGAAAATCGATTGAGTGGATGGTACTACAGCGGAGTCAGGGTTGGCTTGGGGAGGCGGCAGGGCTTTCGGCATGGCTGAAGCCATGCCCTGATACAGGAGGTACGGGCAGTGTAAGAAATGCAGCTCCCTCCGCTGCCCACTCCACGAACGAAGACCTGTTCGTGGGGGCCCGGTTCACTTCGTTCGGTCGGGATGACAAGAAGTGAGAGCGCCCGGTCGATTTGGCCGGGACGATAAGAGGGCGGGCATGGTGGGAGAAACTCCGGGCGATGTTTGGCGACCGTAAGATCGCCGGGATTCTTCGCTCCGCTCAGAATGACGCCTTCTGCATTGTGTGCTTTCCCTCAGGGGCTAACGCCCCTTCTTTTGTGGGCGGCTGGCGGCATGGCTGAAGCCATGCCCTGATACAGGAAGTACGGTGGAGGATCGCGGGGCGGGCGAGAGCAGTGACAACCCTACTCAAGCCAACGACGGGCTTCGATGGAGCACCGGCTGAAATTGTGATTCTGATTCCGCAGCTCCCGGGTCCGAACAGACGGACCCGGGGCACCCGTGTTTTCTTGAGTTCGCGGGTAAGAGCAGACGGACCCGGGGCACCCGTGTTCCTTTGGATTTCGGGGGAAGCACACACGGATCGGGGCACCCCAGTTTTCTTGAGTTCGCGGGTAAGAGCAGACACGCGCGGAGCACCTGAAGAGCGGCCGGGCGCCTGGATTCAGAGCCAGCCTTTGGAGCGGGCGATGCGCGCGGCATCGACGCGATTGGCCGCGCCGAGTTTGCTGATGGCCTCGGAGAGATAGTTGCGCACGGTGCCTTCGGAGAGATGGAGTTCGGCGGCAATGTCCTGACTGGCTTTGCCTTCGCCGGCGCGCCACAGAATCTGGCGCTCGCGCTCGGTGAGCGGATCGGGTCCGCTCTCCCACGCGTCGGCGGCGAGTTGCGGATCGATGACGCGCAGCCCCTGATGCACGCGGCGCACGGCGTCGGCGAGTTCGGCGGCGGGACGGTCTTTGAGCAGATAGCCTTTGGCTCCGGCGTCGAGCGCGCGGCGCAGATAACCGGGGCGCGCGAAGGTGGTGAGGATGATGATCCTGGTGGAGGGGTAGCGCTCGCGGACTTCGGCGGCGAGGGTGAGACCGGTCATCTCGGGCATTTCAATGTCGGTGACCAGCACGTCGGGCTGGTGGTCGGCGACGGCCTTGAGGGCGAGGCGTCCGTTGACGGCGCGGGCGCAAACGGCGATGTCCGGCTCGGTCTCAAGCAAGGCGGCGAGCGCTCCGAGGACCATGCCCTGATCTTCGGCGACGATGACCTGTATCTTCTTCATGCATGCACCTGTGCCTGCACGGGGATCTGGGCGGAGACCTGCGCGGGCAGGTCGATGGAGATGCTGGTGCCCCGCGTGGAGTCAAGGCGGAAGCGGCCGCCAAGCATCTGCACGCGCTCGCGCATGCCGCGCAGACCGTTGCCCTCCTGACGGATGCCGCCGCGGCCATTGTCAGTGACGGTGAGGCGTTCGCCCTCGGAGGTACTCGTGAATTCGAGACGTACCTCGGTGGCTTGCGCGTGGCGCAGAACATTCGTGATGGCTTCGCGCAGGATGAGCGAGAGCACGCTCTCTTCCGCAGGGCCGAGACGGCCGGGGCGCGTCATGCAGGTGAGCTTGATGCCGGCGGCAGCAAGCGAGCGTTGCGCGTTGTCAACCTCAGCATCGAGCCCCTGCATGCGAAAGCCGGTGACGGCTTCCCTCACCTGCTGCAAGGCCTGGCGGGAGATGGACTCGACTTCCGCAATCTCCTGCCGGGCGCGCTCGTGGTCGCGGTCAAAGTAGCGGCCGGCGAGCTCGGCCTTGAGCACGACGACGGAGAGTGTGTGGCCGAGCAGGTCATGCAGGTCGCGGGCGATGCGCTCGCGCTCGGCGACCTTGGCGAGTTGGGCGAGTTCCTGATGAGCGAGCATCAGCTTCATTCCGGAGCGCTTCTGCTGCGCCATGACCATGTTGCCGCAACCGACGGCGATGGCCATGAAGAGAATGATGCCCCAGGTCCAGGGGCTCATGTGAAAGTAGTAGCCTTCGATCGCTGCTCCGGCGCAGACGCCACCGATGGTGAGCAGGCAGACCCAGACTGATTCTGTGGCAAAGGGCAGAAAGGCTGCAATGTAGATGAAGATGCCGCAGGCGGATTGGTTGATGGGCACATAAGCAAAGCCAAGCACGGCCATCGCTATAAAGAGCACCACTTGCTGGCGAGTGTTGCGGGCAAAGACGAGGCCCGTATAAATCGCAAGGAAGATGGCGTAGGCAATACCGAATTCGATCCAGGGCTTTGCCGACTTCTGCTGAATTGGCTCAATGAGAAAAAAGATCGAGTAGATGAGCCATACAAAGTCGATGGCGCGGCCCTGGCGGCGCATTCCGCGGAACCAGTTCGTGAATTCGGAGGAGGATGCAGGGGGATCGTCGAGCCGGCCGCAGGAGGATGCGGGCACGGCTCTCGATTCGGATTGGGATGGTGTTGTCATGCGCGCGTCTCGCTGCGGGAGAAGATCCACCACGCTGCCCCCAGCATAAGGCAAGTGAAGGTGGCGAGCGCCTCCCAATGCGTGGCGGCCGGGCCGGGCTGAGCGTAGCCGAAGATGCCGAGCGCCAGTTGCCCATAATGATAAGCCGGAAGCACGGGGGCGAAGTTCTGGAGCCAGTGGGGCATGTATTTGAGGGGCATCCATAGGCCGGAGGCAAAGGACATGGGCAGATAGATGAGGTTGATGATGGCGGGCGCGGCGTTGGGCGGCACGAGCAGGGCGATGAGAATGCCGAGGGCGGAGAACGGGATGGCTCCGGCGAGGGTGACCCCGTAGAGCGCGAGCGTCTGCGTGGGAGTGATGTGGACTCCGGCGAAGGCGAGGCCGAGCGCGAGCAGCAGCGTGACGATGATGAGCGCGAAGGCGGCGCAACTGACCAGCTTGGCGACCAGATAGGACCAGCGCGGCATGGGGCTGGCCATCTTGAGATCGAGCCAGCCCTGCATGCGCTCGTGGGAGACTCCGACGCCGATGCCGAAGAGGCAGGCGCCGATCATGCCAAAGCAACTGTAAGTGGCGACGAGATAAGTGGCGTATGGGGTGTGGCCATTCATGAGGCCGAAGAGCGCGTAGAACATGACCGGAAAGCCGATGACCGAGAGCGAAAAGGCGCGCAGACGCATGCGGCCGATGAATTCGTAACGCGTCTCCTGGAGGAGCGCGCGGAGATAGTAGCCGAAGCTGAGCGGAGCGGGCGGGCGGGCAATGGTTGCGGTGGTGGCGTTCATTGGAGCACCTCCTGAGAGTTTGGGGCGTGGCTTTGGGTGATGGAGAGGAATGCGTCTTCAAGGCCGGCGCTGGTGATTTCAAGACCATGCAGCGAGGCGTCGGCGGCGAACAGTTCGCGGAGCACCGGCTCGGGCGCTTCGGTATGGATGAGGAGCGCTTCGCGGTCCTGCGTCACGCTGGCCACGCCGGGAAGGGTGCTGATCCATTGAGCATCGAGCCGCGTGACGCAGCGGATGCGGCGGCCGCCGGTCTGGTGCTTGATCTGCGCGGGGGTTCCGTGCGCGACGTCTTTGCCGTCGCGGATGACGACGATGCGGCTGGCAAGCATGTCGGCCTCCTCAAGATAGTGCGTGGTGAGCAGCACGGCCTTGCCGGCGGCGGAGAGCGCGCGGATGCGGTCCCAGAGGGCGCGGCGGGATTCAATGTCCATGCCTACGGTGGGCTCGTCGAGGAAGACGAGATCGGGATTGCCGCAGAGCGCGAGGCCGAAGAGCACGCGCTGCTTCTGGCCGCCGGAGAGCTTGCCGAAGAGCCGGTTTTCAAGGCCTTCGAGCTGCGCCATGCGGACGATTTCTGCCGCGGGCAGGGGGTGGGAGTAATAGCTGCGGAAGAGATCAATGTGCTCGCGGACGCGCAACATTTCAGGCACGCGCGAGACCTGCAGCATGGCTCCCATGCGCGTGCGGGTGAGATCTTCGCGAGGGTCGCCGCCGAGGACACGCACCTGGCCCGCGTGGGGCGAGAGCAGGCCGAGCAGCAGACGCACGGCGGTGGTCTTGCCGGCTCCGTTGGGGCCAAGCAGGGCGACGACTTCGCCGGGGTAGAGTTCGAGCGAGAAACCGTCGAGGGCAGTGACCTTGCCGTAGCGGCGTGTGACCTTGTAAAGCTGCGCGATGGGCTGCCGGAGCGGAGCGGGGACGGCGGTGATCGGATGCGCGGCGGGAGAAGCAATTGTGGACATCGGGTGCCTCCTGGCCCCGGCCGGTGGCGGGGACAGATTGAGGATCGCGCGGGAGGAGCCCGGTTCCCAGTTGGGTTTGTCAGCAATCGGATGTGACAGATGTCATGCGGGAGGAATTTTAGGAGGATTTGCGAATCCGATGCGGATTTGACGCATCTTTGATATATCATAAGATATATCTTGATAGGAGAAAATTATGTTTTATAGAGGACACGATCACGAAGATCATCCCGGGAGGGAGCGCCATCGCGGCCGTCACGGCGGGTTTGGCGAGTATTTTGGCAATTTTGAGCGCGGGTTTGGCGGCGGACGCGAGCGCATGTTCGACAACGGCGAGCTGCGGCTGGTGATTTTGCAGATTCTCGCCAAGAAGCCGAGCTATGGCTACGAAATCATCAAGGAAATTGAGGAGCAACTGGCGGGCGCGTATTCACCGAGCCCGGGAGTGGTTTACCCCACGCTGACGATGCTCGAAGAGGAAGGCTACGCCGTCGTGGCCTCGACCGAGGGCAACAAGAAGCGGTATGCGGCGACAGAGCAGGGACTCGCGTACCTGAAACAGAACCAGGGCATTCTGGAAGGCATTGGCCATCGCATGGAGAAGATGGGCAAGGCCTACGGACGGGAGCGCGCGCCACAGATCATGCGAGCCATCATGAATCTGAAGTTTGCGCTGAAGGTGCGCGCCCGCAGCGGCAAGCTGAGCCCCGAACAGATAAGAAAAATTGCGGAGGCGATTGATGCCGCAGCTCGCGTCATCGACGAGGTTTGAGGCGGCGAAGCCGGTAGAGGCTTTGCAGGAAGAAGAGCGGGCGGCGCTGGAGCAGCGCTGCCGTCAACTGGAAGTGCTGGTGGGCGAACTGCTGTTGAAGAATGAGACGCTGCGCATGCGGCTGGCTGAAGGCAGAGGAGAGGACGCATGAGCTTCACAGATCCGAAGCGGTAAGGAGCGACCCTCGGCGGCTAAAGCTGCGCTCATTGCGTGAAGTTTGTGGACGAGCGAGAGCCCGTCTCCTTGAGCATGCGGAGCCACGAGGTCAGAGGCCGTCGCCAGAAGCGGTATGCGGGGCCTGGCGGCGGGCGGTGAAGTAGTTGTTGTTCCAGAGGTCGCGGTAGAAGTAGCCGGTGAGTTTTGCGGCTTCGGGGCCGTAGGTCTGGCGACCGCCTTCGAGGAAGACGACGGTGACGATGCGACCGTAGGGGGAATCCGCATAGGAGGCGAACCAGCCGAAGCGGGTGCCACCGTTGGAGCAGGTTCCGGTTTTACCCATCACAGGAAAAGCGTTGAAGCTGGCGCGGAGAGATCGGGCGGTGCCGTATTGCGTGACGGCATGCATGCCCACCTGAATCTCAGGGATGAGCGGACCGATGTTGAGCTCGCGCTTGATGCGGGGCTTGAAATCGGCCACCTGCGCGGGTGTGGTGGGGTGCTGGAGGTAGTAAAGCGTGCCGCCGTTCGCAATGGCGGAGACGAGCGCGCCGAGTTGCAGCGGCGTCATGGAGACGCTTTCTCCAAAAGAGCACATGCGGCCGACGCCGCCCATGGATTCGGGCAGCGGATGATCGGGATATTTGCCGAGATGCTCGCCGGCGATGTGCCACCCGGCCAGTTCGCCGAGGCCGAACTCGGTGGCGTAGTAATGGACGCGTGCAAAGCCGAGGCGGCGACCCAGGGTTTCAAAATAGAGATTATTGGAGTGGGCCAGCGCTTCGGTCATGTTCACGAAATAGTGGCCGCCGAGGTTGACGGGCGTGTCTTTGGTGACGATGCCCTCTTCGAGCGCGGCCAGCGCAACGGAGAGCTTGATGGTGGAGCAGGGCTCGGCGCCGCTCGAAAGCGCGAGCTTCTGATTGACCATGGCGAGGATGCGGCCATTGGCGGGATTGATGACAACGACGGTGCCGTTCATGTTGCCGAGGGCGTCAATGGCGGCCCGGCGCACAACGGGATCTTCTCCGGCGGTGATGTCGCCCGCGGTCAGATCAGTGGTGGCGAATGAGTCCGCAGTGAAGCGCTCGTAGTAGCGATGGTGCACCACGCGATGGCGATAGGCCACGGTGGAGTGATGCACGAGCCTGCGGCGGCGGAGATGGCGCGTGTGCCGGTAGTGATGGATGGGATGTTTGGTGCGGTGGGTGGTGACGGTCGCCGCGTGCGGACTGAGAGGGAGCAGCGCAAATGCCAGCGTCACCAGAAGAGCAAAAAGACGATTCCCGCGCATCCTCACCACCAGAACAGAACGTCGATTCCTGCCGGACGCTACCCGCCGGGGAATCTAGCTTCTTTATATCTGAAGATTCCCGGATTGGGGATTGGCGAGGGGCGCCCCTCGCGAATGCCGATGACGCCCCGCTTGAGGGCGTCATCGGCTGCGGGAAGGTTTACATGAGAGATGAAATCTTGCGAACTGCAGGTCCTTCGACTCCGTTTGCCGCAAAAGACGGGGCAAACCTCGCCCAGGATGACAAACTCGACGGACCTGAATCCATGACTCAGAACATTAGCGTCCGCTCTGGCGCATGAAGGCTGGAATTTCGAGATCATCGCGGTTCTCGAAGGAAAGCTCTTCAAAGCGGGCGGGGGACGGAATGGGCGCCGGGTCGGGGAAGAATGCGTTCGGCTCGGGCGCGGGCGGCTGCTCCTGCTGCGGCTCCTGCCAGGCAGGTTCCGAAGCAGGCTGCGCCGTCACGGGAATGGCCTCATAGCGCGAGGAAGACTGAGGTGCCGGGAAACTCTCGACGGCCGGCTCGGCGATGGGAGCGGATTCGATGACCGGCTCGGTGGCTTCGACGGTATTTTCCGGCTGCCGGGTGGGCTGGCGGAAGACCGAGAAGACATCCTGCACGGTGACAGGAACAAGTTCCGGCGTGGAGGCTTGCTCTTCTTCCATCTCGCTGGCAAAGCGGGGGCGGCTGGGCTGCGCGTCCTCGGCAGGAGCCTCGGCCACGGGCACCTCGACGGGCACGGTGGAGAGCATGCGCTGGCGGCGCTCGGCGGACTCCTGACGGAAGCCGGTGGCGATGACGGTGATCTTGACCTCGTCGCCCATGTCCTCATTGAGCACGGCGCCGAAAATGATGTTGGCATCTTCGTGGGCGGCGTTCTGAATGAGAGTGGAGGCCTCGTTGACCTCGCTGAGCTTGAGGGAGCTGGAGCCGGTGATGTTGATGAGGATGCCGCGCGCGCCGTCGATGGCGCCGTCTTCGAGCAACGGCGAGGCCATGGCGGCCTGGGCCGCCTCAATGGCGCGATTGGCTCCGCCACGCTGCGCTGTGCCCATGACGGCGTAGCCCATGCCGGCCATGGTGGTTTTTACGTCGGCGAAGTCGCGGTTGATGATGCCGGGGATGGTGATGATGTCAGAGATGCCCTGCACGCCCTGCCGCAGCACGTCGTCAGCGATGCGGAAGGACTCGAAGAAGCCTGTGTCCTTAGCGACGGCGAGCAGCTTTTCGTTGGGGATGACGATCATGGTATCGACGCTGTCGATGAGCTCCTGCATGCCGCGCTCGGCCTGCATCATGCGGCGCTTGCCCTCAAAGCCGAAGGGGCGCGTGATGACGGCGACGGTGAGCGCACCCATTTCGCTGGCGAGCGAGGCGATGACGGGGGCCGCTCCGGTGCCGGTGCCGCCGCCGAGACCGGCAGTGACAAAGACCATGTCCGCGCCTTCGAGAGCCTCGATGATCTTCTCGGAGTCTTCAAGAGCGGCGCGGCGGCCGACGTCGGGATTGGCTCCCGCGCCGAGGCCGCTGGTGAGCTTGGTGCCGAGCTGCAGCTTCACGGGCGCGTGCGAGAGCTGCAGCGCCTGACGGTCGGTGTTGGCCGCGATGAATTCGACGCCCTCGACGCGGGCCGCGATCATGCGGTTGACGGCGTTGCCGCCGCCGCCACCGACACCGATCACCTTGATCTTTGCGCCGCGGGGAACCTCGTCCTGATACTGGATACGAATTTCTTCGGATGGATGCATGGTCAACTCCGGGCCGGGCTATACGCTTCCGGCAAAAATGGCGCGCAGCTTGGCGCGCAGACCCTGGTCTTCCGCCGCTCGCACCATACGCGTGCGGTGGGTGTATAGAAGCAAGCCCACCAGCGCCGCATGTTCGGGCACAACGAGTTCGGCAGGCATTCGAGAAATAGGTACTGGCGTAGCGATGCGGGCGGGCACGCGTAGCAGACTCTCTGTGGTGTCGAGCATTCCGCCCAGCCGGGACGCACCGCCGGTGAGGACGCAACCGGCACCGAGCGCCTCAAGGACGCCGCCCTGGCGCAGATTGTCGCGCACCATCTGGAGGAGCTCTCTCGCGCGCGGCTCGAGGATTTCGCTGAGGTAACGCTGGCGCACCATGCGCGGCTCGTGACCGGGCATGCCGGTGAGCTGAATCTCATTGACAGCCGGCACGGATGTGACGACGGCATGTCCGTACTGGCACTTGAGCCACTCGGCCTCGGGCGGCGTGACGTGCAGACCCGCAGCCAGATCGTTGGTGAAGTGGTCGCCGCCAATGGGAATAACGCCGGTGTGCTGCACGGCGCCCTCAAAGAAGACGATGATTTCCGTAGAACCGGCACCAATGTCAAGCAGGCAGACGCCCAGTTCGCGCTCGTCTGCCGAAAGCGTGGATTCAGCCGCGGCGATGGCTTCAAATACAGTGTCTGTGACTTCAAGACTGGCGCGGTTGGCGCAGGTAACGAGACTCTGCACCGCGCTGGCCGAGGCCGCGACGAGATGCAGATTGACTTCGAGGCGATTGCCCACCATGCCGATGGGGTCGGCGATGCCGGGCTGCTCATCGAGGATAAACTGCTGTGGCAGGAGATGAAGGATTTCACGATCAGCAGGCAGGGAGACGGAGCGGGCGCGCTCGACGGCGGCGCGCACGTCTTCGCGCGTGATTTCGCGCAGGCGTGTGCCCATGGTGATGCCGCTGCGGCTGTTGACGCCGCGCAGGTGCGGGCCCCCGATACCGATGACGAGGCTCTCAATGACGGCCTGGGCGCTCACCTCGGCCTGCGTGGCGGCCTGATTGATGGCAGCCGTTGCCTTTGAAAGATCAGAGATGATGCCACGACGCTGCCCGGCAGAGGGAGCCTCGGCGAAGGCGCGAAAACGTAGCGCTTCCTCATGCAGCTCGGCGACCATGACACGCACCTTGCTGCTGCCGGCGTCGAGTACGGTGATGAGGTTAGAGTTCTTCTGGCTCATCGTGCTCTCCGGGTGGCATGGTGAGTGGGATGCGCATGACGGATCACGCGGCGGACTTTATGGTGCGCGGCTTTTCTGCCGTGCGAGTGAGCCGCTGGGCTGGCGGGTTTCGCGTCGAGTTTTGCGGGGGGCGCGGGCGGCGTGGCCATGCGGAGCACCACCTGATCGTCATAGCGCAGATCGATGGAGGCGAGCCTGGGATAGAGCTGCTCCCACGTTTGAATGTGCGAGGCATAGTTGCGGTAGCGCGCGGCAAAGTTGGTGTAACCAAAATGCAGCAGCAGCTCATGGCCGCCGTAGTTGAAGGTGGCACGCACGTCCTCGGGATCGGCGAGGTCAATTTCGCTGACCTGATCGATGACGTGTTGGCTATCGCTGTTCAGAGCAGAGAGGAAATGAAGGTATAGCTGCATGCGCTGGGCGCGCATGGCGAGCGGAATCGCAGGATCAATGCCGGTGATGACCGGGAAATCGAAGTGATGCTTCGCCATCAGTTCGGGCGTCATGTCGAGGACGACACCCTCGGCGTCGATGAGGGAGATTCTGCTGCCGATGCGCAGGAAGGCGACCGGAGTGCGCTCAACGATGGAGACGCGCAACTGGTCAGGAAGAATCCGCATGACGGTGGCGTGCTTGACCCAGGGAATGCTCTCCAGTTGCGCGGCGCGTTCGCCGAGCGGAACGAAGAAGATATTGCGCCCGATATCAGAACCGAAGACCGAAAGCAGATCGGCGCGAGAGAGTTCACTGTTGCCCATGGTCTGAATGGAAGCGGCCGAGCTGATCTCAAAGCGCGGATCATGATCGAGGAAATGACGCACGGCGAGCACCACAAAGAGAATGAGACCGAGAGCCAGAAGGAACAGGGACGCCAGCAGGATTTTGCCCCAGCGATGCTTGGTCCATGAAGGCAACGGACCGCTGCGCACGGGCACCCTGCGGCGCACGCGCAGAAATGGCTCCTCTTCAAGGCCGGAATCTTCTGGCGAGGGAGGGAGCGGGCGCCGGGTGCGGGCTTGCGCACGAGGGCCGGGTTCCGCGGCGCGCAGGTTCGCAGCCGAAGGAACGGGCGGCACCGCGTCTTCAAACTCGTCGAGAAAATCTTCCTCGACGAGGGTCAGGCCGCGCTGCGAGTCCGAGTTGTGTCGTGTTGTTTTCGCCACGGCCGAGCCAGGTCGTGAGAATCGCCTTCTCGCACTATATCGCGGGGAGCGCAGTGGAAGCCGCCGGATTTCAAGGGGAACCAAGAGAGGGAACAGCGGGCGAAACCGGCTGTGAACCGGATAAAAGCAGGAGAAAACGGGAATGGCGCGCGGACAGGGCTTCTGAAGGACCGTGTTTCTTACGCTGGAAGACGGCTTTGCAGACGCTCGACCAGCAGAGGGGCCAGTTGCGAGACGTTGCCTGCGCCGAGCGTCAGGATGAGATCGCCGGGTGCGGCGCGGTCAAGGATGGCGGTCACGGCCTCCTCAGTGGAAGCGGCATAGCGAACGCCGGGCTGCCCGATGCTCTGGACCAGAGCGGCTGAGGTGATGCCGGGGAGCGGCGCTTCGCTGGCCGCGTAGATGTCAAGCATCTCGACCGTGGATGCATCGGCGAAGCTGGTCACGAACTCGTCGAGCAGGTCGCGGGTGCGCGAGTAGCGATGCGGCTGGAAGAGGACGTGGATATTCGCATAGCCGCAATCGCGCGCGGCGCGCAGGGTGGCGCGTATCTCGGTGGGGTGATGGCCGTAGTCGTCGATGATGGTGATGCCATCGACGACGCCCTTGAGCTGGAAGCGCCGGTCCACGCCGCGGAAGGACTTGAGCCCCTGCACGATGGCCTGCTCTTTCAGATCAAGCTGTACGGCGATGGCCACCGCCGCGGCTGCGTTGAGCACATTGTGGATGCCGGGCACATGAAGATCAAAGGGACCGAGCACACTCTGGGCGGAAGCAATCTCAAAACGGGAGCGCACCTCGGGAGCGGGCGGCAGCATGCGCACGACGAAGTCCGCGCCAAGCGAGGTTCCGTAGGTGAAGACGCGGCGGCGCACACGGGGCAGAAGGGCGGCAAGCTGCGGGTTGTCGATGCAGGCGACATTCGCTCCGTAGAAAGGCACGCGGTTCATGAATTCGAGGAAGGCATCTTCGACGTCGGCCATGTCGCGGTAGCAGTCCATGTGCTCGCGGTCGAGATTGGTCACGACGGTGAGGATGGGCGAGAGCTTGAGGAATGAGCGGTCGCTCTCATCGGCCTCAGCGACAAGATAGTGCGAGTTGCCGAGCCGGGCGTTGGAGCCGAGAGCGTCGACGCGGCCACCGACGACGACGGTGGGATCAAGCTCACCAGCGGCAAGCACCGAGGCGATCATGGAAGTGGTGGTGGTTTTGCCGTGCATGCCGGCGACGGCAATGCCGTACTTGAGGCGCATGAGCTCGGCGAGCATCTCCGCGCGCTGGATGACGGGAATCTTGCGGGCGCGGGCCTCGCGGACTTCGGGATTTTCTTCATCAATGGCGGAGCTGACCACGACGACACCGGAGCCGATGACGTTGGCCGCCGCATGGCCCTCAAAGAGGACGACGCCGAGAGATTCCAGGCGCGCGGTGATGCTGGTGCGGCGCAGATCAGAGCCGGAGACCGCGTAGCCGAGGTTGAGGACGATTTCGGCAATGCCGCTCATGCCGATGCCGCCAATACCAATGAAGTGGACGCGCTGCGCCTTCGCGAACAAAGAATCTCTCTCCTCTGGCACTACTGTAACAATCGCCGTACTCTTCCGCATCCCATGCTTGCGCTGCGCGTTTCCGGGTAGAAATTACGTGTCGCGCGAGCATATTTTTCCGGCTGCCATGTAAGTGAGAAGGCAGTCGTGGAAGGTGGATGACGTTTGATTCATGGAGGGCACCATCGCGAAACTTTCGCAGGATTTCGCGTGTCAGATGGCGTAGATGTTGGAGCGGACTTTTAAGGAGGTCCCATGAAAAACGTACTTCGCGCAGCTATTTTGACCGTGATGATGGGAGCCGCGACGATGGCGGCGCAGGCCCAGGTGAGAGTGTTCTTTGGCATTGGAACTCCGGGGCCGGTGGCGGTGCCGGCGTATGCTCCTCCGTGCCCAGGCGCGAACTACATCTGGGCTCCGGGCTACTACTACGGACAGGTGTGGGTACCGGGCCGCTGGATGGACAGGGACGACTATTACCGGCGCGGCTATTACGGATATGACCGGGACCATTATTATGCTCGCGGCGACTGGGATCACCGGGATTGGGACCATAGGGATTGGGACCACAGAGACGGAGACCGCGGAGACTGGGGTCATGGCGATCGCGGACGCGGATGGGGCCATGACCACGGCCATGGCTGGGGGCGCCACTAACTAAAACTTTCATGGGAGCGCATTTGGGTCTTCGGATGCGCTCCCGGAGACCTCAATCCTCATGCGCAGGCTGCTGCCGATAAGATTTTCGCAACTTTTTTGGCGCTTTGAGGGTCATAACTGATAGCTGAAGACCCGCACGGTATCTGCCGAGGCAGCCATGCGGTGACAGTGGAGGTGCAGGATGCGTACATGGCGTCCCCTTTGGCGATCATGGATGATCGCCGCTTTACTCGCGATCCCGCTGGGGATGGCGCGGCCCGCAAATGCCCAGATCTCGGTCGCGATCGGTATCGGGCCGGTGGTGGGTTATCCCGCGCCTGTGGCCGTGTATGGCCCTCCGAGCTGCGAGTGGGGCTATTACCCTTATTACCCTTATGCGTGCGTGCCCTATGGCTACTATGGGCCGGACTGGTTCTCTGACGGAGTTTTTATTGGCGCCGGGCCGTGGTTCCAGGGATGGTATGGACGGCCCTGGGGCTGGGGTTATAACCGCATTGGCTTTTATGGCTGGGGCGGTTGGTATGACCATGATGGATGGTATGACCGGGGCGGCTGGCGCGACGGAGACGCATGGCGCGACCGAGGCGGATGGCGCGGGGGCGAGGGATGGCGTGGCCGTGGAGACCGAGGGTACTACGGTGGCGGATATGACCACCGAGGGTACGCAGGTGGACCTGCGCGGCTGCAGGGCGGCTATCACGGGATGAACGGATTCCAGCATGGAGTTCGTCCCGCTCCTTACGGCGGCCCGGTGAATGCCTATCGTGGCGGATACAACGGCTTCCATACGGTTGGACGGCCGGTTTACGGTGGTCATCCGGTTCAGGGATTCCGAGGTAGCAACTTCGGGGGCGGATTCCATGGCCGTCCGGCCTTTGGCGGCGGGGGCTTCCATGGCGGACCGGCCTTTGGCGGCGGGTTTCATGGAGGTGGCGGGTTCCACGGTGGTGGAGGCTTTCATGGTGGCGGCTTCCATGGCGGTGGAGGCGGTTTTCACGGTGGAGGATTCCACGGTGGCGGACATCACTGATCATTAGGCTGAATGAAATAGCCCCTGCATTTGCAGGGGCTTTTCTTTTGTCTGGAATAACTTCAGCGGGCGATCTGGCGAATCATGCGCGTGATTTGTTCGGTGGCGTCGGGATGGGCCAGGGTGCGCGCCTTGTCTGACATTTGGGCAAGCTGAGCGGGGGCGGCGAGCAGGTGTGCGAGTTCCCTGCCGAGGCGGCCCGGCGTCAGGTCGGCCTCAAGAACCATGGCGGCGGCGCCGGCTTGCGCCATGACCTCGGCATTTTTACGCTGATGGTCGTCGGCGGCTTGCGGAAACGGCACCAGCAGTGCGGGCTTGCCAGCGGCGGCGAGTTCGGCAACGGTGCTGGCTCCGCTGCGCGCCAGGATCAGAGAAGCCTCGGCGAAACGCTGCGGCATGTCATCAAGAAACGGGGCGACGCGCCAGCGCGACTGGTCCGCGCCGCTGGCCTCATAGGCCTGCTCGGTGGCTTCGGCATGGCGTGCTCCGGCCTGGTGCAGAATGGTCAGGCCAGGCACGGCGGCCAGCAGTTCGGCGGCAGCCTGAGGCATGTAGGTGTTGAAGACGCGCGCGCCCTGGCTGCCTCCAAAAACAAGCAGTTGCGGCGGCTGGTCCGCAGGACGAGGCGGAAGAACAAAGAACTGCTTGCGGACTGGGATGCCGGTGACCTGAGCATGGCGAAAATACTGCGCGGCGGGCGCGAAGTTCACTGCCGCCGCGTGGACGCGCTTGCCAATGAGCCGGTTGGCGAGGCCGGGAATTGCATTGGGCTCGAAGGCCAGCGTGGGAATGCGCAGCAGTTGCGCGGCCAGCATGGCAGGACCGGAGGCGTAGCCGCCGACGCCGACCACTGCATTGGGGCGGTACTTCCGAAGCATCCGCATGCAGCCCATGACGCTCAGAGGAAGATCGAGCAGGGTGCGTACGCGTGTGAGCAGCGAGACGTTGTTGAGCTGCCCGACTTTGATGAGCGAGAGCGGATAACCGGCCTGCGGCACGAGCTTTGATTCGAGCCCGCGTGGAGTGCCGATGAAGAGGATCTCAGCCTGGCTACCGGCGGCTTCGCACTCGGCGGTCAGTTGATCGGCAATGGCGAGGGCCGGGATGATGTGGCCTCCTGTGCCTCCGCCGGCGATGACGAGCTTCATTCGATCTCCCGCGTGATGCTCAATAGAACGCCCATACAGGCCAGCATGATGATGAGCGAGGTTCCTCCGTAAGAGATGAACGGCAGCGTGATGCCCTTGGTGGGAACCAGCGCCACGACCACGCTGATGTTGAAGAATGCCTGGATCAGAATGCCGGCCGTGAGCCCGAAGGCCACGATGCGGGCGAAGGGGTCGCGCGAGAGAATGGCGGCGCGGAATCCGCGATAGGCGATGAAGACGAAGAGCGCTACGATGGCGATGGTCCCGATGAGGCCAAGCTCTTCGGCGATGTTAGCGAAGATGTAGTCGGTCTGTGGCTCGGGCAGATAGAAGAGCTTCTGATGGCCTTCCATGTAGCCAACGCCGAAGAATCCTCCACTACCGACGGCGATGAGGGACTGGATGATGTGGAAGCCCTTGCCCAGCGGATCAGACCACGGATTGAGAAACGCAAGCAGGCGCTCACGCCGCCAGGCCACGCGGAAGAGCATGAAATAGAGCACCGGCGTAGCGGCAATCGCCGCGAAACCAAGCCACTTGGTCTGCATGCCCGCGAGATAAAGCAGCAGCGCCGTGACGACCACCAGTACCATGGCGGTGCCCAGGTCGGGCTCCTTCAAAATGAGCGCCGTAAAGATGAGACTGGGCAGCGCGGCGGGCAACAGGGTGTTGCGCAGATCATCGATGCTTTGCATGCGGTCTTGCAGGAACCACGCAAGAAAGAGTACGACCACGGGCGTCGCCAGCGCGGATGGCTGGAAGGAGAAGACGCCGAAGCGTATCCAGCGATGGGTGTTGTGCGAGTCGCGCATGAAGAAGGCCGCGAGCAGGGCCAGGGTGGTGACGCAGACGGCGGGCAGCACGATGTTGGGGCGATTGAGACGCCGATAGTTGATCTGCATGAGCACGGTCATGGCGGCAAAACCGATGACGGCTCCGATGGATTGACGAATCAGGAAGGTGTAGGGCGAGCCGTAACGGACTTTAGACAAGACAGCCGAGGCGCTGAAGACCATCAGCAGGCCGACGACGACCAGAATCAACGTGGCGCAGAAAAGTGACTTGTCTACGCCGACGCGTTTTGCCATGCTGCTGCTCCCCGATGGGCCAGAACGAGATCTTTGAAGACCTGACCGCGCTGTTCGTAGTTTTCAAACTGGTCAAAGCTGGAACAAGCCGGGGCCAGCAACACGACGTCGCCAGGACTCGCCGCTCCGCCTGCGAGATTGACCGCGAGATCAAGCGTGCCGGCGGCGATGAGCGGCACCGCGCCGTCAAGATGGGTCATGATCTTCTCGGCCGCGGAGCCGATGGTGTAGACGGCCTTGACGCGCCCGGCCATGAGCGGGCGCAGCGTGCGGTAATCCGAGTTTTTGTCCTTGCCGCCGAGAATGAGGTGAATGCCGCCGGGGAAGGCTTCAATGGCCTTTCTGGCTGCATCCACATTGGTCGCCTTGGAGTCGTTGTAGAAGCTGACGCCGCCAATTTCAGCGACGAATTCGAGGCGATGCTCGACGGCGCGGAAGTCGCGGACGGCGTCGCGGATGGCTTCGGCGCTGACTCCGGCGAGGCGTGCGGCGCAGACAGCGGCCAGCACGTTCTCGACGTTATGGGCACCCTTGAGGGGAATCTCTGAGAGCGGCAGGATCGGCTCGGTGGCTGCGTCTTCAGCGGCGCGAAAGAGAATGTTGCCCTCGTGAACGAATGCGCCCTGGCGGATCACCCGATTGCGGCTGAACCAGAAGATGCGCGAGCTGGCACGGGCGGCCGCGCGGGAGGCGGCGTCATCATCGGCGTTGAGGATGAGAGCGTCGTCGTGCGTCTGGGCGGCGAAGATACGCTCCTTGGCGGCGACGTAATTCTCAAAGCTGCCGTGGCGGTCGAGGTGATCGGGCGTGATGTTGAGGATGACGGCGATGCCGGGGCGGAAGCGCTCGGTGGTCTCCAACTGGAAGCTTGAGATTTCAAGCACCGACCATCCGTCGTCGCGCGAGTCGTCGACCAGCGCGATCACGGGAAGGCCGATGTTGCCGCCGACCTGCACGTGCTGGTGTGCCCTTTCGAGGATGGCTCCGCAGAGGCTGGTGGTAGTGGTTTTGCCGTTGGAGCCGGTGATGGCGAGCGTTTTGCCCTTGAGGAAGCGCGCGGCCAGCTCGACTTCGCCGATGATGGGCAGGCCAAACTTGCGCACCTGCACGAGCTCGGGCGTATCGAGCGGCACGCCGGGGCTGACGACGATCAGATCTTGCCGGCGAAAGGTGAGGAGGCCGTGGCCACCGGCCTCGACCGCAATGCCCTGCTCGATGAGCGCGGGAATGTCTTTGCTAAGCGCCTCGGCGCTGCGAATGTCAGAAACGGTGACCTGCGCGCCGCGGCGGCGCAGAAAAAGAGCAGCGGCTAATCCGGACTTGCCCAGACCGACAACGAGAACTTTCTTGCCTTTGAGTTCCATGGTGATTCCTAAAGCCGGCGTACGGGCCCAGACACGATTTTCCCACGCACGGCTGGGGTTAGCGAAGTTTCAATGTCGTCAGTGCAAAGAGTGCAAATACCAGGGCGGCGATCCAGAAGCGCACGATCACCTTGGACTCGGACCAGCCGATCAGCTCGAAATGATGGTGCAGAGGCGCCATTTTGAAGATGCGCTTTTTGCGTAATTTGTAGCTGCCGACCTGCAAAATCACCGAGAGGGCCTCCAGGACGAAGATGCCGCCGATGAAGGGGAGCAGCAGCTCCTGCTTGATGACGACCGCCACCGTGGCGATGGCGCCGCCGAGCGCGAGTGAGCCAACGTCGCCCATGAAGATTTGCGCCGGATGAGCGTTGTACCAGAGGAAGCCGATGGAGGCCCCGACCATGGCTCCGCAGAAGATAGTGACCTCGCCGACCATGGGCATGCGCTGCAACTCAAGGTAGTCGGCGAAGACGGCGTGGCCGCTGACGTAGGTGAGCACGGTGAGCGCTCCGGCGGCGATGATGGTGCAACCGATGGCGAGGCCGTCGAGGCCGTCGGTGAGATTCACCGCGTTGCTGGAACCCACGATGACGATAATCACGAAGATGACGAAGGGGATAAATGCGAAATACGCCAGATGCGGAACGTGCAACAGGGCTGGGATGCTGAAGCGGGGCCGCAGGGATTTGGCAAACGGCACCATGAGATCAGTGCTGTAGCTGCCCTGGCCCTGCAGGACGACCAGCGCCACGCCGATGGCCGCGGAAGCCAGAATCTGATAGGTCATTTTGGCGCGCGCGGTGAGGCCCAGATTGCGGCGATGGACGACCTTGATGTAGTCGTCGGCAAAGCCGATCGCCCCAAATGCGAGCGTGGAGAGCATGACGATCCAGACGAAGGGATCGGACAAATCAGACCAGAGCAGCGTGGGCAACAGAATGGCGATACAGATGAGGACGCCGCCCATGGTTGGGGTGCCGGCTTTTTTCTGGTGCGCCTGCGGGCCCTCTTCGCGAATGTACTGGCCGATCTGAAACTCGCGCAGCTTCTCAATCACATACGGCCCGATGAGCAATGCAATCAGCAGCGCGGTGAGCGAGGCAAAAGCCGTGCGAAAGGTCAGGTACCGGAAGATACGGAAGGGTCGAAAGTACGGAAATAGCTTTTGATAGAGCAGCCAGTAGAGCAAACTTCCTCCGGCGAGGGAAAAGAGTGTCGCTCGTTATCTTAGAGCATTTTCACAGATACTGTGCTTCAACCGGCGTCCTCTTCGTGCAGCCAATCTTCGATGGATTGGCTGCGTAGAGGGTAGAGGCCGTAGCATACACCATCTGTGAAAATGCTTTAACGCGGTTGTGTGACAGGTCGCGGCGGGTATTTGCACAGGGGGAACCGGCAACGCTACGCCAGCGTGCCGGAATCCTCTGCCTGCAACACATCGAGCGCACGCTCGAGGCGAACGCCGCGCGAGGCCTTGAGCAGCACGGCATCGCCCTCACGCAGGTTTGCCTTGAGCCAGATGCCCGCGTCTTCCGGCGTTTCGACGTAGACGGCATCGGCACCGGCGCGACGGGCGGCATCGACGATCTGCGAGGCTGCACCTCGGACGCCCACGACGATATCCACCTTGGCGGCTGCGGCAGCCTCGCCACAGGCGGCGTGCAGGGCCGGGGCTTCCGCGCCGAGCTCGAGCATTTCGCCAGCCACCAATATATGACGGTTGCCGGGCATGCCCATCAGCGTGGCAATCATCGCTTTCAGTGCCTCAGGGTTGGAGTTATAGCAGTCGTTGACAATGGAAGCGCCCCGCCACGGAATGATTTGCCCACGCTTCTCATCGGCTCGCAGCGATTCGAGGGCACGCGCGCCGATCTCGAGCGGAATTTCAGCCGCAAGGCCGACGGCCAGTGCCGCCAAGGCGTTCGAAACATTGTGCTCGCCCAGCAGATGCAGGTGCAGCGTGGCGCAGCGGCCCTCGGCGGATACGGTAAGACGTGTGCCCTCCGCACCGAGATTTTCCAGTTGCTCTACACGCAGATGGGCGCAGGGGCCGCGGCCAAAAAGGATGACGCGCCCGTGAAAGTCGCGGCCAAATTGCGAGACATAGGCATCATCGCAGTTCAGAAATGCGATGCCCTCGGCGGGCAATGCCTGCACCAGCTCATATTTGGCGCGGGCCACCCCGGCGATGCCATCAGTGAAGTTTTCGACATGCGCCTTGCCGACGTTGGTCACGACGCCCCAGTCGGGCATGGCGATGCGGGCAAGAGCCGTGATTTCACCGGCATGATTCATGCCCATCTCAATGACGGCGATTTCGTCTTCGGTGTCGAGACGCAGCAACTGCAGCGGCAGGCCAAAGTTGTTGTTGAGATTGCCCTGCGACTTGAGGACGCGGTAGCCTGCGCCAAGCACAGCGGCAATGGCCTCTTTGGTGGTGGTTTTGCCGGCTGAGCCGGTGACGCCGACCACGCGCTTGCCCCAGTGGCGGCGCACGGCTGCGGCGAGCTGCTGCAGAGCCGCGAGCGGGTCGTCCACCAGAAGGAGCGATGCGTGATCGATCAGCGGCAACAGCTCTGCCGCGCGAGCACGCGAGACGACTGCGCCGACGGCCCCGCGATGGATGGCTGCCGCGACAAAGTCGTGCCCATCAAAGCGGTCGCCCTTGACGGCGAAGAAGAGATCGTCCGTCGCCAGCGTGCGCGAATCGATCGAGTAGCCGGTGGCCGGACGAGCGGGCTGCGAGGATCGCAATTCCGCAGAGCACCAGCGGGCAATCTGTTCGAGCGTCAGTTTCATTGAGAGGCTCCGGCGAATCTCATCTCACGCAGCACGGCTGCGGCCACGGCAACATCGTCGAATGGAATCGTACCGTGCCGGAGCGTCTGTGTCTTCTCATGCCCTTTGCCGGCCAGCAATACGATATCGCCGGGCTGGGCAATCTCGAGGGCCATGCGAATGCCGCGCGCGCGGTCGGGCTCCAGCATGTACCAAGTGCGCGGCACGGTGAGGCCGGGCAGCACGTCGGCCAGAATGGCTTCGGGATCTTCGCTGCGCGGGTTGTCGGAGGTGAGCACCACCACGTCGCTGCCCTCCGCAGCAGCCTGCCCCATGAGCGGGCGCTTGGTGCGGTCACGGTCGCCGCCGCAGCCAAACAAGGTGATGACGCGCCCCTTATGCTTGTGGACCAGGTCGCGGGCCAGCGCAATCAGATTGCGAAGCGCATCATCGGTATGGGCGTAATCCACGACCACGGTGAAGGGCTGGCCCTCATCGATGGTCTGAAAGCGGCCGGGCACACTGTGCAGGTGAGCCACGCTTTCGACCACCTGGTCAAAGGCGAGTCCCCGGGCGAGGGCCCCCGCGCTGGCGGCGAGCAGGTTGTAGACGTTGACGCGGCCGATCAGCCTTGTTGTGACCGGCGCGTGACCAAAGGGTGTGTGCCAGTGGAAGCGCATGCCACCGCCGCTCAACTGCACGTCTTCGGCGCGAAATTCTCCCGTATTGAACCCATAGGAGTAGATTTCGCTGCCGTGCTCGCGCGCCGTGAGGGCCAGCTCTGCCCCGTGCGGATCTTCAAGATTGAGAACAGAAACACGCGGCGGCTGGCCAAGGCTTGCGTCGAACAGCATCCGCTTAGCGGCGAAATACTGCTGCATGCTGCCGTGAAAGTCCAGATGGTCGCGGGTGAGATTGGTGAAGATGGCCACGTCATAAGGGATGCCGTAGACGCGCCCCTGCGCGAGCGCGTGCGAGGAGACTTCCATGACGGCTTCGGTGACACCGGCATCGACACCTTGACGAAAGAGTGCGAGCAGGTCGCGCGACTCCGGCGTGGTGTGCGGCGAGGGCAGCACCTGACCGGCCAGATGATATTCGATGGTGCCGACCAATGCAGTTTTGCGCTGCGCATGCTGCAGCAGGCTTTCCAGGAGAAACGTGGTGGTGGTTTTGCCGTTGGTTCCAGTGACGCCGCTGACGGCCAGTTGGCGTTCCGGATGCCCGAAGAAGTTTGCCGCCACGAGCGCCATGGCCTGGCGACCATGCGGCACCTGCGCGATGGCGACATCGGTCCGCAGCGACCATGTGGCCATCGCTTCAGCAGAATCGGTGAGGATGGCGCCTGCGCCTTTTTCAATAGCGGCGCCGATATAACGATTGCCATCCACAGTTTCTCCGCGCATGGCAACGAAGAGCGCGCCGGGGGTTACGCGGCGCGAATCATACTCGACTCCGGTCAGTTCCGGGTCGGGCCCGGAGCGAGCGGTGGTGTCGACTCCGGCAAGGGCCTGACTGAATTGCATGCGTTCAGAAGAACGAATTTACATGCGGTTGCGCAAGTGGAAATCGATTTGCCTGCATTTTTTGCGCTACGGCTGAAAGCTGACAACAATTTGCGTGCCTTCAGGTACCCGAGTACCGGCGGCAGGCACCTGCTGGTGCGCCAGTCCTGAGCCGAGCACCTGCACGCCGAGTCCAGCAGCGCCCGCCTGTTCAATCACCTCGCGCACTGACTTGCCGAGGAATGAGGGCACGATGACCTTGTCGCGCGCATTGACCGTGATGCTGCCTGGCGCTCCGGCGGGCTGGGCGGATGGGGGAGGCTGCTGCGCCGCGGCAGGGGTTTCGGAAGCAAAGGGTGGAGCCGGATGCATGCTGCCATCCGAATCAGAGGACACGGGCACATCGGGCGGATTGGATTGCCCATCGACCGGCGCGCTGCCCGGAGGATTCTGCTGGCGGAGCGGATCGTCGGGCGGCAGATGATTGACCTCGTTGAAGAGCGAGTTCATATCGCCCAACTGCTGCTGCGGCTCTTCGACCGGGGCGCTCTTGATCTCCTGCGCGATCTGCTTTTTGGTCTTGAGGGGCTGGTCGTGCGGCACTCCGAGATATTCGAGGACTTCTTGCGCAAGCTGGCGAAAGACGGGAGCGCTGGCCAGGGTTCCGAAGTGGTACTTGTGCTCGGGCGAATCCATAACAACCGCGATGGTGACGGCTGGATCATTGACCGGAGCATAACCCACGAACGAGGCGACGAACTTGGTTTTGGAGTAGGTATGGGTGCGCGGATCGATTTTCTCTGCCGTGCCGGTTTTGCCGGCGGCGCTGTATCCATCCAACTGAGCCGGAATGCCGGTGCCATAGAGCACGACGCCTTCCATCATCTTGCGCATTTCGGCCGAAGCCATCTCAGAGATGACGCGGTGCGCGCCGGGAGGCAACGGGTCTGGCAGATTGTCGCCGGGATGAAAGGCGGCGGCGGCCAGGCCTGTCTTGGGGGTTTGCTGCGTCTGCTCGAGAACAATGTGCGGCGGCAGGTATACGCCGCCATTGGCGACGGTGGATGCCATGGTGACGAGTTGCAACGGGGTGACGCCAATCTCCTGCCCCATGGGGATGGAGCCGATCGTGGTCGGCTGCCAGCGGCTGGGAGGCTTGAGCAAGCCGCGGGTCTCGCCGGGCAGCGAAATGCCGGTGCGCTGGCCGAAGCCGAAGGCGCGGATGTAGTTGTAGAAAGAGTCTTTGCCCATGCGCTCGGCAAGCTCAATGGCCGCCACGTCGCTGGATTGCCACAGCGCCTGGCTGGCGGTGAGCACATTGCCGCGCTGCGCCTCATAGCGGATGGCATCGTTGTCGTCATGGACGATGCGGCCCGAGACATTGATGTGGCCGCCAAGGGTGGGAATCATGGATTCGGGCGTGATGATGTTCTGCTGCAGAGCCGCGGAATAGACCACGAGCTTGAAGGTCGAGCCGGGCTCATAGACGTCGCTGACGGCCCAGTCTTCCAACTGCGCGGGGTTGTCAAAACGATAGTTATTCGGATTGAAGGTAGGGCGGTTGGCCAGCGCGAGAATCTGCCCGGTGTGCGGGTCCTGCACGACGATGGTGCCGTGCTCGGCGTGGGTGCGCTCCATATTTTCATCGAGCGCCTTCTCGGCCATGTACTGGATGTTGGCGTCAATGGTCAGGACGAGATTCTCGCCCGGCTTGGGGTCGCGCTCCTGGCTGCCCAGCACATGGCGGCGCGCGTCAAGGGCCGTGAGCATGCGACCGGGGACACCCCGCAGTTCCTTATTGAACTCGTATTCGAGGCCACCGAGCCCCTGTTCATCGGAGCCGACATAGCCGAGCACCTGCGCGGCCAGGGCCTGATCGGGGTAATAGCGCTTGAATTCGCGGACGAAATAGACGCCCTTGAGATGCAGAGCCTTGACGCGCTGATAAACACTGGGATCCAGCCGGCGGGCCACCCAGGCGAAGTCCCGCGACGCATTCATCCGCGCCTGAATAGCTTTGGCCGTGGTGTAGCGATCATCTGGATTGGTGTGGACGATCTTTGCCAGAAGATCGGCGTCGGCCGCCTTATCGGTGACGTCGTAAGGCACCGCGTAGGCAGACTCGGCGTAGACGGAGACGGCCAGCGGGTGCAGATCGCGGTCGTAGAGGATGCCACGGCGCGGCGCGACCTCGAAGGTGCGCTCCTGCTCACCCTTGGCCTCCTGCACGAACTTGTGGTGATCGACGACCTGGAGCCAGAAGAGGCGCGCACCGATGATGGCGGCCCAAGCCGCAAAAAGGGCAAGAGCGACAACAATACGTATGCGCCGCATCGGCGTAGCGAGCGGCGCAGAGCGTGTGTTCTTTTGTGTGGCGGCGGAACGGGTTCGTGGAGCAACCGGTGTGCTCATGACAGGAGGAACGGCCTCCTCACCCAGCGCGCCTTGCAGTACAACTCAGTCAACAGCAGCCTCGCTGCCTAGTGTATGACCGGCGGGGTGGCCTCGGCCAGCACCGGAGCATTGGGATTGCCGGTAAGCATCGTGCTGCCATCCGGGTAAACGACCTGGCCAGGCTGAGGCGCCTGCAGACCCAGGCTGTTGGCCAACTGGTCGATGCGGGCCGGGCTGTTCAACTGCGCCTCGGTCAACTGCAGTCCGCGATTTACCTCTTGCAACTGACGCAACTGCTGCTTTTCCGCCTCGATGTGATAGCCGTACTCAATGGCGCTGAAGTGCTGCCATCCGTAGATCAGAAGCAGGCCCAGGAAAAGAGCCATGGCCGCGGCGAAGGAGCGCATTTCGCGCGCACGCTGCGGATCAGCGGCCTTGACCAGGCGGCTGTTGTCAATCTTCTTGGTGAAGAGAACTTCAGGCGTGGGGCCGCGGCGCGCACGCTGCTGCGCGGCGAGCAGGGACAGATTGCGCTCCCGGAAGCGGTCCGCGCTGCGATCCTGATCGCGGCGTCCGGTTTCGATTCCAAATTGTCCGGTGATGACTTGCGTCGCCATGCTAGTTCTCCTGAATCCCTTGCCTGCTTTGCCTTTCCTTTACGACCGGGCCGGGGCCGCTATGAGGAAAGGATGTGTACTGCGGGTCGTTACTGCGTATGTTTCGTTCAAGCTTTTGCCGTTTACTGCGGTGGGACGACCCCGGGCCCGATGCTGCGAAAATCTACTTCTTTTCCGCGGCGCGCAGCTTGGCGCTGCGTGCGCGGGGATTGCGATCCGTTTCCTCTTCGCCAGCGGTGAGCGGCTTGCGCGTGAGCACCTCGTAGATGCCCTGCTGCCCGCCCTCGCGCAACGCGTCTTTCGCAATGCGGTCTTCGAGAGAGTGGAAGCTGATGACCACCAACCGCCCACCCTTGCGCAACAGCTTTGGCGCGACCTTGAGCAGCGCCTCGATTTGCCCCAGTTCCTGATTCACATAAATCCGGAGGGCTTGAAAGGTTCTTGTCGCCGGATGAATCCGCTCGGATTTCATCGCCGGGGCCGCGGCCGATACAACCCGCGCTAGCTGCGCAGTGGTACTGACCGGCCGCGCCCTGACAATGGCTCTGGCGATTCTCCGCGACCTCCTTTCCTCTCCGAATTCGTAAATCAGGTCGGCGAGCTCTTTTTCGCCGAACTGGTTTACCACCTGTGCGGCAGTCAGTCCCACTCGCGGATTCATCCGCATGTCGAGAGGGCCGTCTGCCTGAAAACTGAATCCTCTGTGTGCTTCGTCAAACTGCAGCGAGCTCACTCCAAAGTCGGCCAGCAGGCCATCGAGGCTGCCTGGTTCAATCAGGTCTTCTGCCTCGCTGAACTCAGTGCTGTGCAGAATGACCTTCGGCATTTCGCTGCCCAGCTCCGCGCGCAACGCGTCGAGCCTGGACTTGGCCAGCTCCATCGCTTCAGGGTCGCGGTCAAACGCAATCAGCGTGCCGCCGGGCCCCAGCAATCGGGCAATGGCCGAAGAGTGACCTGCAAGTCCCAGGGTGGCGTCTGCATACGTGCCGCCCCGGCGCACATTCAGGTATCGGATCGCATCCTGTAAAAGAACCGGCACATGACGCTCACGCTCCATGTGCTCCCCCTTGGGGGTCTTTGCCGTTACAAACCAAATTCAGCCAGCGCCTGCTCATCTTCCGCCGTCATGGGATTGAGCTCCATGTTCTGCTTGAAGGCCTCGTGGTTCGCGACCTCGAGGTAAGACTGCATGCCGAAGACGACCACATCGCCTGTGACCTGAGCCGACTCGCGCAGAATCTGGGGCAACAGCACCCGGCCCTGCGCGTCCATTTCCACCATCTGGCCGTAGTAATTGACCCGGTCCAGAAACTTCTTCTTGGCAGGATTCATGTTCGGGATCTGGGCAAGCTTCTGCTCAACCTTTTCCCACTCCTGCAGCGGATAAATCTCGGCGACCTTTCCATCCTTGCTGGTGATGAAGAACTGGGAGCCGTACTGCTCGTCGATCCGGCGCTTGAAATCCGCCGGCAGCTTGAGCCGCCCCTTTTCATCAACCCGGGTTGGGTGGTTGCCGCGAAACATCGTTGATCACCCTGGTCCTTTGGGGCTGATTTCGCCGTTCGGACCTCAAATTTACCTGCTACCCTGTTGCTTCTATCGTCAGCGGCCAGAAAATCATAAGTAACACTCCACTTCTGACCACTTTTGTCCACATCCTACCCCACCCCGGGTATGTGTCAAAGCCAAAAAATCAATGGTTTATGAGGAAAAACGGCAAAAGGCGAAGGGGTGGCGAAGAGAAGATTAGAGAAATCTACGAATGTGGGGTACCACTATGGATTACCCAACCTGTTGTGGTTAATCAATTTGATTCCGGCAGGGCGATTAGGGCTTGCAATGCCGAGAAACCACCTACAGACCGGCCTCTTTTTCTGTGCGACGCAGCATGCGCCGTCTGGCCTGCTCCTGCACAACCCACAACAGATAAAGCACCATGAGGACATTGGCCAGCGCGAGGCCAACTTTGAACCAGGTCACTCTCCGGATCAGCTCATAGATCTCCCAGGGGAGAAATGCGGCGGAAATGATGAGGGTGACATACTCAGCCCAGACTTTCTCCAGAACAAGTCCTGTACCCTCAATGAGATCAAGCGCGGCATAGGCAAAGATCGCGGCGCTGATGAGGCGGAGCTGGTGGGGGCCGATGAGCGCGGTTTTGGTAAGCAGGAGGCCGACAAAGTGGCTTTCCGGATCAAAATGCAGGTCGAGAACGACCCAGTGGGTCACCATATCCACCAGGTCTTTGTGCAGGAGCCGCAGTGCGCCAAAACCGAGCAGGATGCAAAGAAAGCCTTTGAGGAGTTTCAATGCTCCAATGATCACCAGCCATTGATGGTGCTCTGCGTGTGCTCTGGGGGTTCCGTGATCTGCCTGCTTCCCCGCGCGATGCATAAAGAGTCCGATGCGACTTTCTCCTGCCCCAAGGTTCTCAGAATAGCGGAGATGGACCAGGTTGCAAGTGGCGGGTAACGATTTATGTCCTGAGGGTCTCTATCCATTTATTTATGTAGGCGACAGTTGAATAGGGGATACTGGCATTCGCATGCAGACCAGCGCCTGTACCGTATATGTTTTGCTGCGATCAACACCAGCGGCGAGGACTTTCGCTGCTCACCCCAATCGATCTGGAACTTCCGTAAGGTAAGCATATGCGCCATCACTATCGCAGCAGCCAATGGCTTCCCTACCCCGTGGAACTGGTCTTCGCATTCTTTGCGAATCCTCAGAATCTGCCTCCGCTCATGCCGCGCTGGCAGAAGGTCAGGATCGAGGAGCTGCGTCTGACGCCGCCTCCGCCGCGTCCGGAGCAGGAAGAGCGGCTGAAGCTGCGCAGTGTGGCGGCCGGAGAAGGTACGGAGATGGTGATCAGCTTCCGGCCCGTTCCCTTTTGCCCTGTCCGGCTGCCCTGGGATGCACGCATCACGGAGTTTGTGTGGAACGAGCATTTCTGCGACGAGCAGGGGCGGCGCGGTCCCTTCCGCTCCTGGAAGCACTGCCACTGGGTGGAGGAGGAGGAACGCGACGGAAAGACAGGTACAAGAGTCACGGACGATCTGACTTTTTCCATGCGGATGGGAGTGCTGGGCGAGATTGGGTACTGGATCGCCGCGAAGGAACAGATTGCGTCGCTGTTCGATTACCGGCAGAAGACGGTCGCAGAGATTCTTGCGCGCTTTCCGTTGAAAACCGGCGATGGACAAGGGCCGGCGACGGCGCGGTAACAGGAGCCTGTCTACAGCCTGTCTACGGCCCGCATGCGAACAGGGGTACAATCTTGGGTAACGAAGGCACTTCGGCCAGGCGCACCCAGAGCACGCGGCCAGCCGGTTGTACTCCAGTAAGGCCCAGGGAAAGGTCCAGGTTACAAACCCCTCGCATGCGTCGTTCTTTTCTTCGTAACGCCCCGCTTTTACTCATTGCCAGCCTTGCGCTTTCGTCTGCCGGTTGGGCGCAAAAATCCAATGCACCTCAGACATCGAAAGCAAAAGCATCGCCCGCACAGATGAGCGGCAAGAGCGCAGTGGATGGTTCGAAGAGCGCCAATGTGGCGGATGCTTACTACCATTACATGCTGGCGCATGAGTATGAAGAGATGTCGTCGGTGTACGGGCGGCCGGAGTATGCGGAAAAGGCCTCGCAGCAGTACCACCAGGCCTTGGCGGAGGACCCGGACTCAAAGTATCTGAAGAGCCATCTTGCGGAGCTTTACTTCCAGACGGGCCGCATCAAGGACGCCATTGTCGCCGCACAGGAAGAAGTGAAATCGAATCCTGATGATCTGGAAGCGCACAAGCTGCTGGCCCAAATTTACCTGCAGTCCATCAGCAATGATCAGCAGGACAATCAGATGGCGCAGCAGATGCTGAATCTGGCCATCGGAGAATATCAGAAGATCACCGCGCTCGAGCCGGGCAAGATTCCGGATCACATCATGCTGGGCCGCCTGTATGCGGCGAATCATCAGATGGATAAGGCCGAAGCAGAGTTTCAGAAGGCCTACCAGATTGATCCCTCGTCTGAGGAAACGATTCTGAGCGTAGCCCGCTTCTACAGCGAGCAGGGAGACAACGCCAAAGCCATTGCCACGCTGAAGAGCGTTACAGCGGCCGACCAGACGCCACGCATCGAATACGCTCTGGGCCTCAGCTACGACCAGTTGAAAGAACCAACCAAAGCCATTGCCGCGTATCAGCGGGCGCTGCAGCTTGATCCTGATAACCCTGAGATTGAAAAGCCACTGGCCAAAGATCTGTTCGCGGCCCACCAGTTTGATCAGGCCCTGCAGGTGTATCAGGACCTGGTATCGTCAGAGCCGAACAATGGCAAGGCCTACCTGCGCATCTCAGACATTGAGCGCCACGATGGGCGTTTTCAGCAGGCCTATGACAATTTGATGAAGGCAAAGGCAATCACGCCGGACTCGGTAGAGATTGCTTACGACCAGGGGCTGCTGGCGGATGCGCTGGGCCACTTTGAAGAAGCTGAAGGAATCTTCAAGAAGCTGGTTGCGATCTCCGATCACCCGAGCAATATCTACTCGCCCGACGAGAAGAGCGACCGCTATCTGTTTCTTGACCGGCTGGCCAGCGTGTATCGCGAGCAGAACAAGGTGGATCAGGCGATCGCGGTCTATGAAAAGATGGCCCTGCTGGGCCATGACTATGCCGAGCGCGCCTATCAATCAGAAGTAGACACCTACGGATCAGCCCATCAGTACGCCAAAGCTGAAGGGGCCGCGCAGGAAGCGGTGCAGAAGATGCCGAACGACCAGGCAATGAAGCTGCTGCTGGCGGGCGAAATGGCGGACAACGGCAAGGTGCAGGATGCGCTGAAGCTGGAGAAGTCTCTTCTGACGGGCAAGCCGGATGACCGGGCTGTTTACCTTTCAATGGCGCAGATTGAGACCCGTCTTAATCATTGGAAGCAAGCCTCAAACGACCTGAAAAAGGCGGAGAAGCTCGCAAAAACCAATGACGATAAAGTCTACGTCGACTTTCTGCGCGGAGTGCTCGAAGAACGCGAAGGACACATGGACAATGCGGAGGCGGAGTTCCGCAAGGTGCTCTCGATTGATCCGACCAACTCCATCACGCTGAATTATCTGGGCTACATGATGGCCGACCGCAGCGAAAATCTGCCGCAGGCGCTCGCCATGATTCAGAAGGCAGTGAAGCTGGATCCTTTGAACTATGCCTACCTCGATTCGCTGGGCTGGGCCTATTTCAAGATGGGCAACTTCGCCGAAGCAGAGAAAAACCTGCGGCAGGCTTGCGAACGCGACTCCACTGACCCGACGGTGCATGACCATCTGGGCCAGCTTTATGAAAAGACCGGCCATCTGAAAAAGGCCGCCGAGCAGTGGGAGTTGTCGCTGACGGAATTTGCTCATACGCTGCCTGCCGACGCCGAACCGGGCGAGTTGAGCAAAGTGCAAAAGCGGCTTGACCGGGTGAGAGTGCGACTGGCGAAGGAAACGCCCTCTCCTACAGTGACTCCTCAGTGAAACTGCTGCCGGATGCCTGCGCAGTGCCCGACAGCGGGCCTTTGACAGCGCGCCGCGTCGAGGAATCAGCACACGCTTACCGGACTCCTTTTGAGCGGGACCGTGCGCGCATCATCCACTCGCGCTCTTTTCGTCGTCTTGCTGGCAAGACGCAGGTCTTCACCGAGCGCTTCTCTGATCACTTCCGCAGCCGCCTGACCCATACTCTCGAAGTGGCGCAGATTGCCCGCAGCCTGGCGCGCGCGCTGGGGCTGAATGAAGCACTCACCGAAGCGCTGGCGCTGGTGCATGATATTGGGCATCCTCCCTTTGGGCACGCAGGCGAGCGAGCGCTGGACGAGGCGATGCGAGCGTATGGGCTGCGCTTTGACCACAATCTGCACGCGCTGCGCATTGTGGACTACTTTGAGGTGCGCTACCTTCGCTTTCGCGGACTGAACCTGACGCTGGGCGTGCGCGAAGGCATCGTGAAGCACTCGCGCGATTATGCGCTTGAAGAGCATCCGGAGTTGAACGAGTTTTTTCTGGACCAGCGGCCACCGCTGGAAGCGCAGCTCATTGATTTGGCGGATGAGATTGCTTACCTCACGGCAGATATGGACGATGGCATGGAAGCCGGCATCCTCACGCTGGGTGGCGTGCGTGCCGAAGTATCGCTTTTTGAGCGCTACTATGCCCCCCTGGAACGTGCCTATCCGGATGCACTGGCGAAGCTGAAATTCAACGAAGCAGTGAAGAGCATGTTGAATGCCCTGGTGACTGATCTGGCCGAGACCACTGCCGCCCACGTCGAGACGCATGACCTGCGCACGCTGGATGCGATTCGCCACTGGCCCGAGCGTATTGGCACATTCAGCCCGGAAATGGAAGCACTGCGGCTCGAAGCCAAGCGCTTTCTCTACCAAAATCTCTACCTGAGTGAAGATCTGGCAGGGTCTCATGATGAGGCCACCGAGGTTGTGCACCAGCTCTTCCACTACTGGATAAGCCACCCGGACGCATTGCCCGCCAGCTATACGGCGCAAATTGAAGAACAAGGTGCGCCACGCGTCATTGCGGACTACATCGCGGGCATGACGGATTCGTTCATTCTGCAATTACACCGGGAGCTGTTTCCGGGGGCAATGCAGCCTCGGACCTAGCCCGTTCGTAACAGGTAATAACACTCTTTGGTCATACCCTCCCGCTGACTCTAGGACTAGGCTGATGCTTTGCAGGGTGAACGACAACCCTGCTGCCTTGGTTCCTCATGCATCTGCCTTCCCCTGGACGCGAGCAGCGGTTACTGCCCGGGGCACAGCCTCGCAGGGCGGGTGCGCTATGTCGCGACACTCAGGGGCAAAGCTTGCTGGAGACAGCCGTCATGATGGTCGTGATGACGCTGCTCATTATCTATTCGGTCGATTACGGTTACTTTTTCATTGTGGCCGCCAACCTGACCTCAGCCGCGCGCAATGCCGCGGAATTCTCGATTCAGGGCTATCAGTCTCCGGGACAACAGAGTCTGCCTTTGGCCGGGCCGCCAAGTACGGCTGATACGGTAGCGGCGCTGGCTCTCGCCGATCTGGGCGGGCTGGCCAAATCGACAACGGTCACGACGATTACGGTGTGCTCAAAGCAATTGGGCACCAGCAACAACTACACCAAATGTGCCACCTATAACTACACCGGCGGCAGCACGCCCTATAGCACCACCACTACGACGGCGACGGAAGCCGATCCGGAAGCGCCCACCTTCTACCTGAATCGTGTGGATGTGACGTATAAGGTGCAGCCTCCGATTCCCATCTCGCTGTTTGGAGCAAACCTGGTGCCCAGCAGCAGCTTTCATCGAGCGGTCGTGATGCGAGCGGAGGACTGATCATGTTGCGCCGCCTGCGATCCCTGCTTCGCCGCACGCATGGCTCGGCCACGCTGGAGACGGCGCTGGCCTTGATTGTGGGGATCCCTTTTTGCCTGTACGCCTTTGAGACGTGCATGCTCACCTACACCGAAGGCGTGATTGCGGATGCGACGCGGCTCGGCGTGCGCTATGCCATTGTGCATGGAACCGACAGCAGCAATTGCAGTGGACCCAGCAAGGGCTGCGGCGACAGCACGGGAACAAATGTACAGAATGTGGTTACAAATAACGCTGTCATCAGCCTGCACAACATGACGGGGCTGGTGGTGACGGTCACTTATCCGGACGGAACATCCACCCCCGGCTCGCATGTGAAGGTGGAGTCCAGCTATGAGTATGTGCCCTACTTCAGCATGCCGGGAATCGCTCAGACCCTGCAGGCGGAATCGGAGGGGGTTGTTGTCTACTGACTTGCGCAGCAAAGTGCGAAACGCGCGGGCGGAGTCAGGCCAGGCAGCGATTGTGCTGCTTGCCTTTTTCTCTGTGCTGCTGCTCACCGCCGCAGGGTTGGCTGTGGATGTGAGCAATCTCTGGTTTCATCGGCAATCTGCGCAAGCAGCAGCGGACGCCGCCTGCCAGGCAGGCGCGCTGGACCTGCTGGACTCTTCTGCCGGAGGAACTCCCAGCTCGGGATTCACGCCGGGCACTGCCGGCACCTGCACTTCTACTTCCTCGGCCAGCATCTGCAAGTATGCCGCCTTCAATGGATTCAATAGCGCTGGTCCCAGTTCACCCTCTGCTACGAATACCAGTGCATGGAACAGTGTCAGTTATAGTTTTCCCAGCAGTATTGCCGGCATCACCACGCCTCCCACTTCGATGACCAGCACACCGTACCTGCAGGTCACTGTCACAGAGAGCGTTGGGACCTTCCTAATTCAACTAGTGCATGGCTTTCACTACTCGCAGGTGAAGGCCACATCGATCTGCGGACTGGCGGAAGTCATGGAACCGGCTCCCGTTCTGGTGCTGGATCCCACTGCTTCGGGCGCGTTCTATTATTCCGGCGGAGCCAGCCTGAACATCATCGGCGGACCATCACGCGCATTGCAGGTGGACTCGAACAGCAGCAGCGCAGTTGTGTGTGCTCCTTCAGGCGTGATCAACACAAGTCTCGGCGGCCCCAAGTATACGGGCTCTGACGTGGGCATCACGGGCGACGAACCGCTCAACACCAATGGCTGCCAGAACAGCGGCGGCTATGTCGGCTTCAACCCCGGCACCACCGGAAGTTGGAATCCCAATGTGCTGCCTGTGGGAGATCCTTATTCCGGCGTTGCGGCACCGACGAGCGTCATGTCGATTACGCCCGCGACCTACACCGCAACCAAGAACAGCAACTATGCGGCAGGCACTTATTACCGCTGGGTGGGCTACCATGTGGATGGCTGCCCTGACCCCAATGCGCCAGCTTACGACAACGGCATACCGACCAACTGCGCAGAGTTCGCGCCGGGCTACTACCCTAACGGCATCACTCTGCCGAACAACTACTCAACAGTCATTTTTCTGCCGGGCATCTATTACATCAATGGATCGCTGAACGTTACCAACAACGATGTTCGCGTTGGTCTTCCCTGCTGGAGCAGCTATACCTCGGGATACTCTGCAGCGGCATGCAGCCCGGTTTCGTCTGCGGAAGGATGGGATTACAGCCAGGGCCAGGGAGTGATGTTCTACTTCTCTTCGGGCACCTATACGGCCTCAGGCGGCAGCGGAGACAGTGGTCTCGATACGGTTCCTGCGACCATGCTGACCTGCGATGGATCATCACCACCATCCGAACTCAACATGCCATCCTCTCTGAATGATGACGACCTGCTGTGGGCACCCTGCACGCAGAACGGCACCTACTATGACAGCGGCGGAGACACGACTGACTCTGCCGGCAATCCGGGCGTGCGCGGGATTCTCATCTTTCAGGCGCATGGCGACACAGCCTCGCCGAACTTCTCAGGCAGCGCGGGCCTGTCTTTTGCCGGATCGCTCTACTTTCACTCCAGCAGCTATGGAGATGTGCTGAAACTCAGCGGCGGCACCAGCACCGGGACCTTCATTGTGGGCGACATTGTGACGGACCAGATCAGCCTGACCGGTAGCGGAGCCATCAATCTTGCCTTGCCCTCCACTCCCTCCATACCCACGCTGAAAGTCGCCGCATTTCAATAAACTTCGGGACTTTTATGGTTTTCCTGGGGATTATGCGTGTAGAGCTGGATGATTCCTTAGATGCCCGCTTCATCGTTACAAATATTTACCAAAAGTAACCGCACACTTGTGTTACCTGAGTACCACCAAAGTGCCAGCATGGAATGGGTACCAAAAGAGCGCTTTGAGGTTACTATTCTACCCAGGAGGCCGGACCGGTAAGGAAGTACGAGCCGGGTTTCGAGCCCTGGAGGAGAGACACATGAAGCACTATCGCACCGTTCTGAATAATCTGCTGCAGGATGAATCCGGTCAGGATCTGATCGAATACGCTCTCGTCGCCGCACTCATCGGCCTGGCCGCCGTTGCCGCCATGAGCGGAGTGGCCAACGGAATCAAGAACGCCTTTAACAGTGTCAACAATCAGCTCACAACCGCCACCAGCTAAGCCGATGAAACTTTCCTGGGTGGGCACCGCGCCCGATGACGGTGCCCATTCCTGAATCTCTATAACCCGCACGGCAGCCACACTCCCCTCAAAATATCGAGCTGCCTGCGATTGCCAGATGTACCTGGTTTTGACTGCTTTGGTGACTCCCATGAATGCTTCCCACCCTGCGCTGATCTATGTAATTGCAGCCTCCGCAGTTGCCCTTGCAGGCGCCGTCCACGATGCGCGCACCCGGCGGATTCCGAACAAGCTAACGGGGCCGGCGCTGCTGGCGGGGCTGCTGCTGCACTTTGCTTTTGACGGTTGGCGCGGAATGGGAATGGCAGCCCTGGCGGCGTTGCTGGCGTTTGTAGTCTTTCTGGTTTTCTTTCTTGCAGGCGGCATGGGCGCCGGCGATGTCAAGCTGATGACGGCTGTAGCCTGTGTGGCTGGGAATCACTTTGTGATCGAACTACTCGTCACCACGGCTATCGCCGGCGGTGTGATGGCCCTTGGATTGGCACTGGCACGTGGCCGTTTCAAGCAGACCCTGGGCAATGTCGCGATGCTCATGTCGCACCATCGCCATGCGGGATTGCAACCACATCCTGAGCTGAATGTCAGAAATCAGCAGAGCCTGCGTCTGCCTTATGGACTGGCGATTGCTGCCGGATGCATTTTTACCCTGGCATCGACCTATGTACGAGGTTAAGCGATGAAGAGCCGTCAACTAACCGCGCTGCTCGCCGCATTGGTCATCTCAGGCGGATTCACGTTGCTGCTCGGCAGAAAACTGACTCACTCGGCGCATCGCGCCGCACCGCAAAAACAATATATGGCTGCGGCACGACCCATCGCAGTCGGTGAGGTGATTCAGGCCGCGGATGTAAAGACGATTCTCTGGCCTGCGAATCTACCGTTGCAGGGTGGCATGGCTACGACCAAGGATGTCATAGGCCGCGCTGCCATTTTTCCTGTAACAGTGGGGCAACCCATCCTCAGTACCGATCTGGCGGCTCCCGGCTCCAGCCTCGGCATCACGACGCGCATTCCCAATGGCATGCGTGCTATCGCGCTGCATACGGACGATGTGATTGCAGTGGGCGGTTTCATCTTTCCAGGCTCGCATGTGGATGTGCTGGTGACCTACCGGAATCCGGGAAGTCCGCAGCCGATTACCGCAACCGTACTGCAGAACGCACTGGTTCTGGCGACGGGGCATCAGACGCAGCCTGATCCGCAAGGCAAGCCAACCACCGTGAACATTGTGACTCTGCTGCTTTCCCCAGAGGATGCAGAACGTGCCGTGCTGGCGAGCACACAGGGCACCATTCACTTTGTGCTGCGCAACGGCGCAGATCAGCAGAAGGGCATGCCTCCGCCGGCAGACCTGGCAGAGTTGGATGGCTACTCACCGCAACCGCGACACACTGTGGCATCTGGCGGGCACCGGCGGCAGGCGGTTTCAAAGCCAAAGCCATATGTGGTGCAAACCATACTCGGAAGCAAGATTGAGGACAGTACGTTCTGACCATGAACATCACTGCTCCAACTCGGAGGAACCTACTGCATCGAGCGATGACCGTGGCGCTGATCGCAGTGCTGCCGCTTGCCGGTGCGCGCCCTGTCAATGCCGCGGCAGCAGCAGAAACGGCACAGGGGCCGGTCGATTTTGTGCAACTCAACAACAGCAATTTCATGTTGCATCTGCTGGTAGGCCGCTCCATGTTTCTGGACACTGCGACGCCGCTGAAGCGCGTCTATGTGAGCGATCCTGCCGTGTTGAATTCCTTTACGGCAAGTCCGCATCAGGTACTCATCACGGCCAAGGCGCCCGGGATCAGCAGCCTTGTGGTATGGGATGAAAGCGGCCGCAGCAATGTTTATACCGTGTCGTCTGACATTGACGTGAGCGGCTTGCAGGCCGCGATCAATGCAGCTTTTCCGCACGATATGATTCACGCTTCGGCGTTACAGGATCGAGTGACGCTGACCGGCGAGGTTGCCACCGAGAGCGAAGCGGCGGCCGCAGAGAAACTTGCGCAAGGCTATGCCAAGACGGTGGAGAACTCGATCGATCTAGCGCCACAACGCGTGCAACAGGTGCAACTGAAGGTGCGATTTGCTGAAGTGGATCGGACGCGCGCGCAACAACTTGGCTTCAACTTTATCAGCGCAGGCCGCAACGCCGCGGTGACCGGCACGCAGCAGTTCCCTTCGTTCAGCAACTACACATTGGGAGGAAATTCCACAGCGAATCCTATTACGGTGTCCAATCCGCTCGATCTGCTGCTGTACAGCTCTGACCTGAATCTGGGCGCTACTATCCAGGCTCTGGAAAATGACCAGGTACTGCAAATTCTGGCAGAGCCTACGATTACATCCATCAGTGGCGTCGAAGCCAGCTTTCTTTCCGGAGGTCAGTTTCCATTTCCCGTGGTGCAGGGCGGCACGACGGGCTTTACTTCGGTTACGGTTCAGTTCCGCCCTTATGGGGTAAAGCTCGACTTCACACCGTATGTAAATCCCGATGGAACGATCCGGCTGAAGGTCGCACCCGAGGTAAGTGCGCTGGACTACACGAATGAAGTGCAGATTTCCGGCTACAGCATTCCTGCGATAGATACCCGGCGCGCGAAGACCGAAGTCGTTCTGAAAAATGGACAGAGTTTTGCGATCTCAGGGTTGCTTGACCATCGCCTGACCAATGATTACGAGCGCATGCCTGGTATCTCGAGAATTCCGATTCTTGGCCAGCTCTTCCGGTCTTACCAGAAGCAGGCATCGACCACGGACCTGATCGTGATTGTCACGCCGACCATCGTTGATCCGCTGCATGAGCCTACTGTTGCACCGAAGCTGCCCGCACTGGCCAAGCCTTATCTCGACAACAAGCTTTTTGATCAGCGACTCAAAAAGCACCCACGCCACAAGAAGCAAAAGGGGAACCCTCCTCCGATGCCAGTGGAGCCATGAATATGACGATCCCAGGAACAGATACCGTCGTGGCCCTCTTCACGGTGTGCGCTGATGCTGCGCTCAATGAACTTGCCGCGCAGGTTCCACAGCAATTTCAAACGGTGCAATTTGCAGGAGAATTTCAGCAGTACATTTCCGCGAGCCAGCGGCCGCACTTTCCGCAAAGTATGCGCAGTGCCCCGTGCTGTGTTGCGCTCATAGATTTTGACCGTGATGTGGAAGCGGCGCTGGAAACAGCGGAGACACTGCACACCATGGCTTCACCTCGCGTCACTTGCGTAGGCGTCTCGACAAATCTGGACACAGAGATCCTGCTGCGCGCCATGCGTGCCGGATGCAACGAGTTTCTTCAGAAGCCCCTCGACTCTACACACTTGGTAGAGACCCTCGAGCGAATTCAAGGACGAATTTTCTCGAAGATGGAATCGACAGCCGCGCGCGGCCGAGTGCTCTCAGTTTTTGGCGCCAAAGGCGGCGTAGGAACCACCACGCTTGCCGTGCACCTGGCCTCTTACCTCGTCAGACGCTGCAGCAAGAAGACGCTCTTAATTGACCACTACCATCAGCTCGGGCACGTGTGCCTTCACCTGGGACTGAAGGAGAGCAACTATCATTTTGACGACCTGATCCGCAATGTAGACCGGCTCGACTCAGATTTACTTCAGGGCTTTCTGCTGCGACATGCGAGCGGCCTCTCTGTCATTTGCTCCCCTGACACATGCACGGCTCGTTCCCGCGCAAGCTATGAAGATCTGGAACGCATCTTCGACTTTTTGCGCCGCGAATATGACTACATCATCCTCGACTCCTCGTTGCAGTACGAGGAGACCGCAGCGGCGATGATTCGCCTTTCAGACAGCGTCTATCTTGTATCCACGCCTGACGTAGCCGCGTTGCGCGATCTTTCGCGCCACATCGAGAACCTGAGCCTTTCAGAGATGAACTCCTCCCGGCTGCGCATTGTGATCAATCGCGCTTCTTCTCACGATGCCATCGATGCCGAACAGATTGAGAAAGTGGTCCGCTTCCCTGTTTCCATCAGCGTTCCTAACAGCTACGCAGAGCTGCTAAAAGCGATCAATGCCGGAGAGCCGATCTCAGCACAGCGCCGGTCAGATTTTTCAACCAGCATTAGCAAGTGGGCCGATCAGGTGACCTCGGATTCTGGCGAAACCCACACTATGAACAGCGCGGGCGGGAAGAAGAAATTCGCCTTCTGGAAATAGCCATGAGAGCAAACAGAGGAGTACAACATGGCCGCTGACCCAATTTTAAGATTGAATGCGATCACTCGTCCGACAGCGGTGGAGCCGAAATCAACAGCAGCTCCCCTGCCGCTGAACCGCTACCACGAGCTCAAGTCGGCCGTGCATCACGAGCTCATCAAACGAGTTGACCTGGAAAAGCTGGGCGTACTGCAGGGCCAGCGCAATGGTCAGGGGCAACTGCTCACCCTGATTCAACAACTGATTGGCGAACAGGGCGTTCCACTCAGCGCTATCGATCGTGACCGGCTTGCGCAGGAAGTACTGGATGAGGTTTTTGGCCTTGGTCCACTTGAGCCTTTGTTGCAGGACCCCACCGTCAACGACATTCTGGTCAATACGCACAAGGTTGTGTACGTTGAGCGCAAAGGTGTGCTGGAGCGCACGAACGTCGTCTTCAAAGACGAAACACACCTGATGCACATCATCGACAAGATCGTCTCTGCCGTGGGCCGTCGTGTGGACGAGTCTTCTCCCATGGTCGATGCTCGTCTGCTCGATGGATCACGCGTCAACATCGTGATTCCGCCGCTGGCAATCGATGGTCCGAGCATCTCGATCCGCCGATTTCCAAGCTCTCCGCTGACAGCCGACGATCTGGTACGCTTCCGCGCCTTGACGCCAGCCATGCTGGAACTGCTGAAGGGTGCGGTGCGCGCTCGCCTCAACATTGTGGTGGCCGGCGGTACGGGTGCTGGCAAAACGACCCTACTCAATGTGCTCTCTGGGTTTATCTCAGAGAGAGAGCGCATTGTTACGATTGAAGACTCCGCCGAATTGCAACTGAAGCAGGATCATGTGGTGCGGCTGGAATGCCGTCCTCCGAATGTGGAGGGCAAAGGAGCTATTCGCCAGCGGGAACTAGTGATCAACGCACTGCGTATGCGCCCTGATCGCGTGGTGCTCGGTGAAATTCGCGGGGAAGAAGCCCTGGACATGCTGCAGGCCATGAACACAGGCCACGATGGCTCCATCACCACCCTGCATGCGAACACTCCTCGCGACGCCATCTCGCGCCTGGAGACGATGTGCATGATGGGCAACGTCACTTTGCCGGAAAAAGCAATCCGCAATCAGATTGCTTCAGCCGTGCACATTCTGATTCAAGCGCACCGCCTGAGCGATGGTAGCCGCCGCATCACGCATATCAGCGAGATTACCGGAACCAGCGGCGATGTGGTCAGCATGCAGGATATCTTTCTCTTCGAAAAAATGGGGCTTGGCCCCAATGGGAAAGTGAAGGGCCGCTTTTACTCAACCGGAATTGTGCCGAAGTTTGCAGAGAAATTGAAGGCTGCCGGCATTCCATTCAATCTCAATATGCTTGATCAACCGGTGGAGGTGTAGCGATGTTGCTGATCCTTATCTTCCTCATCATGCTGCTGATCAGCTTTGCGATGATTGCGGTGCTGTCCCGCCCATCCAAACAGGAAAAAAAGGTCTATCAACGGCTCGATGCACTGACATCGCGCGGCTCCGTGCAGGAAAACAAAGCTGGTACTCCAGAGACGCTGCTCAAGCAGCCTCTTGGAGCAGGCAGTGTGGCACGGGTGGATGCATTCCTGGACCGCTTCGATTTCTATCCGCGGCTGGAGAAGATAATCCTGCAGGCCCACCGCAACACAACTCCGGGACGTGTCCTTTTGCAGACTGGAGGATTTTGTATTGGAGGATTCATTGCAGCTCGTTTGCTCTATCCGCAACTGATCGTAGAGATCGGCGCTCCAGTTATTGGCCTGGTATTTCCGTTCGTCGCGTTAAATTTTCAACGTGCTCAACGATTGAAGAAGTTCAACGCCGCGCTGCCTGACTCTATCGACTTACTCGGACGAGCTCTGCGCGCCGGACATTCCGTTGCATCCGCTATTGAGGTGGTTTCAGAGCAGGGCCAGGAGCCTGTTGCCTCGGAATTTGGCGAAGTCTTTCGCGCACAGAATTTTGGACTTCCCTTTCGGGACGCCATGCTGCAACTGGCAGAACGAGTGCCATCAAGCGATTTGCGTTTCCTGGTGACAGCCATGATGGTGCAAAAGGAGACGGGCGGCAATCTCACGGAGATTCTTGATCGCACGACCTACGTCATTCGCGAGCGGCTCCGCATTCAAGGTGAGGTGAAAACAAAAACGGCGCAAGGTCGGCTCACGGGCGTGATTCTGGCATTGCTGCCCATCATTCTTGGAATTCTCATCAATGTGATCAACCCCGATTATGCGAAGCCACTCTTCACTGATCCGCTTGGGAAGAAGATGCTGTATGCGGGCGCGGGACTAATCTCTGTTGGAGCATTCTTTATCAACAAGATCGTAAAGATCGAAGTGTAACTGCCATGACTACGCTTTTTTATCTCGCTCTTGCCATCATGCTCTTCAGCGTTAGCGCGCTATTGGTGAACCTTCTTCTGGCTGCTCCCGAGCGTACGGCAGCGCGGCGCATTGCAGAAGTAACGCAGCACGAAGTTGTACGCGGTCCATCCCCCACCAAGGTTCTTGGCAAGAGCATGCTGCATGCCATGAAGGGACTGCGTGTGACGCTGGGGATGGTGGAAAACCAGAAATTGCGCGACCGCTTCATGGCCGCCGGAATGCGCAAGCCGGAGCATATGGAACTCTATCTGGGCGCGCGTCTGCTGGCTCCTCTCTTGGGCGTGCTGATAGGGACGTTCTTCCCAAGCAATACATTTCTGTGGGCCGTCGCACTTGCAGGTGCCGGATATCTTGGTCCGGACTTCTGGCTGGAGCGCAAAGTGAAGGGACGCCGTCACAGAATCAGCCGCAGCATGCCCGACGCTATCGATCTGCTTGTGATCTGCGTCGATGCCGGGCTTGGACTCGACCAGGCGATGTTGCGTGTCGGACAGGAACTAGCCGTCAGCCATCCTGAGATCAATGAAGAGTTTCTACAGATCAACCGGGAGCAGCGAGCAGGACGGCCTCGTGTCGATGCATGGAAGGGTTTTGCTGAGCGCACAAGATTGCCTGAGATTCAGAACTTCGTCAGCATGCTTGTGCAGACAGAACGATTTGGCACGCCAATCACGCGCGCGCTGAACACCTTCTCAGACAGCATGCGCCTCAAGCGCAAGCAGATTGCAGAAGAGAAAGCGGCAAAGACAACCGTAAAAATGCTCTTCCCACTGGTTCTTTTTATCTTCCCCTGCATTTTTATTGTTCTGCTAGGCCCCGCGTTTATCACCATTTCCAAAGGGCTGTTTCATATGACTCAATAGGAGCAAGAGAGGTGCTGTGAAACAGCCACAAAAGAGAGATTAGAACAGTTTGCTGTAAAGGATGTATCGCCCCGAATGCTATCGCCGCCTGAAGCAGCGATTTTGACAACAAACCATTACTCAAGAGGAGAGAGAAACCATGATCAGCACTACTTTGATTCGCATCATCGCAGGTATCGGAATCGTTGTTGTAGCCGCTATTCTCGTTATGCGCCGCAAGAACAAGGCAGCCTAACCACAGATGAAGCAGGTACGCATCTTCAACAAGAGCAAGGCTACCGTGGCCGGCGAACGAATCGCGGTAGCCAACTCTTTTCTAACCCGGTTGATCGGCCTGATGGGCCGTACGTCCTTGGCTCCGGGCGAAGGCATGTTGATCACGCCCTCCTCAGGAGTACATACGTGCTGGATGCGCATGAAGATCGACGTGGTCGCCCTCGACAGGATGAAGCGTGTACTGCGAGTGGGACATGAAGTAAAGCCTTGGCGACTGTGCGGGCTCACACTGCGCACGGCGCACGTGCTCGAACTGCCCCCTGGACAGATTCGAGCCTGTGGCATAGAGGTAGGCGACGAGCTCGAAATCGACCAACAGAATTAGTTGTCTCAAAAAGAACACGGCTCGCGCTTCCTGCCAGGGAGACGCTGAGCCGTAGTCTGTTTAATTACTGCCTTAGTCAGCCAGATGGTCTATTGAGCCACCTGATTGAGCCTGTCGAAGTTGAGAATGGCATTGAACACCAACGGATATGTGCCGATGGTTTCTCCGCGATAAACCGGATTGATAGCGAACAGAAGCGTATTACCGCTTCCATAATGTGCATCTACTACGACCGGCCGGTTGGCGATATTACCTGCGCGGACCAGCAGTCCAGAGAGCAGTAGTCCATTGGCTGGGCCAAGGCGCACCAGCACCTGCGGACGATCTGCCACCGGAATCACCCACGGGTTGTTCCGCGTCTGCTCAATATTGAGTGGGGTTGCCTGCCACGGCTCGGGGGACGGCAGCACCACTTGCGGAGCAGGCGGACGAGCTTCCGGCGTGTCGACCGCATTCGGACCACCTCGTCCCGTGGGGCGCTTATAGTCCTGCTGGGTAGGCACATATTGCCGCACCATCTCATTGCTAATCGCAAAGGTCATGCCCGATTCGCTATAGACGCCAAAGTTGCCACGGTAGCCGGCAAGGACTGGACCGGCGCTCATCGGAGTTGCATTCAACACCGAGCCGACGACGCGAGTGCCGCTGGTCTGATTCATAAATACTCCAGGCGCCATACCTTCATCGATGGCGAACCGAGCCGTACTCTCTGACGTAATCAGCAGGCCGCCCTGACTCACAAAGCTCTTCAAATGCTGGAGTCCATCGAGACCCAATTCGGGGCGCATGTCGGCGGTAGAATCGATGCGGCCAAGATTGGGAGTGATGGGCGACTTCTCCCACGGGATGGGGTTGCCCCACATCGGCATGCCATCGATGATCTGCTCATCGCTCACATAACTGACGGGTGCGAAGATGATCACATCATATTTACTGCGCAGGTCCTGCTCTTTTGCAACTGTTTGAGTGCTGATGTAAGCGTAGGGTACATGGAGTTTGTCGAATGCGAGACGCCACCAGCCTTCGGTCTGCGTGGTAAGCCACGTGTGCATGAAGGCAATCCGTGGCAAGGGAGCTACGTGCATCTTCACGTTTGGCATGGTTGCGAGCGTGATGCCCTGTAAATCCGCGACGTGCAGTGCGTCACGTAGCTTTGTCTCATCAGCATCTTGAATGAGGAGCGAGCCTGCATGAAAGCTGTGCCCTGCCGCATTGAAGCTCGCATCCGCAATCGAGACCTTGGCGTCTTTCATGGCATAGCGCAGGCCGAGCAGAGAGATCTCGCCCTTTTGATCCACGGCTACAATGCCACCACCCGTCAGCGTCTGGTCAGCTTGCTTCTGCTCCAGCGCAGCCACAGACGGCACTGGTGTCATGGGCGCCTTTAGGATCCCATCATCGGTGACGCGCAGTGTATGTACTCCAAAGAGGTCGGGGAAAGACCATCCTGTATCGTCATAGGGATGCTTCTGCGGATCATCAGGCGCCCAGTACTGACGGTCGAGCAACGCGTCGGCAATCCGCGAGTAAGGCTGATCCATGCGGATGACATAGCTTCCAGCAGGGATGGTCGTGGTCACGGCCGGAGCGTTCGGCTGATTCTGAATATCCGGCTTCTGCGTGATGGTGAATGGCTGGCTCAGGCGTTGTATCTCGACATGCTGCAGCTTCATCACCTGCAACAGAGCGACGCGGCGGCTCGACGCACCATCAGGGTAGATGACGTAAGCGGCGGGTCCTGCCAGACTGGGTTTCTCGACAGAGCGCTTCGACTTCAGGTAGTAGTTCTGCAACCACTCTGAGCCGTGGTGCGAGAAGTAAGACAGCGTGCTCAGCAGCGCGGTCTCTTCATAGTTATTGTTGTCGCGCTGCGACCACATGGTCTCTGGCAACGGCGGATTGGGCTTGTACCAGGTACGCTCATACTCATCAGGATCGAGAATGCGCTTTTCAGTATCAGCGCCGCCATTGCCAAAGGTTTCATACAAACGGCTGATGCCGTTGTGCATTGCCGCCAGAAACATCAGGTAGCCGGGACTCCAAGTGTCAAAGTCGCCATGCGTAAAGACACCCGGCATGCCAAGCTGCGTCATCGTTTGCACGTTGTTCCAGCCAAGCTGCTGCCACTCGCCAGTCAAGATCGGATCGATCCATGCATTGTAGGGGCCGTCGCCCACCGTGTTGTCGTAGAGGAACGGCACTGACTCGTGCAGATCATGCAGCACCTGGGCATGCCAATCGAGATAGGTGTTCAGCACGTTGCGCGTCAGATCGAGCGACATGCCCATGGCATCGCGGTTGTTGTCATGCGCAACGTAGTGGCCCCAGTACAGCAGGTGCGGCCACTGCTCGTTTGGATGCGCCCGATGCCAGCGGTATATGTCCACCATGCGGTCGCGGCCATCCACCTCGACCACCGGGGTGATGAGGACAATCATGTGCGACCGAATGTACTGAATGTAAGGCGAATTATCGACCGCAAGCCGGTAAGCCAATTCCATCAGCGCTGTAGGCGCGCCGGTTTCAATGGAGTGGATGGTACCGGTGATGTAGTAGACCGGGTAGGACTGCTTTTCCAATTGCGCTGCGACTCTGTCATCCATGTGAATGGTGCGCGGATCGGCCAGCTTTGCAAGCCGAGCATTGTTAGCCTGCTGCTGGTCAAGCAAGGGCTGATCCGCAATCGCGACGGCGATCATCTCGCGGCCTTCTTCTGTGTGGCCGATGGTGTAAACACGCACGCGCGGGGTGCTCTTGGCCAGCAGACGGAAGTACTTGTAGACGGTCTCCGCATAGGGCAGCGTGTTGGGCGCCCCGCTCACATCGCCCAGCACAGCTTCAGGCGTGGGAACTGTCTTCGACGCCGGCAGATAGTCGGTCAGCGGAGAGTTGAAGTACGGCTCAGTGGTGTACTGCTTGATGTGTTGGGTGTATTGATGATCGATCGGCTGCTGCGGATCGCGCGCGAAGTAGTTCAGCGTATCGCTGCTCTGAGCAAAAAGGAAAGAGGAGCATGCCATCAAAATGGCTGCAGTCACAAGAGAGCGGAACCGGGGCATATCGGGCATCCTTGCAGAGGGAAAATGGGGATGCCGAAGGATATCAAAGAGCAGCTAAAGAGCAACCTTGTATTCGTGATGTTTGCCTGCATGCCATTGAAATGATGGCATGCAGGCGGTCAGAGACTACTCCCACTCGATGGTGCCGGGCGGCTTTGACGTGATGTCATACACGACGCGGTTGATGCCACGTACTTCATTCACGATGCGGCTGGAGATTTTCTTGAGCACATCGTAGGGCAGCGGCACCCAGTCAGCTGTCATGCCGTCATCTGAGTGGACGGCACGAATGGCACACGTGTAGGCATAGGTGCGCTGGTCGCCCATGACGCCCACGCTTTTGACCGGCAGCAGCACGGCAAAGGATTGCCATATCTGCTGATACAAACCGGCCTTCTTGATCTCGTCCACCACGATGTCATCGGCTTCCTGCAGCAGGGCGACACGCTCAGGCGTAATTTCACCGAGAATGCGCACAGCCAGACCAGGCCCCGGAAAGGGCTGGCGCTGCAGAATGTCCTGCGGCATGCCCAGATCGGCTCCGATGCGACGGACTTCATCTTTGAAAAGATCGCGCAGCGGCTCAATCAACTTGAGCTTCATATCCTCAGGCAGGCCACCGACGTTGTGATGGCTCTTGATGGTCTGCGAAGGACCTTTGACGGATGAAGACTCAATCACGTCAGGATAGAGCGTGCCCTGCACCAGCCAGTCCACGCCGCCGGTCTGCTGCGCAATGCGGTGCGCCTCATCGTCAAAAACCGCGATGAACTCGTTGCCGATGATCTTGCGCTTCGCCTCCGGATCGGTGACGCCGGCCAGCTTATCGAGGAAGCGCTTGCTTGCATCCACGGCTACCAGGTTCAGGCCGAGCTTGCCGCGCAAGTTTTGCTGCACCTTCTCAAATTCATTCAGGCGCAACACCCCGTTGTCGACGAACACGCAGGTCAGCTGGTCGCCAATGGCGCGATGCACCAGCACTGCGGCCACCGATGAATCTACTCCGCCTGAGAGCGCGCAGATGGCCTGGCCATCGCCAACTTTTTCGCGAATGGCGGCCACCGTGCTCTGAATGAAGAGCTCCGGCGTCCATTCCGGCTTCGCATCGCAGATGTTGAAGACAAAGTTGCGCAGCAGATCAGTGCCGTGCGCCGTGTGCTTGACCTCAGGATGAAACTGCACGGCCCAAATGCGGCGCTCGGGGTTGGCAATGCCGGCGACAGCATTTGCCGTCTTCGCGGTGCGATGAAATCCGGGCGGCAGTTCGAGCGCCTCGTCGCCGTGCGACATCCACACGTTCACCGAAGGAGGAACATTCGTGAAAAGCGCGTTGCCTGCGTCTTCTACCATGACCTCGGCATGACCGTATTCGCGCTTCTCTGCCGAGCGAACTTTGCCGCCAAGATGATGCGTGATGAATTGCAAGCCATAGCAGATGCCGAGCACCGGCAGGCCCAGCTCGAGCACGCGCGGATCGGCCGGCGGCGCATCGGCGTCGTAGACCGAGCAGGGACCACCTGACAGAATGATGCCGAGTGGACGCTGTGCCTGCACTTCTTCGAGCGAGGCCGTGCATGGCAGCACGACAGAAAAGACGTTCTGCTCACGAATACGGCGCGCGATGAGCTGCGTGTACTGAGAGCCAAAATCAAGGATGACGATCGAGGAGGTTTCCACGTATCTAGTTTACGTGGTTCGGGCAAGCTCAGGCAGCCGGGGCTGACTTCCAAAGCTGAAGAAATATCCCCTGCCGGACCATGCCGAGGAAGGCCGAGGCCACCAGGTAGAGGACGGTCACCATCGTCCACCATAGGTACAGCCCAAGCCCGGCGAGCCCCAAGGGAACGGGCAACCCGCTGAGCGCTATGGAGAGCAGAGCCAGCATGAGCCGGATCAGGCTGATTCCCAGATTGGCCTGCGCCAGACGGGCGCTCCATGGCCTCGGACGCAGACTCTGCACCAGGCTCGCGGCAAAGCTGCGGCCCTCCAGCAAAAGCAGCAGCGGAGCGGCATAAAAGACCCAGCTCCACACCGTCCAAAGCGCGCAAAAAGCGAGCAAAAAGAGAAGAACCCAGCCGAAATAGGCCGTCAAATCCGGGGCTTGGCCACCATGAGACGTGGAAAACGCCGCCCACTGAATGCTGCGCCACCAGAGGGTGAGCGTAACGGCTAGGGCCCCCAGCCGCAAGGCCTGCATGGCTACCAGATGCCATGGTTTGCGAGGCAGTTCCGGCGCGTACCGGTGAAGCACCGCCATGCGGCCAAAACCAAACGCCAATGCCCAGCCCGCCCCGAGCAGCGGCAACAACCACATGGCGACGGCACTGACGGCCGGTTGCAGCACCTGCATCATACCGGCCAGAATGAAGGCGCTTTGATTCACATGTGTGAAGGAGAATTTCCGTAAGCCGGCGGCCAGCAGGGCAGGCCTGGCTTGCTGGTAAATCCGCCAACACTCGTAAGCAGTGAGCAGCAGAGCCGGAACACCGTATCCCCACCGCCAGGCCAGCTCGCGAGCCAGCAGGCCCGGCCGGAGCCAGCACGCCCTCATCCGTTGCGCGAGAGAAGGCGTGGGCTCCGGCATGGCTTACCGAACCACGAGATTCACCAGTTTGGCAGGCACCACGATGACCTTGACCACCTGCTTGCCCTCGATCGCAGCGGCAACCTTTTCATCGGCCATGGCCGTGTCGCGCAGCGTATCCTGCGTAGCCTCGGCGGCCACGCGAATCACCGAACGCAGCTTGCCGTTGATCTGCACGGGAATCTCTATCTCATCTTCGCGGGCCAGCGCCTCTTCAAACTTCGGCCATGGAGCGCGCAGCAGATTATCCTGCTCGCCGAGTTGGTCCCATAGCTCAAAGGCCAGATACGGCGCGAACGGAGCCAGCAGCAGCACCAGGTTTCGCAGCAGCTCGCGCAGCACCGCATCTGACACTTCTCCGTTCTGAATGGCAGCTTCTGCGGCGGTCGCGGTGTTCACCAGCTCCATGATGGCGGCGATGCAGGTGTTGAAGTGCCAGCGGCCACCAAAGTCCTCAGTGATTTTACGAATCGTCTGATGCAGCTTGCGCAGCAGTGCCTGTTCGGTCGCGGAGTTTGCTTCCGCCCCGCCGCTGGCCTGCTTTGCGCGTTCGGCATGACGCATGGCCAGCCGGTAGACGCGTGACAGGAAGCGGCTCACTCCGGCGACGCCATCTTCCTGCCAGTCCAGATCGCGGTCGGGCGGCGCGGCAAACAGCGCGTACATGCGCGTGGCATCCGCTCCATAGCGCGCAATCATGTCTTCGGGCGAAACCACATTGCCCTTGGACTTCGACATCTTCGCGCCGTTCTTGATGACCATGCCCTGCGTGAAAAGCCGAGTGGCAGGCTCGTCGTTTTTGACAATACCGAGATCGCGCATCACCTTCGTCCAGAAGCGCGAGTAGATCAGATGCAGAATGGCATGCTCGACGCCGCCAATGTACTGGTCAATCGGAAACCAATATGCCACCGTGTCAGTGTCAAATGGAGCCTTGTCATTGCGAGCGCTGGTGTAGCGGTAGAAATACCAGGACGAATCGACAAAGGTGTCCATGGTATCGGTCTCGCGCCGCGCCTTGCCGCCGCACTTCGGGCAAGTGGTGTTCACAAAGCCGGGGTCGCGGCCCAGAGGCGATCCGCCCTGCTGCGTGATCTCGATCTGGGGCGGCAGCAGTACCGGCAACTGATCGTCCGGCACCGGCACAATGCCGTCCTTCTCGCAATGGATCATCGGGATGGGCGTGCCCCAGTAGCGCTGACGGCTGACGCCCCAATCCTTGAGCCGGAAGGTGACCTGCGCCTGGCCGAAGCTGTTCTCCTGGGCGTAGGCGGCCATCTTCTGCTGCGCTTCCTGGCAGCCGAGCGTGTTGAAGTCGCCAGAGTTGATGAGGATGCTCTCCTCTGAGGTGAACGGCAGCAACGGCTCTTCCGGCTCGCCGTCGGGCGTCGGCTCATCCGTGCGGCGCGGCAGCACGACCACGCGCATCTCCAGCCCATACTTGTGCGCAAACTCAAAGTCGCGCTCATCATGCGCGGGCACAGACATGATGGCGCCGGTACCGTAGTCGGCCAGAATGTAGTTGCCCACCCAGATAGGCAGGCGCTCGCCATTGAACGGGTTGATGGCGTAATGCCCTGTAAAGACACCATGCTTTTCAATGGCGCCTACGTCACCGGCTTCCCGCGCCTTGCGCTGCTGCTCGAGCAGTTCGTCCACTTCGCGAGCCAGTTTCTCGTCAGCCGCGCTAAACTCTTTGACCAGCACGTGCTCCGGAGCCAGTTGCAGACTGGTCGCGCCGTAAATCGTATCAATACGGGTGGTAAATACCCGGATACTTTGGCCGCTCGCTTTTACCGTTTCTCCGGCAGGCAAAATCGCGGTTCCGCCGCGGCGCTGCTGCTCGTCCTCTGAAATCGAGGCGGCGTCTTCCACGGCAAATTCGACTTCCGCGCCTTCGCTGCGGCCGATCCAGTTGCGCTGCATGGTGCGCACCTTTTCCGGCCAGCCTTCGAGCTGGTTCAGGTCGTCCAGCAGCTCCTGCGCGTAGTTGGTGATGCGTAAGAACCATTGCTCCAGGTCACGCTGCTCCACAATCTGGTCTTCATGCCGCCAGCAGCAGCCATTCACCACCTGCTCATTGGCCAGCACGGTGGCGCATTGCGGGCACCAGTTCACCTTGCTCTGCTTGCGGTAGGCCAGCCCCTTCTCATACATGCGCAGGAAGAACCACTGGTTCCAGCGGTAGTACTCGGGCAGGCAGGTGGTCACCTCATTGCGCCAGTCATAGCTCAACCCCAGGCGATCCATCTGCTTGTGCATATGGGCAATGTTGGAGAGCGTCCACTCGCGCGGCGGTGTGTTGTTTTTGAGCGCGGCATTCTCTGCCGGCAGGCCGAAGGCGTCCCAGCCCATGGGGTGCAGCACGTTGTAGCCCTGCATCCACATGTAACGCGCCAGCGCATCGCCAATGGAGTAGTTGCGCACGTGCCCCATGTGGAGCTGTCCCGAAGGATACGGCAGCATCTCGAGCACGTAATACTTCGGTTTGCCGCTTTCGGGCGGCTCAGTTGCGTAGAGATCCGGCTGCGCGGCCCAGCGCTCTTGCCAGCGCGGCTCAATCTCTGCCGGGTTGTACCGGAGTTCTTGTGCCGCGTCAGGGGTCATGGACGGAGAGGACTCAGCCCCAGCCGCAGAGGCGGCCTTTGGTGTCATGTCGGTTGCCATATTCACCTTCGATTGTAACTGGGGAGCCGCCCGGCATGCGGCTCCCGGCGATGGTCCGTCGCGCGGCTATTGGCGGCTCAACTGCTGCAATAGATGCAGATTCCGGGCGTCATCGTCCTCTTCATCCACCGGAGTTTCCGCAATAAACGCGCAGTGGGCAAAGCGGGCATCCTGCAACAGCCGCCGAAAAGGCCTGGCACCGATGGTGCCCTCGCCAATATGCTCATGGCGGTCGAGCTTAGACCCGCGAGCGGCCTTGGCGTCATTCACGTGCCAGACGCGCACGGTTTCAAGCCCAACGGTATCGGCAATCTGCTGCACGGTCGCTTCGTATCCGTCATCGCCGACCAGGTCGTAGCCAGCCACGTGGCAGTGGCAGGTATCGAGGCATGCCCCGACTGGAACCACGCTGCGCAGCCGCTCGATCAGCTCGGCTACCTGCTCAAAGCTGCCGCCCAGCGAAAACTCCGCCCCGGCAGTGTTCTCAATGAGCACCTGAAAGTCTCGGCCGGTGAAGTCGATGCCCTCGGTCGCCGAGGCGATGGATTCGGCCGCCAGTTGCAGCCCCTGCTCGCGTGTCAGCCCCTTCCACGAGCCCGGATGCAGCACCAGCCCCCGCGCGCCGAGCGCCAGTGCGCGCTCTACCTCGCCGCGAAAGGCTGTCACAGACTTGGCCCGCACCTCCTCAGACTGGCTGCAAAGGTTCACGAGATAACTCACGTGAATCACCAGCGGATTGCAGTCATACTCCCGGCACAACACCTGCATTCGCTCGCAGTCGGCCGGGTTGATTTTGGGCGCGCGCCACATGCGCGGACTCGCCGAGAATATCTGGAATGTGTTCGCGCCAATCTCATGCGCGCGCTCGGCGGCTTTATAAACTCCGCCAGAAGTGGAAAGATGGATACCGATTCTACGCAATTTCATGCTTCTACCAGTGTAGATTCGGAGTGTGATGCGAACGATCCTTACTGCCGCGCGGCTTGTGACCCCTTTGGACGAGCTACCGAACCCGGTCGTGGTTCTGGAAGACGGCCACATTGTCAGCATCGCCTCACGCTCTGAAGCAAGCCTGCCCGAAGGCGAAGTTCTTGACTTTCCGGGAGCCACACTGGCTCCAGCCTATTTTGACGTTCACATTCACGGCAGCGCCGGCCACGACATCATGGAGGCCACACCGGAAGCCCTTGCGACCATTGGCCGATTTCTGGCAGGGCATGGCGTGGGTGCCTACCTGGCCACCACGGTCACGGCAGAGGTGGAACCTACCCTGCACTCCCTCTCAGGACTGGCCCGGCTGCTCAGCGGCCCGACGAGTGATGCCCAGCCTGGCGCGCGGCCGGTGGGCATTCATCTCGAAGGCCCGTTCCTCTCGCCGCACAAGCGCGGAGCGCACCCCGAGCGGCTGCTGCAGCGCCCCTCTGTCGCGCTGCTGGATCGCATGTGGCAGGCCGCCGAAGGCCACGTGCGGCTGCTGACCATTGCTCCAGAACTGCCGGGCGCGGACGAGGTCATTGCCCGAGCGGTGGAACTGGGCATTCGCGTCAGCATGGGCCACAGCAACGCCACGCTGGCCGAAGCGCAGCGCGGCGTCCAGGCCGGAGCCGTCTCCGCTACGCACACCTTCAACGCGATGCGGCGCTTTGACCATCGCGAACCCGGCATTGTGGGCGAAGTGCTCACGAACCGCTCACTCCATGCGGAGCTGATCTGCGATGGACTGCACGTCGATCCTGTTGCCGTACGCATCTTCTGGCAGATGAAAGGCCGCGAGCGCGGGATTCTCATCACCGACGCCATGGCTGCGGCCGGCATGCCGGATGGGCCGTACAAGCTGGGCGAACTGGATGTTCGGGTAGAAAACGGCACCGCACTGATTGAAGAAAATACGCTAGCGGGCAGCACGCTTACACTCGACCGGGGCGTGCGCAACTTTTCCAGCTTTACCGGCGAAGATCTTGCGCAGATTGTGCCGCTCGCCACCAGCAACCCGGCCACCATGATTGGGCTGGGAGACCAACTCGGCGAATTGGCCCCTGGCCGCCGGGCCGATATCACCGTGCTCTCCCCTTCAGGCGAAATCCAGCAGACCATCCTGGGCGGCGTGCCGCAAATCAGGAACTGATCTGGCAAACCGGCGGGTAGACAGAGAATGCTACCGAGGGCTTTCTCCGCTCAAAAGGTGATTCGCTGGTGTGATTACGGCGATGAATCAACTCTCCAGTTCGGCCCGAATGGTGTAGGCCTCGCCATCCCAGCGAACATCGAGCACGTTAGGTTTGCAGCAGACTTGGCAATCTTCTACATACGACTGGCGGCTGCCGCCGGTGGGGTCCACCTGCGTCTCATTCCATTCACCACAACCGGCACACTGAAAACCCGCCGAATAAATCCTGTCCATCATTGCTGCCCTCAGGAATGAAGCCAGTGTAGTAGCCCGGCTCATCGCCGAACAAATACAGCCGCCTGTTTATCTTCATAGACGAGCTTCCACTCCTGATCCAACCGCAGCAACTGTGTCAGAGCATCCTTTACAGGAGCGATGACCAGGCGCGCGGTTTTCAGATTCGCATCATCCTGCCATCCGGGCTGACCACCCCAGGTTTGGGAGGAGCGGTTCATGCGCTGGATGCCGTAAAACGCAGCGCGCCCGTCAATGCTCACCGGCATGCGCAGATGCCAAATCAGAAAACCACCCCATCCATAATCGTTAAATAGCGGCCCGGAATAGCCTTTCTCTTTCACGAACTCCACGGCCTGCAACGGTAAATCCTTCGCCATCTTTTTGTGCAGGCTCTCATTGCTCACATGCATCAGCCAGCCGCCTGCGGCCATCACCGCAATCGTGGCGGCCAGCACTGCCGTGACCGCCTGCCAGCGCCGCCAACGGGGTGCCCGTACCGCATCGCCACGCCCGGGCAACTGTGAGGCCAGAATCAGCAACGCGACGCTTGCCAGAAACCACACGTCTCTCTGGGAACGGAATGAAATCACCAATCCCATGGCCAGCAGTAGCGACAGCCACAGATCTGGCATGCGTTTTCGCGCCAGCGCCGCCGCGCTGCCCACGGCCAGAGCCAGAATCGTATAGTCCTCCCAATGGCGGAAGGGCATCGCCAGCAGTTCCTGAATCTTGTTGATCACGCCGGGCTCAGAAGCCAGCTTGTAGGCGATGTGATAGATATTCCAGCCATATGGATTGGCCATCGCCGCCACGATGCATCCGCCCAGAATGGCAAACAGGCGGCTGGCAGGCCCCCCCGGAGCCTGCGGACACGGCCAGAAGCGCCGCAACAGGGGCTCGCATGCCGTGGCCGCCAGCACCACAAGGCCATCAATGAACTGAATATGCAGATTGGCCCACAGTGCATACAGCGGCAGCAGCCACAGAAGCTTGCGCCACTGCCCGCTGCGCCGCGCGCGATCCAGCAGATCAAGCTGGATCACAAAGAAGAGAATCGACGGCAGCCACGAGCGTGGCTGATAAAGCCGGTCAATACTGAGGACACCCGCCGCCGTGAGCAGGATGGCGATAGTGAAATCGCTCTGCAGGCGCGCTACCATCCGGTACATGGCCACCGTAATGGCCAGCATAAAGCCGATGAGATAGGCCATCAGTCCGAGAAATCCAAAACTGCGATAAAGCCCCAGCGTCAGTAGCTCAAAAAGCCAGCTATAGGCATGCCATGGCCTGGCCGGTGTAATCCGCGAGAAAAAGTCGATGTGCGGAAAAGCATGATGATGCGCGATCCACTGTCCGGCGCGCATCTGCCACCAGATATCCAGATCAGAGCCTGGCGAGGTACGCAGGCAAGTCAAGCCTATGGCTGAAAACAGGGCAGCAAGCAGCACTACGCGTGCCACCTGCTCAGAGCGGGACATTGTCGAAGGGGGAGTTTCTGTCAGATGCATGGCAATTCGGCTCCCGTCCATCCAAACATAGCTGCGCCTTTCCGCCAATCCCCCACCGGGGCGAGCGCGACAGCTGAGTAGGGAAAAGAGCATACTGCCCCTATGGAAGCTCTCTCCGCTGAAGCATTGCAGGCCCGCCACGGACTGCCTGGCCTGGCAGAAATTGTCCCTGGCCAGGGCGGTCTCACAAAAATCCGCATCACCGCACCTGCCGCTCATGGGGAGATTTATCTCCACGGCGCGCATGTCACTTCCTGGCAGCCTGCAGGCTCAGAAGAGGTCCTCTTCCTCAGCCAGCATTCGCGCTGGCAGCCGGATCAGGCCATCCGCGGCGGCATTCCTATCTGCTTTCCATGGTTTCGGGCGAAGGACGATAACCCGGCCGCGCCCAAGCATGGCTTTGTGCGCACCACGTCCTGGCAACTGGACAGCATTCAGCCCTCAGGCGAAGGCGTGACGGTCGCTCTCAGCACCGCGCCAAATGCCGAGTCTCAGCGGTGGTGGCCGCATCCCTTCCGCCTGCGCTATGAGGCAACATTCGGTCCGGAGCTGAAGCTCGCCCTCACTTTCACCAATGAAGCTTCCATGCCCGTTACCATTGCCGAAGCGCTGCACACGTATCACGCAGTTGGCGATGTGACGCAGGTACGCGTGGCCGGCCTCGATGGCGCGCATTATCTCGACAACATGGACGGCAACCGCGAAAAGCGGCAGCAGGGCGATCTGCAATTCAGCGGAGAAACAGACAATGCTTACCTCCACACCACTACACCTCTGACAATTCACGACCCCATGCTGCACCGCCGAATAGAAATCGAGAAGACCGGATCCAACTCTACCGTGACCTGGAACCCATGGGAGAAAAGCGCGCGCGCCATGAGCGACCTTGGAGATGAGGAATGGCGCCGCTTTGCTGCCGTGGAAGCCAGCAACGTACTCACCTGCGCTGTCACGGTACCTCCCGGGGAGAGCCATCTGCTCGGAGCCGTGATCCGAGTTGCTGCGGAATAGCCCGCGGCTTGTGCCGCGTGACTGAAACCTTACGCGCTGCGCCGTCTTGCGATGCTATGGTGACATCTGAGTTGAAGTCTTTGAGGAACCAATGAGCCTACTGCCGCCATTCCACCGCACTCATTATGCCTGGGATTGCCTTGCCCTCGGCGAAATCATGCTGCGCTTTGATCCCGGCGAAGGCCGCATTCACACCACACGCCAATTTGCCGTGTGGGAAGGCGGCGGCGAATATAACGTGGCTCGCGGCCTGCGCCGATGCTTTGGGCTGCGCACGGCCGTTGCCACGGCTTTCGCAGATAACCCGGTAGGCCGCCTTGTCGAGGACCTCGTGCTGCAAGGCGGAGTGGACACCTCTCTGATTCGCTGGGTGCCCTATGACGGCGTAGGCCGCGCCGCACGCAATGGGCTTTACTTTCTGGAGCGTGGCTTCGGCCATCGTCCCGGTGTGGCCTGCTTTGACCGCGGCCATACGGCCATTGCACAGGTCAAGCCCGGCGACTTTGACTGGACGGCCATCTTCGCCCAGGGTGTCCGCTGGTTCCACACAGGTGGCATCTTTGCGGGGCTCTCGGCGAGCAGTCCCCAGGTCGCGCTTGAGGCCATTCGAGCCGCACGCTCTGCGGGAACCATTGTCTCTTTTGACTTGAACTATCGTGACTCGCTCTGGCGCGAGTTTGGTGGCAATCCTGAAGCGACACGCGTCAACCAGCAATTGGTTCGTGAAGTGGATGTGCTCATCGGCGGCGAAGAAGATTTCCGCGAGCGACTGGGCATTCCCATCACCGTGTCGCCCACCAAAAGCTCTGGCCCTATGCCACTCGAAGGCTGGGATCACCTGCTGCGCGAAGTGGCCGCGGCCTATCCCAACCTGAAGGTGATCGCAGCCACGCGCCGTACGGTCACGAGTTCGATGCACAACACATGGGGCGGCGTGGCGCACAGCCAGGGCCAGACAATCGAGGTTCCCTTGCGACCGATCGAGATTCTCGACCGCGTGGGCGGCGGCGATTCCTTTGCCTCGGGATTCATCTACGGATTACTGCAAAACCAGTCCATCGAGTGGGCGCTGCGTTGCGGCGTGGCTCACGGCATGCTCACCATGACCACCCCCGGCGATGCCAGCATGGTGACGCTCGCGGAAGTCGAGCACACCATGGCCGATGGCTCCATACGAATGAGAAGATAGTTGCGATGGCCAACGAAATCGAACAGAGACTCGAAGCAGCCGGGCTGATTCCCGTACTGCGCGCAAAATCCACAACAGAAGCCCATGCCCTTGTGGAGGCCATGATGGCGGGCGGCGTCGAAGTCATGGAGGTCACCATGACTGTGCCCGGCGCAATTGATCTGCTCAAGGACCTGCGCAAGACCTACGGAGACCGCCTGCTGCTCGGCTCAGGCACCGTGACCACCGCAGCCGAGGCCGTCGCCACGATCGAGGCTGGTGCGGAGTTTGTCATCAGCCCCAGCCTGCATCTCGATGTGGTGGAAACCACCTTGCGTGCGGGCAAGGTCTCCATTCCCGGTGGACTCACGCCGACTGAAGTGGTCACGGCGTGGCGAGCGGGTGCGGCTTATGTCAAGGTGTTTCCCTGCTCTGCCGTGGGCGGCGCCAGCTACCTGCGAGCCTTGAAAGCCCCCCTGCCGGAGATTCGCCTCATTCCCACCGGCGGCGTCACCATCGCAACGGCGGCAGACTTTCTGCATGCCGGAGCCTCCGCGCTCGGCGTCGGCTCTGATTTGGTCAATCCCAAGGCGATTGCGGAAGGCCGCGCCGCAGACATCACGCATATCGCACGCCAGTACCGTGAGGTGATTGCCCGGGTGCGCAGCGGCTCCCAGGCATAAGCCATCACCACGGTTACCAATCGAAGAGTGTGCCGTCGAGTTTCCGGTTGACCGGCAGATAAGCGCGCTCATAGGGATACTTCGCGGCGAGTTTCTCATCCAGATCCACGCCAAGGCCAGGCGCATCGCCCGGGTACATGTACCCGGCCTCGAACCGGTAGTGATGAGGAAAGACCGCCTCGGTCTCCTCGTTGTGCGGCATGTGCTCCTGAATGCCAAAGTTGTGAATCGCCATACCGAAGTGCAAGGCGCCGGCCATCGTTACGGGAGAAAGATCCGTTGCACCGTGGCAGCCCGTGCGCACATGGTAGAGCGCGGCAAAATCGGCGATGCGCTTCAGGTGCGTAAATCCACCGGCATGCACCAGTGTAGTGCGTACGTAGTCGATCCACTGGTTCTCGATCAATTCCTTCACATCCCAGATCGTATTCAGCACCTCGCCCGTCGCCAGCGGCGTGGTCGTGTGCTCGCGGATCACGCGAAAGCCCTCCTGCAGTTCCGCGGGTGTCGGGTCTTCGAGCCAGAAGAGATGAAATGGTTCCAGATCTTTGCCCAGCCGCCCAGCCTCAATCGGAGTGAGCCGGTGATGGCAATCATGCAGCAGATGTACATCATCTCCGAACTGCTCGCGCACCTTCGCAAATAACTGCGGTACATGACGCAGGTATTTTTCCGTAGACCAGCGGCTCTCTGAGGGCAGGCCACGCTCGGCCGGTTCATAGGGCTGATGCCCTTTGGGAACACCATAGGTCGAGTCGAGACCGGGAATTCCGCTCTGTGCGCGCACGGCAAGATAGCCCATATCGATGTGCCGGCCCACATCATCCACGGCCTCTTCAATGTCCGCGCCATGAGCGTGCGCATATACCATCACGCCTTCGCGGCTCTTGCCGCCTAGCAGGTTATACACCGGCGTATTCAGTGCCTTGCCCTTGATATCCCACAGGGCCATATCCACGGCGGCAATGGCAGACATCGTCACCGGCCCCCGCCGCCAGTACGCGCCGCGATAGAGGTATTGCCAGATATCTTCTGTCGCAAACGGGTCACGCCCGATCAGGCAAGGAATCACATGGTCGCTCAGATAACTGGCCACTGCCAGTTCCCTGCCATTCAGCGTGGCATCCCCTAAGCCATAAATCCCTTCGTCGGTTTCAATCTTCAGCGTGACAAAATTCCGTCCTGGCGAGCACACATTTACATAAGCGTGTTTGATCTTCATGAATTTATCCGTCGTTTGCAGATTTCAGGTTCGCGGCTTCGGCTTCGTTTTGACTTTTCCGTTCCGGTCAATGGCCGAGGCGCGCCGTTGCAACAGCATGGCTGCTGCTCCTCGCAGGCGTGCTGCATCGCTGTCAAACGTTGGCTCAATGCGCGGCATGGTGCCGCCCAGCCATTGCGCCTCCATTTCCTTGCGAAGCGCTGGAGCCACTAGATTCCATGCAGATGTAACCTCACCCGCAATCAGCACCAGTTCCGGAGAAAGCGAGGCGATTACCAGCCGCAGTCCTCGCCCGATCTGACGTGCCTGCTCGGTCAATGCCCCAACCGCATGAGGGTTTTTCTCTGCCCCAAGCGCCAGCAAATCTTGATAGGCAATGCGGCGAGAAGCTCCCGAAGACTCCTGATAGTGGCGCAACGCTGCTTTGCAGGAAGCAAATGTTTCCCAGCATCCACGCTGTCCGCATCCGCACCTGGGTCCTCGCGGGTCTAACGAAATATGTCCAAACTCACCCGCCATCCCGTTCTGGCCGGTCACCAATTGCCCGTTCGCTAAAATACCGCCGCCGATGCCCTCTGACACGGTAATCAGCACAGCATTCTGCACTCCCTGCATCCGGCCAAACCAGAGTTCAGAAGTAAGACAGGCATTTGCCGCGTTCTCCATCTCTACGGGCATCCGCAGCCCTTTGGCCAGAGCCTGCCTCAAATCAAAGTCGGGCCAATGCAGGTTTGGAGCAAAGATGAGCCTCTGCGTCTGGCTGTCCACGCGCCCTGGCAAGCTGACACCCACCCCACGAAAGGACTTCTCAGGGTGCGCTTGCCGCAAACGTCGCATGCATTCGAGAATAGCGGTCGCGACCTTTGCGGGATCGTGGCTTAACGACAGCTCGGCATGCGAAAGCACACGGCCATTCAAATCGATCACGGCGATGGCCGCCTTCCTCGGATGCAGATCGGCCGTCAACACCACAACATCCTCGTTGAGCACCAGCATCGTCGGGCGGCGGCCCCGTGGCAGACGCGCTACCGCGCCTTCACGAATCCACAGTTCCTCAATCAACTGCTCGATGATCTGTGAAACCGTGCTGCGCTGCAGCCCGGAAACGCGCGCCAGATCGGCTCGCGAAATCGGCTGCCGCGCGCGAATAATCTCCAGAAGGATGTCACGATTGATTCGCCGCGCTGTTTCGCTCGATGCCAGCTCAGCACGTGTCAAATCTATGCGGCGCATATCGTTCTCAGCTCCTCATCCTCAACTGCGGCCATGCCATAGGCTGCACCGCACTGGAGTCACTCTATAACGCCAGTACCGCGCCACACCAATTTATTGATTGACACCGCTCGCCAGAAATCCTCCATCCACCGCCAGCACCTGGCCTTGAACATAAGCGGCTGCGTCCGAGGCCAGAAACACAGCAGCCCCCACCAGTTCATTCAATTGCCCAAAGCGCTGCATGGGGGTGCGCGTCTGCAGTTCCTGCCCACGTCCGGTGCCATTGAGGATCTTCGCATTCAATTCTGTTGGAAAGATACCCGGCGAGATTGCATTCACGCCCACCCCTCTGGCGGACCACTCCACTGCGAGCGAGCGTGTGAGGGAAGCCACCGCTGACTTACTGGCGCCATATGCCGCAACCTCATAAAACGCTACAAAAGACGCCAATGAAGCAATATTAATGATGCGCCCATAACCGCGCTCAAGCATGGTGCGCCCAAAGATCTGGCAGGCACGCAGCGTACCATTCAGATTCGTATCAAGGATGGTTTCCCATTCCTCTTCCGCGACTTCCAGGGTCGGCGTCTTCTTCGTCATACCGGCAGAGTTCACCAGAATGTCTACCTTGCCGAATTCCTCCATTACCCGGTCATGCAGATGTTGCAGAGATGCGCGGTCACGCACATCTGACGTGCACACCATCGAGCGGCGTCCCAAAGCACGAATCGCGCTCGCCGCTTCTTCCACTTCATTCGCGCGCCGTGCGCTGGGCACGACATCCGCACCCGCTTCCGCCAGTCCAACAGCAATAGCACGACCGATGCCAGAAGAACCACCCACCACCACCGCGCACTTCCCGGTCAAGTCAAATATCGATTGGGCCACCCTCTATTCACTCCTGTTTCAGTCTTCGCGCCATGCAAATCTGAATTTGTTGTCCTTCCAAATAAAATACTCCACGGCCGCAGGTGGCGGCGCATGTGGACATAAAAATGCCGGCTGCTACACTCTGCAGCCGGCTCCTACAAAAACTGGCGGAATGCGAACGCGGCCCTGTCCGCTACCGCTTTCAGGCGCTACATAACCAGATGCGCATCCACAGGCACGCCCGTGTGCAGGTCATCAGTAACTTGGCGTGCAATCACGTCCCCCTGCTGCAGACTGCCAAACACCTCCGTCATGCCATCCGCCGTTCCGCCGGTCTTCACGATCACCTGTTCAACTTGCCCGTGGCGAATGCGCATCACAAAACTCTGATCCATATTGCGGCCAATTGCCGCGGAGGGGACCACCAACACAGGCTGCGTGCGAGAGACACGCCATTGCACATCTGGAAACATGCCCGAATAGAGCTCCGCCTTCGGATTGGCCACGTCCAACTCCACAGGCATGGTGCGCGTCGAAACATCCACCGAGTCTGCCAGTCGCGCGATCGTTCCGTGAAAGACGCGCCCCGGAAAAGCTGGAACGGTGAAGTCCACCACCGCGCCCTTCTGCACGCCGGCAACATAAATTTCGGGCACGGCCACCACAAGCCGCAGATGGGCCACCTGCTCGATTCGTAGCATAGACGGTTGCGAACCCGACCCTCCGGCCGGACCCACGAGCGCTCCCGGATGCACGTTGCGCTTCGTCACCACGCCGTCAAAAGGGGCAGTAATGCGCAGATAGCTTTCCATTTCCGTAGCCGAGCGTAGATTGGCGCGCGCCGCCTCTGTTGTGTTGCGCAGCGCGATCACGCGCGCCTGGTCTGCCTCGGCGGTCTTTTGGGCCGTATCCAACTCTTGGTCGGAGATCACGCCGGGGGTGCGTGCTGCATCTTTGAGACGCTCATACGTGCTCTTGTCCGCAGCCAGCTTGGCTTCGCCCGCAATGCGCTGATTTTCAGCGCTCAACATTTTCGCCTGCGCCTCGGCCTTTTGCGCCACAATCTCCGGTGCCGAAAGCACGGCAATCAATTGCCCCCTATGAACAACCGAGCCGCGATCCACGCTGATGGATTTCACAAATCCGCTCACGCGAGGAAATACGCGCACCTCCTCATAAGGTTGCAGTTCCCCGGGCAAGTGAATCATCAAATCCAGCTTGCGCGCGCTCACCTTCACCGCCTCCACGAGCACCGGCGCATCGCTTTGCACCGTCGTCGCAGACGCTCTGCCCTGGGAACTGCATCCTGCAAACAGCGTTGCGGAAGCTACTCCGGAGGCCAACATAACAACAGCCATAGTGGTGACTTTCTTCGATTGCATCTTCCCAATCCAACCTTTATGTTGCATACAAATCTCTCCTTCTGCTTTACAGCAGGGCATACGGACTGTGCTCATCCGTCACGTCAAGCGAAGCCGAATGTTTTGAGGCCCTCTCCTGCACCGCTGAGAAGATAGCGGGCAGTAAAAAGAGCGTAGCCAGCGTGGAAGCTGCAAGGCCTCCAATCACGGCGCGTCCGAGCGGCGCGGTTTGATGGCCGCCCTCGCTCAGCGCTAAGGCCATTGGAACCATGCCTGCGATCATCGCAATGCTGGTCATCAGGATTGGACGCAATCTCGTCATACCGCCGTGAATGGCAGCGTCGGCTGCTGTTACACCGTCGCCCTTGCGATGGCTCTCGGCAAATGTAACTAACAGAATGGAATTTGCTACTGAAACACCCAGTGCCATGATGGCTCCCATGAACGACTGCAGATTCAGCGTCGTACCGGTAATAAGCAGCATGATGACCACGCCACACACCACGGCAGGCGCTGTGGAAACAGCTACCAGCGCCAACCGCAGCGATTGGAAATTCGCCGCCAGCATCAGAAAAATCGCCACCACTGCGAGCAGCAGCCCAAAGCCAAGAGACTTCAGCGTCTCGCGCATCGGCACAACCTGTCCTCGCACATGCACTTCCACACCGCGTGGTGGAGGGCCAGCCCTGCGAATTGCCTCATCTACCTGATTCGCCGCTCGCCCCAGATCTTCGCCCTGCACGTTGGCCGTGAGCGAAACCACGCGTTGCATGTCGTAGCGATCCAACTCGCCGGCAACCTGCCCATAAGAGAGATGCGCCACATCGCCCAGATTCGGATGATTCGACGGCCCTCCGCTCACCAGCGGAATGCTCGCGAGATCATCCATAGTTTGCATCTGGTTCTGGGGCACCTCGACCTGCACCTGATAGCCAATGCCGGTCACCGGGTCCTGCCAGAAGTTGCGCGAAACGAACCGGCTGGACCAGGTCGCCGTCTCAACGGATTTTGCCACCTGGTCCACTGTGAGCCCAAGCTGTCCCGCGCGCACACGATCAATGTCCACATTCATGCTGGGGTAATCGAGTGGCTGCCCATAATGCAGATCACGCAGGTGGGGCAGCTTGGCCATCTCCGCGCGTACCTTCTCTGCATATGCATGATCCGCCTGCAGGTTAAAGCCCTGAATCGCGACCTCGATAGGCGTTGGCGAACCGAAGTCCATGATCTGATCCACAATGTCGCTGGACTCAAAGGTGAAGGCGGTATCAGGCAATTCCTGCGCCAGCACTGTTCGCAATTGCTCTTCCAGCCTCGGGATGCGAATGTGCGCGCCGGGCCGAAGCTGCACGCGCAGGACCGCTTCCTGCGGGCCGCTGGTCCACGAATAAACCAGGTTCACCGGATAACTCGGGGCATACGTTCCCACATAACCGATGCTGATCTCTACGTTGTTCGGACCAGCCAGACGTTTGATTTCATCCAGCACTTTCAACGTCTTCTGCTCGGTCACTTCGATGCGCGTGCCGGAGGGCGCGCGCAGGCGCAATTGAAATTGATCTTCCGGCACGTGCGGAAATATCTCGCGCCCGAGTTGCGGTCCCAGCAACAAAAGAATAGCTGCCGCTCCCCCCAGATAGGCCACGATCACGAGCGTGCGCCGGCGTAGCATCTGCGCGATCCAACCCGCATACCGGTCACGGAAATGATCAAAGCGGCTATGCCCGGTGCTCTCCGCCTCATCCCGATGCATCTTGCGATTGAGCCAGATATAAAGCACCGGAACAAAGGTGCTTGAGAGCAGGAATGACGCGATCATCGCAAAGCCTACGGCAAGCGAAAGCGGCACAAAGAGCGCCTGCGTCACACCCACCATAAGGAACGATGGGACAAAGACTGCAAGAATCGCAAGCATCGCCAGCATGCGAGGCACGAGCGTCTGACGCGTGCCATCCAGCACAGCTTGCGGCACACTATCGGTCACCTGCAGGTTGCGATGGATGTTCTCAATCGTCACCATCGCCTCGTCCACCAGAATGCCCACGGCCAATGCGAGGCCGCTCAGCGTCATGATGTTAATGGTCTGATGTGCGAGCCAAAGGCACGTCACCGCAGCCACCATGGCAAACGGGATGGACGCAACCACGATGAATGAACTGCGCCACTCGCGCAAAAAGAGAAAGACCATCAGGCCGGTCAGGAATGCGCCAATGGCTCCTTCCCACAAGAGCGAAGCGAGGGATTTACGCACCTTGCCTGACTGATCGAGCTCGTAGCTCACCTGCACATCGGGCGGCAGCACGCTGGCAAAGCGATTCAGGCTTGATTTCACTTCATGCACCACAGTCAAGGTGGAGGCATCCGCACGCTTCGTCACGGGCAGATACACGGTACGGTGCCCATTGACCAGCGCATAGCCAAGCGTGATGTCACTGCCATCTTCGACCGTGCCAATGTCGTGCATGAACACCGTGGGGCCTGCGCCGGTGCGCACCGGCAGATTCGCTAGATCCTCAATGTTTGAAACCACGGCATTGGAGGGCGTGATGCGGTCCAGGTTTCCCGTTCGCACATCACCGGCGGGAGCAATCACATTCCCCGACAACAGCGCCTTCACTACCTCGCCAGTGGACATGCGGTAACTTGCCAGCTTGTTGCGGTCTACATGAATCACAATGGTGCGCGAGCTGCCGCCAAATGTCGCCGGCGACGACACGCCGGGCAGCGTCGTGAAGAGTGGGCGCACGCGATTGAGCGCAAGATCCTGCAACTCATCCACGCTGCGAGTCTTGCTTGAAAACACCAGGTACCCGACCGGTACGCTGCCCGCGTCAAAGCGCAGCACAAACGGCGGAACTGTTCCCTGCGGCATATAAGCGCGAGCACGCTCGATATAGGAGACGGTCTGCGCCAGCGCCTGATTCATATCCGTGCCAGGAATGAACGTCAGCTTCAGGAGCGCAAAGTTCTCCACCGACTTTGACTCCACACTTTGCAATCCAGCTACGTAGAGAAAATTCGATTCGTAATAGTAAGTGAGATATCCCTCCATCTGTGACGGGCTCATACCGCCATAGGGTTGAGCCACATAAATCACGGGCATGTTCAGGTTCGGAAAGATATCCATCGGCATGCGCATCAGCGAAAGGATGGAGCATAGCGCCAACCCAATCACTGCAATCAGCACTGTGATGGGACGCCGCAAAGCTGCATGAATCAGCCACATAAATCAGTGCCCTCCCTGCGGCATAGCATCCACAGTGTTCAGAAATGAGTGGATACTGCCGTTCGCAGCCGACAGATCAGCCAGTGCCCGCCAGATGCTCAGCCGCCCCAGAGAGTCATCCGTCTCCGCCTGCGCCAGCAGACTTTGCGCCTCAGCTACATCGACAATTGTGCCCAGCCCAGCATGAAAGCGTGCCACTGCCTGCGATTCGCTTTGCCGCGCCGCAGCCAGCTCCGTGGGCGTGTTTTCGGCGACCCGTCGCGCGCCTTCCAGTTGAGCCAGAGCCATCTGCTGCTGGCTCGTCAGGCTCTGCATGGTCTGCGCATACACCGCTTCTTCGCGGCGGCGATTCGCCAACTCAACCTTCTTGCGCGCATGGATCGAGAAGATACTCGTCAAATCCATCGACGCGGTGAGCCCGGCTTCCCAGTTATGAACATCCCAGCCTAGCCCCGCTGGAAAAGGCCGGATCGCTCCGGTTGAAGTCTCCGCACTACCGCGTGCCGAAATCAGCCCTTCCGTAGTGAAGTGCGGGAAGTAGGCGTGATTCAGCACACGAATACGGGCCTTCTCTTCGAGTACCCGGTCCTGCTGTGCCACGGCAGCGGGATGATCGGTAAGCGGCAACGTCTCGCCCGCCTGCGCCGGCGGCACGGTCAGAAACGGCCCCGGAACAATCTCTATGCTGGCGCCCGCCAGCCCGAGAAGCTGCGCCAGCGCGATCCGTCCAAGCTGGCTGCTCTCCTGTGCCTGAATCAGGCGCGTGCGCGCCGCGGCCAATTCCGCATCCGCGCGTGAAGCATCGGCGCCGGGGCGAAGATGCGCATCCACCAGTGCATGCACTGACTTGTTAAAGACCCGGCGGCGATTCACATCCGCCTGGCTTGCATACACGCGCTGCTCCTGAGCCAGTACCGCCAGCGAGGCATCCGCCACCGCCGACGCCACTCCCAGTTGCGTCAATGTCACCTGCGCCTGCGTACGATTTGCCGTTGCCTCGGCCGAGAGCACCTGCGCGTGCCGGTATCCAAATGTGAATGGCTCCCACGAGAGCAGAACGCCTGCGCCTGATGTCCAAAAGGGACGATTCGCATGCGGCGTCACGCTGCCCTGCGTACCTGTCAAGATATTGGGGCTCTGCGGCAGCAGAACACCCAGCACACTTTCGCGGCTACCCCTATCCATCTGCCAGACGCCATCCATCTGCGGCAGATACTTCGTCTGCGCCAGCCCCACGCCTGCCTGGGCTGCGTTGTACTGCTCCAGCGCTGCGCGCACTGCAGGGTAGTTTGCCAACGCATAATCCACTGCCTGCTGCACGGTAAACTGCCGCACCTGCGGCGGCGGCACCGAAGCAACCACGGGCTGCTGCGCCCCGGCCTGCGAGCCGGCGATCAAGAGCGCACTCACGCAAAGTCCACCGCACCACTTCCACAACCTGCTCATTTGCTTGTCCATTGGCTGAGTTATTGCAATTTCCTCTTTTGCGGTTTCGTCCGCATACACGTTGGCCTGCCGCGCACGATGAGCCTCATCTGCGTGCACAGCCAAGGTGAAACTTCACGCATTTCTCAGCAGAACTCTTTGTTCTGCGGATACACGCCTGCCTGCAACTGAAAAGCAGACGGTGTCTGCTCACAGGCAGCAAAGCAACTTAAAGGGAAATTACAGAACGGGAGGATCGCGCCCGGAAGAGGCAAAGATGGCGGCGGAAGAGTACTGCTCCTGCAGGCCTGACAGGCGTGCAACCGTCAACGGCAACACATCACCACGCAGGCTATTCGCTTCCAGACCAAAACGGCGGTGCTGGTGCTGCGCGACCGCGCCGTCTTCGTCATCGCCCAGCCGGTGCAGATTAAACCGGATGCGCTGCTTCTTCAGCAGCGAACTGTGCGGGTGCCGGACTCTCTGATGAAGGACATGCAGGATGGAAACACTTTGCTCCGCAACCAGTTCGGGCTGCTCATCCGCAAGCATGGAAGCGGGCTCGGAACACGACTTACCCGCCGCAGCCGAAAGCTGCGAAGGATTGGCGGCCGCAGCCCAGCCCTGCATGCAGAGCAACAGCACGGGCAGGCACATCCACCACAAAAGTCGGGTTCGAATCCGCAGAGGGTTACCCCGAGATAAAGTGACCTTACTTTATCGCAAATCCCGCCCTGTTGCTGAATTATTTCCGCCGGCTGGCTTACGTCTTTCGTGGGAAGATCTAAATTTTGACCGCGCCACATTTCTTACTGCATCTTCAAACGGCGCTCTCTGCGCTGAGATCTTAAGTGATAACGATTCGCCCGCGGACGATAGCGCCGATGAAGCTGATTGCCCGGTATGGCCGGACTGGTTTCCGCCGGGGCGGGAGCAGACGGGGGAGCCAGCTTCGGGAAGGTATGCGGAATCAGGAAGCTGAGGCCGCTTTCAATATCCGGCCCAGATTCAAGAAGAACTCGCTGTTTGAATAACTTGCCATCATATCGAACAATGACGGACTGATTTCCGGCGGGGAGACTCCGGAACAGAAATCGTCCCTGAGAGTCCGTATGCACGGTCCGGTGAAGACCGGGAATGCTCACTTCTGCCCCCGCCAGCGGCGCCTTCTTGCCTGTGCTGCCATCAAAAAACTCCACCTGCCCAGAAGCGCTCCGCTCTGCCGGAAGCCGGAAAACGACGTGCCCCGGATTGCGAGCAGTCACGTGTACCTTTTGATCCTGCAGGCTGCTCAGCGGATAGCCCGGGGGGAAGGTCGACGCCTCCGGATGAATAGTGTAGACACCGTCCGGAAGTCCATCCACCGTGAATGTGCCATCGCCTGCCGTATCGATTTGTCTGGAGATATGCGCACCCGTGATTCGCAACGTGACCTCCAGGCCTTGTCCGGCATCATTGATCACCTTGCCAAAGATGCGCCCCTGAGCAATATCCACGCCGAAATCCGCGGTTCCTCCCGTCATGACTGACCGGGGATTGCTGCTGGTATAGAAAAATACCTGCTTGTTGCGGTAATCCACCTCAACGCGGTGCATACCATAGGGCACCCCGCGAAACATATAATGACCGGCCGCATTGGTATGAGTCGAACGATGCCCGTCCAGATAGACCAGCACTCCCTCCAACGGCTGATCTCCCGTCGAGAAGCTCTGCTCATACGCTGCATCTTCAAAGACGTATCCCTGAATCACTCCATGACGCACGGGGAGAATCCATCGCGGAATGGCATAAAGCTGATGCTGCAGTGAGAACTGAATGACAGGCTGAGTCGAAGCCTGTCCACCCGCAACGGTGTGAAACATCGAGAAGCCAGCATTCAGCACGTTGTTCGGCCCCATCTTTCGAGTCCACGTGACGCCGCCATCCAGCAGGCGCATCGCCGCGATATTGCCGCCACTACTCGTGTTGATCAGCGCATTGAACGAGAAACGGCCCGCTTTCCGGCTCGTCCAGTTCAACATTCCGCCATATTGTTTGCGGTTGGTCGCCAGACCAAAAGTGACCGGCTGGGTATAACCCTGCGAGGTAAGTGACGAGTTTTCCCGCATAAATTGCGCCAACTGCGCGGGACTCATCGCCGTGACGCTCTCATGCTGCAGCATTTGTTGCAGAGAACTGTTCCCGCTCTGCACCGGAGCCAGCACAGGCGTCTCTGTCTGAACATCGAAATACACAGAACCGCTCACAGCCGCCATGCCTGCCTGCAAGGTCGTCGAATAGTTATGGCTATCGGGCGTGGTGCCACCGTTCTTCAGCAACTCGTATTGAAAAGATCCGCCGACATGCTTCCACTGCAGTTGCGGACCAAAGAGAAATCCTTTGCTGATGATGGTCGGCGAGTAGGGCAGCGTCTCAATGAATCGCGACGCCGTAATACCACCCGTCACACCAAAGTGCCGCTGCAGATTCACAACTTCCTGCAGGCTGGCGGTATCGACTTGCTGACGCTCGAGCGCCAGATTGATTTTGGTGTCGCTGCCTGAAGCCTGCATTTGAGCCTTCTTCCCGAACTTGCCTGTCCAGTTGAAGCTGGCCGTGCGCCCATGCAGCAGCGTCATGCCCAAAGACGCGATTTGCGGAGACAAGTAGTGAATATTCAGGTTGTAGCGCTGCGTTGCAGTTCCACCTTCAATCTTTCCTGAAAATGCCCCGCCGTTCCCCATCCCAACTTCTGCCGAGGCCTGCAGGGTATGCCCCAGTGTAAGGTCATACTGCACCGTACCAATGCCGCCGGTCTGTGCGCCATAATTGACCGTAGTATTCGTGTCGAAGTAATAAAAGTTCCATTTCAGACTTGAGTGCTTGCTCAGGCGGAAACTGCGGGAGAGCCCTGCGACCTCATACCGATTGCCCGGCAAAAGAAAATCCTGAAATTGCGTCATCGAGGTGATGCCGGCATGAAACTCCCATGCACCGGTGGTGTAGTGAATGCCCCTCAAGAGGACGCCATTCAAAGTGAGGTCACTGTTATCGACCATCTCGTCGACCAACGTCAGGGTCCTCTTTGGATAGGAGACCTGATACGACAACAAGGGAAAGCCAATCGGAGTCTGTCCGTTCGCCTGAAACAGATCGGCATTGGTGATCTGGATGTGGATCGTCCGCACGCCCTCAATCTCGGTGAGGTTTTCTACATTCGTGATCTCGTCAGGATTGTTGTTATAGAGAAACTGATATTGCCCATACTGCACCGTCTGTCCCGGCACCGAAGGCAGGCCCGATGTCTGGCGCCGGCGCGAAACCGGGGCCGGCACGGTTACCAGCAGCGTATGCACACCGGTGATGGTGACCACCACCACATTCGCCTGGCCCGGGGCGCGCCCCACAATTTCATACCCGCCCGGCACCGCCTGGGCGTCTGCCACATCGGTATTCAGAGAATAGACTGCCGTCACCCCGGGCTCAGTGAACGAGCGGGTGTGCCGGTACTGCACCAGTATTGCGTCCCTTGCCTGCACCTGGGCCCACATGGGCGGCGCAAGCAGGCAGCCCAGCAGCACAAGCAACAGAAACCGGATCACTGAATGGTGAAGCCGGATTGAACGCTCTGTGTCTTGTCCCCGAAAACGAAAGTGCATAGTGCCCGATAACTGCCCGCAGGCAGCGTGCCCGGATACTCAGCATGGAAATTGAGTTTCTCGCCCGGCAACAGGCGCTTGATGGTGAAAGGAGCCTTCCCCACCAGATGTCCGCGGCTATTCAGAATGGCCGCCGTCCCCTTGGGAAGCGCCGGTTCCGTGCCGGTGTTCGTCAGCCCGGTATCCATGCTCAGGTTAGTGGTGTCAGTCGGGGGATGGATTTGCAGAGGCCCAATGCTCACAGCTACATCATTCGTGAGATTGAAAGTGACCAGCGTCCCAATCGAAGCCGTCAAGCCCACGCCCTTTTGATCGGTAGTGATCACTCGCTTCGTATGAAAGACCGCAACCATGGCCCGCAGAGGAGTCTTCAGAGGAAGCGTCACCGTCATGAGTACAGTTGCACTCGTGTGAGGGGGAGCCACAATTTCCTTGGGCGAAAACACCGCGCTCGCGGCGATGCTGTCCGGCGATTCCCCCGCGGGTTCAAAGACACGCTTGCCGTTCTTCACCACCACATCCTCTGCGACCATATCGAAGCGAAAGGTCGCCGGAGTGTTGTTATTGATCGTCAACCGCTGCGTCAAGCTTTGCCCAAATGTCCCTTTGGCCATAATCACGGCCGGGGTAAGAGAGAGAGAAGAAGACTGTGCCGAGGCAGAAGAAACCGCAATCCATCCGCTGAAGCAGGCAACTGCAAACACCGCCGGCAATGCGGACACAAGGGTGGTTCGGAGATAACGGAAGATCATGGCGAAAAAGAAGCTCCGGGGTTGAGGGGATAGATTTGCTAGTTTTCAGTGATTTCAAAGCCAATCGTCGCTTTGAAATCGGCATTGGTTCCATTCGCACTACGTGGAATCACAATCTTCAACGCATGGCTGGTGATACCCATAGAAGCTGCGCTATCGATGGATTTTGGCTGCAGGGTTAATGGCACATTGTCGAGATAAACCTGAAAAGGCGTTACAGGCAACGATAGCCAGGCCTTCAGCGAAGCTGTTCCCTGCGAACTGCTCGTATTTCCAATCTTGACTCCAAGCGGAGCGATGATCGAAAACTCTTCGTCTCCGCGCTCGACCTGGATGCCTTGATTGGAAGCGCCCCCAAAATAAGATACCGAGCCAATATTCAGCACTCCGCCGCCCATCGCGCTCATGACTTTGGGCCCTCGCGAGAGCGGCACAAAGTCAAACGACAAGGTCTGCCCGGCAATCACCTGCATGGGCGCTGCATTCCGCAGATGCACCCCCACGCGCACGGCACGAACCGGATGGACATCGGTTGCGCCGCGCGCGACGGAGAGGAGCACCAGGAATACAGCAGGCAGAATACAAAAGCGTTTCATAGGCAGTGGCCCCGCCTTACCTCAGGCTTAGTTTGCGGTTGCGATGAAGGAAATCGAGTTATTCGGCTGTGCGGTCACGGTGCTTCCATTGGCAACACCTAAGAACACATACACGGTGTTCCCGCCGGTGCCATAAGTTCCAGTGGTGGAAGACGTGTACAGAGAAGCCGGCGTGCTGTTGGATAAAGGAGCCGAGGGAGTGGTGGTGGATGTAGCAACACCCCAGTAATAGCTGTCCGTCGTACCCAATTCAGCAGTGAGCGAAAAACCATTCGCCGTTGTCACATCTGAGCCGCTCACAACAATGTTGACCGGGGCATACACCACAAAGCAGCTGGAGCAAAGACCTGCTGTGGAGCCGCTATCCAGCGTGACGCCGCTGGGCTCGCTGCCGTAGGCAGAAATATTGCCGAAGTTAAGCGTTGCTGCATTCGTACCCGGGTTTGTGAGTGCGGGTCCACTCGTGGCCGAGCTGAATGTCAGGCTGATAGACGGATTCACAGTCGCAGTCACTGTCAGAGTGCCGGTCGATGTGGGGTTCGCACCGGCAAAGGCCGCCGGTGCGGCCATCAACAAAATTCCAGCAGATACCGCAAACAGCCGCCGAAGAAATACTCCATATTGCACTTGCATTGTAGATACCCTCTCTTGTCGGCCGGATCAGTTGGCCGTAGCGGTAAAGTTGATCGTGGAAGTCAACTGCGTTCCGGTGGTGGGCCCCCCAGCTCCAGAAGCAGACGTAGAAACGACGGCGCTCAAGGTATGCGCAATATTGCCGCCGTAAGAGCTTGTGGTGGAAACGGTCTGGCTAGTGGTACTCAGAGTGACTGAATCCACCTCAATCGTGATACCCGTTGGCGCGGTGGCGCTCAAAGCCGCAGCGAGGCTGTAGGTTGAGCTGGTTGTACCGCTTTCCTCGACATTGACATCAAATGGCGTAGAAACCGTGAAGCTGGATGTTCCGATCGTCCGCGTGACGCCGGTCCCCAACGACCCATATTCTGAAACCGTTCCGAATGCGAGCGTCGCTGCTGACGTTCCCGGATTCCCGAGTGTGACGCCCGAGGCATCGGAATTAAAAACCATGATTAGGCCCGAACCATTCTCTAGCTCGACATTCAGAGTTCCGGTAGTGGACTGCGCAACTGCACCCACCGTCGCAACTGTCACCAGCAGCAGCAACTGAATTAGCCTGGTTCTAAAACATGAAAGATAAGTCATCAGTTTGCCGTCGCCGTGAAGTCAATTGCTTGTGACAAGTTACTTGTCGTTACTGTAGAGGCAACTGTAACCGTCAAGGTGAAATACTGCGAAGCGTTGTATGGTCCATTTGCCGTTATAGAGATGGCAGAGGAACTGAGAGAAGTTGAGTTCAGCTTCCACGTCACGCCTGTAACGGGCGTCGATGGCAGTCCAGCGGTCAACGAAAAACTTCCGCTCGAAGTATTCGCTTCCGTCACCTTGTAATAGACAAGATCCTGCAGCGTGTAAGAGCCAGTCGAGCCGCCTGTCGAGGTGAATTGAACACAACTCTCGTTGTCGCTGGCCATAGTCGCTATTCCAAGGTTCAGAGCCGCACTGCTGCTGTTCGCTCCAGATAGCGCGCAGTTGTCCTGGGTGCCCACCTGAGGACTCTGCACAAATATAAGACTGATACTGGACTGCACCGTCATGCTGACCGTAAGGCTCCCAGTAGTGGACGTGCTCTGCGCCGCCCACGCGCTACCCTGCAGGCAAAAACAGACGGCAAAGCAACACAGGCCGAACAGCCACGACTTGACTGCCCTGTTCCGTACTACAACCAACGCTGTAACAACCTTAAAGATCGGCCACCTCGCGTGCAGGACCTTCCAGCAGCCTCTGCATCCATAGAGATAGGCGCCGATAATCCTGCACCAGCGGACTCGCGGGATAGCGCTCCATCCAATTGCGCTCCTGCGGCAAGGAGCAACTCATTCGCGCATCCCGGCTGAGCGTCACAGGAATCAACCGGCTTCCCAAGTGCGCTTTTGCCTCTGCCTCCACTCGCCGATGAAACGCGATCTCCGAATCAAATTGATTCAATACCGCATAGTAGGATGGCCGGTCCATTCCAGGAGTCGAGAAACCATCCAGACAATCTTCAATGCATGGAATGCTCAAAAGCGTACTCATATCCGGCATCAGCGGGATCAACACGTATTGGCTCAATTGCAGTATCTGTCGCGTCAGCCACAAAGGTGCCGTGTTGATATCAATCAAAACGTATTCGGACGGATCCGTTTCCTGCAGAATCACCTTTTTCATCCACATATGATCGGCAGAATGCGAATAAGCGCTGGCAATATCCAGGTTCATTGCGCGCAAAGTACCAGAACCAGCTTCTGATAAATCGCACAGCTGCCCTGGGCCGGTTTCCGCAGCTCCCAGGTGAAACGGCAAGAGTCCGTGCGGCGCCGTATCAATCAAAAATGCTCGCCGCTCCTGCTGCGCCAGAGTGCGCCCAAGGTTGACCACCAGGCTTGTCTTGCCTGCTCCTCCGGTCATGGACATCACGGAAATCACATTGCGCTCGAGATTGCACCTGCCATTGGCGCCATTTGTCGAACGCGTACGAGATTTCCCCAATCCATACGGGGATTTCATTTCAATCAACTTGGCCATAGTGTCTTTTCGTACTCATCTTGAAGAATCCCGGCTGGCAAGCAATGCATGGACTTGCTACTTCCTCTCTGCTCCATGAATTCACCAGGAGAAGAATGTTTCGGAAGGCCCACACTGCGTACTCTGCAGCCTGTCTTCATCCTCTTCGTTGGTACAGCAGGCAAGGTGCCGCCAGACATCTGCCTGCTGGAGATATTTCCCTGAACTTGCGGGAGCCCGGTCGTGCCCGTCGCCAATCGATCCGCGCTGACACGAATAAGAAATATTGCTAAACGCCCGGCAATCACGATGACGGATTTCAGACGCGGCCGAATCGTTCAACGATCCAGGCACTTAAAAAACACTAATGGATGAACGTGTGAAGATTAGCAGCATATCTGGCAACATGAGAAGAAAATTCATAACTATTTGTAGCCTTGAAGATGAAATTGCAGAGTAACAGTATCTACCGTAATCATCCTATCCCGGCACGGGTAACAGGATGATGGTTACCCGCGTTGAAAAGCAGTAATCGTTTGCGTCGTCCGAGCCTTGAAGGGAATGCGAGCACGCGCCGTATCCCCATAAAAATACAGATCATAGCGGGTATACATCGATTGGGAAAACCTGCGGTCCGGCCAAATCTTATCGGCGCGCTTGGGGCGCCCGGCCCTAAACGTTTCACCAAATCAACAAAGTCTCCAGGACGCCAATGGCACAAAAAAATAAAGCAAGCTATTCATTGTGCATAACATTATCGATCACTCAGTAGGTCGTAGTGATATCCGGTGAGGATTTTATGGCACATTCCATTAATGCAGAGGTGTACTTATCGCCCCTCAATGGAAAAGTTCGCAAAAGTCGCAAAGGCTTCCGAAATGTGCAGGCATGAGAGCAATCACCGCGTGACGAGCCCTACATACAGAGGTGCATTTATGGCCGATGAAGCCGTTAGCGAGCGGTCCAGCCCCAACAAAAAGCCCTCCGGCATCAATGCCGGAGGGCGAAAGCGTGAAAGAACAATCAGCCGCGAAGGCTGTGAACGCCGTGCCGCGTTCAGGTCATTTGCAGTTCTTTTTGAAGCAGAGATTGTGGCTGAAGAAAGGCATCACATGATTTTGGAATCGATCTGCGACGGCACTGGTATGGGTGCCGTAATAGATCGTGAAACTATTCTGTATGCCATAGCTATCCAGAATCTGGTGGACCTTGCGCATGTCAAAGCGCAGCCCATCATGATCTCCTACATCCAGCGAAATGGCGCGATACTTTTTCAGGTTATCGATGTATTGATCAATAAAGGCAAGCGGTGCATTGGCGGTCCATTTGGCCACCACATCAGGCTGCAGAACCCCATTCTTGACTGGCAAATCCAAATAGAGGGGCGGATTCTTCGGGTCAGGCGACCATGCAGCAGCAGTTGCCAGCTGCGCCTTCCAAAAGAAGGGAAAATTCGCAGCACCAGCCGGAGACTTCAGCTTCGCCACAGCCTCGTCGAAGGCCTTCTCCTGCGGGGAATTTGGATCTGGCGCGGGACGCGCGGACAGGCAGCAGCCGCTCATTACATACAAAGCGCCAAAGACCTGCGGATACTTCATCCCGATCCGCAACGCGCCGTAGCCGCCCATCGAGTGCCCCACCAGCCCACGGCTTTGCCGATCCGGAATCGTCCTGTAGTGCGCGTCAATATATTTCACAACATCGTGCGCAATGAACTCCTCAAAATCTCCAGTCGTTTCGGAGCGCGAATACATCGAGCCGCCATACACTGTCTTCGAGTCTGGAAGAACCACAATCATCGGTTTCGCGCCCTGGGCAAACGCCCCCTCAATGGTCTGGGGAACATGAATCTCATGCGTCCACTGCTCTGCCCCGATGGAATAGCCATGCAGCGCATACACCACGGGATAGTGACGATGCTTGTGCTTGAAGTATCCCGGCGGCAGAAAAACGATCACGTCGCGATCCACGGCTTCGCCTTCCAGGTTGCCTTCAAGCGAAGTGCCGTGGATTTTGATATGCTGCACCGTCACCGGCTTCGCGCCGGGAATCACCGGCGGCACGATTGTTTTAACCTGCGCACGGCTTGAAGACACGCCGCCAACCATCAGGAGAGCCAGGGCCGTCACAGCAGCCATGGCGAACTGTCGAATTACTCTCTTCTGAGCGCTCATTGCGCCTCCTCCACCGGAAAGTGATAGATGTTGATGCTGATGGGGGCCACGGAAACCGCACTCCCCACGTTGCCCAGACTCACCTGCTGAATGCTGACCTCGGGAGCCTTTCCGAGATCGTTGGCTGCGGTGAGATTACGGCCGGTCATTCGCCACACAGTCGCGGCACCATACACGTGCATGCCCGCGAGGTTCATCTCAAAGTTCTGATCCTTGTCCGTTGCATTCACCACGGCAACATTCAGATACTTGTGATCCGGGCTCAATGCGGCCACCATGTCGAGCGGATAAGTTGGGCTGCCGGCATTCGTCTTTGGCAAATCGCCCACCATATGCTGCGTGGGCAGCGGTTGAGGAGAATTGCCCGCCAGTTTCACCGGAATCATGCCTGCGCCCATGTGCTCTCCATACAGCTTGAAGAGTAGCCCCGTCGTATTCATTGAGGCGGCGGTGGGCGTGATATTCAAGGTCGAAACGCCCATCGTGAATGCCGACATGCGAATGAAATCGGTGTGCCGCAACATTTCGTTGAAGACCATCGCGTAGGCCATCGCCGTCTTCAGGTTGGGCGGAGCACCCGTATAGGCGTACTCGTCGATCGACATGAAAATATGTTTCTTCGCCATATCCGGGAAGAGTTTTTCATAGGCCTTCCACTCTTCGGCCTTGATGTGTACGCGATTCGAGGGGTCCCGCACCCATTGCAGCACGGAGTAATGCGCAGGCACATAGCCGGCCTCCAGGCGGGGCAGCTTGAATCCAGAGTCCGCCTTTGCCATGTCAAAGCGATAGCCGGCCCGCGCATACCAGTGTTCGGTAATCCCGGAGAAATTGCCCCACGAGTGCTTCAGGAAGCCGCAGGTCCAGTCCACCTTGGAGCAAAGCGTCGCGTCAGTGTCCTTCACATGATCGGCCTGGGCCACGCCTTCGATGATCATTTCGTCTGGAGTCGCCGCCGAGGCCAGCAACGTGATGGAAGGATCGGCCTTGCGCATGGCGGCGGCAAACTCATTGTGCTTGAGCACGTAGTATTTCAAGTCAGTGCGGCCTAGTTGCCATTGGCCATACGGCTCATTACCGATGTCCCAGAACTTCACCCCGTACGGCGCGGGATGCCCGTTGCGCGCACGCCATGCGCCCATCGGCGTATTCACCGAGCCGTTCAGATACTGCACCTCCTGCGCGGCCGAGTGCGCGCCGCCAAAGCCTGCATTCACCGTGACATAAGGAGTAGTGCCAATCAGCTTGCACAGCGTCATGAACTCGTCCATGCCCACGTCATTTGGCTGCATCGCATTCCAGGCATAGTCAAACGTGGGTGGCCGCTTGTCACGCGGACCCGCGCCGTTGTACCAGCTCCAGTCAGAGAGGAAGTTTCCGCCCGGCAGACGCCAGAAACCAGAATGCAGTTGCCGCAGCAGCGCAATCGTATCGGGGCGGAACCCATCGATGTTGTCCGCTGGCATCAGCGAGACGGTGCCGACGTGAAAGCTCCCCTTCCCTGTGCCCGTAATCGAAAAGCTGGCATCGCTGCTTGCAGCACCGGCCGTAAAGTGAAACGGAAACTTTCTGTAAGTCGCACCAAGCGGCGGCAGGCTCACCACCTGGCGATCACCCACACCGGGGCCCCAGCTCAGGGTCACCTTCGTCTTTGTTCCCGGTGTGCCGCGCAGATAGATGTAGCCCTCATACTGCTTGCCCTTCACCAGAGAAAGACCAGACTGCTCAATGCCGCCGGGCGTGGTCCCCCGCAAGGCAATGCGCGGACTGTGCGCCCCCACAAAGGGGTCGTTTGTATCAAGCGTGACGGCATCCTGCGCACCAATCGGGTGCCAGTGGCGCGGCATCATATTACGAAACGGCCCCGGCAGCGGCGCGCCGGTCTTCTTCGCAGCGGCCGTGATGGGGAAATAGAACTTACGGTCATCCAGCATCTCTGACCACAAGGTGCGATACACCAGAGCGCCGATATGCTCAATGAACATGCCGTACTCATACCTTGAGACCGGCTCGGCCATCTGCTGCGTCTCAATCGTCACCTGCAATGGCGACGGAGGGGCCGGACTCGCCTGCTGCGCTCTTCCTGTCCTTGTCCCTGCCCATGCAAGGCAACACAGCACTGCCATGCTCCATCCGCCGTAACGCTTGGCGACTTTTACTGCCCGCCGTAATTGCATTTCACTGATCCACCGCATTCCAACTCTCCTGTTTCAGCCCATGTTTTTCCGCAGCAGGTACCGTCATTCCAGCAGCAACCGGAGTGTACGGACTCTCTCGCAAAGAGAAATCGTTTACCAATTAAATCGATTTTCTAAACTTTCGCGACAAAGCCCCTGCCCATTCAGGAACCACAGCATCCTACCCTTGCGAAATATGGAATGAAAAGCGGTAATTTTGTGCCGAACCCATCGCACGCATCACACCGAATCCCGCCTCATCTGGAAGGCGGCTTTCCCGGTGCACTGCATCGCTCTACCGGCGCGACACGCACAGCGAAATTCCTCCTCTGCGGCAGAAAGCCCGGTGCGAACGACCAGAAGAAACGATCTGACAGCTGCACAAACCACCATGAAATCCCACTCGCTTATCGGGAATGCTCGGTGAGCATAAGTTGCTCCCCGATATGCGTCGAAATATCAAGCTCCGCCCCATGCAGCAGTTGGGTCTTTTCGCCAGCAATCTTCAACTCAACCTCGGCCTCCGCACCCCATGGATTGGCCAGCCTGCAAAGACCGCCGCGCTCGCTGGTGATGCGCACGTAGGCGACACGTCCGCCCTTGAGTTGGCTGGAGACGAGGAAGTCCCCGACCGCCAGCAGATCGCCGAAAGACGCATCCTCGGTCGATGGCCAATCCGGGAAGACGTGAATGTCTTTCTGATAGCTCTGCAGCAACATGGCGGCGATGGTTGTGGGAACCGTTGCCTCGTTTTCGATGCCGCCGGCCGGCATGTCATAAGCAAAGCTGGGGTAGCCGATGTGGGTCACCAGCACGTGCAGGTGCTTGAGAATCGCTTCCGGATCGTAGCCCGCGCCCACCGCTGCCGGATAGAAGCTCGACGTGTCGTTGTTGTCGTACCAGAGACGCGTGTAATGGACCGTATACCACGCGGCGCTGCGCAACGCAGCCGGGCTTTCGAGACCGATGTTCCAACCGGGGAAGACTACCTGCAGAGAGTTCATACCCGCTGACGAGCCCGTGGGCCTGACCGGCGGCTCCGGCCCTTGCGCGCCGCCCCACGGCAGATTGACCCATTGCATGCCGTGCTGGCTTTGCAAAATCACCATCTGATCTGGCGGAATCGGCTTGCCCACGGCCTTCTGAATGGCAGCGACGCTATTGGCGGGCGCGATCGGCAGATCACTCAGATGAGCAGAAATATTGCTCCATGTGGCCCGTTGGCTTTCATCCGCGTGCAACTGTTCGCTCATCTCGATCAGCGCCGGATACAGCATCTTCAAAAAGCCAATCGTCGTGGCCGGATTGACGCCGCTTGATGGTCCCCACAGGTGTTCGTCGGCCGCATCGTTGAAATCCACATACCGGCCATTCACCAGCTTCAGGTCGTGATCCCAATATTCGGCGACGCCGGTCAGAAAGGGCCAGACCTTGCGCGCGTACGCCGCGTCGTGAGTGTAGCGCCAGCGCTGAATGCAGTTCACGGCTGCGAACAGCGCATCACTCTTTTGATCGAGCGCGCGAAAGTTGTCCGCACTCCAGCCAGGCGACGGAGCCAGATGGGTGTAATACACCAGGCCCTGACTGTGCAGTTTGGCGGCGAGTGCTTCTCCGCGCTGCATCCACGCCAGCAGCGGAGCATCATAAGGGTCGGCGAGGCTCACGTGGTTCGTCGGGTAGGCGGCCCAGAAAGGGGCCTGATAGTTGTAGTCCAGCGTGTAGTCGCCCTGCCAGGCCATGTGCGTCGACGTGATCCAGTTGCCCCACAGGCCGGGGGCCACATTGCCCGGCTCACTGCATGAGGCCAGCACATAGAGCGACCCGTACCACCAGGATTGGATGGTCTTGTCTGGAATCTCCACATACGACTTCGACCAGAAGTTGCGCCACCAGGCCACGTGCCGCGACCAGCTCGCCGCCACATCGGGCAGGCTCGCCTGCTCCAGATCAGTGAGCGCGGTCTGAAAGTAAGTGGACGTGTCGCGGTTGTCCATCGCCGCCACCAGCATCACAACGTGCTCTCCGGCGGGAATGGTGAAGTGCATCTTGCCGTTCGCCAGCGTGGCATCACTACCTACGATACGCATGGCCAGCACGCCCTCTGGTCCGATGCCTTCATAGGGAACATTTGCATCTCCGGGATGCGCGGCAGCCCATTGCCATTCAGGCCCCATCACCTGGGCCGCCGTGGGAAAGCTGGTGGTTTCACCTATTTGCCTGCCGTCGGCCAGCAGCACCAGCTTCTGGCCGTCATAAGCAACCGTAACGGTTACCCATTGCCGCGTGGGCAGCGTTTGCGTCGAGGTAATCACGGTGCCATTGAGGTTGGCGACGAGCCGTCCGTGCGAGAGATAGACGGCCAGCCCCGCAGCGGCTCCCTGTGCCCGAGGCAGATTGCGTCCGCGCTGGTTGCCCAGCGGATCGGTGGGGTCGATCTGCTGCTTCATCCACTGCTGCCCCACCATCGCGGTGAAGATCGCGCCAGAGCCATCGGCACCGTCCACGTTGACGGCAGCGCGCATGGTGAAGTGACGCAACGGGAGAATGACGCGGCCACAGGAAAACCGCTCCGGCCCATTGCCACCCGCCAGCACCGTAGACGACGACCAGTCATAGCGCGGCTTCTGTGCGGAATTGCCCGCATAGACCCGCACCGAACGGATGCGCAGATTCGACGCCGCCACTACGCCGCGGCGCGACCCGCCGATGGTGGCCTCGACCGTCTCTGGAGAGACGCGCAGCCACTGCACATTCCCCGAGGCTCCGCTAAGCGTCTGAGCCTCGCCGCTGCCAAAGCCGTCGAGCAACGCGGCGCGCACATGCAGCGGCTGGCTGCCGGAGTTTCGTAGTTCCACCGCAAACACATTGCGGCCGTTCGCGACCCAGGTGCGCGACTGCAGCGCGTCGCTGCCCTGCACGAAGTGAGCCGTAACATCGGCAGGACCGATATTTTCGCTCACCTGCGCCGAAGCGCCCTGCAACGCAGCCACGGTCAGCTCGAGCCGCCCCATGGGCATGATGCGCCCGCGCAGCACGCTCCAGAAATCGTTGCGGCCTATGTAGAACTCCTGCCGGTCAGGGCTTCCGCCCATCGCCACGCCGACGCTGCCATTGCCCACGAGCGCGCCGGGCGTCATGAGTCCCGTGGCAATGCTGCCCGGCTTGCGAGACCACGGCATGGGAGGGCCAAATCTCTGGAAGCGAGGCGTCTCTGCTCCGGGCATGGCATTCCAGGTGCCGTGCACCGTATTCGCAAGCGCGATGCCCCGGGCCGCGACGGTCTGCGCGGGCACGGATTCCAATACGGCGGCCTTCGTCTTCACTGCCGCATGAGCTGGCGTCGCGCAGCCAGCAATGGTCAACATCGCCCCTGCAATCACCGCGCCCGCAATCCCTCGTTTGCCCTGAGTCTTCAAGCCGCCCCCTTCCAGACCGGACTGCTCCGCTGAGTCGAGCAGATGCTCGGGGGAAGACTGCTGAGAGCGAGATCCTCCTGGCGGATTCGTATGTCCTGTTGCGTGGATAGGCGGCACTATAGTGACGGCCAGCAGGTGGTGTCAAACGATACAGTTAACGTGCATGAAAGAAGATGGGCGTCGCGATTGGGGGGTTATGCCTGAAGGCGCGCAGAGCTTTTGCGAGAACAGCAGGAGCCGCTGATTACAAAGACGGCAACACCGAGCCACATAAGCCCCGCTTGACAGTAGCGCCTCAGACTTCCTGTATCTGGCATCGGGAGACCAGATCGCGAATCTTTGCATGGATCATGCCGCAGGTGACATAGAACGGAGCGCCCAGGCACTGAATGGTGAGTGAACTGCTGGTCGCGACATAGGACCAGGCGATGGTGATACCACTCTGCGTCGTCTGACCTTCGGTCCCATCAATCTCGATTCCCTGGCTCTTTGCAGCCGCCATCAGGGATGCAAATTGTGCTGGAGAAATATTGCCGAATCGCTGAGCTGTACATTGAGCCAAGAAAACCTCCGATGCAAACGAATTCCAGCGTTGCCCATAGCTCCAGACCGGAATCGTTGTCAGCCAAATGCGCTCCCTCCATCTATCGCGCCGCCAGAATATTTGGGCGCAACGAAGCGTTCATCTCTAGACGATGCCTACACCCCGGCAGCGATAGAGCAGAGTGGGCTGACACATTTGGCGAGTGATTTCAGGATAACGGCGAAATGATCTTCTGTCTGCGGCACCGCGGGACAAGGGATTGCGGTGTCCCGTTCTTTGAGAAGAGGAGCCAACAACGCTTTGTGCTTCAGGCAAGAGACCCCAATCTCAGATGGTCATACTTGATCAGCCACAGAAGATGATTGCGGAAAACATCCGGAGTCACCCCCAGCGCCGACGCTGTCGACGCCTCTAACTCACCCACCGTCGCAGTGTCGGCTGCGCACCGCATGACACAGTGCAGAACATCCTTGGCGAGAAATCCTTCCACCTCAGGATAGAGAGAAAACTCGCGAGACGGACCAAGATAGACCTTTGCCGCGAGCGACAGCATTTGCGTGGGGTAGTGCTGAAAGGTCTTGCCATAGTCAGGCCGGAACCAGGATTTTCCCATGGGGGATTGTTGGGCCGACGCAGCCTGCTGATGAAGCGTTTGCCAGAGATCGATGTGCTGCTCGATGACACGCCGCCAGTCAAAGAGAGCCTGAGCGCGGCGGCGTCCGTTCGCTCCCCAGGTGCGGCGCAGCCCTTCATCACCGATGAGCCTGGTCATCGCAGCGGCCATCGCCGGAACGTCGATGGCAACCGATTGTGCATTCAGGAAATGATTGGCGAGCCAGTCTGAGACGCCGGAGTAATCTGCTACCCTGCTATCGCACTCCATCCAGTAGGAGGGCACGCGATAGCCCGTATCTTCCTGCACGACCAACTCCTTGTATCCATCCCAGTCTGAACAAATCACAGGCAGTCCGGAGGACATGGCTTCCACAATCGATTGGCCGAAGGTCTCCTGCAGATTGTCGCTGGGAGAGACGAAGAGATCGGCAGCCGCATAGTAGGCCGTCACGTCCGCTTCCGGTATATCGGTGCGAAGAATCACTCTGTCCGCAATTCCGATCTGGGCGGCAAACTGCCGCACTCTCTCCGAGTATTTGTGAAAGCTCTCCGAACCAGCCAACACCAGCGAAGTCTTTTGACCACAGCCATCCAGCACCATCTTGAATGCAAGCAGCAGCGGGAAGAGGTCCATTTTGTCGTAGTGGGAGAATCGTCCGAAATACAAGGCCAGCACTTCGTCCGCAGGCAGATTCAGACGGCTGCGCAGTTCTGCCTTGTTGCCGGGCCGAAAGACGTCGGTGTCGAGTCCCAAGGGAATGACATCGAGTCGCCCATCAAAGGTGAGTTGGATCTGCCGCTCTTCCAGAAACGATGCCTGCAAATGCTCGATCCACCGCCGCATTACGACGCGGGCCGATTCCGTGGTGCAAAGAATCGAGTCCCAGGGCCGAATGCCGAGCAGCATGGTTCCCAGCACGCGCGGCAGAAACGACTGATAACTGATCGTATGTGTGAGCCCGGTAACGGGGAAGCTGACCGCGCTCAACCGGTTGCGAAGATCGGTCCATGGACCGATGTCGGGCGACCACAAGTTATGAAACGCATGATAAGTATGGCGGGATGTCTGGCTCTCGAACTGGCTGACTGGAATGAGAGAGATACGAGGATCGGAAAATAACAGGCCGCCTTGATCGAGCCGCGGTGCAGCGCCGCTGTAAAAGAAGTGAAATTCATCGAAATCTCCGAAGCGCAGCAATGCATCTACAAAGCGCCTCAGAAAAATGGTCATTCCATAAATCCCCTCAGAGGGAAAAGCAGAAAAGCCAGATAACTCCATCGGGCCAGCAAGCGTTCCGAAATATTTCATACCTCTCCCTGAAACTTCTTAACCGGCTCAGGCTACCATGTAATTCATCATTCCCTGCTACGGGGATCGTATCTTATCGAGCAGATCTCATCCGCTTGTCAAGAAAGCAGGAGGATACTTTGAAGATATTCGGCACGGGATTATTTCGGACAGGCACCACGACCATGCAGGAGATGTTCGCCAGATCCTTTGCTTCCGATCATGAATTTCAACTGCAGGACCAGCTCAGCATCTTCGAGCGGCGGCTTATGGGTACCATCACCGACGAGGAGATTCGCACATTCATTCATCAGAGGAATGCCGCCAAGCCCCTCGACATGGATTCATGCGGAGCACACTTCTGCATTGTGGACTTTTTGGTTGAAGAGTTTCCGGATGCGAAATTTGTGCTCACTCTTCGGGATGTTTACTCGTGGATGAATTCCTGCGTGGGGAAGCTGTTTGGTGATTTCACTGCCGGATGGGGCAGCCGCGCCGGCGCTCTGATGAACTGCCTCGATGTGTTACCCGATGGCAGCTTTCGGTTAATGAATCAACCCAACATGAAGGTGCGTCTAGAGCAGATGACGAAGATCTGGACAGGGGTCAACCAGCGAGTCATCTCTGCGGTGCCCAAGGAACGGTTGCTAATCGTGCATACCGATGAACTGGTGGCGCGTAATGGGGAAATCGCCGCATTTTGCGGCATCGACCCCGGTCTGCTCGATCCGATCCATGCAAATGCAGGCCAGAATATGAATTTTCTCCGCTGCTTTGACTCCGAACAATTAGAGGAGTTGGTGCATCTGCATTGCCGCACGTTGATGGAAGAGCATTATCCGGGCCTGACGCTGGCCAGTTATGCGACCGCTCGCAAGGATGTATCCTGCCCGGACTGCCAGGATCTGACTCGCTATTTTAGTCTGCGGGAAGTGACGCCCACCGAATTTGTCCAGACAAAGTTTCCCGCATGAGAGCATCTGCCTGGGTCCGCATCCCAGTACCGAGACCGGCGGCCTCGGCACGACTCTTCTGCCTGCCATTTGCGGGCGGAAGTGCGTCCTTCTACCGGCCCTGGTGCCATCATCTGAAGGAATCCATTGAGGTGTGCCTTATCCAGCCTCCGGGGCGCGAAGACCGGCACACCGAACCAGCCTACACGCATAGCCAAACGATAGTGGAGGCACTGATCACTCAGATCGGGCCCTTCCTCGACAGGCCCTTCGCCTTGTATGGGCACAGTCTGGGAGCGTTGCTGGCCTTTGAGACCGCCCGCGCCTTACGCGCGGCGGATCTGCCCGAGCCCTCGGTGCTCTTTTTGGGTGCCCACCGAGCGCCGCATCTGCCGATGATGCGGCGCGTTTTTTACAACCTGCCCGATGACGAACTGCTCGCCGAAATAAAGCATCTGAACGGAACACCATCGGCGATTCTCGAAGATTCTGAAATGCTGCGCTACTGGCTCCCTATCATGCGGGCTGACCTGCAGATATGCGACACCTATGAGTTTGCCGAGGCCCTCCCACTGCGTTGCACTATCATCGCGAATGCTGGCTCCGGCGACCAGGCTGCATCACCGGAATGCATGCAGGACTGGCGGGAGCATACGACGGGCGCATTTGCGCTACACATATTTCCCGGAGGGCATTTCTTTCTACGCACGGCACAGGACTCACTCTTCGGCATCCTGGAACGGTATATGGGCGAATTGCCCTCACATCCCCTACGCCCTCCAGAGGCGCGAGGCGCTGCCGGCAGGCTACACTCCGGCGAATGATTTCCACCCCGGCGTGCCAGCCTCCACCAAGTACGGGTGCAAATGGACCCCCGGAAAGCCCGCATAACTTTCTGAATCTGTCAGTTACTGCATAAAGCGGAAAGTTATCTTCCTTGTTTTGCTGTTGTTATCTTTTTCAGGTGGAATGAGTTTTAATCGTGTTTGTGTAGTTCTGCTATACTCCACGTGCAGTAGAAATACACAGGAGGAAGGTTCCATGAAAGTGGACAGCACTCAAGCCATGAAGACCGGGATACAGTTTGCAGGCGAAGTCATCCTCCCCGGTGGCAGCAATCTGGTCAGCGGCGACTACAAAGCGGGCGGTATTTATGCGGCACTCGGGCTGGCGGCCAAGGCCGTCTTCGGGGTTCCGGGCCTGCTGGTAGTTTCGGCAAGTTCGTTTGCCAACGCGGTCACGGGTAAAAACCTGATCGACTTCGTCAAATCCGTTCCGCCGCTTGAACTCGGCGCCCCCATGAGCAAGCCTGTTTCCGAAGAGCCTGCCAGCTAACCTTTTTTCACTTCTCTCTCCAGATAGGCATGCTGACTGCTGCGAGGATGCATCGTTTCCTCGCTGCGGGTGACTTTATTTTTTAAGCGAGCCCCCATGCCTCAAGAATTTCCTGAAGACCCCACAAAAGACAAGCCGCTGCGGGCCGGGCTTGCCTTTTGTGGAGAATATCTTGTTCCCGGCGGCAGCCACCTGGTTCAGGGAGACCTGAAGGGCGCGGCGGTCCACGGAGTGCTGGGCCTTACGGCCGGCATGCTTTTTGGATTTCCCGCGCGCCTGCTCTTCTCTTCCAACTCGTTGCGCACGGCCCTGCGCCGTCCTGCCACCGGGCCCACAGCCCAGGCGGCGGAGACTCCTGCGGCAGCCGCCCAGACGGCGGAAACCGTCCCCCAGCCATCCCCAAGGCGCGCGCCGCGCAAATCTTCCACGCGTCAGGCGCCCGCCAAGACCCAGGCCAAAGCCTCCGCTGCAAAACCAACGCCGGCGGCCGTTAAAAAACCAGCGGGCAGCCGTTCCCGAAAATCCACCTCATAAAACTCACGGCAGAAATACCACAAAAAAAGGAAGACTACTCCGCCATGAAGAAGAGCAGTTACCTACTCGGCCTTGCCTCCGGCGTTGTTGCAGCCGCTTACTGGAGAACCATCCTCAAAGAAGGAATCAAGGGCGGAGTCCGGGCCGGACGGGTCGTGCAGCGTGTCTCCGCCCAGGCCATCGAAGAGATGCAGGATGCCAGCGCAGAGGCATGGAGCGAGATCGAACAGCAGGATCACAAGGCATCCAAGTGAACACCGCAAGAAAAAACAAAAACGCCCAGCAACCGATCCTCATACTCCGATCCGCTATCCCAGGAAGACAACGATGGGACGTCATAACCATCAAAGGAAATCAAAAAAAAGCAAAAGCTCTGAAATTCGCGCATTCCTGGGGTGAGTGAGATGAGAGATACGGCTTTCCCGCTCTACAGTGGAATTCTATCCACCATCGGAAACACGCCTCTGGTTCCGCTGAAACGCCTGTTTTCGGGCATTAGTTTCGAGCTTTACGCCAAGCTGGAGATGCTGAATCCAAGCGGCAGCAGTAAGGATCGCACTGCACTCTCGCTGCTGCGCGAAGCGTGGGATGCGGGGCGCATTACAGCCGCGAGCACAATTGTCGAATCGAGTTCGGGCAACCTCGGCATCGGCATCGCACAATTCTGCGCCTACATGGGTCTGCGTTTTATCTGCGTCGTGGACAGCCGCACCACTCCCGTAAATCTGAAGATACTTGAAGCGTATGGCGTGGAGATCAGTCTGGTGGACGTTTGTGACGCGCCAAATGGCGACCTGCTGCGTGCGCGCATTGCACGTGTCCAGCGACTCTGCAGAGAGATTCCCGATAGTTTCTGGCCGAACCAGTATGCCAATACGGCCAACGCGCGAGCGCACCACACCACCATGCGGGAAATTTACGAGAGCCTGCACGGCCAGGTGGATTATCTTTTCGTAGCCACCAGCACCTGCGGCACACTGCGCGGCTGTGCGGAGTTCCTGCGGAACGCCGGCGCCTCGACCAAAATTATTGCCGTCGATGCAGAGGGCAGTGTGATCTTTGGTGGGCATCCGGGACGCCGCCTTATTCCAGGGCACGGAGCCTCGCGCGTACCGGAGCTCTACCAGCCCGGCCTAGAGAGTGCTCATGTTAAAGTTTCCGATCTCGACTGCGTGACCGGCTGCTACCAGCTTCTTCACCGGGAGGCGATCTTCGCCGGCGGCTCATCCGGCGGCATAGTCTCCGCCGCTGCCCGGCTAAAGGATGAGATTCCGGCGGGCAGCACCTGTGTCATGATTCTTTGCGATCGTGGCGAGCGTTATCTCGATACGATCTACTCCCGCCAATGGGTGCAAGAGTCCCTGGGCCAGGGAGCGGTCGAGCGGCCACCGGCAATCATCTCCCGGGCGTCCGGCAATGGCGTGGCTGCTCACGAGTCTGCGCTCCCATCCAAGAGCAAGACTGGCATGCTGATGCTGCGCGGCGAGGAGATCATCCAACTACTGGAACATCGCGAGCACGAGATCATCCAAAGCATCCGGGATGCCTACATCACACGCGAAAGCGGAGGTTACAGCCTTCCCAACTGCGAATACTTGCGCTTTCCGGGCAATACCGTCGATCGCATTATCCCCAAGCCCGCCTATCTGGGAGGGCCGTTTCAAGCTGCCGGCATTAAGTGGGTTGCATCCTTCCCGGGAAATCTGCAGGTGCGGCTGGAACGCGCCTCCGCGACTCTGATCCTCAACTCTGTAAAGACCGGCTTTGCCGAAGTAATGATGGAAGGCTCGGTCATCAGTTCATACCGAACGGCTGCCAGCGCGGCCTTGGCCGCAGATGTGCTGCATGCAGGAAAAAGCACCAGCACGCTGGGATTGATAGGTTGTGGCCCGATCAACTTTCAAGTATTGCGCTTCCTGCTCTATACCCGTCCCGAAGTGAGGGATATTCTCCTTTACGACTCCGACCCGTGCCGGACCAGCCAGTTTGAGGCTTGCTGCCGCAGCTTGTGCGATGGCCGTACAGTCACTCGGGCGACACGTGGGCAGCATGTTCTGGAACAGGCGAGCATTGTCTCCATCGCAACGAACGCGGTCACGCCCCATATCGATAACTTTGCCGGCCGCGGAAACGATTTGACCTTGCTGCACATTTCTCTGCGCGATCTGACTCCGCAAGCAATCGGCCAGGCAGACAATATCGTCGATGACATCGACCATGTCTGCTCCAATGACACATCTCTGGACCTGGCGGCGCGTTCTCTCGGCCATCGCCACTTCATACGCGCCACGCTCGGGGAGGTCCTCGTGGGCAAGCAACTGCCCCGCAGCGGCGTGGGTCCACTGGTATTTAGCCCGTTCGGACTTGGAATCCTCGATATCGCCATTGGCTGTCTGGTGCGCGACCTGGCAGCCGCCGCTCACGCGGGCACCGCCATCGAAGACTTTCAACCTGTGCCCTGGGCACAACGCACCTATTAAGTTCCGAGACAACCATGAACCCAAGGATCAAGGAAGAAACTGGACCGGCAACCGTGACGGAAGCACTCCGCTTGCATGCTGAGCGGACTCCTGATCGCACGCTCTATCTCTATCTTGAAGATGGCGAGCAGGAGTCCGTACGCCTCAGCTATGGCCAACTCTACGCAAGGGCACTTCAAATCGCGGCAAAGCTCAGAACCCTGACCGAAGCTGGGGACCGGGCGCTGCTGATGTACCCCCCAGGTCTTGAGTTCATCAGCGCGTGGATGGGATGCCTTTATGCCGGTGTCGTTGCAGTGCCAGCCTATCCGCCGAAGAAACACCGTTCTTCACTGCAGCGCCTGCAGTCGATATTAAAGGACTGCGAGCCGGCGCTTACGATGTTGGATTCCAGTACCTTCCAGACCCTTGAAAAGCGGTCCGGCGGATACTCGGCCACGCTGGCGTTGGAGTATCTGATCACCGACGAAGAGTTTGCGACGCCCTCAGACGGAAGACCCACCCCTACGATTACCCCTGAAATGCTGGCGATGCTCCAGTACACGTCCGGTTCGACTGGGACGCCGAAGGGGGTCATGATTCACCATGGCAACATCATGGCCAACATGGCCGCGCTAAAGGCTGCCGGACGAGAAGATGAAAGCGCCGTTTATGCTGGATGGCTTCCCCTCTTTCACGATATGGGGCTGTTCGGCCACATCGTGCACCCGATGGTGCTGGGAGCGACGTCTATTCTGATGGCTCCCGCCGCCTTCGTACAGAAGCCGGAGCGCTGGCTTCGAGCGATTACCACTTATCGCGGTACGGCGGCAGCAGCACCGGATTCCGCCTATCTTCTCTGCGCCCGCGCCGTTTCCGAAGCCGCCAAGAAGAACCTCGATCTCAGCAGTTGGAAGCTCGCTTACAACGGAGCTGAACCTATCCGCGCCGAGACCATCGAACGATTCACCACCGCATTTGCCTCGTGCGGATTCAACCCGAAAGTCATGTATCCGGTCTATGGACTTGCCGAGGCGACACTCTTCGTCACAGCCAATCCCGCAGGAGAACCTGTTGCGCTCAAGAACCTGAGCGTAACCAATCTTGACCGAGGGATCGCCTCCGCACCTGCTCCCGAGGCGAAGACGCGCACGCTGGTCTCCTGTGGGCGCACATGGACAGAGCATGAGATACGCATCGTCGATCCGGATACGCTGCAACCCTGCAGTACCGATCACTGCGGCGAAATATGGATCACTGGGCCTTCAATTGGCGCTGGCTACTGGAATCGTGCGGAGGAATCGGAACGGACCTTCCGGGCTCGCATTCCTGGCGATGACCGGTCCTATATGCGCACAGGCGACCTCGGTTTTTTTGACGGAACTGATCTTGTGATCACTGGACGCCGCAAAGACCTCATCATTGTGGCGGGCCGCAACCTCTATCCTCAGGACATTGAGGCCACTGCAGAAAAGAGCCATCCCGCGCTCGTCATCAACGCCTCAGCGGCCTTTTCCATCGATTCCGACGAAGGAGAGTCCGTCGTTATTGCTTGCGAGGTGCGAAGGGAAGCACTCCGCAACCTGGACCCAGCAGCCGTATTCCAAGCGATTCGACAAGCCGTGGCGGAAGAGCATGAGATCCCGCTGCACGCGGTATTGCTGCTGAAGACCGCGACCATCTCCCGGACATCCAGCGGAAAGATTCAGCGCAGCGCCTGCAAAGCAGCTTTCCTGGCAGATGAGGGGCTTGACGTCGTGGGCAATTGGCGCAACCTCAGCGCGCAGATGGACACAGCTTCTGCCCCAGTAGACATTTCGGCATGGCTTGCAAAGTGGATCTCGCAGCGCACCGGGCAGCCCGCCTCCAGCATCGATATTCACGCTCCGTTCAGCGCATTCGGCCTGGGCTCGCTCGATGCCGTTGAGATGTCTGGCCAACTGCAGCAGAGACTCGGACGCAACGTCTCGCCCACAATCGTTTATGACTTCCCCAGCATTCATTCTCTGGCCAGCCACCTTGAGCCAGACGGCTTGCTACCGGCATCTGCGCACCCGCAGCGGACCCCGTCGCACGACACAGCCATCGCCGTTGTCGGTATGGGATGCCGCTTTCCTCATGCACAAAACCCCTACGAGTTCTGGAAGCTGCTGGTGGAGAAACAGGATGACTGTGACGGAAGAGAGCCAGCGAGTCTGCAGAATGTAGACAAGTTTGACGCGGATTTTTTTGGAATCAATGCTCGCGAAGCCGAAGCCATGGACCCGCAGCAGCGGATTCTGCTGGAAGTGGCATGGGAGACACTGGAGAATGCCTGCATCGCGCCCTCTGCCCTGGCAGGAACACGCACCGCAGTCGTCGTGGGCATCAGTAACGCCGAGTATGCCCGCCTGGCTACCGGCGAGGAGGCGACCGGCCCCTACATCGCCACGGGAAATGCTTTGAGTGTCGCGGCCAACCGGATATCTCATATTCTTGATCTTCGTGGACCAAGCTGGGCCGTGGATACGGCCTGTTCCTCGTCCTTGTTCGCAGTGCATCAGGCTTGCGGCATCCTTCTCCGGGATGAGTGCGATGCGGCACTTGTGGGAGGAGCCAACCTGATTCTCACTTCCCAACTCAGCGAGGCGTTCACTCGCGCTGGCATGCTCTCGCCCGACCGCCAGTGCCGCACTTTCGATGAGGCCGCCAACGGATATGCACGTGGCGAAGGCGTTGGCATGGTCCTGCTCAAACGCCTGCAGGATGCCGTGAATGCGGGCGATCCCATCCTGGCCGTCGTTCATGGCTCGGCGGCGAATCAGGATGGCCGCAGTCATGGCCTCACCGCTCCCAACGGCCCTGCACAACAGGCAGTGGTCCGCGCGGCGCTTGCTGCGGCGGGAACCGCACCCGGCGAGATCGGTTACATCGAAGCTCACGGAACGGGAACGCCACTGGGCGACCCAATTGAGGTAAACGCCCTCGCAGCTGTTCTCAAGGAGGGCCGTACGGCGGAGAACCCCTGCTGGATCGGTTCGGTGAAGACCAATATCGGCCACCTGGAAGCGGCTGCCGGCATCGCTGCCTTCCTCAAAACCGTACTGGCGCTGCATCATCGCCGTATCCCAGCCCACCGGAACTACAGTAAAATCAACCCTCATATCGCTCTCGACAGCTCGATCTTCCACATTCCCACTCAAACGATCGAGTGGCCGCAGGCAAGCGGCCGGCGGCGCGCAGGGGTCAGTTCCTTCGGATTTGGCGGGACCAATGTTCATGTTGTGCTTGGCTCCGCACCGCCGCCCGTCGATGCAGAGCGACCGCTGCACGAAGGACCTTTCACCTTCACTATTTCTGCCAGAACACAGCAGGCCCTTCGGATGCTTGCCGGGCAATACTCCGCTTACATCGACGCCCATCCAGAGACGCGCCTGGACGACTTGGCCTTCTCGATAGCGCATGGACGAACACTCTTTGAGCAGCAGGCGACGGTAACGGTTTCAACCCTGGAGGAGCTTCGCGCTGCATGGTCCGACGTGCAACAGGGAGCCTCACTCCACCCACTCGTTTCCGGGCGGGAAGGGGCCACCCCATCCACCGGACGCAAGCTTGCGTTGCCGACCTATCCCTTTGAAAGAAAGTCTTACTGGTTCCAAAGGCAAATTGCCACGCATCCATTGCTCGGCCGGCAAACGGAGCATCTGGCCGCCGCAGGCACCTGGACCTGGCACTCCGCATTCGACGGGCAGGAATCCGCATTCCTGATTGGACACAGACTGATGGACGCAATGGTCCTGCCCTACTCCGCCTATGTAGAGATGGCCCTCAGTGCGGCTTCGCAGGCTGTGGGTGAGGGAGCGTTCACCATTGCCCGCTTGCACCTCCATAGCCCTCTGATCCTGCGCGAGCGAGAACCACGGAGTGTGCGCACCACTCTCAGCCGGCGATCGGATACGGACCTGAGCTTTGAAGTCTACAGCCAAACGGGCACGGCTGCCTCGGCCTGGCATCTATGCGCAAGCGCCACCGTTCTGAAGCAGGGAGGGCCATGGCAATGAAGTTCAGTCTCATGTTTTTTGCCAGCAGCGAAGAGGCGCTCTCCAGCAACAAGTATCGCCTCGTGATGGAGAGCGCCCGCTTCGCTGACCAGAACGGCTTCCACGGCATCTGGCTGCCGGAGCGGCACTTTACGGACTTCGGCTCCTTGTATCCCAATCCCGCAGTCCTGCACGCGGCACTGGCGACCTCTACCCATCATGTGCGGTTGATGGCGGGCAGCGTTGTCGTACCACTGCATCATCCCATCCGCATCGCCGAAGAGTGGTCGGTTGTTGACAATCTTTCCCGCGGCCGCGTGGGCATCTCCTTTGCCCCCGGATGGAATCCCGGCGACTTCGCGCTCGCTCCGGAGAAGTATGACAACCGTGTCGAAGAGATGCTCTCCGGCATACGCACGGTGCAGCGCCTGTGGCGCGGGGAGAGCATCGATGCAATCGACGGAAAGGGCGAGCCGGTCCGGATCAAAACCTACCCGACGCCGCAGCAACCAGAGCTGCCGACGTGGCTGACAGCTGCGGGCAATCCAAAAACATTTGCGAAGGCGGGAGAGATCGGCGCAAACCTGCTGACGCATCTTCTTGACCAGGACGAGGAACAGCTTGCCGTCAAGATCGCCCTCTACCGCGAGGCGCGCGCCAACAGCGGCCATGACCCGTCCACCGGCATCGTGACCGTCATGCTCCACACCTTTGTCGGGGAGAATCAGGACCTGGTGCGCGAACAGGCGCGCGCTCCGTTCTGCAACTACATCTCCAGCAACATCGGACTCCTGAATGGCCTTGCGCAGAGCCGCGGGCACCAGGTCGATGTGCGCTCCATGCCGGCGCAAGAACTTGATGCCTTTGTGCAGTTTCTCTACGAGCGCTTCGCGGAGTCGCGCGGCCTCATCGGCACCCCCGAAAGCTGCGTTGGCCTGGTGGAACGGTTACAGGACGCCGGGGTTAATGAGATTGCCTGCCTGCTCGACTTCGGACCTCCTGTCGATCTGCTGCTCCAAAACCTCACGCACCTACAGCGCCTGAAGACTCTTTATCTCTCCGGGACTACTTGGGAAGAAAGCTCCCGCTTCGATCTGGCAGTCATTCAGGCGCGATGCCACGAAGAGATCTCGGCCTCCAACTTCCAGCAGATGCTCGAGTCGATGGGACTCCATATTGCGGGAGAGTTCGACGCCATAGAAAGAATCTGGCGCTGCCCGGGCGAAGCGCTAGGGCGCATCTTGGCACCGGAAACCATGCCCTCGGCCGGCTTCCATATCCATCCGGCATTTCTGGACGCGTGCAGCCGCGTGCTGGCAGCGGCCATGGAGACGGACAGCTCTGCAGCGAATGCACTATATCTCCCCGCCGGCCTTGAACTCTTCCGCATTCACGCAGATATTTCGTCCCTCCAGCAGGTCTGGAGCCATGCGATCCTCCGTTCCGCCAAGGAAGGCATCGAAGGGGATATCCGTGTTTACGATCTCTCGGGCGGCCTTGTCCTTGAGATTGAGGGCTTCCGGCTGCATCGCATGGAGACGGAAGCAAAGACGGTCGATTTTGCTCCTTTGCTCTATCGCCGCAGTTGGATCGAGGCTGCCGCCCCGGACTCGCTCCCCGCAGACCGAACCGGTACATGGCTTGTCCTCGCCCATCATAGCGATCTCGCCGATGGGCTCTCCTCTTTTCTGCAGGGCGTGGGGGATACCTGCAAGATCATCCAGCCGGAAGAAGGCCAGCTCCACCTGACAGGCCCTAGTTTTGCGTGGAGGGGAGTGATCTGTCTTCTTCCCGATATCAACACGGCACTCACGGCAGCTCAGGCCCTGACCGGCACCAATATTCCTCTCTGGTTAGTGACACAGGGCGCGATGCCGCTGCCCGACAGCGCTCCTTGCTCCATGAAGGACGCAGCGGTCTGGGGAGTGGGGCGGGCACTCGCCGTCGAACAGCCGGCAAACCTGGGCGGGCTCATCGACCTCGACCCCGCAGGCTCCAGCGGTTACGATCTCGGCCAAGTCCTCCGTTCGAACGGGGGCGAAGACATGATCGCACTCCGCGGCGGAACGCGGTATGTTGCACGGATCACGCGCGACGACTCGATCCCTGCCAAGCCCGCGAAGCGGCTTCGCTTCAGAAAGGATGCCACCTACCTGGTTACGGGGGGGGCGGGCGGACTGGGGCAGCAGGTCATTCAGTGGCTGCAGTCCAAGGGCGCCGAAAATATCGCCGTACTCAGCCGCAGAATGGAAGCTTCCCTGCGCGACGGCATCACAACCTTCCGATGCGATGTCACCCAGCATAACGAAGTGGCCGCCGTGCTGGATCAAATTCGGCAGTCCATGCCTCCCTTGCGGGGAGTCTTTCACCTGGCAGGCATGTTGGACGACGCCCGTCTGGCGGACCTGAATATGGATCGCCTCCAGCTCGCGGGAGCTGCTAAAAGCGGCGGGGCATGGAATCTGCACGAGCTTCTCGCGGACACCGATCTCGATCACTTCGTACTGTTCTCCTCAATGGCTTCGCTGGTCACCATGCCGGGCCAAGGCAGCTATGCCGCAGCAAATGCATCGCTTGATGCGCTGGCGCACACACGTCGCGCAGTGGGCAAAACCGCGCTCAGCATCAACTGGGGCCCATGGTCTGGCGCGGGCCATGCATCCACTGCCTACGGAAAACGGGCGCATGAGGCGCTGGCCGCGCTCGGCATCGCTCCCCTTGCCCCGGAGCTGGCCCTGGCCGCGCTCAACTTCCTGATGGAACGCGACGTGACCCAGGCCGGCGTTGCGCAAGTGGACTGGCAGCGGTTATTCAAAAATGATCCCCAGGCCGCAAAGTCTCCCCTACTCTCGAACTTCTTGCCCGCCAGACAGCAAAAAGCAGCGACAGAGACAGCCCTCGTGCAGGAGCTTGGCACTTGCGCGCCCGGCACTCGCGCAACATTGCTGATCGATCACCTGACCGTGATTCTTGTCGATATACTGCGCCTTCCGCGCGATCTGCCAGTCGATTCCACGCAGTCGTTCTTCCATCTGGGTCTCGATTCGATCCTCGCACTTGAATTCACCGCCCGTATCTCAGCCGGGATTGGCAGACCGTTACCGGCGACCACGTTCTTCACTCACTCCACGCTAGACGCTCTGGCTGCCCATATCCTCAATTCCCTGGCACTCCCGGACAAGGAGGCAGAGAAGATGAGCGAAGACGAGTTGGCGGAACTGATTGCCCAGGAGATCGACCGGCTATGAATCCGAGGAGCACAGAAGCACTGGCGGCTGCGCTCGCAGAACTTCGCCAACGACGCGCGGAGATTGAGGTGCTGCGGGCAGCTCGGTATGAGCCCATCGCCATTGTCGGCATGGCGTGCCGCTTTCCCGGAGACAGCGATACTCCGCAAAAGTTCTGGCAGCTTCTTCAAGCGGGCCGCGATGCGATCGTCGAAATTCCTCGCGACCGCTGGGAGATTGATCAGTATTATGATCCCGACCCGTCGACCCCGGGCAAGATGTCCGTGCGCTCCGGCGGATTCCTCTCGCATGTCCACGACTTCGATGCGGCTTTCTTCAATATCTCTCCGCGCGAGGCTACTTATCTTGATCCACAGCAGAGATTGCTACTCGAGGTCGCATGGGAGGCAATTGAGAACGCCAACATCGCCAGCCACCGGCTCAGGGAATCTTCCACCGGCGTCTATGTAGGGATTACCTGCTTCGACCATGCGATTGAGGTTGCCTCAGATGGAGGACGCTCCAGCAGCTATCTCGGCACCGGAAGCGCGCTCAACATGGCCGCGGGAAGGTTGTCGTTCGCACTGGGTTTAACCGGCCCCAGTATGGCCATCGACACTGCCTGCTCCTCGTCGCTGGTCTGCCTCCATCTGGCTTGCGAGAGCCTGCGCTCGGGCGAAAGCCGTATGGCACTGGCCGGGGGAGTGAACCTGATGCTTTCTCCGGAAGTCATGGTCAGCTTCTCGCAGGCTCGCATGCTCGCCCCCGATGGCCGATGCAAAACCTTCGATGCAGACGCCGACGGCTATGTTCGGGGAGAGGGCTGCGGCATGGTGCTGCTCAAACGGCTTTCGGAGGCCATGGCCGAGGGAGACCGCATTCTGGGGGTCATTCGCGGAACCGCAGTCGATCACGGAGGAGCGAGCGGCGGCCTGACCATCCCCAGCCGCAACTCGCAGGTAAGGGTCATTCGCCGCGCGCTTCAGCAGGCAGGCATTTCGCCTTCCGAGGTGAGCTATGTAGAGGCGCACGGCACCGGCACCTCGCTGGGAGACCCGATTGAAATGGAGGCTCTGGCCGAGGTCTTTGGCGCACGGGAGCACTGGCTCATGACCGGATCGGTCAAGACGAATATCGGCCATCTCGAGTCGGCCTCCGGCATCGCAGGTCTCATCAAGGTTCTGCTTGCCTTCCAGCATGAGCAGGTTCCCGCGCACTTGAATTTCCAGCGGCCGAATCCGCACATTCCATGGAACGATATACCTGTCCGCGTGACGGCGGAACCCTTCGATTGGCCGCGCGGAGCCGTCCGGCGCATCGCGGGCATCAGCGCCTTCGGCTTCAGCGGAACAAACGCGCATGTTGTCGTGGAAGATCCGCCAGCAGGCACACCATCTGCCGGAACAGTCCGCACAGTTCTGCCTGTTTCCGCCCGCTCGTCTGCGGCACTCCAAGCGCTCGAGCATGCGTACGAGGCCATCGTGCGCGAGACCGGTGAGCATGAAATTCCGGCCCTTTGCAGGGCAGCGGCAGCAGGCCGCAATCACTATGCCCATCGCCTGGCCCATGTTCTTCCGCACGGCCCGGTCTACCGCTCTGCGGCACAAGCCACCTCGCCGAGGACGGCATTCGTGCTCGCGGGTGCGCCGGAAGCGTGGGTAAAGGAACTTCACACCGCAGAGCCAGCCTTCCGCCAGGCCTTCGACCGCTATGCCCAGACCGAAGCCTTTGCCGCATGGTATGCCTGGGTGGAGCTATGGAAGTCCTGGGGCGTCCGCGCCTCGGCATTCCTGGGCACTGGAGCAGGAGCCTATGTTGCGGCGTGCCAGGCGCAGGCCATCCCAGTGGAGGATGCTCTGCTGCTCTTCCAAACTGGCCCTGATCCATCCGAACTGCGTGACATCCTCCCGCGCATTCGGATCTCGCCAGCTTCTGCAGCGCTGATGCCAGGAGCCGCGCTGACCGATCCCGAGTACTGGCTCCAACAGAAGACCACTGCTGCTTCCTGCAAAGAAATCCAGGAAGTACTGCGAGCGCTCCCCGCCGCGACCCTGATCCCGTCTCCGCGCGCGGGCAAGGCGCTCGAGCGCAGCGTTGCATGGCTCTATGCACAAGGGCAAGACCTGGATTGGCCTGCCTTTTTCGGCACTGGGCCGCAACCGGCCAGCACACTTCCAAACTATCCTTTCCAGCGCCAGCGTTTTCAGCTCCCCACCCGCTCCCACCAAAGAAACTCCTCCTCGGGAGATCTCTATTATCAGGTGCAATGGGAGGCTGCGCCGACACATCCCGCTACTCCTCGGGCGCGCGCCGACGAAGACACGTGGCTCTTGATTCCAGGGGAGGCAAATAACGGAGAAAGTTTTGCCGCGCTTCTGCAATCCCTCGGCTGTTCCGTTCAGGTTCTTGCGGGCTTTGCGTCTTTCCCTGTGCTCGAACCGCGCACCCGGGTTATCTTCTTCGGCGATACATGTGAGTTACTGCTACGTGTGGCGCAGCAGATGCTTCGCGCCCCGGACGCCAAAGGATCGAAGCTTTGGTGCATCACCCGGGATGCCGTTGACGCAGGAGACGTTCCCGCGCTCACCGGTCTTGCCCAATCACCACTGTGGGGTATGGCGAAGGGAATCTCCATCGAGCATCCGGAGATCTTCGGTGCAGCCATCGACCTTGATCGGGAAGCCTCCTCCGGCGAAGACGAAATGCTTCTCACCGAAATTCTGAGTGGCAGCCGGGAAGATCAGGTGGCACTCCGCGACGGGCGCCTCTTCGTGCCTCGGCTTGTGCGAACTCACGGACAAGCGGCCTCGCCGCTGCGCGTTGACGCCGACAGCCTTTACCTGATCACGGGCGGTCTGGGCCAGCTTGGCTCCCAGACAGCCAACTGGCTCATCGGGCGCGGGGCTCGCACTCTTCTGCTGACCGGACGAAGGCCGCCTGAGGAGTCGATTCTGGCGAGCCTTCGCCGCCATGGAGCCGAGGTTCGTTACGAGCAGATCGACGTGACGGATGCAAGCGCGGTTTCCGATCTTTTCCGAAGGATCCGTGAGGAATATCCACCCCTGAAGGGCATTGTTCACGCCGCCGGCATTCTGGGCTATGAGCCGCTGGAGTTTATGGAGCCATCGACGTTAGCCGCAGTTCTGCGCCCTAAAGTGGAGGGCGCGTGGCTGCTTCATCGCGAGAGCCAATCCCTGAACTTGGATTTTTTTCTTCTGTATTCGTCGATTGCCTCGGCATGGGGATCGAATGAACAGGCACACTATAACGCAGCCAACCGCTATCTCGATTCGCTCGCTCATTACCGGCATGCTCGCGGCCTGCCCGCAATGAGCATCAATTGGGGTCCCTGGACGGGTGGCGGCATGACATCGCCGGAAGCGGCCACCCTGCTCTCCCGAATCGGCGTGAGATGCCTGACTCCGGAATGCGCTCTGGAAGCACTGCATTTCTTACCTACGGTCTCGCAACTGGCCATCGCTGATATCGACTGGCATCAATTTCAACGCTCCTACGAGGCTCGCGGGTTCAAGGCCTTCCTCGATCACATTCGTGCGGAAATTTCTCAGCCCAGAGAGCCTGAGTCCCCGGAAAGAGCAGAAAACGAGAGCTTCACCGGAGACCGGAAATCGCTCGTGGAGGCCCTGGAAAAAGAGGCCGCTCACGTATTGGGTTTCGACTCTGGGCGACTTGACCGCGACCTGGGGTTCTTCGAGATGGGCATGGACTCGCTGCTGGCGCTGGAATTCCGGAGCCGAATTGAGAAATCACTGGGTTTGTCCGTGCCGGCGACTCTGCTCTTCGACAGCCCTTCGATTCATACACTGGCCGACTCACTTCTCAACGGGAAGTCAGCATCGGTGTCTGCACAGGAAGATATAAGGGTTCCCGAAGATAACTTAAAAGTAAAAATTGAACTTCTGTCGGAGGAAGAAGCCGAAGTTATGCTGGTAGAAAAACTTAAGTTTCTTAACTGAAGCAAATTATCTTATACTCCTCTTACATTTTTTCTAAAGGTACAGGCGGATTATCACCTCCTGGCCGTCCACCCATTTCTCCCCCTCCATCCATAGCACTATCTCTCACGGATCTGCACTGTTAGCCACGCGAAAGAGAACCCGGACTAGTCCGAAGCTCTTTCCATGGACAAGTAACGACGGCAGCAAGATGACCGGCAGGCAGCATCGATTCCGCATGACCTTGCGCAACAGGATCAAGGGCTGCGGATAGCGCCGGTTTTTTGCAGCATGGGCAGTCAAGCAGGAGTTTTCTATGGATACCGGAAAGCCGCCTTCAATGCCTGCGCCTGCCAGAGGCACTGAGATGTCTCTGGTGAAGCGGACACTGCTCCATCTGGAGCAGCTTCAGGCCAGGCTCGACGCAGTGGAGCGCGCAAGGTCGGAGCCAATCGCCATTGTCGGCATGAGCTGCCGCTTCCCTGGCGGGGCCAACCATCCGGAAGGCTTCTGGAAGCTGCTACACGGCGGAACTGACGCGATCACAGAAATCCCGGCCAGCCGGTGGAAGATAGACGAGTACTATAACCCGGACCCCTCTGCCGCCGGCACCATGTACTGCCGTCACGGCGGCTTTCTCTCAGACGTCGCGGGTTTTGACCCATCTTTCTTCCATATCAGCCCCCGCGAAGCCGCCTCCATGGACCCGCAGCAGCGCCTGTTTCTTGAAGCCTGCTACGAAGCACTGGAATTTGCCGCGATCCCTCCCTCTTCGTTGAAAGGAACCAGCACGGGAGTATTCGCCGGGATTACCACCAGCGACTATGCCAGTCTGCAACGCGCGGCGGGCCATGTGGACGGTTACTTCCTCACCGGCAATCCATTGAACACTGTAGCCGGACGCGTCTCCTACACGCTGGCCCTCCAAGGTCCGAGCATGGCCATCGACACGGCCTGCTCCTCGTCGCTGGTCTCTCTGCACGCCGCCTGTCAGAGCCTCCGCCTTGGAGAGTCCAATCTGGCGCTTGCCGGAGGCGTCAACCTGATTCTGTCCCCCGATAACACCCTCGCTGTCTGCCGCGCGCGGGCGCTCTCGCCAAGTGGGCGCTGCAAGACCTTTGACGCCTCGGCCGATGGTTTTGTGCGCAGCGAAGGATGCGGTGTCCTGGTCCTCAAGCGGCTGTCCGATGCAGTCGCTGAGGGCAATCGTGTGCTCGCGGTCATCCGCTCCTCTGCCGTCAATCATGACGGAGCTTCCTCTGGTTTTACCGCTCCAAACGGAGTGGCGCAGGAGGCGGTTCTGCGTAAGGCGCTGGGGCCAATGGATCCAGCAACTATCGACTATGTGGAGGCGCACGGTACGGGCACTGCGTTGGGAGATCCGATCGAGGTCAGGGCGATCGCCGAGGTCTACGGCCAAGGACGCACGCCCGGCCATCCCCTGAAGATTGGCTCCGTCAAGACCAATATCGGTCACGCCGAATCAGCATCGGGCATTGCCGGCGTCATGAAGGTCGTACTCGCGCTGCAACATGAAGAGATTCCACCCCACTTGCACTTCCACACACCCAGCCCGCTCATCCCCTGGTCCGAATTTCCGGTTGAGGTCGCAACCGGGGTCTCATCATGGGCTCGTGGTGCGAAGATTCGCCGGGCGGCCGTCAGTGCCTTTGGGGCCAGCGGCACCAATGCCCACATCGTGCTCGAAGAGGCTCCAGTGACCGGCGCTGCTGCCCACGCTTGCCAGCATGATTGCCATCCTCTGCTTCTCTCCGCCAAATCGGAACCGGCTCTCCGGGAGACCGTGCAAGCCTACCGGCTATGGCTGGAGACGCATCCGGAGGCCAGCATGGCTTCGGCCGGTTGGTCTTCCAGTGCGGGACGCGACCACTTCACGCACCGGATCGGTCTACGGGTAGCCTCACGTCAAGACGCGATTGATAAACTTCGCACCTGTACAGTTCCCGGTGCTGCAGCCTCGCAACCTCCGCGCGTCGCGTTCCTTTATACCGGGCAGGGATCGCAGTACACCGGCATGGGGCGTGAGCTGTATCGCACGCAGCCGGTCTTTCGCGATGCCATTAATCGGTGCTGCGGCCTCGCCGAACCCCTTCCACTGCGAGCGATCCTCTTCGAGGAGAATGCAGGCATCGAGCAGACGGGCAACTGCCAACCTGCTCTGTTCGCGCTGCAATACGCTCTCACCGAACTGCTGAAAAGCTTCGGCATCACACCGGGCGCGGTCATGGGTCACAGTGTCGGGGAGTATGCCGCGGCGTGCGCCGCCGGAGTCTTTCCACTCGAGGACGCTATACGCTTGATCCGCGAGCGAGGGCAGCTCATGCAGGCCTTGCCTCAGGACGGCTGCATGGCGGCTGTGCTGGCTGACCTCGCAACCGTGGAGCAGGCCATCTGCCCTCACGCCGCCGAGGTCTCGATTGCTGCCATCAATGGGCCGCGCAACGTTGTGATCTCCGGAGCGCGCAGCAGCGTCGCCGCCATCACCAAACACCTGGAAGAGCGCGATGTGCATTCGGTTGCGCTCAATACATCGCATGCTTTCCACTCGCCGCTCCTTGAGCCGATGCTGGAACGCTTTGAGACTGCGGCTCGATGCATCACAATGCAAGCGCCTCAGGTACCGCTGATCTCAAACCTTACCGGGGCGCTGCAGGATCAAGCTCCATCGGCCCGATACTGGCGCGATCACTGCCGCCAGGCCGTTCGCTTTGCCGATGGGGTTCAAACATTAGCCGCCACCGGCTTTGACACATTGTTGGAAATTGGTCCCAGTCCCATCCTGACCGGTATGGCCAAAGCATGCCTGCCAGCCGACGCCGGGGTCCATCTGGTTCCGCTGCTGCGGCCCGGCTCCACGCAGGAAACCTTCCTTGATGCGTTGCTACATCTCTACCGCCATGGAACCAGCATCCGCTGGTCTGCCTATGAAGAGAACGCGCCGGAACCGGCACCGCTGCCCACCTACGCCTTTCAGCGCAGCCCCATCTGGCTGCAGGAGACACCCCGCACGGAAATACCTAAGACGGAACAGCCAACCCCTATGATCCCAGCAGAACAGAAAAAACAGAGTAGTCTTGAATGGCTATGCACGCAGGTCGCAGAACTGATCCAGGCGGACCCAGCCAGCGTGAGCGTGGAGGTTCCCTTCCTCGAGTTGGGCGCTGACTCCATCGTCCTGATCGAGGCGATCCGCCTGATCGAAAAGCAATATGGCATCAAGATGGCCATGCGCCGCTTCTTCGAGGACCTCTCTACCATTGCAGCCCTGGCTGCCTTCATCGACCAGAACAGCGCAGAGCCCGAGCCTGCCACACCGGCAGTGACGAGCATAGCTGCTCCCGCCTCTCAAGAGAGCAATAGCTCACTTGAGAGGATGATTGCCGGCCAGAACAAGATGCTCGCCGAGGTGATGACGCAACAGATGGAGCTGATGCGCGCCTCGCTGGGGATCACATCACCGGATGCTGCTTCAGCAGGCACCGCAGCCGCCGCAACGGTTAGACCGGCGCGCGTTCAGCCCAAGGCTGCGCCTGCGGCAGAGGCTCCGAAACCGATGATGCCCTGGGGAAATCCGGTGGAGCAGCGCGCTCGCGGCCTGACGCCGGTCCAGCAGCAGCATCTGGAAGATCTGATCGGTCGCTTCACCGCAAAGACCAGGCGTTCAAAGGAATCCGTACAGGCATCCCGCTCGGTCGTTGCGGACAGCCGCGCGTCGGTCGGATTTCGCTTCTCGACGAAAGAGATGCTCTACCCCATCGTCGGCGAACGCACCTCCGGCTCGAAGCTCTGGGACATCGACGGCAACGAATATATCGACTTCACCATGGGCTTCGGCGTGCATCTCTTCGGGCACGCACCGGATTTCCTGCAGACCGCCATCGATCGCGAGCTACGGCAAAACCTGGAACTCGGAGCAAGGTCGCCGCTGGTAGGCGAGGTGGCTGAGCGCTTTGCCCGCATGACCGGCCTGGACCGGGTCGCGTTCTCCAACACCGGCACAGAAGCCGTGATGACCGCCATGCGCCTGGCGCGCGCCGTCACCGGCCGCGACGCGATTGTCATGTTCACACACTCGTATCACGGCCACTCGGACGGAACCCTGGCGGCAGCCAATCCCGAGGGCGGGACTACCGCGATCGCCCCGGGAGTCCCTGCTGGCTCGGTCGAAAACATCCTTGTGCTCGACTACGGCAGCGACGCGGCTCTTGAAAGCATCCGCGCCCTGGGCCCGTCGCTGGCCGCGGTGATCGTCGAACCAGTGCAAAGCCGTAATCCTTCCCTGCAGCCCGTTGCGTTTCTCAAGGAACTCCGGAGCATCACGGAGCAAAGCGGCACGGCACTAATTTTTGATGAGATGATCACAGGCTTCCGCGTGCACCCTGCCGGGGCACAAGGGCTTTTTGGAGTGCGCGCCGACATTGCGACCTATGGAAAGATCATCGGCGGCGGCCTTCCGCTGGGCGTTATTGCGGGCACTGCGCGCTTCATGGACGGCATCGATGGCGGCATGTGGAGCTATGGCGATACCTCTTTTCCCGCGACCGACCGTACCGCGTTCGGAGGAACGTTCTGTCAGCACCCGCTCTCGATGGCTGCAGCCCTTGCCGTGCTGAAGGAACTGGAGCGCGAGGGCGGCGCATTGCAGGCGCGCCTGAATGATCGCACTGCCACACTGGCCGAAACACTCAACAAGCTCTTCGCTGAAGAGCAGGCGCCCATCCATGTCACCAGCTTCGGCTCACTCTTTCGCTTTGAGTTCACTGCGAACTTAGACCTTTTCTTCTATCACCTGCTCGAAAAGGGAATTTATATCTGGGAGTGGCGAACCTGCTTCCTTTCCACTGCTCACACCGAAGACGACCTGCAGCGTTTCGTGAAAGCTGTGCGTGAAAGCGTGGTGGAGTTGAAACGCGGCGGCTACATCCAGACGCCGGCCAGCAAAGAAACCACGACAGCGGTGCCTCTCAGCGAAGCCCAGCACCAGCTATGGCTCGCCTCTCAGATGGGGCCGGAAGGCTCGCTCGCATACAACATCAACACCACGCTGGCGCTGCGAGGCGAAATCGACACGGAAGCACTCCGGAAAGCGATTCAGGGCCTCGTCGACCGTCACGAGGCACTGCGAACCACATTCTCACCCGATGGCACAAGCCAAACCATCCGGCCGAGCTTCCCACTCGAGATTCCTGTCGTTGAAGGGGACATCGAAGCCTGGCGCATGCAGGAGAGTAAAACGCCCTTCGACCTGACCACCGGTCCGCTCTTTCGCGCAGCCCTGCTCCGTGTGGACGGCGAGCATTCCCTCCTTTCGCTCACCGCACACCACATCGTCTGCGACGGGTCCACTTTCGGTATTCTTCTGGATGAAATTGCTACCGCTTATAACGGAAGCGTTCCGGCTGCGCCGCCGCTGCAATTCCGCGGCTATCTGCGCGCGTTGGAAGCGCAACTCGCTTCTGCGGAGATGCAAGCCCATCGTGCGTATTGGCTTGATGAGTGCCACGAGCCGGTTTCCGCACTGCGTCTTCCCGTCGACCGCCCCTATCCCGCCATCCGGAGCTTCCGCGGACAACGTGTCTCGACCCTCATCGATGCGCCCTTGGCCAACGCTTTGCGGGCTGCATCCCGGCACGCAGGATGCACGCTGTACATGACCCTGCTGGCCGGATTTCAGATTTTCCTGCATCGCATCACCGGCCAGGAGGAGATCCTCACCGGCATCCCGGTAACTGGCCGTTCCGTGCCTGACAGTGAGCGAGTCGCGGGATACTGCACGCACCTGCTGCCCATCCGGTCTTATCAAGAAGCAGACCTCACGGTCTCCGGGTTCATGGCCGCAACACGACGGCGCATGCTCGACGCCCTCGAGCACCAGGACTTTCCTTTTGCAGAGCTGCTGCGCGAGATCGGCTCTCAACGTAATCTCCATGCAACGCAGTTGGTCTCGACCGTCTTCAACCTGGAACCAGTCTCCGAGCTGCCCGCGCTTCACGGTCTCGAAGCAACGCTGGCTCCTCCGTTGGTTCTCTACACTGCCTTCGACCTGAGCCTGAACACGATCGACACAGGCACCGAACTGCTTCTCGAATGCCTCTACGATAGCGATCTCTTCGAGGAGAGCACCGTTCAACGTTTTCTTGCCGTCTATCGCCAGATTCTCTCCGCCATAACCCAGGACGCCGATCTTCCGGTGACACGCATCGCGATACTTCCGCCTGAAGATCGCGCGCTCATCGAACAATGGAATGACACTGCGGCCCCGTTCCTGAGGGGCCACGGAGTACACCATCTCTTTGAGGAGCAGGCCGCCAGAACGCCCGATGCAACCGCCTTGATTCACCTGCAGCGCCGCATCTCCTATGCGGAACTCAATCAGCGGGCGGAAGAGATCGCCGCGCAATTGCGCACCGCAGGAGTCAAACCTGGAGCATTGGCCGGTGTATTTCTCCGGCGCGACCCCGACCTCATCGCGGCCCTGCTCGGGGTACTGAAAACCGGAGCCGCGTATGTACCCATGGACCCCGTCTGGCCATCGGCGCGCGTGGCGCTGGTGCTGGAAGACGCCTCACTTGCTGCGATTGTGACCAACCGGGAACTCGCCGATTTCCTGCCCCCCACTTGCCACACTCTCATGGTTGAAGAACGGCCCAAGGAGCCACTGGCACCAGTCAGCTCTGCGGCGGTTTCCGAAGAAAGCCTCGCCTGGGTCCTCTACACATCGGGCTCTACTGGCCGCCCGAAAGGCGTCATGATTCGCCACAGTAGCGCTGCGGCGTTCCTTGCCTGGACACATTCCTACTTCACGGCCGCGCAGACCAGCTGCGTGCTGGCATCGACCTCCATCTGCTTTGACCTTTCCATCTTCGAAATCTTCACTCCGCTCAGCCGGGGAGGAAGCCTGGTGCTCGCTGAAAATGTTCTGGAACTCGGCAGCCTGCCGTCGAAGGAAGAGATCACCCTGATCAATACCGTACCTTCGGCAATGTCTGCGCTGCTGCAAGTCCAGGCTCTGCCCACAAGCGTCACGACCGTGAATCTTGCAGGAGAAGCGCTGCGCCGCCCACTCGTCCGATCTATCTATCAGGCAGCACCCCAGGTCACGGTCTACAACCTCTATGGGCCCAGTGAAGACACGACTTACTCCACCGCCACCCGCATCGACCGTGACAGTCCGCTCGAACCATCTATCGGCCGCCCCATTTCCAACACACAGGCCTACATCCTCGACCGTCATTTGGAGCCTCTGCCCATCGGGGCCATCGGCGAACTCTATCTGGGAGGGGCAGGACTCGCCGCCGGCTATCTGAACCGCCCCGATCTGACTGCGGAACGCTTCGTCTCTGCTTCGTTTGCACCGGCAGCACGCCTCTATCGTACAGGCGACATCGTACGCTATCGTTCCAGCGGAGAGATTGAGTACCTAGGACGTTCCGACAACCAGGTAAAGCTGCGAGGTTTCCGCATCGAACTTGGCGAGGTTGAAGCTGCTATCACAGCGCACACCGGCGTGGAGGCCGCAGTCGTCGCGCTGCAGGGATCGGGAGAACGCGCGCGCCTCGTCGCATGGGTGATGTCACAGGAACCGGATACCCTGCTGATTGCGTCGCTGCGAGTGCGTCTGCGCGAACAGTTGCCGGAGTACATGGTCCCGTCCGTCTTCCTCATCGTCACCGAGTTCCCGCTTTTGCCCAACGGAAAGATCGACCGCAATCGCCTTCCCGTTCCAGAAGAGGAGATTGCCCCAGCTCCGGTGGAAAACGAGGTCGAGGGAAAACTCGCTTCCATCTGGCAAAATGCTCTCGGCCTACCATCCATGCATACAGATGCCAACTTCTTCGAAGCAGGAGGCAACTCGCTGACGGCCATGCAGGTGGTTACACAGACGCGCCGGGATCTCGGTTGTCAGATCGAGTTGAAGACGCTCTTCTCATATCCAACCATTGCCAGCCTTGCACGCCACATTGCAAACGCAACGGTGATCAAGTACGAACCCATCCAACCACAGCCTTCGCAGGAGCATTACGCACTCTCCCCGGCGCAACTGCGCTTCTGGGTACAGGAGCGCCTCTGGGAGGACGCTCGCAGCGGTCCCATGCCGGCGCAGTTCCAGATGGAAGGCCCTCTCGATGTCGCCGCTCTGCAGCGAGCCTTCGAACTGCTAGTTGCGCGGCATGAGATTCTCCGCACGATCTTCGTCGAAACCGGTGGCCAGCCCCGGCAGAAAATCCTTGCACCTGAGGAGTTCGCAGCCTTCTTTGAACAGATCGATCTCAGTCATGCGGAAGACTCGGCGACCCAGCTTCACACACTCACGATGCGCGAGCGCCTGGCCCCGATGGACCTGGGCACCGGCCCGCTCTTTCGCGTCAAGCTGGTGCGGCTGCATGCCACGCGGCACATATGCGTTTGCGCCATGCACCACATCATCAGCGATGGCATCACAAACGAGGTTCTGCTCGACGACCTGCAGCAACTCTACAGCGCCGCAGCCCAGCAGGAGGAGCCGCTATTGCCAGCCCTTGCTGTGCAATACAAGGATTACGCCGCGTGGCTGAACGACCTGCTAGACAGCCCCGAGGGCGAACGAATGAAGGAGTACTGGCTCACCAAACTCTCCGGGTTCACGCCATTCTCCATGCCGGGAGACGCCCCCCCCGGCGGGATGATCCCGGGCGAGCGCTGGAAAACAGCTAGCCTCTCGCTGGATGCAGCCTGTACGGCAGGCTTGCAGAGGATGGCAGACCAACACCAGGCCACACTCTTCATGGTCCTGGTCGCTGCGGTGAAGAGCTTGCTCTATCGCAAATCGGGGCAAGAGGACATCATTGTTGGCACACCTGTGGCTGGACGTGTCTTGCCCGAGTTGGAGCAGCAGGCGGGCCCTTACCTTAACGTGCTGGCGCTGCGAGACCACATCTTCGGCAGCGAACGCTTCGACGCGCTGCTGCACCGCATTCGCGAGACTATCCTTGAAGCTTTCTCGAACCAGCTCTATCCATTGGACCGCCTCTTCGAACCCCTGCGGATCGTTCGCGACCCAGAGCGGAACCCGGTCTTCGATATCGGCTTCACCCTGCAGAACCAGCGCCGCGGTCCGCGCCAGGCTGGCCCGCTGCATATCTCCGAGATGGAGATTCTACCGAAGGAATCTCGGCACTCTGAAGCCAAGACCGCTCTCTGGTTCCTCATAAGCCCAGGCGAAGCAATGCTTGAGATCGACATTCTCTATGACCAGCACCGCATGAGCGAGGCATACGTACAAGCGCTTTCGCAGGATCTTCAATCCATCCTCAACGAAGTGACGGAGCAGCCTGGAGTCCGCCTGCAGGATCTCCGGCTGGGACGCAGCACTCCTCCACAAATCCCCGTGAAACACAGCGTAAAGATGGGAGCCTTTTAGCAATGCCCTTCGGAAACAATGTCTATCTGAAGCCGAACGTTCAGTTTGAGCCGCTCTTCAATCAGTGGTATGCCTGGTTTCTTTCAGTACCGCCCGTGACCGCGTCGCTGAATATCGCGGAGCGTTACCTACCGATCATGAAGTCCTACGTGGCATCCCCGATGATGCATGCCACGGCCTGTAAGAACCCGGCGATGAAGGGCGGTCCTTTCATTGACCTCGACGGCAAGCGGGTAGACGAGATCCGGGACCTGATCACGGTGACCATGGAGCATTCTGCCAAACTGATCGAGTTCGCGAAGGGCTTCAAACAGCTTTCGAGCCTGATCGCGAAAGAGGCGCATGGTCTCGCTATGGACCCCATTTATCCGCAGATTCCCGATGCGCTGAAGGGATATGTGGAGCTCTATTACGACCTGAACCACAACCCGTCATTCCGTGTATTCGAGTCGATGCTCTACAACAGCCCAAGCTACGAGCCAGCAGTCCAGAGCATCGCGCTTTCAGCCATCGATGCGAACACCCGCAGGCCATTCATCCTGAGTACACCACGCCTCAAAGACGAGAGCACCATCTTCTGCCAGATGCCGTTTGCTTCGCCCGAGATCGACACACTCTTCCACATGCGCGACGCTGCCGGCAGCTACAAGGAAATTGCGGAGAAGTTCGGAATCACCGGCGATATCGAGCCCCTCTTCCGCACCTTCTTTACAGAAGATGCTCCAGAGCAGAAAGACGACCGCGACTACGATGGCGATGGATTCCGCATTCGTTACTACGGCCATGCCTGCATCCTGATTCAGGCACCTGGCGTCAATATCATGCTCGACCCTGCGGTCAGCTACAGTTACCCGACAGACCTTCCCCGCTATACCTTCGCCGACTTACCTGAGCGAATCGATTACGCTCTCATCACGCACAGCCATCACGACCACATCATTCTCGAGACCCTGCTGCAGCTCCGCCACCGGATCGGAACCATCGTCGTTGGCAGAAATTGCGATGGGTTTCCGCAAGACCCCTCGCTGCAGCTTGCCCTGCGTAAAATCGGCTTCCCGAGCGTTATAGAAGTCCGCGACAACGAATCCATTCCTGTTCCGGGCGGATGCATCACGGCCATCCCTTTCATGGGCGAGCACAATGATCTCGCCATCCAGAGCAAGAATGCGTACTCGGTTCGCATCGGCTCTCACTCGGTGCTTGCTATCGCGGACTCGTGCAACCTCGACCCCACTGTCTACGATCACATCTTCCGCCAAACCGGCGAACCGGACATCCTCTTCCTCGGCATGGAGTGCGAAGGCGCACCGCCCTCTTGGGTCTTCGGTCCGCTCTTCCCAAAGCCGCTGCCCCGCGACATCGACAACTCCCGCCGCGCCCGCGGCTGCAACATTCACGAAGCTATGGCACTCGTTGATCGCTTCCGCTTCCGGCAGGTCTACATCTATGCCATGGGCCAGGAGCCTTGGCTCAACCACATTCTCGATAATGAGTTCTCTGAAGACTCGCCCAGCCTTATTCAGTCACGCTCCTTTGTGAACTACTGCCGTTCCAAAGGAATAGAGTCCGAGAGTCTCTACGCCCAAAAGGAGATCTTCGTTGCCAGCGCTCACTGAATTCAATGCTCTCGTTACCAGCGGTCCGTATGCCGAGCACCGCGAGTTCTGGATCAATGCCTACGCGCGCATTCCGGACGACTTCCGCTTCACTCAGAATGCACAGTCCTACGCGCTACCGAATGGCCCTGAACCCGTCCATCGCTTCGAGATTGGCGGTGCGGCGTCGGAGTTTCTCCGCAGTGCCGCCCAGCAAGGCGAGACAGGAAGTTTTATCATTCTGCTCGCCGCGCTGTTCCGGGTTCTGAGGCAATACAGCGGCGCGAAAGGGTGCTTTGTCGATGCGCCGCACCTGCTGGCCGAGCCCCGTACAAAGTTCAGCGGCGAGATCCCGCTGATCGCCGAATCGTACGCCGGGCCGACTGTACGTGAATACCTCAACCAAGTCCGCACCATAGTGCAGGAAACCTATGCTTACCAGGACTTCCCAGTCAGCGACTTCGCCGCTACTCTGCTCCCGCGCCATCCGCAGACCAACGTCCTTGTCCAATGGGAAGGACTGCATGAGCCTGCGGCCGGAAGTCATGACCTCATCATCTCCGCTCATCGCGGCTCGACGCCTGCCCTCACCCTCACCGGCAACCCCAACCTGTTCACTCTGCACTTCCTGCAGAACTTTGCCAGGCACCTCACGCATGCCATCGCGGGCTTGGCGGAACTCGACAGTCCACTGGAATCAATCTCTCTTCTCGACGAAACAGAGAGGCTGCGTCTCACCGCCCGTGCGGCGGCGACGCCCGTTCGCGGAACATTCCTCGACCACTTTGCCGAACGCGTGAAGGCGACGCCGGACAGCATTGCCATTCTGACCGAAGACAGTCAGGTGACCTACGCGGAACTGGACGAGCAATCTTCACGGCTGGCCCACTTCCTCAGTACCGGCTATTCCATCCAGCGCGGCGACACGGTCGGCATACTTTCGGACCGCTCGGAACGCTGGGTGATCGGCCTGCTCGGCGTGCTGAAGGCGGGTGGCGTCTATCTCCCGCTCGACCCCGAGCTTCCGCCTGACCGGCTCCGCTTCATGATCGAGGATGCCAATGTTCGCGCGCTGCTCCTGCACTCCGAACATCTGCCTCTCCTCACGGACATGTGGATGATTCCCATGGTTGCAATGGACTTCCAACTCACGGAGCTGGAGCCGGCTCCCGAACCGGCCGCAGGCAACGTTCTTCCGGAAGACGCCGCATACATCATCTACACCTCCGGTTCCACAGGAACGCCCAAGGGAGTGGTTCTCTCGCACCGCGGGCTCTTGAACATGGCACAACATCACGTCACTGCCTTCGGCTTTGACGAGACGGACCGGCTGATCCAGTTCTACTCCGCCAGCTTTGACGGCTCCATGATGGAGGTGTGCGTCTCCCTGCTGGCAGGTGCGCGTCTCGTTCTGGCTCGGCCAGAGATCGTCAAGGACCCTCAACAGTTCTCCGCTTACATGGCGAAGCATCAGGTGACCACTGTCAATGCGTTGCCCGTGTATCTCAACGCGCTGGACTGGTCCATCCTCGACTCCGTGAAGCGAGTCATCAGCGCCGGCGACAGCGCCCGCGTAGACGAAGCGGTGCGCCTGGCCCAGACACGCACAGTCCATAACTCCTACGGCCCCACCGAAGCGACCGTCTGCGTCACAGATTATGTCGTAGATCCCGGCGCGCACTATGGCTCCCGCCTGCCCGTCGGCAAGCCCATTCAGAATGTGCATATCTATCTGCTGGATGAAAACCATCAACTGGTGCCGGAAGGCTGCTTCGGAGAAATCTGCATTGCCGGCGTGGCGCTCGCGCATGGTTATCTTAACCGTGACGAGCTCACTGCGGCAGGCTTTATCGCCAATCCCTTTGAGCCTGGCGAACGCATCTATCGCACCGGTGATTTGGGAGTATGGCTGCCCGATGGCAACCTTGAGATTGCCGGCCGCAAGGACTCCCAGGTAAAGGTACGCGGCTATCGCATCGAACTCGGCGAGTTGGAAGCTGCTCTCCGCGAGCAGAAGGGCGTCGTCGATGCAGTGGCTCTGCTCAAAGACGACGTAACCCGAGGCAAGCATCTCGTGGCATGGGTCACTCCCGAAACGGTGGACCCCGCCAGGCTTCGCGAAGCACTGAAAAGCAAGCTGCCAACCTACATGGTTCCGGCCTCCATCCACAAGCTCGCCAAGATGCCGCTTACCTCCAGCGGGAAAATCGACCGCCGCACGCTCGCCACCATGGCAACCGACGCAGATACCACTTTCAGTTCCGGCGATCATGCGACGCCTGCGAACATGATCGAGCAGACCCTGCTCTCCATATGGACACATCTGTTGGGCCGTGAAGGGATCGGACGCAACGACAACTTCTTTGATCTCGGAGGAGACTCCATTCTGGTCCTCCAGGTCATCTCACGAGCGCATCAGGCGGGCATCAAACTCACAGCCAAGCAGCACTTTGAGCATCCGACTGTCGCTGCTCTCGCCAAGGTGGCCGTTGCGGTATCGAACACGCAGCCTTCCCAGGAGTCCGCCACCGGCGTTGTGCCGCTCACACCTGCGCAGCACTGGTTCTATGCCCAGCAGGTCAAAGACCGGCATCACTTCAACCAATCCATTTTGCTTGAAGTGCCGCAGTACCTGGGACAGCAGACACTCGAACGGGCGCTGAACGAACTCGTCCAGCACCACGATGCACTTCGACTTACCTTCGTGGAAGACGACGGCGTCTGGCAACAGGTCTACTCTAACCAGACACCGCACGTAGAGGTGACCACCTCCAGTCCCTCCAGTGAGAGCGAGAGACTCGCCACCGCAACAAAGTTGCAGCAGGACTTCAACCTGCAAAAGCCGCCGCTCCTGAGAGCACACCTCTTTCATCCAGCAGCCTCGGGCCCTGCCCATCTCCTGCTCATTGCCCATCACCTCATCGTGGATGGTGTTTCATGGCGCATTCTGCTCGAAGATCTGCACGCTGCCTGCCGGCAGATTCAGGAAGAAGATAGCGTCACCCTGCCGCTCAAAACCTCCTCAATCGGCGAGTGGACCCGGATGCTGAGAAGCCTAGACATCTCCGAATTGCCTGCCTCAGGGGATCGGCCGTCCGGGCCGAGCGAAGCAGCAAACTTTTTTGAAGGCATGTCTCCTGGAACCATGACCTCTGCGAGGACGCACACACTGGAACTGGCCCCGCCGCAGACAGATGCTCTACTCCACCATGCCACGCACGCGCTTTCCGCGGATATTCACGAGCTATTGCTCACCGCACTTCTGATGGCCTTCCGGCAATGGACTGGAGCAGGCAGCCTGCTCGTGGACATGGAAGGCCACGGCCGGGAGACATTCTCAAGCGACCTCGACCTCTCGCGCACCGTCGGGTGGTTCACCGCACTTTATCCTGTTCTTTTACAGACGCCGGAGTCCACGACACCAGTGGCGATTCTGCGCGCAATCCAGGCGCAACTGCGCGCCATCCCCCACCACGGCGCAGGTTATGGCATCGCACGCTATCTGCGCCAGGAGCCGGCGCTCCAAATGGACGCCGCAGCTCCTGTCCTCTTCAACTACATAGGGCAGATTGACCGCCTCCTGCCGGGCGGCTCCGGATGGAAGCCGGTGCTGCGCTCCAATGGGCCGGAGCGGAGTTCGCAGTCCGAGCGAATTCACCTCTTTGAGCTGGAAAGTATGGTGCTGGATGGCTGCTTCCGGTTGAGTTGGACCTACAACCAGGATGCCTACGCTGCTCACGAGATCGCGGAGCTGGCCCAGAGCTATGCCGACCACCTGCTCTCACTTACCTCGCCTTCCATTGCTTCTCCTTCTCAGTCCTCAAGCGCAGGCAACGAGAGCGAAAGCGCGTTCGCCACACGGGCTACGTCATGACGACTACCCATATCGCAGAAGACGTATATGAGCTATCGCCCATGCAGCGGGCGATGCTATTCCATGCCTTGCATCATCCCGGGCGTACCACCAGTTTCAATCAGTTCAGCGGCCGCATGACGGGCGGCCTCGACGCACAAAGCTTCCGGCAGGCCTGGCAGAATCTACTGAACCGTCATGCCATTCTGCGCACCTCTTTTCGGTGGGAGCTGCTCGACAAGCCCATGCAAGCCGTCCATCCCGCGCCAGTCGATCTGCCCTGGACCGACCTTGACTGGCGCGGCATGCCGGAAGCGGAGCAGTTGGAACGTTTTCAGCAATTCCTGCAAGAAGACCGCACCAACGGGTTTGCGCTCGACCAGATTCCGCTGATGCGCTGCGCGCTGATCCGCATTGACGACGACCAATACCTCTTCCACTGGAGCCACCATCATCTTCTGAGCGACGGCTGGTGCCTTTCTCTTGTGATGGAGGAGGTGTTCGCCCACTATGCTCATCTCACCCACGGCGCTCCGCTCACTCTGCGTACCGCTCCTCCTTATCGCGATTACATCGATTGGCTGGGCCGTCAGGATATCGACGGCGCCCGGCAGTTCTGGACCCGCTACCTCGAAGGGTTCGACTCACCCACGCGCATCCTCGCCGCAAGGCCTGCAGCATCTGACTTTGGCGCGGCAACCGAGCAGCTTCACTCAAATCTCTCGCAAGAGCTCAGCACACGCCTGAAAGAGTTCTGCAGAGAGCATCGCCTCACTCCCAACACAATCGTGCAAGGTGCATGGGCAATCCTGCTCGCGCGCTACGCGGGGGAGACCGATGTGGTTTTCGGCACAACCGTTGCTGGGCGTCCCTCTGAGCTACCCGATGTGGAGACGATGCTCGGACTCTTCATCAATACGGTGCCAGTCCGGGTACGAGTCGATCCCCGCCAGCTCTTGGTTCCCTGGCTCCGGATGATCCAGGCCCGGCAGGCAGCTCGCAGCCAGTTTGAATATGCCCCACTGTCGGATATCCAGCGTTGGAGCGAAGTGCCTCCAGCCACTCCGTTGTTTGAGAGCAACGTTATCTTCATGAATTACCCCCTAGACCACTCCCTGGTTGAGGGCGCTCACGGCATTCACATCGACCAGGTGCAGATCTACGACCGCGCCGATGTTTCCCTAGAGCTTCAGGTCACCGCGAAGTCACAATGGGAGGCCGATCTTGCCTACGATCCTGAGCGCTTTGAGCGCGAAACCATGCAGCGCATGCTCGGTCACTTCGGCGCTCTGCTGGAACAGTTTGTCAGCGAGCCCTCGAAAACCATCGGGCGATTTTCACTGCTGACTGCACCGGAGCGCGAACAAGTGCTGCAAAATGCTCGCGGCAAGGACGCTCCTTTCGATGCTTCCCGCACACTCGTTCATCGCCTCGAAGAGAATGCTGCCGCGCATCCCAAGAGGCCCGCAGTTGCATGCGATGGCAGAGTCCTATCCATCGGTGAGTGGAACGCGCGCGCCAACCGCCGGGCGCGCCAACTCTTGACGACCACTCCTCTTCAGCCGGACGACCTCGTCGCCATTCTCGCGCCGCGATCCGAACGCATGATGGAGGCCATCCTCGCGATATGGAAGTGCGGAGCAGCCTATGTCCCCATCGATCCGGAGTACCCGGCCGAACGCATCCGCACCATCCTCGCGGATTCACAAGCAAAGCTGCTTCTCACCACCAGCGATTTTCTTGCCAGCGGCTTCCAGTCCATCGCTCCTGTCATCGATCTTGAGGATCGCGTCGAAGGCGATGAAAGCGACCTTCTGCGGCCCATCTCTTCCGAAAGCCTCGCTTATGTGATCTACACTTCAGGCTCTACGGGCATGCCCAAGGGAGCGATGGTCGAGCACGCCGGCATGCTGAATCACATGCTCGCCAAAGTGGACGACCTCTCGCTCGACTCCACCTCGGTCATTGCGCAGAACGCCTCTCACTGCTTCGACATTTCAGTCTGGCAATTCTTTGCTGCACCGCTGGCCGGCGGCTGCACGGTCATCCTCGGCAATGATTTTGTCCACGACATTCCAAACGTTCTCTCCTGCATCGAGTCCACCCGCGTCAACATCCTTGAGGTTGTCCCCTCCTACCTCGCGTTGCTGCTGGAACAGCTCTCATCCCGGCCTGACACGCTCAGACATCTTCGCTACATGCTCGTCACCGGAGAGATTGTCAGTCCGCTTCTGGTGGAGGCATGGTTCCATCGCTTTCCTGAGATCCCACTCGTCAATGCCTACGGTCCGACAGAGGCATCGGACGACATCACGCACCACTTCATGACCCAAGCGGCGGAGGAGGCCTCCATCCCGCTGGGCCGGCCGATTCAGAATCTTCGCATCTACGTCGTCGACGAGCAGATGAATCTTTGCCCGCCCGGTGTTAACGGAGAGATCTGCGTCTCGGGTATCGGCGTTGGCCGTGGATATTTAGGCAACGAAGCGCAGACGAAGTCTGTATTTCGCGACGACCCGTTTCATGAGCATCGCGGCGTCCGCATGTACCGCACCGGCGACATCGGGTGCATGCTGCCGAATGGCGTGCTTTCGCTCGCCGGACGCAAAGACCATCAGGTAAAGATTCGCGGCTACCGTATCGAGTTGGGGGAGATTGAGACCGAACTCCGCAAGCTGCGGCAGATTCGCGAGGCGGTGGTGGTAGCTCACCGTGGCAGAGATGGCCAGGCCATGCTTTGCGCCTATGTGGTCTTTCGTGAAGCGGCTCTGCCGGGCGAAGAAATCGCCGCCTTCCTGCGCCTGAGACTGCCGGAGTACATGGTGCCCGCCATCTACATCGTGCTGGAGCAACTGCCACTCACTCGCAACGGAAAAATCGACCGGCCAGCGCTACCTGCTCCCGGCGTAGCCCGGCTCATGGAAGAACAAGTCAGCTCACCGCCGCGGAATACTGTCGAAGCCGCCCTATGCGCGGCATGCGGAGAGGCACTCGGCATCGATCCGCCCGGCATCCACGACAACATCTTCGCGCTTGGAGGTGATTCGATCCTCAGCATGCGCATCGTGGCGCTAGCCGCACGTGCCGGGCTCAAGATTACGACACGGCAAATCTTCCAGTATCCGACCGTCGCGGATCTGTCTGCAGTGGCAATTCCCCTGGAACCTCAGGCCGTTGAGCCTGTGGCTCCCACGGGTTCCATTCCTCTCGCTCCGATTCAAGAGAGGTTCTTCGCTCTACGCAAGTACGACCAGAACCAGTACAACCAGTCTGTGCTGCTGGAGGTGCCCGTCGATCTCGACATCGCACTCTTGCAAAATGCTCTGTACAGCACCGCACAACTCCACGATGCTTTCCGGCTACGCTTCCATAAGACCTCGGACGGATGGCGTCAGGAGATCGTCCCAGATGCGGATATTCCACTCGCCGTCCATGAAACAGCAAGCAGCGAACTCTCACGAGCTATAGACGAAGCGCATGCCAGCCTGGACATCACGCACGGTCCTCTGGCTCGGGCTGATTTCTTTCGCATCCCCGGCGATGCAACTGCTCGTCTTCTGTTGGTCGCGCATCATCTGGTTATCGATGGCGTCTCCTGGGGTATCTTTCTGGAAACTCTCTACAGCAACTACAAGCAGATGGCGAGTTCCCCACCAGCAGCAGCATGGGCTTCCTTTGCCAGAGGTCTGGAGAGGCTGACGAACTCCGGAGATGTTGAAGCTGACCGAGCGTACTGGAATTCGCTTGCAGAACTGCCTGTGCCGGAGCTGCCCATCGATCTTCAACCACCCGCTGGCCCCAATCTTGTCTCATCTGCGGAAGAAATCCGCACCACTCTGGACGAGCGGCTCACCACAGCGCTGCTTACGACCGCCCCTCAGGCGTATCGCGCACACATCAACGACCTCCTGCTGACGGCACTTTCGATTGCAATGCAAAACTGGACGGGCGCTACGAACATTGCCGTCGATCTTGAAGCGCATGGGCGTAACGAACTGGTGCAGGGCCTGGACATCACCCGAACCATCGGATGGTTCACTTCAATTTACCCCGTCATCTTTCCTCTACAGGAAAACAGCGGTCTGGCCAGCGTTCTCAAATCGGTGAAGGAAACACTGCGCCGCGTCCCCGACGGTGGCCTCAGCTACGGCCTGTTGCGCCACTCGCTTGGCACGACGATACCCACTCCGCACATCCTCTTCAACTACCTGGGACAAACTGACCAGCTCTTTCCGGCCTCGTTCGAGTGGAAGCTCGCTGCGGAGAGCAGCGGTAGAGGCCAAAACCCCAATCAACTTCGCGAGTATCCCCTTACACTCAATTGCTATGTCACCGGCAGCCGGCTCCAGATGGTCTGGGAGTTCAGCCGTCACCTGCATCACCAGGCCACCATTCGCACTCTCGCTCACAGCTATGCGTCTGTCCTGGCCGATCTGATTGAGCACTGCTCCGCCGCACCCACGCTTGGCTTCACCCCCTCTGACTTCCCTCTGGCATCCCTCTCTCAGACATCGCTCGACACGCTCACCGCACGAGCACCCTCCGATGTCGAAGACATCTACACTCTCACTCCCACACAGCAGGGGATGCTCTTCCATAGCATCCATGAGCCGGATGCCGGAGCGTATATCAACAACTTCAGTTGCCTCATCGAAGGCAACCTCGACGTAGAGCGTTTCCAACAAGCATGGGCCGACGTGGTACGGCGTCACCAGGTTCTGCGCACTTCGTTCCACTTCGACGGCCTTGAGGTTCCCGTCCAGGTGGTGCATCGCCATGCCGGTATTCCCTGGCATCTCGAAGACCATAGCCACCTGCCAGAGGCCGAGGCTGCCGCAGCCTGGCAATGCCACCTCACGCAGGAACGCTCTCACCACTTTGACCTCACGCATGCACCGTTGCTGCGGTTGAGCCTTCACCGTGTGGGAGAAGCAGCCTGGCGCTTCAACTGGTGCCAGCATCACATCGTGCTCGATGGCTGGAGCACAGGACTGGTGATGCGCGACGTCATCGCGGCCTATGCCTATCTCGCCCATTCCACGCCGCCACCATTCCGTGACTACATCGCCTGGCTGCAGTCGCAGGATCTCCCCGCGGCAGAAGAGTTCTGGACCAACCGTCTCGCGAGCTTCACTCTCCCAACCCCTTTACCCCTTGGGCCTGCCGAGTTGACAGGGATCGCCGGAGCCGGCGTGTACGAAGAGGCAGAGATTCTGATCTCCGCTGCCGCGACTACACAGCTCAGAGACTTCGCGCAGGAGCAGGGCATCACTCTCAACACACTCGCCGCTGCGGCCTGGGCTCTTCTGCTTCATCGCTACAGTGGAGAGCCCGACGTCGTATTCGGCACCATCGTCTCCGGGCGCCCCGAGTCGCTTCATGAGGCAGACAGCATGGTGGGACTGTTCATCAATGCGCTGCCGGTTCGCTGTACTGTCACCGCGGAGCCGCTGCGTCCGTGGCTGCAGAAGCACCAATCGAACCTCTCCCAACAGAATGAGTTCTCGTACTACCCTCTTGCCGAAATCCAAAAGCGCAGCGGCGTACCCTCCACTTCTCCTCTTTTCGAGAGCCTGCTCATCTTCCAGAACTATCCCCTCGAAGACGCCATGGGGGAGTCACTCGCAGGCATCCGGATCCGCGAGACACAGGCATTTGATCCTAATAACTATCCGCTCTCGCTCGTGGTCACTCCAGGCGCACAACTCTCTCTGCGCGCCTTGTTTTACAACGCACGCTTTGACCGCGAGACGGTGACCCGCATGCTTGGACACTTCGAGACACTTCTCGCCAGCTTTACGGCTTCGTCCGAGACTCCGATCACCACGCTACCGATTCTCACGGCTCACGAGGAGCAACAAATCCTCCATGAGTGGAACGACACGGCAGCGCCTGCCTTCCCGGACAAAACCCTTGTGGAACGCATCGAATCCATGGCACATCAGAACTCCGCGAGAACCGCCGTCCGCTGTGGCGAGGTCACCCGCAGCTATGGAGAACTGATACAGCACGCAGACCGTATCGCCAGTAAGCTGGCCAACCGTCACAGCATCCGGCCCGGCGACCGGATTGCTCTGCAGATGCCTCGCTCCGTGGCGATGATCGAAACCATTCTGGCAATCTGGAAATGCGGTGCGGCCTACGTGCCGGTCGATCCCGGTTACCCCGAGCATCGCATCCAGATGATTCTCTCCGCCGCAAAGCCTTCGCTGGTCGTAAAGGAGGACAGCGATCTCTTCGACACAGCCGGCGAGGACGAAGCCTTTACCCCACTCTGCCGTCCCGAAGATGTCAGTTATGTGATCTTCACCTCCGGCTCCACTGGTCATCCGAAGGGGGCCATGGTCGAGCAGCGCGGCATGCTCAACCACATTCTCGCCATGACGCGCCGGCTGCAACTCGATTGCGATAGCGTCATTGCGCAAACGGCCTCTCACTGCTCCGACATCTCCGTCTGGCAGTCCTTTGCATCTCTGGCCGTGGGAGGCCAGACCATCATTTATCCAGACGCGGTCGTTCTGGAGCCATCCTCGCTCATCGATTCCCTACGGCGTGATGACGTCACTGCTATGCAGTTCGTGCCCACCTATCTGGCCACATTTCTTGACGAGCTCAAGCAGCAAGCATGCACTACCTTCCCGACGCTACGATATCTCCTCGCAATCGGCGAAGTTCTGCAGCCCGCGCATGTCCACGCGTGGTTTGCCCTCAATCCTGGGGTGCCGCTGCTCAATACCTACGGGCCGACCGAGGCATCGGACTCAATTGCGCACTACGTCATGCAGAGCGCGCCGGCACTGCCCTCCATCCCTCTCGGCAAGCCGATACAAAACCTCCGGCTCTACATTCTCGATGCGCATAAGAACCTCTGTCCGATTGGCGTGAAGGGAGAGATCTGCGTGGCAGGAGTCGGCGTGGGACGGGGATACCTCTTCGACGATGCACGCACACGCGCCGTCTTCGAGGACGATCCAATCTCGCAAGAGCCGGGGGTCCGCATGTATCACACCGGAGATCTCGGGTGCTTTGCTCCGGACGGCAACATCCTATTCTTTGGCCGCCGCGATTTCCAGGTTAAGATTCGGGGATATCGCATCGAGCTTGGCGAGATCGAATCCACCCTCACAAGCCTGGATGGCATATCGCAGGCGGTCGTCGTCGCGCACGGCGATACCGCAAAGTGCTTGCACGCATACGCCACAGGAAAGGGCTGGACGCCAGCGACCGTGCGCGCGGCATTGGCAGAACGGCTTCCCGCATACATGGTGCCGGACTTCGTCATGTTGCTGGACGAGATGCCGGTGACTCCGAATGGAAAGATCCACCGCGCTGCACTTCCTCGTCCGCAACACGCTGAGATTGTCCCGACCGCGACCTCTATACCGCGCACGCCGGCAGAAGCGGCGCTCGCACGCATCTTCGCCGAAACACTCCAACGCTCTGCTGTGGCTATGGAGGACAATTTTTTCGACATCGGCGGCCACAGCCTGAAGGCTATGCTGTTGGCCGGCCGCGTCCGCCGAGAGCTTGGATTCGAGATATCGATTGCCGATATTTTCACCTCACCCACCCCTCGCACACTTGCGGAAAAGCTTTCCCACGCAGCCCCGGCACGCAGTCAGGAGATACCTGCGCTACCACTGCAGCCGTGGCATCCGGTCTCACGCGCGCAAAAGCGAATCTGGCTCGCCAGCCGCAACTCAGGCATCTCGACGTACAACATGTCCGCAGCATTGCAGATAGAAGGCGAAATCGATGCTACCCGGCTGGCTTCCGCACTCGAACAGCTCGTCGATCGGCACGAGAGTCTGCGCACCGTCTTCGGCCTCGTTCAGGGAGCGCTTCAACAAAGAATCCTCTCCCGCGTTGATATAGGTTTTCAGGTACGGCATCTCGTCCTCGATGGCAATCTGGACGAGTCGCTACAACGGGAAGCTCAACAGCCTTTCGATCTGACCCAGGGACCGCTCTTCCGCGCTGCAATCCTGAAGATCGGGTCATCCACTCATGTCCTGCTTCTCACCCTTCACCACATCATCGCCGATGCCTGGTCAATGACGGTGCTCACGCGGGACCTCCGGGCACTGTATCGAGGACTTGTTCTCACCCCACTCCCTATTCAGTACCGCGATTACGCGGCGTGGCACAACGAGCAGATCCACACGATGCATCTCCACCGCGAGTTCTGGAGGAATCATCTTCAGGATGCTCCGCGTCTGCAACTGCCGCTCGACCACACACGGCCGTCGCGCCCCACCCATCATGGACGCAGTCTGACGCTCGACTTAGACGCGTCAAAAACCGCTGCGTTACGCGAACTCGCTCGCCGCCACCATACCTCCCTCTATCACGTCGTCCTCTGCTCCATCTGCATCCTTCTGTCTCAGGAAAGTGGAAGCCGCGATCTCGTGCTCGGAACCGTCTCTGCGGAGCGCGACCATCCGCAACTCGCGGGTCAGATTGGTGTCTTCGTCAACCCGGTCGTGCTGCGTGTGCAAATGCCAGCGGATGGCTCCATCGAGCAAGCCATCGGCACGGTCATTCTGGCCTCGACCCAGGCACAGCTACACGCTGCTTATCCTTTTGATCTCCTGCTCGAAGAATTGAAGCTACGCTCCACTCCGGGCCGAGCGCCGCTCTTTGATGTTCAGGTGGACTACATTGCCGATCTCGAAGACAATCGCGATCTTACCGTTAGCGTGCTTGCGCAGGATGACACATCTTCCAAATTCGACCTCTCGTTCCATGCGGTGGAAGATGCGGACGAGCTTCACATCTCGCTCCAATACAACACCGGCATCTTTCGCGAAGAAACCATCCGCACGATGCGTGACCGGCTCATGGACATTCAACAAGCATGCGTCGATACCCCGGATCTGCCAATTGATCGCATTCCGCTTCGCCCCAAGTCCTCTGTTCCACAGCAAAAGGTTCGCGTAGGGCTGCGCCTGAAGCCGGCCGCCACCGCGCCCACTCTCCTGGAGCCATAATGATGGACGATCACCTTTATCTGCGCGGAGATATCGTCGCCGAACCACTCGTCTCCGGCTGGTATGCCTGGCCGCATCTGATCTCGCCCGCGACCTGTGCGATGAACATCGCAGGCCGCCACCTGAAGATCATGCAGTCTTATGTCCAGGCTCCCCACGTGCATGCCGCTGCTGTAAAAAACCCTCGCATGCTTGGAGGTCCCTTCGTCGATTACGACACGGATCGCAGCCCCGAGGTTCGGCAGCTCATCGAGCAAACCCGCAATGCACAGAGCCATATGCTCGAATTCGCCGCAGCTGTCCATGAGCTCAGCCAAATGCTTTCGGCAGAAGCCAGGGGAGCATCGCTCGATAGTCTGTACGCACGCATTCCTGCCCCTCTGCGCGGATATGTTGAGATCTATTACGACCTGCGAAACAACCCTGGATTCCGATTCTTCGAATCGCTGCTGTATCGCAGCCGCTATTACGACCGCAGCGCGCAAAGCCTGCACATTCACGCAACGCAGAATGATAACCGGCCCTTTGTGCTCAGCACGCCACGTCTCGCAGATGCCTCTTCTGTGATCGTCCGCATGCCGTTTGACTCGCCCGAACTCGACCGCCTGTTTCGCACGCGCTACGAACGCGGCCCGGTGCAAGAAATTGCCGAAAAACTCCGCATCCCCCCTGTGCAAAGAGAAACCTTTCGCAGCTTCTTCTCCGAGGAGCCGCCGCCGCAGCGGCAGCGGTTCGAGGGCGAAGGCGCCCGCATCCGCTACTTCGGCCATGCCTGCCTGCTGCTGGAGACGCAAGGCATCAGCATCCTGTCTGATCCCGTGGTCAGCTTCCCATACCGTGGCGCCAACTCCCGCTACACCTATGAGGACCTGCCTCCTCACATCGACTACGTGGTGATCACCCACAATCATCAGGACCATGTGCTCATCGAGACCTTGCTGCAACTGCGTCATATGATCGGCACCGTGATTGTGCCTCGCAACGGCACCGGGCAACTGCAGGATCCCAGCCTCAAGCTGACCTTGCAGGCGCTGGGATTTCCAAGCGTCCTTGAACTCGAAGAGATGGAATCTCTGCCCCTGCACGGTGGCGGCGTGCTCACCGCGCTCCCGTTCCTCGGTGAGCATGCAGACCTGGATATCCGCACCAAACTCTGCCATCACATCGCAGTGGATGGCTGGTCCACAATCTTTGCCGCGGACTCCTGCGCGGTGGACATTGAGATTTACCGCCGCGTCCATGAGCAGACGGGCGATATAGACGTTCTTTTCCTGGGCATGGAGTGTGACGGTGCTCCGCTCTCATGGCTCTATGGTCCGCTGCTCGATAAGCCTCTACCGCGCGACCAGGACCGCTCCCGCACGCTCTCCGGCAGCAACTTCGATCGCGCCCGCCAACTCGTCGATCTCTTTCACCCCAAAGAGGTCTATGTATACGCCATGGGTCAGGAACCATGGCTGCACCACATCATGGCCATTCAGTACACCGCCGAATCACTGCCCATCACCGAATCCAACAAGCTGCTGGAGTACTGCGCCGAAAAGAACATCAAGGCCGAGCGGCTATTTTGCATGAAAGAGACACTTCACGGAGCCGATCTTTGCCATTCCATAGTCTCCTGAACGCCGCCCCCAGCAGGCAGACGGATGCTCGCAGCGTCCATCTCTCTGCCGCGTCACGCTCCCTGCTCGGCCGCATCGCCGAAAACGAACTGGGAGAGCTTGCCCTGGTCACGGCAGCTCTTGCGCTCCTGATCTGGAAGCACTTCCGCGCATCGGCGATTCTCTTCCAAATGCCGGCGCTCTCCGGTACTCCGGGTGCTTCCGGTGCTTCCGGTGCTTCCGGTGAATTTGTAACTCTTATGGTAGAAATTGACCCCGTCAAAGAGCTGGGAGAATTTCTTGAACACATCGGAGCCATGCTCGAAGAGGCGTATAACGCCCCCTCCATAGCCTGCGGCGAACAGCACGCCCACGCTCCATTTCTTGTTACCCTGCACGATAACCGGATTCATGACCCCTCGACCCCGGATACCTCCGCGTCTCTTCGCATCTGCACCGCGCTGGACCAGGGAGAGGTTGAGATCGCTTTTTCCGAACCGGTCGAAGCCTTCCTCGTCGAAGGTCTTGCAGACGGCCTGGCCGATATCCTGACGCAATTGGAAGACTTCGAGCAACCGCTCAAGAACTTCAAGGCTCTGTCCGCCCGCGAGTGGCTGTCTCTCTCCAACTTCAGCGAAGGCCCAACTCTCACTCGAAGCTCAGAGACGGTCGTCGAGATGTTCGAAGCGCAAGCGGCTCGCACTCCCGATCAGCCGGCGCTTCTGCTGGAGGATCGCGTCATCACCTATGCCAAACTCAATGGCAAGGCGAACGCGCTGGCCCGCCGTCTCCGTGAAGAGTATGCCCTTGGCCCCGAGTCCATGGTTGGAGTCATGCTCGATCGCTCCGAGGCGATGATCGTCGCCGTCCTTGGCATTCTCAAGGCAGGCGCAGCTTTCGTGCCCATTGACAGTTCCTATCCGGTAAGCCGCATCCGCGACATCCTCAACGATACCGCGCTGCCGCTCCTGCTCACCCAGTCAGACAAGATGAACCGCTGGTTTGATTTCGCAGGCCAGATCCTCTTTCTCGACCAGACGCTCCCCGGCTGGCAGCCGGAACCTGACCACCCCCATCAGGCCATCGCATCCCATCATCTCGCATACGTCATTTACACCTCCGGTTCGACAGGAAAGCCCAAAGGAGTCCTGCTCGAACACCGCAATCTCTCTCACTACATACGGTGGGCGTGCGACTATTACTTCACAGACAAGCCGGAGACCGGCAGCTTCGGGCTCTACAGTTCTCTCAGTTTCGACTTCACGCTCACCAACCTCTTTTGCCCGCTGGTGCGCGGCAAATCTCTGCGCATTTATCCGCAGTCACAGAACATTCAGGCCATCCTTGAGCATGCGTTCGAGCCCGGCAGCGGTATCGATACCCTCAAGCTGACACCATCGCACGTGAGCCTGCTTGAGTTTATGGACGTGGCTCCGTCCACCATCCGCAAGATTATTGTGGGCGGGGAAGAACTCACGCCCCATCACATCGCCGTGCTCCGCAGGATTGACCGGAGTATCGATATCTATAACGAATACGGTCCCACAGAAGCCACGGTTGGCTGCATTGTCTGGCGTGTGGAAGATGATGTGCCAGCCGTTCTCATCGGGCGCCCCATCACCAACACGCGTGTGGCGATTCTCGATGAAGACAGCAAGCCTGTCCCCCTGGGAGTGCGAGGTGAAATCTACATCGCGGGCGATGGTCTCGCCCGCGGATATCACAACCGCCCCGACATTACAGCGGACAGATTCATCACGAGCCCTTTGCCTGGCGGGGATCGCCTCTATCGCACCGGAGATATCGGCCGCTGGCTTCCGGAGGGCCTGATCCAGTGCTTCGGCCGAACAGATTCACAAGTAAAGATTCGGGGATACCGCGTCGAACTCGGAGAAATTGAAGGCATTCTCTCTAGCCATCCTCAGGTCTGCGCGGCCGCCGTTGTTTATCGCCGCGACTCGCATGGAACCGGCAAGCTCATTGCTTTCACCACGCTCCTTGCAGACTTCTCTGCGCAAATGCTCCGCGAATGGCTGGCCCAAAGTCTGCCCGACTACATGGTGCCCTCTGAAGTCCATGTCCTCCAGACCCTTCCGCTCAACACCAATGGAAAGATCGATCGCACTGCGTTGCAGCACTTCCAGCCGGCAGCCGTGGAGAAATCCCCCACGCAAATAACGGCGACTCAGGAGAGTCTGCTCGGCATCTGGCGCGAGACATTCGATACACCCGACATCTCAATCGAAGACAAGTTCTTCGATCTCGGCGGCGACTCTCTGCTCTCCGTTCAGATCGTCTCGCGCATCTGGAGTGCATTCCGCTTTGAGATCTCCATTGATGACATCTTCGAACTGCAAACGATTGTTGCCATCTCCTGCCTGATTGACTCTGCGCAGCAGCCAGAGGTAGCCCCGGCAGCGCGCCTCATTCCTCCGGCGCCGCGAACCGCTCCTCTGCCGCTCTCGTTTTCGCAGCAGAGGCTTTGGTTTCTGTCACAGCTTGAAGAAACCTCGGCCTACCACCTCTCGAGTGCCCTCCGCATCGAAGGCGCGCTTGAGCATGAACGCATCGAGGCCGCGCTCTCCCAGGTGGTGCGGCGGCATGAGATTCTGCGCACTGCATTTCCAGAACTCAATGGTCTTCCATCGCAAGAGATCAAGCCATACATCCCGGTCAGCCTTCCCCTGCTTGAAGCGTCATCCGAGCAGGACGCGACGGTACACTTCCAAGCCTTCGCCGAACAGCCCTTCGATCTCGCCCGCGGTCCACTTTTCCGTGCGGTGCTCTACCGGGTCCAGCCGGGCTTGCATATTCTCGGACTCGCGATGCACCACATAATTTCGGACGCATGGTCCTCCGGCATCCTTATTCGAGAAATCACCAGCTTCTATCAAGGAGTCCAACTCCCCGATCTCACTATTCAATACGCCGACTATGCGCGATGGGAACGCGAGCAGCTTCTATCACCGGCGATACAACAGCAGTTAGAGGCACAGACGGCAGCACTCCGGGGAGCACCAGGACAGATCGAACTCCCCCTCGATCATCCCCGGCCTCAAATCCAGACCTTTGCTGGCGACGCGGTCACCTTCCACCTCGATGCCGAAGTCATGCGGCCGCTGCGATCCCTCGCGCAGGCAAGTGGCGCAACACCCTTCATGCTGCTGCTTTCGGCCTACGCGCTCCTGCTATCGCGCTACAGCAACCAGCAGGACATTGTGATCGGATCCCCGGTCGCGAATCGTACCGCGCCGGAGTCGGAACCGCTCATCGGATTCTTCGTCAATACCGTGGCATTCCGCATCGTTCTGGAGGCAAACGACACTTTCCGCGATCTTCTCGCAAAAGTGAAGCAGGTCGCGCTCGAAGGCTACGCCCGCCAGCAGGTTCCCTTCGAGCAAATTGTCGATGCACTTCAGCCGGAGCGCAACCTCAGCCGCACTCCTGTCTTTCAGGTCATGTTCGCCTATGAGACCGAACCGCCAACAGCCGCCATCATCCCCGGCCTCACAGTCTCTTCACTCCCTCTCGGCACACAGACCGCGAAATTCGACTTGACCCTGTACATGCAGGACAGCGGCAGCGATATCGAAGGCACGCTTGAGTTCAACACCGCAATTTTCGAACGCTCCACCATCAAACGTATGGCGGCCCATCTCAGGACTCTGCTCGCCGGCATTGCCGCAGACCCGAATGCCCCCATCGACACCTTGCCGATGCTCTCGCCGGAAGAACGTATTTTGGTCACCCGTAGCTGGAACCAGACGCAAGCCGATTTCCCCAGTACTCCTGTTCACTCTCTCTTCGAGCAGCATGCGAAAGAACAGCCGAACGCCGTGGCAGTCACCCTTGAGGACATATCACTTACCTACGGCGAGCTGAACCTCCGAAGCAACAAGGTGGCCCGGCAGCTTCTCGCACTTGGAGTCGCCCCGGGAACACTGGTCGGCGTCGCGATGGAGCGCTCTCTCGAAATGATCGTCGCTCTTCTCGCCATTCTGAAGGCTGGCGGAGCCTACGTTCCCATCGACCCCGAGTACCCGGGCGAACGGCTGAGCTTCATGCTCCGAAACTCCCAGGTATCCTTGCTGCTCACGCAACCCCACATTGCGCCTGCGCTGCCACCCTCCGCAGCCCAGCTCATCCTTCTGTCGCCGGAGCCTCCCAACCTTGCCTTCGCGCAGAATCCGTCGCCCGCCGTAGGTCCGGATCACACGGCCTACATGATCTACACCTCCGGCTCTACCGGGCAACCGAAGGGTGCGCTCAACTCACATCGTGCGCTGACAAACCGTCTGCTTTGGATGCAGAGTGCCTATCGCCTTACCTCCGAGGACGTCATTCTGCAGAAAACACCCTTCAGTTTTGATGTGTCGGTGTGGGAATTCTTTTGGCCGCTCCTGGCTGGAGCCAGCATTGTCTTCGCGAAACCCGGCGGCCACCGCGAGAGCGACTACCTCGTCGATCTCATTGGCAAGGCACAAGTGACTACCCTTCATTTTGTTCCCTCCATGCTGCGCGCTTTCCTGGAAGAACCGGGGGCTGGCGGCTGCACCTCGCTGAAGCGCGTCATCTGTAGCGGAGAGGCTCTGCCTCTCGATCTGCAACAAAAGTTCTTCGACGTTATCCCCGCGGAACTGCATAACTTATATGGACCAACAGAGGCCGCCATTGACGTTACCTTCTGGCAGTGCCGCCCTGGCGAGACCAGGCGCACCGTGCCCATCGGCCGCCCCATTGCAAATACGCAGATTTACATCGTAGACAAAGCCCTGCAGCCTACGCCCATCGGAGTGCCCGGGGAGTTGCTCATCGGAGGAACCCCTGTTGGTCAGGGATACTTCGCCGCCCCCGAACTCACAGCGGCCAAGTTCATTCCAGACCATCTCGGCGGCGACCCGCAGGCCCGGCTTTACCGCACAGGCGATCTTGCACGCTTCACCAGCGATGGCGTCATCGAGTTTCTCGGCCGTCTCGATCATCAGGTAAAGGTCCGAGGCTTCCGCATCGAGCTTGGAGAGATCGAAGAAACTCTGCGCACTCATCCCCAGGTCCGCGATTGTGTCGTCGTGGCAAAGACCGAAGCCGCCATCACACGCCTGGTGGCCTACATCGCCACCAGCGCGAGTCCCTCCTTGGCCGAGGAACTGCGCGCTTTTCTCAAGGACACTCTGCCCGCCTACATGGTGCCGGCGGCCTTTGTGATCCTCCAGTACCTGCCACTGCTGCCCAATGGAAAGATCAATCGCAAGGCTCTTCCAGAGCCCACCGCCGCAGCAGCAGTTCCGATCCAAGCTCAACCAGCCTCCACTCCGCGCGAGAAGATTCTCGCCTCTATCTGGTGCGATGTTCTTCAGCTCACGGCTGTAGACGTCCATGCAAACTTTTTCGAGTTAGGCGGAGACTCCATCCTAGGCCTCCAGGTGGTGGCCCGCGCCAACCAGGCGGGCCTGCACATCACAGCCCGGCAGATATTTCAGCATCAAACCATTGCCACGCTGGCCGCGGCCGCAGGCGATGCGGCAATTCGCTCCAATGTAGATCCAACCGGACCAACACCGCTCACCCCGATTCAGCTATGGTTCTTTCAGCAGGAACTCCCCGAACCCTCGCTCTTTACGCAATCGGTTCTTTTAGAGGTTCCGGCCAATACTGATGCCGAAAGGCTTTCTACGGCCCTGCTGCAACTCTGCGAATGTCATGCAGCCCTCAGACTGCGATTTCACCGTGCCAAAGACGGCTGGCAACAGTTCATTCCTGCCGCAACAGTGCCGCCTGACTTTGAAACCCACACTCTCGCCACGCCCAGCGAGATGGAGCAGCTTACACAGGCTGCCGAAGCCAGAATCGATATTGTCCATGGCCCTCTCCTGGCAGCGCGTCTGTTCACATTCTCAGACGGCAGTCCCTCACGGCTTTTTTTCACCATTCACCACCTTGCAGTCGATGGTGTCTCCTGGCGCATTCTTCTTGAAGACCTCTACCGCGCCTATCACCAGCAACCGCTTGCACCGCCTGCCACCTCTTTCCGGGAGTGGTCTCTTCATCTGCGCGATGTCGCCAAATCTCCCTCCCTGGCGGATGAAGTTTCCTTCTGGCAGCAGGTTCCTTCCTGCAATCTCTGGCCCACGCAAGAAAAAAATCTTGTCTCGGAGGAAGCATCCTGCAGCTTTGAACTCGACGAACACGCCACTGCGGCTCTGCTGCGCCAGGCACCGCGTACCTATAACGCGAGCATTCAGGAACTCCTGGTTGCGGCCTTGGCCCAGGGAGTCGCCAGCACCACTGGCCACTCTCGCGTCACACTCGACGTGGAACGGCATGGGCGTCATGCATCGGACCCACAAACCGATCTTTCCCGCACAGTAGGCTGGTTCACAACGATCTATCCCGTCTCAGTCAGTGTGGCCGTTTCTGCTTCGATCCGCGATTCAGTGCCTTCGGTTCGCGAACAGCTCCGCCGGATTCCGGAAGAAGGATTCCATTACCCGATCCTCCGGTATCTTGCCGCGCCGAACGCCTTCCGTGACTCGCAGCCCTCTCCCATCCTCTTCAACTATCACGGGCAAATAGATACCGCACTGCAGCAGACCGTAGAGTGGAAACCCGCCTCGGAAATAGTCACGCCTCTTCGTTCGCTGCGGGCGCGGCGCTCTCATCTGTTTGAAATTATCTCGGCCGTCAGCAATAACCGGCTGCAGGTCGAGTGGCATTACAACAGCCGCCTGCAGGAGCGCTCAGCAATCGAAGCGCTCGCGAGCAACTTCCAGCAGCAGCTCATCGCTCTGTGCCATCCTCCCATCCATCTTCAGAGTTCGCCAGCCATCGTCGACAGTTACACACTTTCGCCCTTACAAGAGGGCATGCTCTTCCACTCCCTCTACCATCGAGATCCCTCCGCCTACTGCCTGCAATTCAGCTTCCCCATTGAGGGCGCATTCCATCCCGCGGCCTTACGCCAGGCATGGAAGCGCGCCATGGAGCGGCATGAGGTGCTGCGCACCAGTTTTATGTGGGATGGCCTTCGTCAAGCACTTCAGGTCATCGCCGCAGAATTAGAGCTGCCTTGGAAGACGCTCGACTGCACGCACCTCGATCCAGACGAACACCAAAAGATACTAGAAGACCTACTGCTTGAGGAGCGTGAACTTGGCTTCGATCTACTGACGGCGCCCCTGTTCCGCTGCCTGCTCATCCAGTGGTCACCAGTGCGATGGACCCTCTGCTGGACAACCCACCACATCCTCATGGACGGATGGAGCACGGCCATTCTGTTGAGCGAGATCCTGGAAGACTACGTCGCCATCGCAAGCAATAACACTCCTCCGGAGCGGGCCACCCCTACGCCTTATCGCACCTATATCGACTGGCTTGCGCTGCAACCGGAAAGCACCCATGAGAACTGGTGGCGACAGTATCTACAGGGACTGCGGCGGCCAACGCCGCTTCCTGGAGACCGCTCCTCTTCCTCCGAATTCTCTGCCCTGCAGGAACAGTCGCTTGTGCTGGAAGCGGAATTCACCTCTGCTCTCACCGCAAAACTTCGCACGCAGCACCTTACCCTTAACACTCTGCTTCGTGGCACGTGGAGCTTAATTCTTAGCGCCGCCTCAGGGCTTCAGGATGTCACCTTCGGAGTCACTGTATCAGGACGGCCACCACACATCCCAGGCGTGGAAGCGATGGTAGGACTCTTCATCCACACGCTGCCACTGCGCTGCCGTATCGACGGAGCCTCCTCTTTCCATACTTATCTCGACACCCTGCAGGCAGAGCAGGCTGCCATGGACCACCACACTGCCGTCTCTCTCATCGACCTGCAGCGGTGGAGCGGTCTACCCAATGGCTCCCCACTCTTTGAGAGCCTCTTTGTCTTTGAAAATTATCCTGTCGCCTCGCCAGCAGGCATCGATCACTCCGGACTCACCCTCGGCGACATCCGCACTTTCGACCAGACCAACTATCCGTTGGCCATCACCATCACGCCCGGCCAGCAACTCAACCTGCGCATCGCGTGGGATCCGCGGCGCTTGCAGCCCGGCACCGTAAATCGCATCTTTGCTGATATCTCCCGGACGCTTGAGCGTTACCTTCTCCATCCGGAGATCACCTGCGCGGACTTGATTGCGATGCATGAGCCTGCCGCTCCAATGCAAACAACCACTCCCCCTAAAACGTCTGCTCCCAGCCGCATGAGCGTTACTCCACGAGATGAGATCGAGAGCAAGCTGCTCGCCATCTGGGAGGATGTTTTGGATAGAACGGGCGTCGGTATCACCGATGACTACTTCGACCTCGGCGGCCACTCCATCATGGCGGTGCGGCTGATGAACCAGATTGAGATCACCTTCCAGCGCCGCCTGCCGATTGCACAGCTCTTTCAAAATCCGACCGTCGAACAACTCGCCGTGACACTTCGCGACTCTTCGGCCATCTCTACGAACGGCATCGTGAAGATACGTTCTGGACACACCGGCACTCCCATCCTTCTACTTCCAGGCGCAGGCGGCAACGTCCTCTACTTCAACGCCCTCGCTCAGCAGCTACGTGCCGGCCCCTCGATCTATGGCCTTGAGCCCCCGGGGCTGAATGACGCGGCAGAACCACTCGCTACCGTCGAAGCCATTGCTGCTCATCACCTCGCCAACATCCTCCCTATCATTGGCGACGGACCGTGCGCCCTCGCCGGTCATTCCTTCGGATCGTCAGTCGCTCTCGAAATGGCTCGTCTGTTGAACGCGCGAGGAAACACCGTTGAGTGGCTCGCGATCTTCGACTCCACTGCGCCCACCTCGGTCAGCCATCCATATTGGCAATCGTGGACGGAGATCGACTGGCTCCTGGCGATCATCCACGAAATCGGAGAATTTCTGCACGCGGATCTGAATCTCTCGCGGCAAGATCTCGAAGACCGCAATGAAGAGGAACGGCTCACGCTGATCCTCGACCGCATCGCACGGCAAAGCGACTGGCTCGCCGGTGCCGATACAGGACGGCTGCGCGCCTATCTCCGCGTCTACCAAAGCAACTTTCGCACAACTTATCAACCTGAGGCAGCGCCGCTTCCCATACCGATCACGCTCTTTCGTGCTACGGAGTCCGGAGCGGAAGACTATGCGCCCTCTGCCGAAGTAGCAGCTCTCCGCGCCGACTCTTCATGGGGCTGGTCCGCATTTTCGTGCAGGCCGGTTGCAGTGATTGACCTGCCCGGCAATCACCTCACCATGCTGCTCCCGCCGCATGTCTCCGTTCTTAGCTCACACATCAACGCGATCCTGGAAAGAACCAGTCATGCCCGTCACGATTGATACCTTCTTCGCAAAGAAGATCTGCATTAACCTCGACCGGCGGCCGGACCGCTGGCAGGCCGTGCAGCAGAAATTCACCGAGCATCGGATCAGCAATGTAGAGCGTCTCTCCGCCGTCGATGCCCGGACAGCCGTGATTCCCGATCATCTGAGCCATCTTCGCCCGCAGGACTATGCCTGCACCATGAGCCACCTCGCGGCCGTAAAGCAGGCGAAGCGCGAGGGCTGCGAAAATGTCCTCATCTTTGAGGACGATGTGACCCTCGACCCCGCGCTCAACGATCTTTTCCCCGGGTACATGGCAGAGCTTCCCGAAGATTGGCACATGTTCTTCCTGGGCTGCTATCACCTCGTGGAGCCGATTGCAGTCTCACCGCACATCGTGCGCGGCGTGGAAGCGCTCACGGCACATGCTTACTGCGTCCGCGCTACTCTCTTTGATGAGTTCATCGCCCTCAACGAAAATCCCCCCGCCATCGTCGACCGTAATAATACGATTCTGCAACGACGCTTCCACTGTTACTGTTTCCAGCCCAACCTCGCCGGCCAGGAGCAAGGCTACTCCGACGTCATGGAGGAGGTCATGCCCGAGAAGCCCCTGGCGCATAACTACCCCATCGTTGGCCAGTGGTAGTTCCAAGAGCCACAAGGCCCACCGTGGGGTGGGCCTTGCAATGTGCAGTGATATGAAGCGAGCATGGGCAGCCGCTGTCTGTGTCTTTAGGAAACTGGCGGCTTCATCAGGCTGGCAAGGAATGTGTTGGAAAAGATGTTCTTCGCGTCAAATGAGCTCAGCCCACTCACCTCATCGTCCCAGCCGGAGAAAGTGGACTGGAAGCGCTGAATCACCTGCTCGTCTGTCCACGCGCCATCCGCCACAGTATAAGCCCAGCCCTTCGACCATTCGGGACGAACACGGCCGTTCGCTCCAGTGAACCACTGGTTCGACAGCAAAGCTTGTTCCAAATCTACATAGAAGTTGTTGGCGTGCTCCGTGCCCGGCAAATCCAGCACGTCGAGCCAAAGTGCACAGTCCCAGCCATTCGCAATGGCTTCTTTGTCATAATTCAGCGCTGAGATGGCAGGGCTTTTCGCACCGGTCACGCCGATCGCCGCAGGATCATCCAGGCCGGTGATACGAATCTCGAGCGGCGAGTTGATCGGGAACTGGTTCTGATTCTGGTACTTCTCCAGAAGACTGGTAAAGGTGTTGGCAAATACGCTGATCGCCTGCTGCACATTTTCCTTCTTCATGCTGATGGCATAGCCATTCGCCGTCACCCGCAGCGTGGTGTCCTTGATGTAGATCATCGTATCGGCCGATGGTCCCCAGAGATCTGTAGCATCGTCCACCAGAAGCCCGATCTGAGATATCAACTGCATCAACTGTCCCATGAGCGGCGTGAGCTGCGGCCCTAATCCAGTCTTGAAAGCCTGGATGAGATCTTCCAGAATCTGCCAGCCCTCCGCGATCCATCGCAGCCAGGAAATGCCTTTCTCCGACCGCAGGTCGACAGAGGATCCCAGGGACAGCAACCACTTGCGAAGTCCGTCCGTCACCACGGCGCCATCCACGGCGGCATCAAGCGGAACGCCGAGAATGCACTTGAACAGGGGCGTAATCCAGTCCGGGTAGCTGTCGGAAAATGGATAGTTATAAGCCGATGTCACTGCTTTCGAGCCCTGCGGCTGCGTCGGCGAATACGACCACACCTTGAGCCACGGATACTCCGAGAACGGATACCAGATTGCCTCGACCCGGCCGGTCTGGTTCAGATAGTCCAGCATGCTATGCCTCGGCACTTCACCGGGCGTCGAAGGAGCTGCGAACAGCTTCTTCCACGATATGGACATATCGCTCTGGCAGCGAAGATAGAAGTTGGGCACCACCGCCAGAGTTACGTCCGTTAGAAAGGCGCGGCCCAGGTGAGTGAGGAAGAGCGTATCGTTGCCATCCGCCTGACCGCGGGTAAAGGTCTGCAACTCATACTGCCCCTGCGCATTCGACACAACCGCCGTGAACGCCAGAATGCGATTGCTCATGCTGCCATATCCCGTGGGCAGATCTTCGAGCGGCGAAGGAATGGCTGTGCCATGGGCATCAATGGCCAGCACGCCGCCGACGGTGATATGTCCGGGCGCTGGAATGTGCGGAAAGCTGTAGCCGATCGTACCCGTTCCGCCCGGAGCATTCTGCAGAGCCAGCATCAGGTTGTCCATCGTGCAGCCGGTCTGAACTTTTACCTGTGCCGGGGCGCCTCCCGTGGCTGCGGTAACGCTCTCTACCGCGGTCAGGTTCTTCGTCATATCTACGATCAGAATCTTCGCGCTGGGCGACGTGCCCTCCACGACTGCAAGCGGAGACCAGTTGTGCTTGATGCCTGCCGGACGGACTGTGTAACCATTGGCGGCGGCCCAATTACACACCGCGGCCACATCCTCTGCGGTCTTCGGCACACATGTCCACAGGGATTTCACCTGGATGGTCCAGTCCCAATTGACAAAATCCTGCTGCGAGATGGAAATCCCAGTGGGAAATCCGGATGGCGGCGTTGACATATAACTCTCCTGCCCCGGCTGCAAGGGGTGGCTAGATAACTTCACATAGGATGCGGGCGTGAAACCTTCACACGGACAACCACGCCCGAACAAAGAAATTCCGCAAGATATGCCTCCTCTCTGGCAATCCAGAGCGAAATACTGGCATATAATTCTCCTGCCATGAATTTACCGGACCAATATAGCTTCACCACTAACTCATGTACACAGAAAAACTAAGATTTATCTAAACAGTCTGTAAATTTATCTCCCTATCTTCGACCGCACGGTCCTTTCATCGAACTGGCCTGCGCCATTCACCTCTCAACCATGACTTTGCAAGGTATTCGTGAGCCCTCAGAGCCAAACCGAATCCATCGCGGCCCGTTCGCCGGTCATAGATGTGCCTTTCTGGTGCCGGCAGACGGCAGACGGCCCTGATATTCCATCGGAACGCCTCACCTTATCCCCGGAAGAGTCCGCCCGGGCCAGCCGCTTTCTGCGCGCGGAGGATCGCCGTGACTACAGCATTGCTCACAGCCTGCTTCGCGATGCCCTCTCGCAATACCGGCCTACATACTTACCGGCCGCCTGGCAATTTGAGATAAACCCCTTCGGCAAGCCATCCATTCATAAGAGCCAGCGATCCGGCGGCACCATGGAGTTCAGCCTCTCCCATACCCGAGGGTTTGTCGCTTGTGCCATTGCCCCGGTCCGCATCGGCATAGACGTCGAGAGGCTCGATCGCGAAATCGAGGTGCTGGATATTGTCACGCAGCACTTCAGCGCCTCAGAGGCAGCCGCGCTCCACAGGCTGCCCTCCATAGAACATCGCGACCGCTTTTTTCAGCTATGGACGCTGAAAGAAGCCTTCTTCAAGGCACTGGGATGCGGAATATCCGATCGCCTTGACACTGCCATCTTCGACCTGGAAAATCCCGGCGCCATCAAATTCCAGGCTCCCCATGGAATCTGCACTTCCGATTGGCAGTTTGCACTCTTTCTCCCTACACCAACAATCCGAATGGCCATCGCCATCGAATCCGCGCAGACGGTGCGATGGAATGACGCAAGCGTAAAGGCAACATGGCCAGTCTCGCCTGGACTTCAAGCGGAATTTTAAGGAAGGATCGCCGGCCATGCACAGCATCGAAGAGCAAGCTTCTGCATCGGCCCACGCCCTCCCTGACCAGGCATCAGACGCCCCGGAACCGGCTCGCTGGTGTCATGCAATGACACTCCAGATCTCACACCAGAGCAAGCAGGAGATGGCAAGATGAAGAAAGGAAAAGTCGTATGGATGACGGGCCTGAGCGGCTCCGGAAAGACCACCTTGTGCCGCGCGGCCTCCGCGTTTCTCCGCGCCCGAGGAGAGCAGGTCCAAATCCTCGATGGCGATGAGTTGCGCAAAGGCCTGTCCTCAGACTTATGCTTCTCGATTGCCGACCGCATGGAAAACATCCGGCGCACCGCCGAGCTGGCCAAAATGCTGTGCGCGCATGAGACCACGGTCCTGGTCGCGATGATCTGTCCCACAGATGACATGCGGTCGCTCATGCGCAGTGTGCTGCCGGATGTCATCGAGGTCTTCGTCAATGCTCCGCTCGCGGTCTGCGAATCGCGCGATCCCAAAGGGCTCTACAGGCGCGCGCGCGAGGGCGCAATCAAAGAATTCACGGGAATCTCTTCGCCGTTCGACATTCCTCGCCAACCTCATCTCGTCTGCCACACAAACGTCGAAACAGTGCAGGAGAGCACGGCAAAGATCCTCGCCTTTCTCCTCGACACCGCT